>JBGPWL010000075.1:0-23077 GCA_041492185.1 Pyrinomonadaceae bacterium | reverse complement strand
CTAAGGTCGCCCGCCAGCGAGTTGCCTGGGGAGGATATCGGCTGGCCGCGCTGCTCAACGCAATCTGGCCCGAGTAGAGGGCTGAGATTTGATTGAGCTTTATGCGTGTCTAGTTGCGCGAAAGTGCGGGCCTGGCGTTCCAGCACCGGGCCCGCGACAGCCACGTAGTGGCGAAATGTTTATAGCAACAGACTCAATTGGTTTGTCATAAGCTCCAGAGGAGCGAAGTGTGCGGCTTCTGTCGCCCATAAATGGGCTCAGGAGCAAGTAAGGTTTGGTGCGCGTGGCTATAAACATTTCGTCTCTACGGGACGGCGACGATAGATGCACCGCGAAACCACGTGAGGCCCACCTTCATTGTCCTGACTTCTATTCCTTTGCGCCCAACTCCTTCAACATCGCTTCCGCCTCGTCCAGCGCGGGCTTGTAGCAGTGCGGCGGACCATCACACCACGCGCGCTCTTTCGCAATCTCCGCGTGCTCGCGCGCCGTTGCGCGATCACCTGCGTCCAGCACGACGCGCGCTAGAAAATTGTGAATCTCCGCTTGCTTCAGGCGATACTCACAGCGGTCAGCGATGACGAGCGCTTCTTCCGCGTGGGCTTGTGCTTCCCGCGCGTTCCCTCGCGCACGATGCCAACGCGCCCACGCGAGCAAAATGTCCGGCTCGAATTCCACGAGATTGATGCGGCGGCAGCTCGTGAGCGCGTCTGTGAGGTGTGTGGCGGCGGCATTCGGGTCTTTGCCTTCCATCACCCGCGTCGCGCCCAACAGCCATTCGGCGCGGACGAGGTCGTGTTCGTTTTGCCGACTTGTCGCGATGCTGTGCGCTTGTAACGCTGCCTGCCGCGCGGTTACAGGATCACTCATCAGCAACGAGCGCAGGGCATAGTAAGACCAGACTACGCAAATGGCCTGCGTTGCGTCGTGCTTTTGAAACAATCCCAAGGCCGTATCTAATTCCTGGGACGCTTCTTCAAAGGCGCCGCGAAAAATCATCAGCTGCCCTAATTCGGTACGTCCCATAGCTTCATAAAATTCGTTCTTGACCTCGCGGCACAAGTCAATATCCCACTGCAGATTCCTTTCAGCAGTTGCCAGTTTGCCAAGTTTTATTTCGTCGTCGGCGATATTCCCGAGGCCAGTAGCGAGGTTCTGCTTACTGTCTGCCTTTTCTTGGAGTGCATTCTGGCGTTCAAACAGGGACACGGCGCGTCGAGACTGACCTAAGAAACTGTATGAATTCGCCAGTAAGGCCAGCGTCCATGCCTGGTTGCTTTCTTCCTTTAGTCGAGGGGCGCAGTCTTCACCGTCGGGAAAGAGCGCTCGCAGGAGTTCGATAAGCGTTTGGTAAGCACCCAAGCGATAGTGCAGTGCCGAGGCAAGTCGGTCACGTAACAATTGTCGAGCCTCGTCATAGCGCCCTGCGCGGGTGGTATGGAGGTAGAGTTCGATGACGGGCGCAAGGTCTTCAATGCTCTGCACCTTGTTCTGATCAGGCACCGGAATTGTTGCGAAGTAATCGCGCAGGCGGGTGTGGACGCCCGTCTTGTCGGTCAGGCGGTGGAGGCATAGTGCCGCACGATGGGGTGCAGGTCGTAGCGGTTGTGCGCAGTGTCGCGCTGCAAGAGCCCGCGCACCCGTAAATCATCCAGCGCTGCTTCGAATCCTGCTTCGTTGCCGAGCGTGTTGAAAATCGTGAGCGCGTCGTAGGCAATCGGACCGCGAAACGCAGCGATGCGTGAGAGGAGCGCGCGTTCTCTTTTCGGGACTGCATTATATGACAGTTCGAGAATGTGATGCTGGCGCTGGACTAGGTCGGCGTGAACATCGTGGCGGGGCGCGGCGGCTATGTCGCCCGGCGATCGCGTGTCGCGCGCGATCAGTGCCGAAAGCAGGCGCAGACTCAGGGGATGGTTGCCGTACGCATCGCACACGTTGGCAATCTCGGAAGAGGTCCCTTTCGTCACCCCTTGCGCGCGCATAAACGTTATTGCGTCTTCACGTGACAACTCTTTCAATTCGCGCTCGAGCACGCCCGCCAACGCATCGCCGGCACGATCTTCAAGATCGCTTACCGGCAGCCGTGACGTGAGCAGTACTTTCGAGCGAGTCGTCACGGACGCGATGTCACGGAGCAAGCGCGACGTAATTGGATCGACACAAGAGCGGGCCTCACGTGGCAATTCAGCTCTTTCGTCGGACTTGTATACGGCATCGAGGCTCGCGTAATCGCGCAGTTGACGCTCGAATCCATCGAGTACAAAAAGCACGCGTTTATTCTGCAACCGTTTTCGCAATTCCTGCGCGCGGTCGTAGGTTGTCGGCAAACGCTCTACGTCAATTTCTTGACCGCTGACATACTTCAATGCCTCGTCAACGAACTTGGCGAATGAAACTTCGCCCTCGTAGAACGACCACCACATCACGCCGTCCAGCTTCGCGTCTGATGATGGAAGAACATCATTCTTCACCCAGTACCAAGCGAGCGCTGACTTGCCCATTCCGCCCATCGCAACTAGCATGCAGATGGGATGCCCATCATCGGCAAGCCACGCCGTCAGCTCTTTGCGTTCATCCACACGTCCGGTGAAATTCGCTTGCAGCGGGTAGGGATGGACAAGATTCGGTTGAATAGTAGCGTCGTCTGGTGGTTTAGCGGCTGGTCGGATGGAGTTGATGATGCGAGCGAGTTCCGAATCCCAATTTGCCGAATCAGTAAAATCTGCATATGTAAAGATGCCAAGACGGTCGGGTAACGTGCATTTCTCGCGCATGAGTGGCAGAAGACGACGGCGTGTACCAACAGGATCTTTCGTCTGAATCAACAGAGATTCGAAACTTGTCCAACCCTCTCCACCCAGGTGGGAGTCAGAACGAGCAGTGTTTTGGCGCTCCGCTTCACAGCGTTTTCCATGTTGACGATGCTGGGCGCGCCGAGCTCGAAATCTCGAAAATCGATGCAGACGCGCAAGCCAGCGGATTCGAGGCGGGCAAGCAGCCAGTTTTTCACCCAATCGACATCGTGATGGCTGTAACTTATGAAGACGTCGAAGTCGGCAGTGAGCATCGGAGTACCAGCAAGGGACCAACCATTCTTGGTATGGCGTCAGAATCTCGCAACTACACGATGCTGTCAATGATATTGCCCGCGAAACGAGCGTCGGCTTCGTCCGGCAAAGCTAGAACAGACTTAAATAATCTCGTGCACCGTGAAGGATGCGATGCACGTAGATAGTTCGGCTTTCGATGGTGTAGAAAATGAGATAGTTCTGAACGACAAGATAGCGATATCCCAGTCGAGCGAGTTCTTCCTCTTTTGGTACCCGGCCGAGCAGTGGCTGCTGCGAGAGCAGATTCAGGTTCTTTTCAATCTTGTTCGCCAGCGTTTCCGCAGACGCGGGGCGGTCGGCAGCAATGTAGGTTACGATCTCAGTGAAATCGTCCTCTGCAATCCGCAGCAGGCGCACTTTGTATTTAGGCGGCCTCACGAATACGCTTCCGGAGGTCTTTCATCACCTGTGAGACCGTGCGGCCGTTGTCGCCGGCGGCCTTCTGCGCCTGAGCGACGGCCAGTTTGCTGAACAGGTCCAGCTTAAGCTGAAGTTTGCTGTATTGAGCGATCGACATCACAACCAGATCACCCTCGCCGTTCCGGGTGATGAAGATCGGCTCGTTTGATTTGTGGGCCAGATCTGAAATTTCGTTCGCCTTGTTTCTCAGATCTGAAATCGGTTTGATTAAGGGCATCGCGTCCTCCGAAATGCGTATAGCAAAATTATATCATTTAACTGAGAATGGCAATTCGCGAAGGCTTTGATCGGGCAAGCTCTGAAACGACATTCGATCCGAGAGTCACAGGCGAACTGTACGCAACCGCAGTGCGTTTGCGATCACCGAAACGGAGCTGAAACTCATCGCGGCGGCGGCGAGCATGGGACTTAACAACAGGCCGAAGAAGGGATAGAGGATGCCGGCGGCTATTGGCACACCGACTGAGTTGTAGACGAAAGCCCAGAAGAGATTTTGTTTGATGTTGCGCATGGTGGCGCGGCTCAAGCGCCGCGCACGCAGGATGCCGCGCAAGTCGCCTTTCACCAGGGTCACGCCGGCGCTCTCCATCGCGACATCGGTACCGGTGCCCATTGCAATCCCGACGTGCGCCTGGGCCAGGGCCGGCGCGTCGTTGATGCCGTCACCCGCCATCGCGACGATGCGGCCATCTGCCTGGAGGCGTTTGATCGCTTCGGCTTTTTGATCCGGCAAGACTTCGGCGACGACTTCATCAAGGTTGAGTTTCTTTGCTACGGCCTCGGCTGTGGTGTGACTGTCGCCGGTGAGCATAACGATCTTCAGACCTTCTTCGTGCAATTCGCGAATCGCTTCCGCCGTCGTGCTCTTGATCGGATCAGCGACGCCGATGAGGCCGGCGACCCGGCCATCGATCGCGACGAACATTACTGATTGACCATCGGCGCGTAGTGTTTCCGCTTTCGCTACTAAGTCACCGCCATCTACGTGTAGTTCCGCGAGCAATGCACGATTGCCCAGCGCTACTGCATGTCCATCAATCTTGCCGCGCACACCTTTCCCTGTTAACGAGTTGAAACTTTCCGTCTTGGTTAATTCCACGCCGCGATCTTCAGCGCCGGTGACAATCGCCGCAGCCAGTGGATGCTCGCTCGCGCGTTCGAGACTCGCGGCCAGCCGCAACAACTTCGCCTCGGCCCAGTCGTTCGCCGTGACGACGGTGACCAGTTTGGGTTTGCCTTCAGTGAGCGTTCCCGTCTTGTCAACAACCAGTGTATCGACGTTGCGCATCACCTCGATGGCTTCGGCGTTTTTGAAAAGCACGCCCGCGGTCGCGCCTTTGCCCATCGCCACCATGATGGACATCGGCGTCGCCAGGCCGAGCGCGCAAGGACAGGCAATGATCAAGACCGCGACGGCGTTGATGAGCGCGTGCGCCAGGCGCGGCTGCGGCCCAACGGTGGCCCAGATGACGAAGGTGATCAACGCGACAGCGATAACTATAGGCACGAAGTAACCGGCGACCAGATCGGCGAGCTTTTGTATCGGCGCGCGGCTGCGTTGCGCTTCCGCGACCATCTGCACGATGCGCGCGAGCAAAGTTTCCGACCCAACGCGTTCGGCGCGCATCACAAAAGATCCGGTAGCGTTTACGGTGGAGCCGATGACCCGATCACCCGCGTGCTTTTCTACAGGAATTGATTCGCCCGTCACCATCGATTCGTCGATCGCACTCGCGCCTTCTGTAACCAACCCATCAACTGGAACTTTCTCGCCCGGACGCACGCGCAGTCGATCACCAACGCGCACCTCTTCGAGCGGCACGTCCTCTTCCATTCCATCTACTCGAACGCGTCGCGCGGTTTTCGGCGCCAGACCAAGCAAGGCTTTGATTGCCGCGCCGGTGCGGCTGCGAGCGCGCAATTCCATCACCTGCCCGAGCAGCACCAGAGTGGTAATCACCGCTGCGGCTTCGAAATAAACCGGCACGACACCCATCTCTCGGAACGATGCGGGAAATGCGCCGGGAAAAAGTTTAGCAACAAGGCTGTAGATAAAGGCTACCGCGACACCTAGTCCGATCAGTGTGAACATGTTCAGACTGCGGGTAACGATCGATTGCCACGCGCGCACAAAGAACGGCCAGCCACCCCACAACACCACCGGCGTCGCGAGCACGAGTTGGATCCAACCCAGGGCCTGCATCGAAAGCATTCGTTCGAGTGGATGCCCCGGCAGAAAATCACTCATCCCAATCAGAAACAGCGGCACGGTCAGCACCACACTGATCCAGAACCGCCGCGTCATGTCGATCAATTCCGGATTCTGTTCTTCATCAACTGAAACCGTTCGCGGTTCGAGCGCCATGCCGCAGATAGGACAGTTGCCGGGCCCGTTGCGCACGATCTCCGGATGCATCGGGCAGGTATATTCATTCGCTTTCGTCTTGGGCGTGCGGCTTAGGCCTACCAATGCTTTGCGGTGCTCGAGGAATTGATTAGGATCTTTACGGAACGCGTCGAGACAATGCGTGCTGCAAAAGAAGTAGTTGATGCCAGCATGCTCAAACGATCCGGCGGCAGACTGTTTGTTGACGGTCATGCCACACACCGGATCAAGCGCTTGATCGGTCGCGGGTGGTATGTCTGTGTCGTGGACCCTGTCCATTTGCTAGAGACCGTGTTCCTTCATCTATCAGTTTCCGTGCGAGAAGAGAACCATTCTACGCACTACCACCAACTTCCGGCTAGCGGAGAATTTCTCAGTGACATGAGCAGTATTGCCTAGCAAATCCTCCATTTATCGGAAGACAACAGACCAGTTGGGGGCATTTGGCGCAGCACATTCGTTGCCATAAGCGCGTTTCGAGTCGGCGGATCCTGTGGACCAGACTCAGCGACTTCGGTCTTATTGGTATTGACAGACCACTCGTCTCCTCCATATAGTTTTCATTGGCGATGATGAAACGGCTTTCAGCTTTGGCACTCGTTTTGGCGTTCGGTGGCAGCGCGCTCGCCGGCGTGCCGCTGCACTCGAAAGAGATGAGCGGCATGATGGATTGCTGCAAGCTGGCGCAGATGCAGGTGGATTCGCCCGCGGTGGCGACCGCGCGTCTTTGCTGCGCGATCAACTGCCCGCAGCCGGCACAAACCGAAAGCGCGACCGCAAGTAGCGCGTCACCTCCCATCGTGACGCTGGTGCATCCAGCAGTTGGTCCGTTGCCCGCGATGTCGCCGCGCTTCTCGTCGTCTGTCAGTTTAGCCTCACCTCATTCAGCACATTCACAACCTTCCTACATTCTTAATCTCGCACTCCTGATCTAGCAGCTTCAGGGCCGTAGTGTGTCTTCTTGCTGCCGCGCTGTCTCTCATGAAGAGCAGTGAGGAAAGAGTCGCAGGCGTCTGTCATTGGCAGACTGCTCAATCCTCTTCTCCGTCACAAACGAGCGACAGGCAGGATTCCTAAGCTTGACCGCTGCGGCAACTCGCATTTCGCACGGAGTGCTTGCCTAAGACTCTCCTGGCGGGTGCTCTCTGTTCTTGATTTGTATTTCACTGCAGGAGGACTTCGAGCAATGAAGAGATTCGCAATTGCATTGGCCTTGATAGGGCTGGCGGTATTGGTTGTTGCCTGTGGTTCAAAGGGCGCAGCCACTGGAATGGTAATCAAGAGCGCGCCGGCCGGAAATAGCCTGACAGTTTCGCTGGCGACAAAGGACGGCGTGCTCAAGCACGGAAACACGGAGTTCACAGTGTCGTTCACCGACGCCGCAGGCAAGGCGACTGACGTTGGCGCAGTTGCGTTGACGTTCCACATGCCGCAAATGGGAACGATGTCGGAAATGAATGACGCGGCGACATTCACGACCACGGACACTCCCGGTGTTTATAGCGGTCGCGCAAACATCGAAGGCGCGGGCGAGTGGCAAGTGAAGATCACGTACGAAGGACCGGCGGGACGCGGACAAGCCACGTTTCCGATCGTGGCGCAATAGGAGCAGTAGGCAGCGGGCAGCAAGACGAAGGCCCGACGTGCGAGCCACTGACAACTGACTACTGACGACTGATTACTGGCAATGATCCATCGCTTGATCGAATTTAGTTTGCGCAATCGCGGCATCGTGCTGGCGCTTTATCTGGGCCTTGCTCTCTGGGGTTATTGGGCCTTGCTGCGCACGCCGATTGACGCGATCCCGGATCTCTCTGACAACCAGGTCATCGTCTTCACCGACTGGGCGGGTCGCTCGCCGCAAGAGGTCGAGGATCAGGTCACATATCCGCTGGTCACTAACCTCCAAGGCTTGCCCGGCGTTCGCGTTGTGCGCGCCAGCTCGGCGTTTAGCTTCTCGATGATCAACGTGATCTTCGAAGACAACGTCGATCTCTACTGGGCTCGTACGCGCGTTTTGGAGCGACTGAATTTGGTATCAGCGCAACTTCCCGCCGGCGTCACCCCTACGCTGGGGCCGGATGCGACAGGTGTAGGTCAGATCTTCTGGTACACGCTCGAAAGCGACGGAATGAATCTGCGCGACCTGCGCACTTTGCAGGACTGGTTCGTGCGCTATCAATTGAATTCGGTGCCGGGCGTAGCGGAAGTGGCGTCAGTTGGTGGGTATGTGCAGCAGTATCAGATCGACGTCGATCCCAACAAACTGCGCGCTTACGCAATCCCGCTGTCGAGAGTCGTCGAAGCCGTGCAGCGCTCGAACAACAACGTCGGCGGCAACGTCGTCGAGCAAGCAGGCCAGTGGGCAGTCGTGCGCGGCGTGGGTTTGATCCAATCGGTGGCGGATGTCGAGAACATCGTCATCGGCTCTTCAAACGGCACTCCGATCTACGTGCGGAACGTCGCAGAGGCGAAGATTGGCAACGCATTTCGCATCGGCGGGCTCGACAAAAACGGCAAAGAGGCTGTCGGCGGAGTGGTAATTGCGCGTTATGGCGTCAACACGCTGGAAGTAATCGACGCAGTAAAGCAGAAGATCGCGGCGCTGCAATCCGGCCTGCCTAAAGGTGTACGGATCGTTCCTTTTTACGATCGGACACAGCTTATCAACCGCGCGACCGAAACGTTGAAACGCGCCCTGATTGAAGAACTGCTGCTCGTGACGCTGGCGCACATCATTTTCCTCGCACACTTTCGGTCGATTCTGATCGTCACGATCCCTTTGCCGCTGGCGGTGCTGCTCTCTTTCCTTTTCATGCACTACGCCGGCATCAGCTCAAATCTAATGTCATTGTCCGGCATCGCGATCGCCATCGGTGTGCTGGTTGACGCCGGCATTGTGGTGACTGAGAACGCGTTTCGCTTTCTTGAGAAGCGCGGCGTCGATCCAAAGGACAGGCTGCGCGTCTGGCAGACGGTGCTCGATTCGACAAAGCTCGTCGGCCGTCCGGTCTTCTTCTCAATGGCGATCATCATCCTGGCGTTCGTTCCCGTCTTTGCGCTGACGGGACAGGAAGGCAAACTCTTTCATCCGCTCGCCTTCACCAAGACCTTTGCAATGGCCGGCGCGACGATTATCGCCGTGACGCTCGTGCCGGTGCTGTGCAGTTTTCTGCTCGGCGGAAAATTTCACTCCGAACAATCGAATCCAGTGATGCGTTTCCTGCAAGCGTTATATCGTCCGGCGCTCAAATTTGCTTTGCGTCACCGGCTGTTAACGGTATTGACGGCGCTCATTCTTTTCACCGGCGCGATTGTTTTGGCGACCGGCATCGGCAATGAGTTCATGCCACCGCTGAACGAAGGCGACCTGATGTTCATGCCGGTTACCGATCCGGCGATCTCGATCGACGAAGCGCTGAAGATAACGAGCAAACAGGACGCGATTCTTAAAAGTTTCCCCGAAATCGAGTGGGCCGCCGGCAAATCTGGTCGGGCGGAAACGTCAACTGATCCTTCGCCGATCAACATGACCGAGACGATCGTTCATCTGAAACCACCTGAGCAATGGCGACCGGGCCTGACGCGCGAAAAACTGATCGCGGAAATGGACGAAAAGCTGCGGCTGCCCGGAGTGACGAACATCTGGACACAGCCGATCATCAATCGCATCGATATGCTCACGACCGGAATTCGCTCGCAGGTCGGGATCAAGATCTTTGGCAACGATCTGAAAACTCTCGAAGACCTTTCGCGCCGCGTCGCCGAAGTGGTCAAGACGGTGCCGAATGCAGTCGACGTTTATCCCGAACAGATCAGCGGCGCGCCGTATATCGATATCAAGGTTAATCGGACCGCTGCCGCGCGTTATGGCATCGACACGGGAATGATTCAGGACGCGATCGAAAAAGGAATTGGCGAGACGAACATCTCGGTCACGATCGAGGGGCGCAAGAGATTTCCCGTGCGCGTGCGCTACGCGCCGCAGTTTCGCGACAGCGCGGCAGCGCTGGGTCAGATTCCCGTTACCTCTCCCACAGGCGCGCCGATTCCGCTGAGTCAACTCGCGGACATCTCCACGGTTGAAGGTCCGACGATGATCTCCAGCGAGAACGGATTGCTGCGGGGCACGGTGCTCTTGAACGTTCGCGGTCGCGATGTCGGCAGTTTTGTTGAAGAAGCAAAGAGCGCGCTCGCGCGACAGATACAGTTGCCGGCCGGCTACTACATCGATTGGAGCGGACAGTACGAAAACCAGCAACGCGCGCGGCAGCGACTCATGCTGGTCATTCCGATTGTGCTCGTGATCATTTTTGGGTTGCTCTACATCACCTATCACTCGGCGCTCGAGGCCGCGCATGTGTTGCTGGCCGTGCCGTTTGCTTTGACCGGCGGCGTCTATCTGCTTTGGGCGCTGGGTTACAACTTTTCCGTCGCGGTGTGGGTCGGCTTCATTGCGTTGTTTGGCACTGCCGTGCAGACAGGCGTCGTGATGGTGATCTATCTCGAAGAAGCAGTCGCGCGAAAGCAGGAGGAGTTGGGAACGCTGACGCGCCAGACATTGATGGAGGCAGTGATGGAAGGCGCGTTGCTGCGTCTGCGACCAAAGGTGATGACAGTTTCGACCGTTGTTGCTGGTTTGTTGCCAATCATGTGGAGCACGAGCGCAGGGTCGGAGGTGATGAAACCGCTGGCGACGCCGGTGCTTGGCGGAATGGTTTCGAGTTTACTGCATGTGCTGATCGTCACACCGGTGATCTTTTATTCGCTGCGAGCGCGCAAGCTGAAAGTAGAGACCGGTTCAGCAGATCCACCAGTAGTTCCAGTGGTTACTGAGGAGGAGTTGGAAAATGAAGATGAGGTTTAGGGTTAACAAGAAAGAAGTTTCCCGCAAAGGCGCAAAGGCGCAAAGGGAGAGACGCAAAGAAATTGAGAGAGCCAGCTCGCGATGGTCTCGCTTTGCTATGCTCGCGATTGTTGCCATTCTGTCGATGCCGCTGGCAGTCATTGCGCAAACCATTAACTCAGCACCGGTCACTGATGTTTCAACCAACCAACCTCAGAAGCAACAGAATCAGCAATCGACTTTGGCCAGATACGTGGATCGGAGCGCCGGCATGACCGCTGACGAAGCCGTCACTTACGCGCTCGAACATAACGGCGAACTATTGGCTGCGCGCAAAGAGATCGAGGCGGGGCGCGCGCTGGTCAGGCAGGCAGCCCTGCGCGCGAATCCATCGCTCGAAATAAATGGCGCAAAGCAAGCGAACGGTCCGGATTACACGACGATGGTAACAGGGATGCTGCCGCTCGAATTGGGTGGGCGGCGCACGGCGCGCATCACTGTCGCCGAGCGCGAATTGGAACTGCGCGAAAAGATGGTCGCCGATCGCGAGCGGCTGCTGGCTGCCGAAGTCCGCGCAAAATTTGGCGCAGCTTTGGCCGAGATACTCAAGCTCGGTTTCGCCGAGGAGCTGCTGACGACCAGTCAGCGCGGCTACCGGCTTGTGCAGGCGCGCGTTGACGAAGGTCGCACGCCGCCGCTCGAACAAAACATCGTGCTGGTCGAAGTCAACCGGCTTCGTTCAATCCGCGAGACTGACGAAGGCAGGGTGGAAGTGGCTTTGCTCGATCTGCGTAACGTAATTGGCATGACGCCCGAAGAGCCGCTCCGGTTGCGCGGAGATTTTGACAAATTGATTGAGCCAGTGACTTCAATTTCTGAAGCGACTGAACGTGCGTTGCGCGAGCGACCGGATCTTGAACTGGCGCGCGCGGCTGAAAGATTGGCCGCGGCAAAGATTGCCCAGGCCCGCGCCGAAGGCCGGCCCGATGCGAGTCTCACCGCTGGTTACCAGCGCATGAACTCAAGCTTTCCTGTTTCCGGAGTCAACGATGCTGGTCAGTTACGGCCCGTTCAGGGCGTTTTTGACTTCGTCACGTTTGGGGTGACGCTGAATTTGCCGGTGCGCAACAAGAACCAGGGAGCGATCGAGGCGGCCGCCTACGACGCCGAGGCAGCAAAGCAACGGCGCGCCTTTGCGGAGTTAACGGTGCGGCGCGAAGTTGCCACCGCATACGCTCGCTACGAACACGCCGCGCGGGCGATGGAGATCTATCGCGTGGGCGTAAGGGAGCAGGCAAATACAAACCTGGACGTGGTGCGCCAAACTTACGAGCTGGGTTCGAAAACTCTGCTTGACTACATTGCCGAGCAGCGTCGTTACATCGAGTTGGAAAATGGCTACATCGACGCGCTGCTGGAAACATTTCTGGCGCGAGTTGATATCGCGCGCGCCAGTGCATCACCGGAGTTGATGAGAAAATGAACGAAACCAAAGAAGGCCAAACGCCGGGTGAAGTCAGCCCGAGCCCGTCGAATGGGGATGGTCTATCGCCATCACCTATGGACGAGGAGCCGCAATCGCAAAGGCGTTCGCGTGCTCCGATCATCGTCATAGCGGTTGTACTCATTGCGATTGCCGGCGCCGCGCTCTTTTTGTTTTTGCGTTCGCGCGGCAGTCGCGCCGGTCGCCCGGTGCCTGCGCCCACCAACGTCACGACGAGTCAACCGAGCGCTGGTGAATCAGCGCCAACGGGTAAGGAAGCTACGATCACGCTGGCGGCAGACGTGTTGAATCATGCGGGCTTGAAGATCGAACCCATCGGTGAGCAGCTTGCCAGCGATGGTTCAAGCGCAAGTGGTCCGCCGGCAACTGGAACCGTCCAGGCAAATGCTTATCGGACCACGCCGGTGGTTTCTCTGGTCGGTGGCATCTTGCGACGCGTCGATGTCGAGCTGGGGAACGACGTCAAGCGCGGTCAAATTATCGCAGTCGTCTTCAGCGACGAGCTGGCGATGGCCCAATCGCGTTATCTAACCGCATTGGCCCAACTCGAAGAGCATCACAAGCACCACCGGCGCGAGGCACAATTGGTTGAGATTGGCGCTGCGAGCCGCGAAGAGTATGAACAAGCAACGACTCAGTTGCGCACCGCTGAATCAGAAGTTGCGTCGCAGCGACAGAAGCTGCTGCTCCTCGGCTTGACGCCGCAGAGAATAGACCAGCTAAAAAATTCGTCACAGATCAGTTCGGAAGTCGGTTTGCCGGCACCGGCGTCGGGCACAGTAGTCAGTCGTTCAGCAAATCCCGGCGAAGTTATCGCAGCTAACAAAGAGGTCGCGCGTGTCGCGGATCTCTCAAGTGTCTGGGTGATCGCGCAAGTTTATGAAAAAGACTTGGGACGCGTGCGTGTCGGCAGCGGCGCAACCATTACGACGGATGCTTATTCGGGTCGTGTCTTTCGCGGTCGCATTGCTTATGTGGATCCGTCGCTCGACCAGGCCACGCGCACTGCTCAAGTTCGAATCGAGTTGGCGAACCCGGGACAAGCACTGAAGATCGGGATGTACGTCAACGTCTCGTTTGCGGCGATCGCCGGCGCGACAACAACAACGCCAGTAGTGCCGAAGGAGGCCGTGCAGAATATCAACAATCAGCAGATTGTGTTTGTGGCCACTAAAGATCCGAATGTGTTTGTGATGCGACCGGTGCGACTTGGACCGGAATCGAACGGGCGATATCCTGTTCTTGAGGGCCTCACCGTCGGCGAACGAATTGTTACTGAAGGGAGTTTTCTCCTGCGCGCAGAGTGGCTGAAGATGAATCCCGCGACGCATTCACACTAGTGTGCCGTAACACCTATTTCCTTGCACCACTTCGACCGTGCACCGGCAGGAGAAATCAAGGACTCGGCATTATTAGAGTTGTTCGTGTAGGTTTCGGCCTTTTCGTGTAACTTCGTGGATCGTCCGTTGGTCAATCGCAGAAAAACGATCCACGAAATCACACGAACGAATACGAAGAAACACGACCGTCGAGTTCCATAGCCTGTCCATAGTCGCATGAATGGCAGACTGTAAAGAATTAGGTGTTACAGCACACTAGCGCTTCTTTATCTCGGTGATTTTCAGGCCACCGACGCCGTTTTCGAGCCTGAACTCGATTCGATCCCCAGGTTTCAATCCTTCAAGCAACGATTTACCCTTAACGTAAAACTCCATTGTCATCGCCGGCATCAGCCCCTTGATGTCTTCATGATCGATCTCGATTGAAGGCCGCTTCACATTTGTTGACTTCACCACGCCCACGCCATGATACGTCGTTGTCTCGACGGCCGCCGCTGGACCAGAGACGTGTTTTTGGCTGTCCTGTGTCCTGGCGCGATCATGGTGGCATACCGTGATGGTGGCTACCGGCAACAAGACAAAGGCCACGCTCGCACGACGCAGCAATCCCCGCCTCGATAAACACTGCTTCAAAGGTTTTACTCCTTGCAACAGGCGTTAGCTGATCGCGGAAAATAGTATATGAAGAGGATCGAATGCAGAAACGTTAAAGCAGTAGCGCCCACACATCCACGCAGCACTAAAAATCGAGTTCAAACTTGCCGCGGACAGATGTGGCCAGACTGTTGAAGAACTGTCCAACCCGCACACTTCCAAGATTGTTTTGCACGTCGCGCGGATTGAAGTGATTCGTGATGTTGAAAATGACGACGCCGGCCCGCGCTTTTTTGTCGACGAACGGAACCCTAAACGCCTTCAAGATGGTCGCGTCCAGGGACATAAAGGTCGGAAACCGCGCGCGGTTGCGAGGGCCGATGAAGTCTAGTCGCTCGCTGACGAACGAGAACGGAAATCCGGATCGAATTTCGAGCGCCGGCATTACCGTGATGCCCTTCGGCGCTTTCACCTCTCCGTAAGCGAGGAAACGATGCGGTATGTCAAAGGGCAGCGTGCCGTACTGATTCGGTCGTATGACGAACGCGGGAAAATCGCCCAAAAAGTTATCCGCGGTGTTCAGGCTGCCCTGAGCATTCGACCACACATAGGAAACAGTCCAATTGCGAAAACGGGGACTGTCATAGAGAGCTAATGCCTGGAACTCGTGGTACCGCGCCAGACCTCGACTCTTGAGAATGAGCAATCCTCGACCGTCGGCCGTGAGCTTAGGAACAACGAGGGGTTCGTTTTTCGTGGAGCGATGAAGATAACCGGTACGCAGGGTCAAGTGTTTTCCGAGGCGCCGATCGATTTGTAAGCTCCAGCGCACACTGCGAACGTCTCGCAGCGGATTCTTGATTATGTTCGCGAAGGCATGTGGCCCATCAACGATCGTGGCGCCATCGGGTCCGTAAGTAGTCACCACTCGACCGGGAAAATTTGTGGAATTGAATCCGATCGCGGGGTTGTCGGCCAACTCGTCGTCGTCAGTTAAATTTTCGGGTTCGAAATACCGGTTCGACAGCGCACTGCGATCGTAAAACAAACCCAAGCCGCCGCGCACAATCGTGCGGTCGTTCTTAAAAGGGAGATAGAGGAGCGAGACGCGCGGCGAAATATCGCGGTGAGTCGAGATATTGTTGCGGTCAAGCCGCAGCCCGCCGTCGAGCGTGACGCTCTTGCTGATTACCCAACGATCCTGGATGAAGGCGCCCAGCTCGGTCAGCGGCCTATCGATGACCGTCGGGCCCACAAAATCGATCCGCTCGCTTAGAGTTTGATCGCTTCGCCGAATTTCGATGGGCCGGAAGTTGAAACGTCCGGACAGATTTGTGTGATCGAATTCGGCGCCCAACTTCAACGAATGCTGGCCCACGAGCGTGAGGGTCCGCGCAAAGTATTGTTCCTGCCATTGCCATCGCTGCGCCGAACGCTGCGTGTCGGCGAAATAACTTCCGGTGTTTCCGTCGGGAAGGAGTGTAAGCGGTTGCGACCCCTGGCCAAATACATCGAAACCAAACGTCTTGTACGCCAAAAGCGAGCTGAGAAAGGATTGATCGCTGAAGATGGCCTGTTCGGAAACTGAAAAGAGCATTCCATGCTGTTTTGTGTTTGGAGTTGTCTCCTGCGGATTGAAAGTATTCAGTCCGACAGAGCGCTTCTTCTCGGGGAAGAATGCCCCGACGAACTTCAGGCGATGATTGCTGTTTACCGCCAGGTCGAATTGGGTGAAAGAGTTGAAAGCCTCAGACGTCGAATTGTCGCGCGGCGCTGACAGACTGGGGACGTAGATCCGCGAGAAGCGATACTCGAACGATTGTAAAAAGTTGAGCCGCTTGCGGACGACTGGCCCTTCAAAAGTGAAACGCGGACGGAAGGAATCGACCTTACCGCCGAGGATATTATGAAAAACCGGAAAAACGCGCGCTGCACCAAACTTGTACTTATCGCCACCCGACTTGGTTTCGAGATTACTTGCGCCGCCACTTGTCCGGCCGAAATCTGCCGAGTAAGGATTATCTTCGACGTGAACGTTGGCAGCCGCTTCCAGCGGAATGTCAAAAGCCAGGTTCCCGTTAACGGGATCAGTCACATCTGCGCCGTTGACTGTGTATGCATTCTCGCCGGCGCGAGTCCCTTTGATGTGATCCCTTCCATTCACGTCGCGAACCACGCTGGGCGTCAGCGGCAGCGCGCCCTGGTAGTTATCCGCGCGCAAGGGAAGCTCCTCCAGTTTTTCAGCGCGGACGGTGTTCGAGGTCGCTGTCTCGCCGGCGCTGAGTAGTCCTTCTTCCTCACGCACGGTTACGATTTCGGAAAGGGACGCCGTCATGACGATCTCGACGGCCAGGGTTGCACCCGCCGGCAAATTGATCTCGCGAGAAACTTTTGGCAGACCATCAGCCTCAACTGTCAGAACAAACGTCGCCGCCGGCAGATCGTTAAAGATGAAATTGCCGCCATCATCGGCAACTGCTTTGAAGGATTGTTGCGGTAGATCGCGATTGACCAGTGTGAGTCGCGCGCCAGGAAGCGAACTGGGCGTCGCGCCGGCGGTCCCAGTCGTTACGGTGACAGTGCCCTTGATGCGACCTGTCACTTGCTGGGCCAGCGCGCTGTGCTGCGAAATCGGCCCGGCAAGCGCCACAACGCAGAGTGCGCTTAGAAACAAAAACTTGAAGGAGTTGAGCGAGTTTATAGATCGCCCCTTTCATCACCGCAAAAAGGATTGAGCTGTCTTTGTTATCGAATGATCGCGAGCGGTTCGGCTCAGGGATGACAATAATTAACCGCTGCACTAAATCGCGCTGGTATATCAACTAAAATGCTAATGCCCAGCAAATCGCAGAAGTCGGCGCAATTAAATAATGCCTGTTTATCAGAAGCAATGCGTTTGCACACTCAGGCTTGTCCTGAGCAGGCAATTTCCGCGGAACACTGTCTAACGGTCGCCATAGTATCGCGCTATCGGCACGAACTTACAAGGCGGGCGAAGCAGGTCCGCGCGACATAGCGCAATCTTGAGACACCATTCTCAGACGGTCTCTTAAGAGCGGCAATCCCGCGCATCGCTAACATTTCCTTGACATCGTCACGAACGGTTACTAAACGACGGCTCGACGGCCCGTAATCAGTTGAATAATTAAAACGACCAGCGCTACCACGAGCAACAAATGTACTAAGTTGCCTCCAATGCCGCCGATCAAACCTAACAACCACAAAACTAGTAGTATCATGAGAATTGTCCAAAGCATTGTCGATTCGCCATCCTTTCTTCGAACTCGAATGTAATTGCGAGATGGTTTAGGGCAACAGTCATGCCGCCCGTTCGTCTTCAAACGAGAATGGCGACGGTTCCTTCAATGAAGTGATGTGTCCTGATGTCTCGATCTCGAACCTAAGAAAAGAAGGAACCGCGAGCATTTACAAACTTAAGGAAGCTCAGCGTAACGTCGACGCTGGGATTGTTCACAACTCTCCAGTTCACAGTTGATTTCACTGCCCGTGAGATCGCCGCGCAGGTTAATGAGGTCAAAGTATCAGATGGATTGGAGCGATTATCGTTCGCTCACAAACTCCGGAATGTACTGATCGAATACAAGTGCAACCGTTAGTATCGCCGAATGCAGGCGTAGTAAAGAGAAGCGCACTGTTAGTCCCGCGACGAAACTCTCCGCAAAATATCCGACATTCGATGGCGACCTCTCCAACTTTTCAAGACGGAAACGGGCTGGCACGCACGTTGCCAACGTTTCCGCTTATGAACAAGGAAGAAAAAGGGTAAATCGGGTCAGGCTCTTAGATTGCGGCGAGCGGAAGCTTTGGGGGAGGCGTCCTCTCGCAATGATAAAGCCCATGTCAGCTCCTTCGGGGGAGCGGAGCTGCCAAGAGCAGCAGTCCTAAGAGCGATAATTGCGGGCCGTTGGTCGGTGATCCTGATGTGGCCGGGGGCCCAACAGGATTCCAACAGCCCGCATTTGTTTTTTTGGGAAATTATCTTAGCGCTCCCAAAGACTCTCTGTTGACAGGAAACAACCACGCGTCTGTCTTACATCGCCCGGAGTTCGCCCGTATCGATATTATACTTTCTGATCTTGCTGTAGAGTCGCGGGCGATAGATGCCCAGAACGCTGGCTGCAGCCTGTTTATTTCCGCCGGTTCGCTTCAGAGTGTTTTCGATTAGGATTTTTTCCATCTCCTCGAGCGTCATATTTGGTGGGACGTTCCAGGCTACCTCTGTTGGCGCCCCGCTCGGCGGGCCGCCATTGTTGAATCCCAAATCGACAGGTTCAATTTTTGTGCCTTTTGCTAGCAACACTGCCCGCTCAATTGTGTTCTGCAACTCGCGCACGTTACCGGGCCAGGCGTGAGCAAAAAGGTATTGGTAAGCTGCCGGGGAAGCCCCAGTGATCGGACGCTCATATTTCCTGACATACAACTCGATGAAATGCTCTGCTAGCAGTTGCAGGTCTTCATTCCGCTCCCTCAGTGGCGGCACATGAATGGTGATAGTTGAGATTCGATAAAAGAGATCATCACGCAAAGATCCGTCACGAATGGCGTCAGCCGGAAGACGGTTCGTCGAAGTTACAAGTCGGAAATCGACCTCATGCGTCTTCTCCGAGCCAATCTTGCGATAATTGCGTTCCTGCAATACTCGCAGAAGTTTGGGTTGAAGTTCGATCGGCATCTCCCCTATTTCATCCAACAATAACGAACCACCAGCAGCGTGCTGAAGTAGTCCTTCTTTTTCCGCGTGGGCTCCCGTGAAGGCGCCTTTGGTGTGCCCAAACAACTCCGATTCAATCAGTTCCTTTGGCAGGGCCGCGCAGTTGACTTTGATAAAGGGCTGCTTGGAACGTAGTGAGTTGTAATGAATCGCGTTGGCAATCAATTCTTTGCCGGTGCCAGATTCGCCAACAATAAGAACATTAGCGTCTGACTTTGCTACTGATTCGATGGTCTCGTAGATCGCCTGCATCTGTTTCGAGCCGCCAATGATGTTGAAATACTCAGAGCGCGTCGAGAGTTGCCGGTGCATATTTGTCGTTTCGGCTACCAATCGGTTGTGCTCCAATGCTTTTTCGATCAGCAACAGTATCTCCCCAAAGTCAAAAGGCTTCTCGACAAAATAGAAAGCCCCGGCCTTGGTAGCCTCGACCGCTTTGGCCACTGAGCCGTAACCCGTAACCATGATCACTTCTGTCGTGGGACGCGAGTCTTTGATGTGACGCATCACTTCGAGCCCATCCACGTCAGGCAGCACCAGGTCGCAGATGGCAATCTGGTGCCCGAACCGGTCGAAGCATTCGATTGCTTTGGAACCCGTGGTGGCGATGTCCACCGCATAACCGTCCTCAATCAGGTTTTGCTTCAACGAGTCGGCCATCATCGGCTCGTCATCGATAACAAGAATCCTAACCTTTCCGTTTATCATGGCTTCCCCCAATCGTAGTTGAATTCTCGCTCCAGAAATGTCTGTAGCCTTGTCTTCCCTAACAAGTAAGTGGCAGGCGTACAGCCAGCGAGCCAGAGTTGCGCTCCATTATCCCGTGGTGAGCCGCCACAATTTTCTCGGCAAGCGAAACGCGAACCTCAATCATTCCACCGGTTCCGCTTACCAGATTCCCGGCGCTAAACCCAACACCCTGCCACTCGATGCGGGCTGAGTTGACCGGTCCAGATTCTTCTCGCCGCAGGCAAATCCTCAACGGCTTTGAATCATCTCTCTGACGCCGCAGCTTTATAGCACTAAGCGTGATAGCCTTGAGAGCCTCAGTCATCAAAACAGGATCAAAACTGCCGCTGAAGTCGGCCACATCCGATTCGGCAACGAGCGATTCCTTTGGATCGCCGGTCAGTGCGGAACAAAGTCCAGCATCAAGTGGAAGGCCACAAACTATCTCCCGCAAATCGATTCCTGCGCGCTTCACCGGTTCAATTGGTCGACTATATCGAACCAGCATAGTCAAGTCGCAGGCCGCTCGTTCCAGGCCGACCAAGATTTTGGCAAGGGTCTCTCGTTCATCTGCCGGCCAACCAGCTTCTTCACTCCGCCTCTGTAAGAACGTGGCATACAGTTTGAGGGCGTTTAATTCGTTGCGGGCGTCGTGAACTATTTCAACGCAAGCGCGCCCGAGATCCTGCAGCCTTTCCCCGTCTGCAGTTGTTGCTGGGTTACGCGTGATTTCGGATTGGTATTGGGTCAATTTCATTTAGAACCGCATCAATGCCTACGGGTCGATTGCTCCTTTTTCGCCAGATACTAGCGAGATCTCTTGATGAACATGTTTCGTTTCGGTACTAAATAGCTAACAAAATGTTTGTGCCAGCGCATTCTAGTAATACAGGGAAGAAAAAGTTAGCTCGTCACCGACAGGGGCCTGCACGAACCATTCTAATAGTTGATGATTACGAAGACAATCTCCGCATGATGCGGATGTTGCTTGAAATGAGCGGCTATCGGGTCGTGGAGGCCGCAAACGGTGTCGACGCTGTTCGGCTAACCCAGGAAGAGAAACCCGGTTTGGTAATCATGGACATTGGCCTGCCATTACTGGACGGGATGGAGGCGACAAGACGCATCCGTCAAATCCCCGAAATTAGCAGCACGCCGATCATCGCCCTCTCAGCGTATGAGGCTGCCAGTACTCGTAACGAGGCGATCGCCGCGGGCTGTGACATTTTCCTGGCAAAGCCGGTGGACTACGTCTGTCTGAAGGAATTAATTCGTAACTTTTTGGAAGGTCCGGCGAGTGAGAGAACTCATTGCTTTGACGCGAACTGAATTTTGCGCGAGGTGGGTGCGGACTTGATTCGCGCGTGGGTTTGGTTATCAATTAGTCGATGGAATCTCTTTTTTGGCCTTGCCGTTTCCTCTTCGTCGCCATTTGCAAGATTTCGGTGAGCGTTTTTAAATCGAAGGGCTTTGTTAAGTGAGAAAAGAAACCCTCACTGAGCGCGCGCTCGATGTCTTCGGGCCGGCTGAAACCGGTGATAGCCAATACCGGCACATCCTGCTTGCCTGGTAGCGCTCGGAGTCTCCGCAAGAATTCAAAGCCATCCATTTTCGGCATGGAGATATCAGAAAGCACCACATCAAAGTCTTCGGCGGCAGCGATTCGCAGCGCGTCGGCAGCGCTCGTAGCGGCGATCGTCTTGGCTCCAGCGAGCTCGAACAGGTATTGCAACATGACTACGTTGTCCTCAGTATCGTCCACGACGAGAATGCGCATTCCGTTCAAGGCACTGGCGTCGCTGCGAGTTTCCAAAGTCATCATTGCTTTCTCTCAGTTTGATGGCTGGAGGGAGAAACAAAAGCGATTAAGCCGTGAAATCAATTTCTAACTGTATCACAGTCCCAACCGGGGAATCTTTGTTTATCGTGGAGACGCCCTGGGCTCATCCTGTAGACCATGTACTTTATTCGGCTACCGCTGGAGGCAGAGGCACTGGCCTAATACCAGTAACGGTTTTGCCTCCGCCTCCGCTTCAGCAAAGGAAGTTCTACGCCGTGACTACGACGATTTGATTGTCCACGGCCTTGACTCCCCTCACTGCCCTGACGAGTTTCTCCACCTGATGTTTCAACTGTTCAGTGTTTACCTTGCCGGTCAGAGTCACTCTGCCTGCCGTTACTGTCGCTGTGATACCCAGATTTGAAAGCTTGGGATCTTCAAGCAGGCGCTTGTCTATCTCAGCCCGAATCGACCCATCATCGGGAACGCCGGCCTCTGTTCCACCAGTCGGTGCCGGGTTAACTATGATCGGCGCCGGCTGCGACGCCGGAGCCGGCTGTTGCACGATCACGGGCGGCTGTTGAGACGGCTGCTGCACCACTGTGGTTTGCGGTGGCTGTTGTTGCGCCGCAAGGTTCGCATTGTTGTTCGCGTCGTCTTGGGATCTCGTCATAAAGAAAAGTAAGAGCAGCCCTATCACCGCTAACGATACCACTACAAGGGCAGTGACCATTGCCGCCGACATGCCGCTGCCTTCGGGCGTGTATTGCCTTTCGGTCTGCACCACTTCGCGCCGAGACGCCGGAGTCTGAACTACGACTCTGCTTTTGCTGGTTTGTTCATCATATGCCATTGGCTTTCTCCTTTAAGTTTGTCGTCTGGTCGGCAGAGTTACCGCGCGAACAATCTCTTGCGTACGCGGTCACCAGTGGCCGATTCAAATAAAGAAAATTTTCAAACTCGTACGGCGTTGAGTAAGGCAAGCGCCATTCCCACGTCGCGGGAGGAAACCAAAAGACTTTTGGAGGAGTCAGCGATTGTGTGGGAATGATGCTGGCCGATTCAACCATCTCAAGCATGTATGATTTTGTGTTCGCTGTATCGTTTTGAATGTCTTAATCGGACGCGCGCGCAGCGGTCCATCCGGCGATGGCGGATCAATGTTTGGGGGTCTGCTCATGTGCGTGGCTTTCCTTTTTTGCCGCGACCCGATCCGCTTTTCTTGCCACCGCCGGATTCTTTGTTCACTGTGGCCCACGCGCGCGCCTGTGCTTCCTTCTTTGAAACTCCTCGGTCTTCGTAGCCTTCCTCAATGTGTTCGGCCTTCCGTTTCTGTTTGTCCGTGTAACTCGACTTGTCTGCTCTTGGCATTATCTCAATCCTCCTTAAGCGATCATGGAAATCGCCACACTAAGCGACGCAGTATTTAGTGCTCAACGAATCCTTGGCGACGATCCTTAGCTCACGCAACGTCTATTCCTTATTCTCGCCTGTCCGCGGCCATGACTTTCCAGCTCTCACTCAGTTCGCCTCATGTCTTCCTTGACAACAGTTGTGTATGCTTTTGTTCCTCCCTCGTCTGATCCGCTGCGGATTTTGCAGCCCATTACCGCCAATAACGATCCTGGTCAAT
>JBGPWL010000147.1:0-7589 GCA_041492185.1 Pyrinomonadaceae bacterium | reverse complement strand
CGGTGGATCGTGCGTGCGCAAGACACGCGGCGTGCTGCCTCCCTCGCCCGTAATCTTGGCGTTGCCCCCGTCGTAGCCTCGCTACTGATCGCCCGCGGATGTGGGGACGAAAATTCCGCCAGAGCATTCCTACAGCCTTCTTACGATCAACTTCATGATCCTTACTTAATGCTGGGAATGCGCGAAGCAGTTGCGAGGTTGCTGCGCGCAATTGATCAGGCCGAGCCGATTCTCATCTACGGCGATTACGACGTCGATGGCACCACGGGCACGGCGGTGTTGCTGCGCGCGCTGAAGTTGCTCGGCGCGACAGTGGGATATCACGTGCCGCATCGGTTTACCGAAGGGTACGGCATTCAGCAACCGGCGTTGGAAAAAGCCGCGGCCGATGGATACAAATTAGTAGTCAGCGTCGACTGCGGCATCCGCGCGCACGAGCCGCTTTATTGGGCCAGGGACCACGGACTCGATGTAATCATCACCGATCATCATCTGCCCGATGAGAATGAAGGGGTGCCGCCTGCGTTTGCCGTATTGAATCCGAATCAGCGCGGCTGTACTTATCCGGACAAGAATTTGGCGGGCGTAGGCGTTGCTTACAAACTTGTGCACGCGCTTTTCCGCGAGCGCGGGCGCGAATCGCAAGTGGAATCGTTTTTGAAAATAGTGGCAATCGGAACCGTGGCCGACGTCGCCAAACTCGTGGGCGAAAATCGAACAATTGTGGCACTGGGCTTGAAGGACCTGGCAAAAGCGAGGAATCCCGGTCTGCGAGCTTTGATGGAAGTTGCCGGTTGCGGCGATGGCAGCGGCATGAGCGCTTACGATCTGGGTTTTCGTATCGGGCCGCGCATCAACGCCGCCGGAAGAATGGACGCCGCACGCGCGGTCGTCGAACTTTTTGATACGAAAGACGCGGACGAGGCGCGCCGATTGGCCGAGCATCTCGATCGTCGCAATCAGGAACGCAAACACGTCCAGGCAGAGATTACCGCGCGCGCGATTGTGGAGTTGGAAGCGGCTACTGATACGAGCGATTATTCGCATGTGGCAGTGATCGCCGGTGAAGGCTGGCATCGCGGAGTGATCGGAATTGCCGCTTCAAAGATCGCGGAAAGGGTAAATCGCCCATGCGTAGTCATTTCGATTGAGGGCGAGATCGGACACGGTTCCGCGCGCAGCATCGAGGCTTATCACCTTTTGAATGGCCTGACGGAATGCGCGGAGCTGTTTGAAAAGTTTGGCGGCCACTCGCACGCCGCGGGCATAACAATCAAAGCCGACCGAATTCAGGAATTTCGCCGCCGGCTCAACCAGCATGCAGCGTTGCATCTGACACAGGAAGATCTGCAACCGCGTATCATCATCGATGCGGAATTGCCCGCCGAAGCGATCACGTTTGAGCTGGCGAATCAACTACGCGCGCTCGAGCCGTTTGGCGCTGGCAATCCAAGACCTGTATTCTTAACGCGCAACTTGCGAGTGCTGTCGGAACCGTTGGTGATGAAAGAGCAGCATTTGAAGCTGCGGCTGGCGGGTTCAAACGGGCGGCCTTTGGAAACTGTGTGGTGGAATGGAGTTGCAAGCTCGGAGCGAACACCGAGCGTGAATTCAGGCATCGAAATGGCCTACACGATCGAGACGAACACCTGGAATAACGAAGTGCGGCTGCAATTGTGCGTCGAGGATTTGCAGCAGGTAGCTTCAGCCCAGTAAGAGCAAAGGGCAGAGGGCAAAGGGGAAAGAGCAAACAGCCAGGAAATGGAAGAAGTAAGACGAAAACGAGCGGTGGCGATTGGCTTGCGCGCGAGGCTGCCTTTGCTTACGCGTTTTATCGCGCTGTTCGTGCTGGTCGTGGGCGTCGGGTTCGTTGCTGTCTCTTATTATCGCCACCGACACAATAGCCGCTTTGTCATGTCGTCGAAAGCCGCTGAGCTTTCCAAAGAAGAGACCGGAAGAGTAAACGGGTACGAACAGCGAATCACAAAAGGCGGTCGCCTCTATCTCTGGCTGCGGGCTTCGCAGGACATCACTTTTGCGGACGGACATCACGAACTGGAGAACGTAAGTCTTGCCGTCTATCCGCCGGTTGGCGACAAGCCCGATCAAATCACGTCGAACCGCGCCATCTACGATCAAAAGAACAACGTCATCTCTTTTCTGGGCAGCGTCAAGATTGAGACAAAAGACGCGCTCAAGGTGAATACCGAATCGCTGGCCTATGACCAGACAAAGGAGGTCGCGACGACCGATGTTCCGCTGACCTTCAGTCGTGACAACGTCTCGGGCCACGCGACCGGCGCGGTTGTTGAATCAAAAGCGAAGACACTTGAGCTGCGCCGCGACGTGGAAATCACCGTTGCTCCCGAAACGCTGAAGGACCCAAAAGCGAAACCGGCTTCGACGCGGTCCCGTCCCGTAACAATCCGTGCCGCGCATGCAGTGTTTGAGCAGGAATCGATGAAGCTCCATTTTTCCGGCGGCGTGACGGCTGAACAGGAACAGGACCTGATGAGCGGCGATCACATGTATGCGACGCTCAACGAACAGAAGCACCTGCAAAAAGTCGAAGTGCGCGGCAATTCTTATCTGCGTGCGATGGATCCGGGACACGCCGGCGAAATGCACTCTGTCGATATGGACTTCTTTCTCGACAAAGATCAGCGACTGGAACGCGCGGTAGCGATAAGAGACACGCGCGCGCGGAGCCTGGGCGCGGATGCGGAGATGCAGATGTCGGGCGCCAGTACCGTGGAAACAACTTTCCAGCCGCAAGGCGATCAAAGCGTTTTGAAAGAAATGCGTGCAGAGGGCCGTACCGTTGTGAATCTTTCGGCGCCCAAGTCAAAAGCGAACGACCCGCGCGCCGAGAACAAACGGCTGACCGCGGACTCCGTCAAACTAACCTGGCGTTCAACGGGGAAAGATCTCGAGCGCGCGGAGGCAGTCGGCAACGCTGAACTCTACGCCGAGCCCGTCATCAAGAACGCGAAATCAGATCGCAAGACGCTAACCGCGCCGCGCTTTGACTGCGATTTTTACGAAAGCGGAAACCTCGCCCACAACGCGGTAGCGACGGGTGGCGCGAAGGCCGTGATCGATCCGTTTCAACCAACTGAGAAGCGCGGCACGCGTACGATAACTTCACAAAAGATGTCGGCTGTTTTCGTGCGCGAGACGCAGGACATCGAGCGGCTTGACGCGCAGGGCGACGCCAAATTCAACGAACACGATCACAACGGCACGGCGGCAAACGCATCGTACACTCCGGCGGACGATATGATTCGACTGCGTGGTGGCGAGCCGACAGTTTGGGATTCCCGCGCGCGCACCAAAGCGATCGAGATGGATTCGGATTGGACAAATCACATTTCGTACACGCGCGGAAAGACCGCGACGACCTATTACAGTCAGGAGCAAACAAACGGCGCGACGCCGTTCACGAAGGTCAAGAGTCCGGTTTACATCGTCAGTGATCGTGGAGAGTTTCACCAGGACACTGGAGTTGCCATCTACACCGGCAACGCGCGCGCGTGGCAGGATGATAATTTTGTACGCGCCGAGAAGCTGACGATTTATGTTGACGAAAAAAAGATGACCGCCGAAAGCCGCGTGCAGAGCGCACTCTACAACGCGAAGCGCAAAGACAGAGGCGTCACGACTACAGTGCCGGTTTTCGCGTCGGCAGATTCAATGTGGTATTCGGATTCGGAGCATCTGCTTCACTACGAAAACAACGTCGACATAAAGCAGGCAACAGATCGAATCAATAGTGGTGTTGCTGATATTTATCTCGTGAAGGACACGAACGAAGTTGAGAAAACTGTGGCGCAGCGCAACGTTGTGCTGACGCAACCCAATCGAAAGGGAACCGGCGATTGGGTCCAGTACACGAGCGCGGACGAAATCGCGGTGCTCAAGGGAAAACCGGCCCGCGTCGAAGACACGGAGCAGGGCACTACTGAAGGCGGACGCCTGACCGTCTTCATGAGGGAAAACAAGGTGGTTGCCGACGACGTGCGCGGACCACAATCACCAGGCCGCGTGCGCTCGACGCACAAGATCAAGAAGCCAGTCGAATAGAACGAGATCATCCGTTAATGCAATCGATTAGTATGCCAGCCCTGGATCGGGAGAGTGCCGAGCAGCGCAAACAGGAAACCGTTGGTGCGCGCGCGGATAATTCTGCGGAACCAACGCCGCAGAAAGCCGCCTCGTCGTTAGCGCTGGCGGCGTTACATCTCTACAAGACTTACGGAAAGCGCTGCGTCGTCGACGACGTCAGCCTGCACGTCGAAAAGGGTGAAGTGGTTGGTCTGTTGGGCGCCAACGGCGCGGGCAAGACCACAACGTTTTACATGATTATTGGTTTGGAACAGCCGGACGCGGGCACAGTTCGTCTCGGCGATCGAGACCTCACCAGGTTGCCAATGTATCTCCGCGCGCGTCTGGGTCTCGGCTACCTGCCGCAGGAGCCGTCCGTCTTTCGCAAGATGACGGCGGCGCAGAATATTCTCGCAGTGCTCGAGACCATGGGGTTGCGGCGACGAGAGCGCCTGAAACGGCTGGAAGAGTTGTTGGAAGAATTCGGCATCGCTCAGGTGCGGAACACACGCGGCGACGCGCTCTCCGGCGGAGAGCGAAGACGAACGGAAATCGCGCGCGCACTGGCGACTGAACCGCAATACATCTTGCTCGACGAGCCCTTCGCTGGCATCGATCCGAAGGCCGTTGACGATATTCAGAACGTAATAATTTATTTGCGTAATCGCGGCATTGGCATCCTCATCACCGACCACAATGTTCGCGAGACGCTAGGAGTCACGGACCGGGCGTATATTATGGCCGAAGGCCGCATCTTTCGCTCGGGCGCGCCCGGAGACTTGACAGAGGACGCGGAAGTCCGAAGGCTCTATCTCGGTGATAAGTTCCGGATGTGAAAGTGGTGGACGCAAACTGTCCGGAATCGGTTATAATCCTCCTGCGCAAACAGGCGCGAACAACTCCCCGAAGACGCAAACGAAGTAATGTCGCTTAAGCTTACTACCAGCCTATCTCAACGACTCGTGCTAACGCCGCAGTTGCGGCAACGCATCGAGATGTTGCAGATGACCACGCTCGAGCTTACGGATCTGATTCAGCAGCAGTTACTCGAGAATCCGGTGCTCGAAGAAGTGGCGACGCAGGAAGAAGCGCAAGAGCTGGCCGAAAAAATTCTCGATCATCTCGCCAGCGCCGACGCGGCCAGCAATTTTGATCACATGCCCGACCAGGCGAGCGAAGGCAGCCTGGGCACTCCATCTTCAAACGGATCGGGAGATAGCGAAGCGCTGGCCGCGGCTTTTGCTGACAGTGAAGTCGAAGCCGGTGTTGACTCAGTCGAAAATGCCTCTGCGGCGGATCAGCAGGAAGAAATGGCTACTGAAGAGGTGGCAAATGATCCCGCTAACCGAGATTCGTTTGAGGAGATCGACTTTGGCCAGCAGTTTCAGGACTATCTTGATCCGGGATACAAAACCCAGGAGTTTGAATACAAGGAAGACGCGCCGACCTTTGAACAGTTTCTCACGAAAGCTCCATCGCTGGCCGAGCACCTCGAGTGGCAACTGCACATGGATCCGATCGATGGCGCTGTCCAGGACGCGGCTATTTGCGTGATTGGCAACCTCGACGCCGACGGCCGTTTGACTGCCAGCAATGAAGAGATTGCGGCGATGGGTCCGTGGTCCGAAGAGACCGTCGAAGCAGCGCGGCAGGCAGTGATGCGTCTCGATCCAGTTGGTTGCGGCGCGCGCGAGGTGCGCGAATGCCTTTTGGTGCAGCTCGAACTGCGCGGAGAGAGCGATCGACTCGCAAACAGTCTGATTAGTGATCACCTTTCCGATCTGCAACAACATAAGCTGCCCCATTTGTCCAAGCAGATCGGGATCGAAGTTGACACGTTGCTCAGTGAGTTGCAGTTCATCCGCAGCCTCGATCCGTATCCCGGCAGACGTTATTCGTCCGAAGAGCCTATTCTGATCGCGCCTGAGATTTACATCGAAAAGCTGGACGAAACGGACGAAGACTATGTGATCTATTTTGCCGATGACGGGAGTCCCCGCTTGCGCATCAGCGGGCAGTACCAGCACATGTTGAGTCAGCCAAATGTCAGCAATGAGACGAAGAGTTTTATCAGAGAGAAGATGCGCTCTGCGGTCGATCTTTTGAGGAACATCGAGCACCGCCGCCAGACGATTTACAAAGTGGTCGAGTCCATAGTTCACCGTCAGCACGAATTTCTGGATAAAGGCGTGCAGTACATCAAGCCAATGATGTTGAAAGACATTGCCGAAGACATCGGCATGCACCTGTCCACGGTGTCTCGCGTCGTCAATCGCAAGTACGCGCACACGCCTCAGGGCGTGATCGAGCTGCGACGCTTCTTCACCGAAGGCATGATGAACGAAGACGGCGAAGAAATTTCGACGCGCATCATCAAACTGAAGATCAAGAAGCTTATCGAAGAAGAAGATTCACACAATCCGATTACTGACGATCAGGTCGTAAAGATTCTGGCCAAAGACGGAATAAGGTTATCGCGGCGCACGGTGGCAAAGTATCGCGACCAGATGCAGATCCCCGGATCGCGCGAGCGTCGCGCCGTAGTTTGATTTGTCAGTACCGCCTGCGTCAGCGGGTGGGCTGAGCATCGAAGTATAGAACGAGGAGGGATAGCGTAATGAGATTTGAATACACGGGTCGCCACGTCGAGGTTTCTCCTGCCATCCGCAAACACGTCGAAGATCATTTCAAGAAGCTGGATCACATCTTCAACAACAACTCGGCAACCAGAACCCACGTAATCATTGAGGTCGAGAAGAATCGCCACATTGGCGAAATCGTGGTTTACTGGCGCGATCACACCCTTACCGCAAAGGATATCAACGTCGACATGTACATGGCGCTCACTCGAGCTATCAGCAAGGTCGAGAAACAGGCTTTGAAGCTGAAAAAGAAGGTTATTGATCGTAAGCAAGGCGCCAGAAGATCAGCCGCGGTTGCGCCGGAACCCGACGGCCAACTCGAAGCCACGCCCCGGCCGCCCCGGATCATCGCTGCCCGCCGCTACTCCGTGAAACCAATGACCGCGGAAGAGGCCGCGTTGCGCCTCTCGGCGGAAGCGGATCAGTTTGTGGTCTTTCGCGATGCTGATACCGATCGCGTCGGCGTGCTTTACAAGCGCAGGGATGGGAATTTCGGCTTGATCGAACCGTAGAACATCAGCGTTGGTCACACTGCCCTGACAGGCGACGCCATAGTCTGAGTTGGCCAGAATCCGCCTGGCAGTCAATTAGTTGGGACGAACTGCTTTCCGTTCCACCGATAGGACACCGGCTTTTTCTCATATCTGGATTGCGCTGTGATAATGCTTGGCGAACCAACGCCCCTCTGCACCCAAAATAGATTACCTTCGATCTGCGAGATACTGACTAGAGAAGAGCCGTCGGCTCTGAAAACTTGGAGCACTCCTCCTAAGCTTGCACCAATCCCCGAGGCCACTATGATCTCGGGACGATGATCTCCGGTTACGTCGCTGACAACCACGG
>JBGPWL010000089.1:0-18980 GCA_041492185.1 Pyrinomonadaceae bacterium | reverse complement strand
CAGACCGACACCTTTCATCAATGTCACTCCATTAATCGACGTGTTACTTGTCTTGCTGATCATCTTCATGGTGATTACGCCTTTAAAGCCAAGCCTCTTTATCGCAAAATTGCCCACGCAGCCGGATGATCGGCCTTTGCACCCGAATCCAAAGACACTCGTGGTGACAATCGCGCCGGATCACACGCTCAAACTCAATGCAATTGGCGACCTCGGCACTGTCGAAGACATGGGGAAGTTAAGCGTCATGCTCGCGCAGCTACTGCAAGAGCGCAAACAGAACCACGTTTACCGTGATGATATGTATGACCGAATAGATCTGCCGGAAGACTATCGCATCGAGAAAACAGTTTTCATTAAGGCTCCGCGATCGATCAACTACGGCGAAGTGGCTAAAGTGATTGACGGTCTCAAAGGCGCAGGCGCCGATCCGATCGGCCTGCAACTTGATAATCTCAATTAGCGACACGGAATCACAGCGATGCTCCAGTTTACTGAGGACACTCCGCATTGGTGCGACTCACCACTGAGCTAAAACGTTCCTGATACTCACGCGAGGTCAGGAACGAACAGACCATCGCATGCTGAATAGCTACGGTGCGAATCGGAAATCGGTTCACCTGGTTGAGCCAGAAATCAAACCCACCCTGGTCCGCGCCGCGGCGCAAGAATTCGAAATACTGCGCCAGAACGAACGCTGTGTTATAGATTCGATCGATAAAGGTCGGAGTCTCGGCCACCTTGCGCAGCACTGACCCGCGTGTCTCCGTCCCGCCCGTCAACCCGGCCACCAGCGCGTCACGCTGTGCTTGAGTCAGGGAATTGCCGGTATTCGTATTCAGTGCGTCGACGTATTGCGCCGGTGTCATGCTGCTCGGGAACAGCGCCATGAAGTCTGGCCGGCGGACGAAGTCGGTCACGAAACTCGTTTTGTTTTGATCCAGTTGAGGACCGCCAACCAGTCGACTGCGGGCCAGGATAAAGTCGCCGTACGCTGGTTTGTTATTGAACGCCGCTTCCCACACGTCGATAAAGAAAGAGGCGGTATCCTGAAACTCTTGCTCAAAGAAGAAGGCGTTTGAGACGTCAATGCGTTTGTCCCGGATGCACTGTTGGTTCGTGCCGCATTGTGTAATCTGCAGAGTCCAGAACGCCAGACCGCTGGCATCGCCCTCACGCCCGAGGAAATCGTGGTAGTTCTGGCACACTAAGGTGCCGGCATCGTCAATCGGGTTCGTTGGCGAGTCGCTGGTTGAACTATCCGAGATCTGCACGATGGCTCCGTTCAGCGGGCCAATCAAGGCCCCGAATGAACTCGTCAAAGAGAGCTTGAGCATCTGATTACCCCGAGCGTAGCCAGTATTGGTCACGAGGATGGGGAAGGTTTTGCTGGTTTCACCCGGGTTGAAGATCAAACGGCCGGCACTGTAAGCATAGTCGGTACGTTGGAGCGCCGTCTCGTCTATGGTGAGAAAATCGACTGTAGATGTGCCCGAAGTGTCACCGGTGCGATTCACCGTAATGTTAGCGGTGGCGCAGCCTTTTTGAACGGAGTAGTTCGTAGTGCTGAATTGCACCAACGCAGTTGTCGGCGCGCCCACGTTGTAGACGCCGATGTGAGTCGTGATCTGCCCCATCAAATCCTTCGCGAGCGCATATACAGTTTGCGGTCCAAACTCCGAGGCGGAAGGAATCTGACCCGTCCAGGTTTGGCCGCCGTTCGCGGTAGTTAGCGGTATTCCGTTTGCCCAGACATTTGTGATCGTGAGCGGACTGACCGACTGCAGTTGCAGCGAGATTAGTTCAGTCGGGATTGTGACCACGGGCGGACTTACCTGCACCGGATTGGGAATGAAGGGAGCATTGGTCTCGCACTCATCGGGAAGCGCGTTGAAGTTCCGATCCAGCGAAGTACCGTTGGCGATATCGAGCGCGTCGGGGATGTTGTTATGGTTGCAGTCGTCGACGCGCGGCGTGCACGTTTGCGTTGGCATGGTCGTGTCTACGTAACCGGCTATGCCCGCACACCCTTTCGCGGGCGTTCCGTCCGAGAATGTTCCTTCGACGCGAAGCGTGCTTTCACTGCACGAGCCGGAGGCACACTGCCCGTAAGATCGGATGCCGACTTGAATAATGACAGACTGCCCCGGCATGATGGGGGTCACCGACTTCGAGATCTCCGCCTGCGTGAATGGATGGTCCGGCAGCGTAATACAACCGCTCGGGTCAAACATTATCGGAAAATCATCGCCAAACGGAGCGGAGAGGGAAAACGCGCCGTGTGTTTCGTTCCCCTGCCGAGGGCGCAAGCCTATCTGTTTGGACGTCGCGAAAGCGGTCAGCGTTACTGTCTTGGTCGGATCGTTGTTTGTGACCTTGTACATTGAGACGCTTTGATCGCCAGCGGCCGCTCGCGGAAAGGAAGGAGTAATAAGTTCGAGATCCAGCCGCGGCACGGTCGGATTGCCCGGCGCCGGGTCCACCAGGCAAACAACCGTGTCCCCGAATTGCGTGAGCGTCGTGCCGTCTGAGTAGCTAACAGTCGCCCTACCGCGCACAGCATACTCGCCGGCTGGTGTCCCCTTCGGCACGGTGACCGGCACCGTGTAGGAATTGAACGATCCTGTCGCGGCGGACAACGGCAAAGTCATGTTGGCGCCAGCCGTGCTAATGAATCCCCCCGCGACCGGTGGTGGCGGCGGCTGCGTTGGCGGAAACGGAAACAGGACAATGCCGATGCTAGCCGCTGTTGGGACGGCAACGCCGCCCGCGCAAGGCGTACCGCAATTCGTTTTCGTCGGAGAGGCCATGAACAGGTTGATGGGAATGTTGAATTGCGTTGGCGCGTTTGTTTGCAGGATCACTACACGGGTGACGGATTTAGCCATCACCATTGTCTTCAAGCAGGAGTTTTGCGAAACGGTGCAAACCGACTGGCTGCTTCCGGCACATGCCGATGAAGGAGGTGGTTCTGGTACCGCAAAAAGAGCGAGTGCGACGAGCATCGAAGCAAGAAGGAACCTTGGGAGTTTCATCAGAGGTCTCCTCGAATCCGCGCGGACTCATATTTGGCTTTCAATTCCGTGCGAGGGAAGATGGACGACTTGGACGAGACCCTTCTACTCCTCAACACCGGCGTTGTCAAGAGGTTTGCAGGCAGAGCTCTGGAGCAAGAGTTGGTAGCTGTCTTCGTGCTTTTCCCAGCCTTTCCCAGGGATGTCATTCGGGTGGCGTTTGTCTGAGCTGCAACCGCGTTTAGCCGGCTGGCTCCAGCATCTTAGCCGCGATCTCTTTCAGCAGTTTTGCGCAAACAGTAGCAGTAATATTCAGCGGATCCATTCGCGGATTGAATTCCACAATGTCTGCTCCAATCACGCGCCCTTTCATATTTTGAATGACGTTAATTGCCTGGCGCGTCGACAACCCGCCGGGTTCGCGGTGCGAGACGCCGGGCGCAAAAGCCGGATCGAGACCGTCCATATCGAAAGAAATATAGACCGACGAATCAAACTCGAAGACGAGATCGTCGCGCCAGTCTTTCATTTCGATCACTTCAACTCCGAATCGTTTCGCTTGCTCGCGCTGATGGCCGTTCATCGTGCGGACTCCGACCTGCACCAGTCGCTTCACCAGTTTCTCTTCCATGATGCGGGCGAACGGGCTCGCGTGAGAGTATCGGTTCCCTTGATATTCATCATAAAGATCCGGATGCGCATCAAAATGCAGAATGCTCAGGCCGGGATATCGCCGGCTGATTGCTCTGATAATCGGCACGGTTATGGAGTGATCGCCACCGAGCGATATTGGCATGAAACCCCGATCCAGCAAGTCTGCGACAGAACGCTCGATGCGTGAATTAATATCCTCGTCGCTGGGTTCGATGTCTCCGGCATCGAACAGGACTGATTCAGCTCCGAGATCCAACCCGCTTTCACTCCACATATTTGCGGCGTCGGAATAGAGCGCCGCTCTGATCAGCGGCGGCGCTTCGGCTGCGCCTCTCAGGAAAGAAGAGTTCGCGTCAAAGCGGAAACCGATGATCGCCAATCTGTTCTGCAATTGTTTTTTGGAAATCGAGCGAGCAGCGAAAGCACTCGCACCTACGAGTTACGATTTCTTTTTCGGTCTGGCGCGCCGCCGTGGCCGAGTCTTCGATATTGTCACCCCGGCAAAACTCAGCAAATCGGTCATAAGGTATTTTCCAGTTCGCGTAGCACCAAAGCGACCCTTCTTTGGCCGCCAGGTTGGTTCGACATTCAGAAATGAGCTGGGGTCTCCGGCCAGGAGCCCGACGAACACTTCGGCGACGATACGGCCGCCGACCGGGCCCAGCTTCTTACCGCCGCAACGCACCTCCGCCTCCTTGAGAATGTAGTACCACAAAGGCGTGTGCTCACCGAACGCGGCTTTGAGGTTCCGGTTCTGTCTCGGCTTGATCGGATCCGGCACGCTCCGTGGGAGTTTGAGATCCTTGTCTTTCAGAATAATTGAATCAGGTATGCCCATCGCGCGCGCGACAGTTTGTCCGGAGGGCAGTCCCAGCGCCTTCCCGCGCAGGAGATTACGCACCGCGAGAGCTTTGAGCATCTGTCCGATTGGATTCGGAGCTAAATCTCCCGTCACGTTCTGAGGCAAGGTGCTGAGAGCGAACGCCAGCTTCGTATCAATCTTCCGGCTGGGTTGTGGCTTTCGCTTACCCGGAAACGCAAAGAAGTGTTTCCACTCGATCTCTATCCCGGCGCGGCGCTCTTTGAATCCGCTCAGATCTTTGTCCGTCTTCTTCGCGGCGAAGATCGGCACTTCATTGTCGTCTCCGGATGTCTCTTTATTAAGGGCATAGTCTCCGCGCACCATGCTATGTCCGAAGCGGTAGGCGGCCACGGAGAATTCCACCGGCATGAACGGCTGGTTCTTCCATTCGAAGAATTTCAAATCAACTTTCACAGCCCCCTTGATATCCTGCGTGCCACGGTCCAACCTGACCTTGTAGTTTTCCAGCTTGAGGATGCTGCTCACCACGCCATCGCCGAGAATGTGAGGCAAGAAATCATCAAGAATCATGCGCTGGTAATGCCAGCGGACGATTCGGCGGGCCTCGTCGAAGAGCCTCTCTTTGGGCACTCCATCTTTGGTGAGAGTGTCCACGATGCGGTTGTGGAACTTAATGAACGCCAGATGAATCTGCGAGACGATGGCGTTCTCATCATTGCGCGGGTCGCCGACAAGCGCGCGTCTAATCTCCGCGCAATTTCGCGGCAGGTCATCTTCGCCCTCTTTGTTCTTGCCAACCAACAGGTGAATCCCATCATCATCGTAGATGAAAGGATTATTTGAAGGACCATCGGCATAGAGCGAATCAAGGTCGAAGCGCGGCGTACGGAAATTGCGCAACGCATCCGGATCGTTGTCGCGTTGCAGCGTGGAGTTAGGATCGTAAGTAATATCGTGATCAAGGAATTGGCCAAGATAGGTGAAGCCGGCAGGGATGCTGGGGTTGTCAGCTTTCTTCTCCGCATCGCCTAAGTCCTCCGGCTCGACCATCAGATTGGCTAGCGCCACCAGGTCATTGTCGTCGGGCTCAAAAGGCGGCAAGTTGCGGAACATCCGCCCGAAGCGGCCCTCGTGGAGCGTCGAACGCGGGACACCTTCAAGGCCCCGCAACGGCTGGCCTCCATGAAACCGCTCCGCCGTGCTGTGGCTGTCATGCGGAGGGTCGTTCGCGAGTTTTGCGTCGGGCATATTGTTTTTCCTTCATTGATCTGTCAAGTGGAGGAAACTCATCTTCAGGAAGGCGGTTCTTAGTCGGCGATGAGTTCCGAGTATTGAAAAGTGGTGAGCCGAGCAGGGCTCGAACCTGCGACCCGCTGATTAAGAGTGCGTTCACAGGCACTCCAGCAGGTTATGGCTCATACGATTTACTAACATCTGTCACGGGTTGCAGCCGCCGGCGAGTCTATCTGTCACTACCTATTTAGTCCAGTTTGTCTGTAGTCTTGTCACAAGTTTGTCACAAAAGGCTTAGCTGCCGAAAGCCGAGCTTCGATCGATTGATTTCGCCTGTCGGGTTTGTTGCGCGAAGAACCGGCTGCCTGAGTGGCAACGGATTTTAAGTCGCATGAAAGCGACATCACCTAGTCTGACCAAACGATACGAGCCAGTATTTACGCGCCTAGCGGTTGTCAAAGTATCGCTTCGGCTGGCTACGTATCAACACGTCCCGCCACCATCTTAGCGCCATCTTCGTTCGGCCATGAAGAGATTGTAGCTGTAAATCTCGGTATGGCTTACTTCCAAGCGCTTGACCAGGAGGATTTTCAGAATCATTTGGAGGATTGGACAGCATTCCATTAATTTCGTAAGCTCAGTAGACGCGCTCGTGTCCTTTTATTAAAGATGGTTGAACTCAGGAATACTGCATACGAAGTAGGGCCGGAGTGCGGCAATCTAAATGCTTTGAAACCGGCAGAGCCATTCACCGTTGTAGTTGTTGACGCGAGGCGCAGTTCAGATGTATAAGACCTACCGGACGGTCGGTAAGACAGCGCTGCGGCGATTCATGCCCGAGGCTGCTGCGCGTTTTACGGACTGTCAAGAAACTCGACGATGACGAAAACACAAAAGAAACCGGCCCCAAATAAGGATCGCCTGGCTGAAGTTTACCGTACGGCGGCTCAGATTATTCTGCGCAAGGGCTACGACGCCACATCAATTAACGACATCGCTAACGCGCTTGGTATGACGAAAGCAGGCCTCTACCACTACATCAACGGCAAGAAAGAGCTGCTTTTCGACATCATGAATTTCGGTTTGGACGAGCTTGAGGAAGAGGTTATTACACCCGCCCAATCCATCGCCGACACGGCCGCCCGGCTCCGCTTTATTATCACCAGCCACGCACGGCTGGTTACGAGGGGAGACGGCGCCATTACCATTCTGGTTGACGAGATTACAGCGCTCACGCCCGCTCAGAATAGAAAAATCACGCGCCGCAAGCGAGCGCACTTTGATCGTCTGCGTGCAGTCCTGAATAAACTCAAGTCGGAAGGGATGCTGCACGACGTGAATACGACCGTGGCAACTTTCAGCCTCCTCGGAATGATTAATTGGCTTTCGCGCTGGTTCAAGCACGACGGCGCTCTCACCGAGGAGCAGATTGCCGAGGAGATCGCCAACATCGCACTTAACGGGTTGTTGCGCCCGGAATCACGCGCCGCACAGCGAGGGTTGAGGGTCGTTAGAGACTGAAACCTTTGGCTTTGAAGGCGTGCTCAGTAAAGCTTCTAGCTGCGCGCTTATCGTACGAAACGACGGCGGACGCTGACCATCTTTCTCTGGTACAAAACTACGCGGCAGTACCTGGCCCATGAACCTCCTTGTTTGTTTGAAGCAGATTCTCGATCCGGAGATTCCGGCGCGTGACTTCCGCGTCGACGTGGCCAAGCGCGAAGCCGAGCGCGGCGCCGCCAATCTCGTCACCAACATCTTCTGCGAGAATGCGCTCGAGACAGCGCTGCAGTTTCGCGAGCGGCTCGGCGTTGGTAGAATCACGGTGCTCTCTTTCGGTGCGGCGACGGCTGAAGATTCTTTGCGCAAGGCATTAGCGATGAAGGCCGATGAGGCTGCGCTGGTTCTCAACGATGGTCACCCTCACCCGGACCCGCTGACGGTAGCGCGGGTGCTCGCCGCGGCCATCCGCAAACTCGGTGACTTCGATCTGATTATGGTCGGGCGAGAAGCAGGCGACTGGGGGGCAGGACAAACCGGTGGACTCCTGGCCGAGGAACTGGGGCTGCCTTGCGTCTCTTTCGTCGATCGAATAGAGAACCCAGACGGTAAGCTGCGCCTCAAACGCCAGACAGATACCGGCTGGGAGATGCTCGAAGCTGAGCCGCCCATAGTCGTCACCATCACCAATGACGAGCACAACGTTCCGCGCATTCCGAAAGTGCGGGATGTGATGACGTCGTATCGCCAACCACTTGTGCAGTGGACGCTCGATGATCTCGGCATCGATGCGGATGAGGCGCGCGCGGGGAATAACTATTACGAGGTAGTCGACCTTTCCGTCCCGCAAAAAGAGACACGGTGTGAGTTCGTCACGGGCGACACGCTGGACGATAGAACTGAGGCTTTTGCCAGGCGCATCCACGCGGTGACGAGCGCGCTTTAGACCGGATAGATTCGCAGCGACCTGGGTCTTATTTCCAGCTCTCATACTCTGACATGCCCGGTCCGCTGCCTGGCAAGGTCTGAAACGATATCAATGAACGACGTTGTCATCTGTCTCTTTGGTGCGGCCGGCTACGACAAGAGCGCGCAGGGACTCGCGGGCGCAGGACGCCGTCTTGCCGACGAGCTTGGCGGGCGGTTGCGCGCCATTGTGGTCGGGGCCGGCGCCGCGACGCTCGCCTCCGAAGTCGCCGGTGTCGTTGATTCCGCGACTGTCGTTGATCAGGCTGAGTTAGCTGAGTATCACCCGGAATTTTGTTTGAGCACGCTGGCGCAGCTGTGCGGCGATCTTTCACCGCGCGCCGTGCTGTTAAGTAACGATGCGTACAGCCAGGAGCTTGCGCCTCGTCTCGCGCATCGACTCGGTGGCAGCGCCGTGGGTGATGGGGTTGAGGTGCGCGTGCACGGTGACTGCTTGCGCGTCGTCCGTCAGGTTTACGGTGGCAAGGCGCAAGCGGTCATCGAGTTGAAGCGAAAGCCTGCGGTCGTTTGGCTGCGCGCACGCTCGTTCGCGCCCGCGCCGCGCCGCGAGACTGCCAGTGAGATCACGCAAGCCGCATTGGAAATTATGACCGACTCTCGCACGCGCGTCGTTGAGCGGAAGCGCGAGGAGACTGGCAGTGCGCGGTTGGAGGATGCGCGAGTGATTGTTTCGGGCGGGCGCGGCATCGGCGGGCCTGAGCCGTTTACCACCGAGTTGCTGCCGCTCGCCGACCTAATTGGCGCACAGCTAGCGGCCTCGCGGGCAGCGTGCGATGCCGGCTGGGTGCCGCCAACCTGGCAAGTCGGACAGACGGGCAAGAAGGTCGCGCCCGACTTGTATCTCGCGATCGCCATCGCCGGAGCGAGCCAGCACATGGCAGGTATCTCTGAGGCCAAGAATATCGTTGCTATCAACACCGACTCGGACGCGCCGATCTTCAAGCACTGCGCTTTCGGCATCGTTGAGGACTATCGCAAAGTCGTGCCTTTGCTGCGCGAGAAACTCGCCGCGCTACAGAAATGAACACCGCTGAAGCCACACGCCAGATTTATTGGAACATCTCTCACATCTGGGGGATGTACGCGCTGCTTTTGCCGACGGCGGCGATAGCCGGCTACGGCGTCTACCGTCATACGAGCCGTTGGCGGCGCGGGCAATCGGCCGCACGTTTTGACCGACCCGCTGAACGCCTCAAACTGGTTTTCAAACATGCGATCGCGCAACGGCGCACCGCCCGGAATATTTTCGCGGGTTCTTTTCATCGGCTAATCACGTACGGCTTCGTCATCCTCACGATCGCCACGACCGTGGTCGCTCTGGACGCAGACTTCGGCACCACCATCATGCGCGGGCGCTTTTATCTTTACTTCCAGTCGTTCATCGTTGACGTGTTCGGCGCACTCGTCATGGTTGGAGTCGGAATGGCCGCCGCGCGCCGTTACCTCAAGCGACCGAAGCAGCTGGTTTACACAAATGAGGCGACTCTGATTCTGTTCGCAATTTTTGCGATCTGCCTCCAGGGGTTTCTGGTGGAAGGCTGGCGGATCGCGGTCACGCGTGACCCCTGGAGGGCGTGGTCGCCGTTCGGCAACTTATTTGCACTCGCTTCGCGCGCGCTGCTGACGGATGCGCAAATGCAGACGGCGCATTTGGGAGTGTGGTGGTTTCATCTCGCGACCGTGTTCGGCTTCATCGCCTGGGCGCCCTACACGAAGATGATGCACGCCATCACGGCGCCGCTCAACATCTACACGGCCAGCCTCGTTCCGCTCGGTGCGACGCTACGGAACATTGACTTCGAGAAGACCGAGAGCTTCGGGGTCAACGCGCTCGCCGACTACACCTGGAAAGATCTGCTCGACCTTGACGCCTGCACGGAATGCGGGCGCTGTACGTCGGTGTGCCCGGCCAACGCTGTGGGCAAGGAACTCTCGCCGCGGGATATCATCCTTCAATTGCGCGGCTTGATGCACAGTAATCAATTTGAAATCCAAAATTCGAAATACGCAATCATCGGCGCCGTGCCTGCTACATCGCCGGCATCGCTCTGGCAGTGCACGACCTGCGCCGCTTGCATGGAAGCCTGTCCGGTCTTTATCGAGCAGATGCCAAAGATCGTAGACATGCGCCGCCACTTGGTGATGGAAGAGGCCGCATTCCCCGACACGATGCAGGAAGCGATCAGCTCGCTGGAGAAGCGCGGGCATCCGTTTAGCGGCACGCAGGCGACGCGGGTCGATTGGGCCGAGGGGTTGAACGTTCAGCACGTAAGTGAGGCGAAGGACGCCGAGGTCTTATTGTGGGTCGGCTGCGGCGGCGCGCTCGTCGAGCGCAATCAGAAGGTGACGCGCGCGACCGCGCAACTACTGGCGCAGGCCGGCGTCAACTTTGCGATCATGGGCCGCGAAGAAAAGTGTTCCGGCGATCCCGCACGCCGCATCGGCAATGAATTTCTATTCGAGATGCTGGCGAAAGAAAACGTCGCCAGGCTGAACAAATACGGGGTCAAGAAAGTGATCACCGCCTGCCCCCACTGCTTCAACACTTTTCGCAACGAGTATCCGCAGTACGGCGGCCGGTTCGAGGTTTACCATCACAGTGAATATCTGGCAAAGTTAGTCAGCGAAGGCAGGCTCAAACCGTTGGCAGAGTCGGAAAGAACGATCACGTTCCACGACCCCTGCTACCTGGGCCGGCAGAACGGCGTGTACGATGCACCGCGCACGCTGGTAAAGATTTCGTCGCGTCAGGCGCCGGTCGAGCTGGAGCGCAGCCGCGAAAAAAGTTTTTGCTGTGGCGGCGGTGGTGGCATGAGTTTTATTGAAGAACCTCCGGACCAGCGCGTCAATCAGGAACGGGCGCGTGAGATTTTGGAGACCGGAGCCGACACCGTGGCCGTCGGCTGCCCGTTCTGCATGACGATGATGGAAGACGGCATCAACGCGCGCAAAGGATCGCGCGACGTTTCGGTGATGGATGTTTCTGAACTGCTGTGGGAAGCGTCACAACCGCGCGCCGCAGAAACCCTAAGCTTCTGAGAAGGATGTGTGAAAGTGCGAGCGTACTCGCTTGGCGGCGATTGAATGACGAACTTTAACGCAAAGGACGCAAAGGGGAGCCGCAAAGGAACGCAAAGAACAACACCTTTGCGTTTTTTGCGAAGAACTTTGCGACCTTTGCGTTTCAATCTCATTGCTGTAATTGCTCCCAGCCGAGTTTTGACACAGACTCTAAATCGCTGGGCTCTTATCAGACGTCCCTAACGGGACTTTTCAAAGAGCTTATAAGGTAAGCACCATGGACTTGAATTTAACCCCGAATGAGCAACAGTTCCGCGACGAATTCCGCGCGTGGCTCGCAGGCAACGTGCCTCCTGAGTGGACGGGCGACAGAAATTCGGAAGACAGGACGGATTACATCAAGTACCTGAGGGACTGGCAGCGCAAGCTTTACGAAGGCGGATGGGCCGGCATCTCCTGGCCGCAGCAATACGGCGGGCGCGGCGTGTCGCTGATGGAGCAGGCTATCTTTCAGGAAGAGTTGGCGCGCGCCAACGCTCCGCAACTGATTGGCACGATTGGTCTCTCGCTGGTTGGTCCAACGATCATCGCGCTGGGCACTGAGGAGCAGAAGAAACGTTACCTCGTGCCGATTCTCTCTGGCGAGGAGATTTGGTGTCAGGGATTTTCGGAGCCCAACGCGGGCAGCGACCTTGCCTCCCTCGGCACCAAGGCCATCCGCGACGGCGACGACTTCATCGTCAACGGTCAGAAGATTTGGACGAGCTTTGCGCAGTTGGCGGATTGGTGTTTGCTGCTCGTGCGCACAGATGCAGCGGCGCCCAAGCACAAAGGTATCACTTGCCTGCTGCTGGACATGCGCAGCGAAGGTATTTCAGTACGCCCGTTGCGGCAGATGTCCGGGGACTCAGGTTTTAACGAAGTGTTCTTCTCGAATGTGCGCGTGCCCGTCTCGCAAGTGCTCGGCCAGGTCGACCAGGGTTGGACCACTGCGATCACCGCGCTGATGAACGAGCGCGCCAATCTCGGGGCGGGGATTCAGGTTGTTTTCAAGCGCAACCTCGCGGCTCTGATCGCCCGCGCGCATACTGTGGAACGCAACGGCCGGCTCGCGAGCGAGGATCCGATTGTCAGGCAAAAACTCGCGCAAGCCTACCTCGAACTGGAAATCCTGCGCCTGAATACGAACCGCGCGCTGACTTCATTGAGCAAGACCGGCGTCCCTGGCCCCGAGGGTTCGATCCAGAAAGTCTTCTGGAGCGAATGGAACCAGCGCCTGCAGCAGACCGCACAGGAAATCCTGGGTCCGTACGGGCAGCTTTCCGATTTCGATCAGGGTAGTTGGCAATACGGCTTCCTGCGCACGCGCGGTAATACGATCGAAGCCGGCACCAGCGAGATACAACGCAACATCATCGCCGAACGCGTGCTTGGTTTACCGAAGAGCTATTGAAGGGAGAAGTCAGTTATCAGTTGTTAGCCTAACAGTTCTTTGTACTTTGAACTTTGTACTTTGCGCTTCTTCGGTAACTTCTCGGTGTGATGAAAAAAGTGCAGCGGCGACACCACGTCAAAGAACCAAGTACCAAGGTCAAAGTACATAGAGACTGCAACTGACAACTGACCTCTAACTATTATGGACTTTGATCTCAGCAAACCACAGAAACTTTTGAAGGGCTCGGCGCGTGACTTTCTGGCGCGCGAATGTAAGCCCGAACGTGTGCGCGAATTGATGGAAACCGACACGGCACACGACGACAAGCTCTGGAAAGCGCTCGCCGATCAGGGCTGGATGGGGCTGGTCGTCCCCGAAGAGCACGGCGGCCTCGGTCTGGGACTGGTCGAGTTGGCCGTCGTGGCGGAAGAAATGGGTCGTGCCTGTCTGCCCGGCGCCTTCCTCTCGACGCTCTTCGCCGCCGCGCTCATTGAACGGGCCGGCAATAGTGAGCAGCGCGCAAAGTACCTCGCGCCCGTTGCAGCAGGCGAGTTGAAAGCGACCGTAGCGTTTCTCGAAGAGGCAGCGGACTGGGATCTGGACGGCGTGAAACTGGAAGCGACCCGCGGTAATGGCAACCTTTCGGTGACGGGAAGAAAACTTTTCGTGCCCGATGCCAATGTAGCTGACCTCTTGATCTGTGTCGCGCGTGTTGGAGACAGTTTCGCAGTGTTGCCTGTCGAGCGAGGCGCAGATGGTCTCAGCGTGAAGGCGATGCCTTCGATGGACGGGACGCGCAAACTCTATGAAGTCGATTTTAATAATGTCGCGGTGGCCGATGCGGACGTGCTGGGGGCGGATGGCGATGCGCGCGGCGCGCTGCTGGGCGCATTGGAGACAGCAACTGCCGCGTTGTGCGCCGAGATGGTTGGCGGGATGCAGTGGGTGCTTGACACGACCGTCGAGTTTGCGAAGACGCGTCAGCAGTTCGGTCGGGCCATCGGATCTTTCCAGGCCGTTCAGCATCAATGCGCCGACATGTTGTTGATGACTGAGAGCGCGCGCTCGGCGGCCTATTACGCCGCTTGGGCCTTGACCGAAAACGCACCAGCAGCGAGCGGCGCGGTTTCGATCGCGAAGGCCTATTGCTCGGACGCTTATCGCGAAGTGGGCAATCGCGGTGTGCAAGTGCACGGCGGGATCGGGTTCACCTGGGAGCACGACCTGCACCTGTATTACAAACGGGCCAAGGCGTCGGAAGTGATGTTTGGCGACGCCGGTTTTCACCGCGAGCGTATTGCGCGGATGATCGTTGACGGCGCGGCGTAGAACGACTCGTTACAGAACCCCGACGAGTCGGGGTAGCGACCGGACGCAAGGCTCAACTTCGGAAGATACGCTCAACGGAAATCTTGTGGTGTCTTATTTTGAAAGACTGCGGCTTGCTAAATAAGACGATCCACGAAGTCACACGAAGCCGAAGTAGCCTTGTTCGTGCCGCTTAGTGTGACTTCGTGGATCGTTCTTCACGAAGCGAAAGAGAACACGAAATTGAAATTGAGACAACCACCAGAAATCTAGTGACTCGCGAATTGAATGGTCGCATCCGGTCGCTACCCCGACTCGTCGGGGTTCCGTAACAATTTGTCGGAGACAACCAAATGACAGCTCATATCAAAGAGCTTTTCGATCTTTCCGGGCGAGTGGCGATCGTCACTGGGGGCTCGCGCGGATTGGGCAAGGAGATGGCTGAAGGGCTGGCGGAAGCGGGCGCGTCTCTGATGCTTTGCGCGCGGCGCGAGGAGTGGTTGACGCCGACCGTGGACGAGTTGCGCGAGCGCCGCTTTCGCGTTGAGGGAATGATTTGTAACGTGGCGGACCCGGAGCAAGTCCAGGCAGTCGTGGATGCTACTGTGGCCGCGTTCGGCAAGGTGGACATCCTCGTAAACAATGCGGGCGTGTCATGGGGCGAGAACCCCGAGACGATGCCCCTCGACAAGTGGCAGAAGGTGATTGACATCAACCTGACGGGCGCGTTTCTGTTTGCCCAGGCGGCCGGACGCGAAATGTTGAAGCGTGAGTACGGGCGCATCATCAACATTGCGTCGGTCTCGGGCTTGCAAGCTTCGACTGATGGCCCGCACTACGCCGGCTACGCCGCGAGCAAGGCCGGGCTGTTTGGCCTGACGCGCGAACTCGCGGCGTCGTGGGGCAGGCAAGGCATTCGCGTCAACGGCATCGCGCCGGGCTTTTTCCATTCGCGCCTGGCCGATCCCGCTCTGCCGTTAGCCGAACCCTCGATCAAAGCGCGCAACCCGATCCCCCGAGTCGGCGGCGCCGGAGAGCTCAAGGGTGTGGCGGTGTTTCTTGCCTCTGACGCTTCAAACTACATCACGGGCCAGATGATCGTCGTAGACGGTGGCCGCACGATCGTTTAGTTCTATGAAAAACGGGGTCTCAGCGCCAAACGCGCGCAGGCATGGGTTGCGGCTCTGCCGCTTGATGTGCGGAAAGGCTTTGCCTTTCCGGCAACGAAAGAGTTAACGGCGAGGCTATGCCTCAGTTGCGAGGCGTAGCCTCACAACGAGGGTGAGCCGCAACGGAAAGCCGTAGGCGTTCCGCACATCAAGCGGCAGAGCCGCAAAGACATTTGCGCGTCTTTGGCGCTGAAGACCTTGATATTCATAACTCGGCTAAGCCATCTTTCTTATGAGCAAAGCACAACCAGCCGTGACCATGACCACGACAGAGTCGGTCTATGCGGCGAGGCCCTGGCTCAACCATTACAACTACTGGGTGCCCGCGCACATGAATTACCCGCGCCGGCCGCTGCACGAAATTCTGCGCATCGCGGCTGCCGAAGTACCGGACCGCCCGGCCACTGCTTTCCTCGGCGCGCATCTCACCTACAGTCAGATCAAAGAACAAGCCGACAAATTCACGACGGCCTTAGTGGGGCTCGGTATCCAGCAACACGACCGCGTGGGGATCATGCTGCCGAACTGCCCGCAGTACATTATTGCTGCCTTCGGCGTCCTGCGTCTGGGCGCGACGGTGGTAAACGTTAACCCGCTTTACACTCCGCGTGAGGTGCTAGTGGTCGCAAAAGATTCGGCGATGTGTGCCTTGTTAACGCTGGATGTGCTCGCGCCGGCCGCGGTCGCGGTGCGCGATCAAACGAAGATCCAGAACGTTATCATCACGTCGCTGGCCGAATACTCCGCCGCCGCAACGCCGGCGCCCATCGTTGACGGCACGCTGCGACTGGCCGACTTGATGGCCGGCATTGACCAACCCGACTTGCCACGCGTTGAAATAAATACCGATGAGGATGTGGCCGTGTTGCAATACACCGGCGGCACGACCGGAGTGCCGAAAGGCGCGATGCTGACGCACTACAATATCTTCGCTAATGTAGTGCAGACTGAGATGGCCACCCGCTCAACCCGCCGCGGCGAAGACGCTTACTTGCTCGTGATTCCACTGTTTCACATCTATGGTTTTACCTGCGGCATGATCGAGGGAGTTTGGCGCGGCGTGCAGCAGGTCCTGATTCCGAAGTACGACGTCGAGGTGGTGTTGACCGCGATTCGCGACTACCGCCCGACCTATTTTCCGGCCGTGCCTACGATCTACATTTCTTTGCTGAATCATCCAAAAGCGAAAGAGTACGGGGTGGACAGGCTGCGCGCCTTCAACAGCGGCTCGGCCCCTCTGCCCGTCGAAGTCATCGACCAATTCGAGCGCTTGACCGGGGGCACGCTCAGCGAAGGTTACGGCCTCACGGAAGCCTCGCCGGTCACTCACGGGACGCCTTCGCTCGGACGCCGCAAGCCGGGCAGCATTGGAATACCGCTGCCTGACACGGACATGAAGATAGTTGATCTTGAAACCGGCTTGCGCGAAGTACCCCTGGGCGAAGAGGGCGAACTCTGCATCGCCGGGCCGCAGGTGATGAAGGGCTACTGGAACCGGCCCGACGAAACAGCGATCGCGCTGCGCGCGGATGACGCTGGACGCACGTGGCTGTACACGGGCGATGTCGCGCGCATGGACCAGGACGGCTACACCTACATCGTGCAACGCAAGAAAGACATGATCATCGTCAGCGGTTTCAATGTCTATCCTTCGGAAGTTGAAGGCGTGCTCTACACCCACCCGGCGGTGATGGAGGCCGGAGTGATCGGGATTCCGGATTCGTACCGGGGCGAAGCAGTCAAGGCATGCGTGGTGCTCAAGAGCGGCGCAACCGCAACATCCGAGGAACTTATCGCGCACTGCAAGGTTGGCCTGGCTGAGTTCAAGGTACCGAGCGAGATTGAGTTCAGAGAGAGTCTGCCAAAGACCGCAGTCGGAAAAATTCTCCATCGCGTTTTACGGGAGGAGAGTCGGTCGCAGGGCTAAATGAGAGTTAGGCGCGGAAGGAGCCGTCATTAGTAAATCGTCTGGCAATTGCCGGCAGTGGTAGAATGAACGCGCTTCGAGGGATGAAACTATGAGTCAATTTACTCTGTCGCAAATCGAGGAAGGGTTTAGCAAACTCCCGATCTCTGAGCAACGGGGATTGATCGACCGTCTTGTGCGTCGCGTTAATGAGCAAACTTCGAATCAAAACAAGGACGTGGACGATCAATTAGCTCAAATGGCCGCCGACCCGGACATTCAGCGTGAGGTGCAGGAGATTGAACGAGAGTTCGCGCCAACAGACTCTGACGGCTTGGTGCTTGCCTGATGCCCATTCAACGCGGAGAGATTTACTTCGTGAATTTGAATCCGGTAGCAGGCCGTGAACAGGCTGGACACAGACCCGTTTTGGTTCTCTCCAGAGATGCCATTAATCGGCTGCCACTCGTCGTCACGGTCGTAGTGGGCACAAAAGGAGCGAACATCTCGCGTGATTATCCAACCAACGTGCGCGTCTCAACGGAAGAGAGCGGCTTACCGATGGAGACCGTGTTCCTGTGCTTCCAACTCCCCTTCCTGAAGAAAAGGGCAAATGGGTGAGGAACACAAATTTATTCAAGCACCTGAAGCCCCACATCGGTAACGGTGGAGTCCTTTATAGCAAAACAATCGCTCAACAAATTGAAATCCTCTCGGCTTACTTCTCTGCCTTCAAAGAAGTCTTTGAAGATGAGTGGGAAGATTCTAAGAACTATATCCTCAGGCGGAATCAAGGAATCGAAATCATGTGCGGTATCTTTCGAGAGATGAAACAGAGATGCGACCTTTATGAAGGCAAAAGCTACAGCAAAAAATCCTTCAAGAATCAAGTGAGTATGCTCAAAGGCAAATCAATAGAAATGCCGTTGAAGGACAAAGAGAACTCGCTAACGATACCCATAGACTGGAGCGTTAATATTTTCGGCAAACTTTCTAACAGAGCTTGGATGGCGGAGATTAGAAAGAATATCGTGAACATTCTGAACAGTGATATGTAGGTTGCGGGTTTCAATCCATGCCGCCCAAACGCGGTTGGAGCGGACCGCTAAAAAGGGCGGCGTGGTCAACTGCTAGCCGATCGGAAGCGAGACGAACTTATGCAATTGTTGGAAGGGAAAACTGCAATCATCACCGGCGCGGCGCGGGGCATTGGTCGCGCGTGTGCTGAACTTTTTGCCGCGCACGGCGCTTGTGTTGTGCTCTCGGACATTGATGCGGAGCCGACGCTCGAAGCGGCCGAGAAGATCAAGGCCGCCGGTGGGGACGCTCTGGCCGTGCCGGGCGACGTGACGAGTGCGGATTTCGCGCCGCGCTTGATTAAGGCGGCGCTCGACGCTTACGGCCGGATCGATGCCATCGTCAATAACGCCGGCTACACCTGGGATGGCACCATTCACAAGATGACTGACAAGCAGTGGCAGGCGATGCTCGACGTTCACCTGACCGCGCCGTTCCGCATCATCCGCGCCGCCTCGGAATACCTGCGCGAGACGGCGAAGCGTGAAAAGGCGGAGCACGGCCGGGCACACCCGCGAAAGATCGTTAACGTTAGCTCGACCACCGGAACGCGCGGAAACGCGGGACAGACGAATTACGCGGCGGGCAAAGCCGGAATCGTGGGTGTGACCAAAACTCTGGCAAAGGAATGGGGCCAATTCAACATTCAGGTCAACGCCGTCGCCTTCGGTTTCATTGAAACCAGACTGACGCAAGCAAAAGAGTCGGGCGTGCGCATCGCGCGCGAATCAGCGGACATCGCCCTCGGCATTCCGCAGGCGAATCGCGAAATCGCTTTTAAGCTGATTCCGCTCGGGCGCGGCGGCACGCCCGAAGAGGCAGCGGGAGCGGTGCTTTTCTTCTGCTCGCCGCT
>JBGPWL010000086.1:0-19751 GCA_041492185.1 Pyrinomonadaceae bacterium | reverse complement strand
GCGCCAGGATTCCGAGACTGACGGTTCACGACGCTGGAGCACTGGGCGAACTGGAGAGAAAAGTCTCAATCACATGTTCGGAATGGCGGAGGGGACAGGACTCGAACCTGCATATCCTTTCGGACGGCGGTTTTCAAGACCGCTGCACTACCATTATGCGACCCCTCCGAGTTTCGGCTGTGGGAACTATACCGTAGGCAGTTCGTGGTACTCAACTGACACCAGGCATGGCGGGTTGGCCAATAGCACTGTTTTCTTCACACGCAACTTGAATCAGATTTCTGCCACAAATCTCGACGGGCGGTGTTACTTGTTTGAGTGACAAAAATATAGATTCGAGGAGAACCCGTCTATGTCGAAGAAAATATGGATGCGCTTCGTCGTTAGTTTAGCTTTCATAATTCTAGTCGCGGGTTCGAACGTGATTGCCCAAAACGTACTGACGGGCGATTGGACGGCCTCACTTGCTAAGGCCCGTAGCAAAGCCCGGGGCGATGAGGGTGACGCTGAGAGAAATAACGACGCGGGCAAACTCCATCTGAATTTTGAGCGACGCACCGATAGAGGCGGCAGAAATCAGACGGGGCAATCCTATGATTTTGCCGAACTGCAGGGCTTGAGCCGCGAACAGGTACTCGCCGGCGGTCAGGTCAAATTCAGCCTCGTGCGTGAAGCGGGAAGAATTGACTGCGAAGGCAGTTTCCAAAATGGAAACGGCTCGGGCACGTTTCGTTTTACCGGGAATCAGAGTTTTGTTTCGGCGATGAAAAGCCGCGGCTTTGACTTCGAAACGGAATCAAATTTCCGCGACGAACGCGATTCGGAAAACAGACTTTTCGCCGCGACGACCTTGAATGTCACGACGACCCTTGCGGATGATTTGTCCTCAGCAGGTTTCGGTAAACTCCACGTCGATGATCTTTTCAAGGCGGCCATCTTCAAAATCGATTCCAGGTTCATGCGCGAGATGAAAGCGACCGGTTTTCCTAACCTTGACATGGAGGACCTGGTCAAAGCGCGAATTTTCAAAATCGACGCGGATTTCGTCCGTGCGGTTAGTCAAATGGGTTTTGATAAGGAACCGTTTGAGGGCCTCATCAAAATGCGGATCTTCAAAATCACACCCGAGTTTGTCGCTGAAGTCCGCAACGAAGGTTTGACTGATCTTTCAGTTGAAGACGTTGTGGAACTGCGCATTTTCAAGATCGACAGCGCATTTATTCGGCGGGCAAAAGCTGAAGGCGTGCCGCTGGAAGTCGAACGACTCGTGCAGCGGCGCCTTGGCCTCGGGCGCAACTGAGATAGAGGCTTGCGCCATCATCACGTTGTAAGTCGTCGATAAATCCCCGGCAAACGTTCCGGCAACGAAAGCACGTCATCGATGATCGTGTAACCGATCTCGCCGTAGAGATCTTTCAATTCTGCTTCGGATTCGCGATCGATCGTGATGCAGAACGGTGTGATGCCCGCGTTCTTCGCCTGACGCAGAGCCTCGCGCGTGTCTTCGCGAGCGTAACGCGCGTCACCGTAATCGTGATCGTACGGACGACCGTCTGAGAGAACAATCAACAGACGTGTGCGCGCGTCCTGTTTCTCCAGCCGTGCGGTCGCATGGCGAATTGCCGCGCCGAGCCGCGTGTTGTTTTGATAAGTGATGCCGCCGATGCGCTGCTTAACTTGATCGGAATACTGCTCGTTGAAATCCTTGACGACATAAAACTTCACGTTGCGCCGGCCTTCGGAAGTGAAGCCGTTGATCGAGTAAACGTCGCCGACAGCTTCGAGCGCTTCGCTCATCAACACCAACCCTTCTTTTTCGATCTCGATGATGCGCCGGCCCGGATGGGTGTAAGGCTGCAGCGGATGACGTCCTATGGTGCGCGCGGTTGATGACGACTGATCGAGCAAAAACGAAACCGCAACATCGCGTCTTCGTCGCAGGCGTTTCGTGTAGAGGCGCTCCGATTGGTGACCATCGGCGCGGCGATCGATTACGTAATCGATCACGGCGTTGAGATCAAACTCTTCGCCGTCCAGCTCGTTGAAGACGCGCGTAAGATTCTCGGGTTTCAGCAATTGGAATTGATGGCGAATCGACGAGATCGCGCCTTTGTGCCGTTCGCGCGTCTGCTCGACAAATATTTTGTCGCCATGCTTCACGCGTTTTTCAATCACGCGGCACCAGCCGATGCGGTGATCGGTCAACTCTCGATCCCATTCGTCGTAGTTGAAGGCGACCTCGCCCTCTTCCAGAATTTGTTCCGGAGTCTCGGCTTCGATCCACGCTTCGGAGCCTTCCATTTCGTCAGGCTCGCCTTCGGCATTCGGGTCGTTCCAGGCGTTGAAGAGATCGCGCGCGTCGCGTCGCCGCGGCATTCGCTCCTGACGTTCGCGGGCGAGCATCTCGCGACCGTCTTCGCTTTCCGCATCCGCAGGCTCTTCCTGAGTTTCGTTCCGCTCGGCACCGTCCTGCGCCAGCGATTTGAAAAGCGAATAGACGCGACTGGTGGCCATCAAAGAGTCGGCCACCGTCGCGCCCCGGTCGTTCAAATAATCCGCCACGATCGTTTCCAATTCTGAAACGACCTGTCCGTAGTAATTTCGCGCGTCATCGAGCGCGCCGCCGCAGAGAGTAATCTGAAACAACAGCTCGAATGGCACGAGCGTCGCCGGCAGGTCGATGATGCTCGGCCGATTGCGACGAAGATGTTCGCGGATCAGATCAAGGTCGCGCGCGAGCCCACGATACACATGACGAAGCCGCCGATCGATGCGGCCATTTTCGAGCGTCGTAAAAATTCGTCGCGCCAGTTGACGATGCGGAAAGAGTCCGAGCACCGACACGTAATCGGCAGTGACCTGCATCGTGTCATGCGCATCCTGCGCATGATCGCCTCCGTGAGCTGCCTCTTGCCCAGAAACCACGGGCGGGACGCCCGTGCCACGCTTGTCACCTTCAAGCATCTCGTCGGCGAGCGCAAACGCATCGCGCGCGTCAGCATTTTCTTCTGCAAAAGTCTCGGCAATGTCTGAGTACGCGGCGCGCAGGCCGTTGGTGTCGCGCTCGTAAGTGCCGAATTCGATCTGGCCTGCGGCGTGTGCCGCCAGAACTTTGTAGAGACGAAAATCGAGATCGTCGTCGCCGAACTCGGCAACCAGCGAGGGCAAATGAATCGTGCGCCCGTCACCGATGCGCGATTCGACCGGCACCGCGGCGAGCGGCGCAATCTCAATCTCGCGACCGGTCAAACCTTCGACATAAAGACGCAGCAGAGGCTGGACCGATTCCAGAGCCAAACCGTTGCCGCCACTGTGCAAACGATCGTAGCTGCGGCGCGTTTCGAGCGCGAAGTAACTGCGGCGCGCGCGCGCGTCGGGACGGTCGAGCGCGAGACCCGTCCGCGCCCACTCTTCAAACTGATCCATCGAGACGGTGCGCAACGCCAGCGCGCTCGAACGGAAACAAGCCAGCGCACTTTCTGCATCGACGCGCGCAATCTCCTGCGTGAGTGCGAGCATGCGCTTTGCAAGGTCGCTCGTGCGCGCGCGATCGGCCTCGCGAGAAATCGCGCGAATGAACCGCGGGCTGCTGCGCACAAAGGCCACCAAACTCGCATTGCCGTGATCGGCGATGGTCCACAAAAGTGAAATCCAATCGTCGAAGACGTCGGGCAGGACCCGCAGAATCTCGCCGCCGGAGATCAGCACATGCAAAGCCGAGCCGCCGCCGCGCTCGAGAAAATCGCCGCTGCGTTTCAGTAATCTCTTTGCGCTCTCCGCATCGAGACCCGCGATTGCTTGCGGCAGCGCCGCCCATGCGTCCGACGCGATGCCTCCGGCGCGCGTGGCAAACGCGGAGGCCAGCGACAAAGCTTCTCGTGTGACGGTCGCGCTGCCTTTGAATTGCCGCAGCGACTGGATAACTTGAGGAGTGGTGTTGAGAAAATCCGCGCTGTGACGGGCGGAGCGCCGCGAGATCTCTGCGGCGATTTCGAACACTGAAGCGAGGATTTCAGAATTGTTGACAGCCCGGGCGAGATTTGGCGCGGACCGAAGAGTCTCAGTTGCATGCGTGCTCGACAGCGTCATCTGCCGCAAGCAGACTTGAAAGATGAGCGGGCGCGACTCGTGCGGTACGTCTTTCAGATGTTCGACGCCGCTGACGAAAAACGAAACCGCAGTTTCGACGTCGCCCATCGCAAGCCGCCGGCCCATCTCGCCCCACAAACGCAACTCAGCGGCTTCGAGGGTCTGCACCGCCGTAGGCGCAGCACGTAAAAACTCAATACTCGCGCGCAGCGACACACCGGCAATCGCCGCGCTTGTCTCGATTGCCGCGCGCGTATGTTCAAGCGGCAGCTTGGCGATCTCGCGAAGCAAACCGGCAATCGTGCGGCGCTCGGCGGGACTCTTTACCGTCTTCAGACGCTCGTGAATCTGGTCCTCGAAAAGCGGACTACCGTGCTCTTCAGAATCTGAACCAACGCTAAAGTTGTCTCGCTCATTAGTCATAACACCTTCATCGCGGCAACTTTGCAAAACCAGCCTGCACGAAATGCTTGTCGAAAGTGAGCGCTTCCTCAATCCCAAGCTTTTTCATCAGCACGAACGAAACGCAGTCCGTCAGCGAATAGGTCTTGTCTCTGTGTTTCTCGAAATAACTCCAAGCTTCGTAAAAAAGTTGTTCCTTGACGTGAACGATATTAAATAAGCGAGAGCTCAGTAGATTATTGCCCAACTCGACTGCTTTAGAATGAAGCCGGCGATTATTCAAGAGGGTTACCACTTCAACGAGCACATACGAGCTGGTCACGAGAGGGCGGGGCGATGTTTTCAACAGATCGCGCCAGTATATGGACGCGGTTTTGTGGTGCTGGTCGTCGGCACTCTCGACGGCGATGAGAAAGCTCGTATCAAGAAACAGTGAGGTCATGAGTCGTAGATATACTTGTCATGATTGACTGAGGCATCTCTGATGCCAAGCTTAACTGGATTCTTGCCAATATCAAAAATGGGGTCCTTGGCTCCGACAGGCACAACGACAATCAGGCCATTTTGTCGACGAACTTCGACTTCTTTAACCCCTTTAAGAAATTTACGGGGAATGAGCACGCCTTTCTCGGTTACTTTTACTTTCATAGGTTTTCACCTCTAGCGGGTCAAGTATAAGACTTAAGGCCCACTAATCCAATTCCCGCCGGCCACGATTCAATGATAAGATCCGCCGCGTGAGTTCGCGAGCCATCAGGCGTCACCACTCAGAACGAATTAAGCGGAAAGTACGAAGTTATTATACTGGCTGGGCAGGAACCAACCCGCGGTACATTGGAATCGTCGCGCGCAGCCGCAAAATCTGCTCATGCTGGATGTGTGGCAATCCTCGCAGATATCTCAAAGAACGGACCCTTCAAGAAATACGTTCTGCAACATTCCTGTTTGAACCGAATTAGATCACCGTGGTAACGATCTCGCGGATGCTGCGCTGCAGCTCGCGATCGTCGGTGATGGGCGAGCACATCGCTGTCTCGGCGGCGGTGATCGGTGAAATGCCCAGGGCGATCAACTGCGCGGCGTAGATCAGCAGGCGGGTTGAGACGCCTTCTTCCAATCCATGGCCGCGCAGATTGCGGACCTTCTGGCCGATGAGCACGAGGTCGCGCGCGGTGCCTTCGTCAATGCCGCCTTCATGCGCGACGATCTCCGTTTCCATCTCAGGCGGAGGATAATCGAAGTCGAGCGCCACAAAGCGTTGGCGCGTAGACTGTTTCAAATCCTTCAGGATCGATTGGTAGCCGGGATTGTAAGAAACGACCAGCATAAAATCCGGAGGCGCTTCCAAAATCGTGCCGCGCTTTTCAATCGGCAGTCGCCGGCGATGATCGGTCAACGGATGAATGATCACGACGGTGTCCTTGCGCGCTTCGACCACTTCGTCGAGATAACAGATCGCGCCGTTGCGCACGGCGGTCGTCAAGGGGCCGTCGTGCCAGACGGTCTCTTCGCCTTCGAGCAGAAATCGCCCAACGAGATCGGTGGCCGAAAGATCTTCATGACAGGCGACGGTTATAAGCGGCCGCTCCAATCGCCAGGCCATGTGCTCGACAAAGCGCGTCTTGCCGCAGCCCGTCGGGCCTTTCAAAATCACCGGTAGATGCGCGGCATGCGCGGCGGTGAATAGCTCAACCTCGCCGTTGACCGGCAGGTAATACGGCTCTGCGGCGATGCGGTATTCTTCGATGGCTTGTTCAGGCATGGCTAAAAGTTTCGAGTTTCTGGTTCAGAGTTTCGAGTTCAAAACGCTTCGGTCACGGTCGACTTAGTCAAAATTCCGCTTTGGCGTCCTTTACGGTATTCTAGAGCATCGAGTGATTAACTCGAAACTCGAAACAGGTTTTATGAAAATCGCAGTAGCAATGAGTGGCGGCGTGGACTCGTCCGCGGCCGCGGCAATTCTGAAAGAGCAGGGCCATGAGCTGGTCGGCTTCACGATGCAGTTGTGGAACCAGCGTCGCGGCATCAGTGTGGACGAAAACGGCGACCCGCTGCCGTCGCGTTGTTGCTCGCTCGACGACGTTTACGACGCGCGGCGCGTGGCGGAAGAACTTGCGTTTCCTTTCTATGTGCTGAATCTCGAGCGCGAGTTCGAGCGCGACGTAGTCCAACCTTTCGTCGCGAGCTATCTCAGTGGCGAGACGCCGATTCCCTGTGTCTCTTGTAACAGTCGTTTGAAGTTTGCGTCGCTCGATCGTTTGGCGGCGAGTCTTGGTTGCGAGAAAGTCGCGACCGGCCACTATGCGCGCGTCGAATACGATCCAACAACCGATCGTTACCGGTTGCTGCGCGGACGCAATCTACAAAAGGACCAATCGTATTTTCTTTGGGAACTGACGCAGGACCAACTGTCGCGCGCGCTGTTTCCGCTCGGCGAAATGTCCAAGCCTGAAGTGCGCGACGTTGCACGTCATCACGATCTGGCGGTCGCGGAAAAGCAAGAGTCGCAGGAGATCTGTTTCGTTCCCGATGGCGACTACGCCGGTTTCATCGATCGCTATCTTGAAGCGGAAGGCGCGGTGGATCGAATACCGATGGAAGGCGATTTCATTGATTCACTTGGTCAGACAATTGGCAAGCACGGCGGCATTCATCGCTACACGATCGGGCAGCGACGCGGTATTGGCATTGCTGCTGAGCGGCCGCTGTACGTAACCTCAATCGACGTGGCAACGAACCGGGTTGTCGTTGGGTCAACGGATGAACTGCTTGGCGGGGAACTGACCGCGATGGGCGTCAACTGGATCGCACTTGATGGTCCACGCGAACCAGTGCGCGCCGAGGTGCGCGTGCGTTACCGTCACGAAGCCGCACCGGCCACAATCACTCCGCTCGAAAATGGGCGCGCGCGTGTGAGATTTGACGAGCCGCAGCGCGCCATCACGCCCGGCCAGGCGACCGTGTTTTATCGCGGCGATGAAGTCGTTGGTGGCGGCTGGATAGTTAAGAGCAGTAGGCAGGAAGCAGGTAAGCAACAAGAATCTACCTACCGCGTTCTGCCGCCTGCCTCCTGCTCCTGCCTCCTGTCCCAGGAGTTTCTAAAACCTTTTCCCCCTTACCTGCGTACTCACGTCGGAAAAATCGGCTCTCAAATTTTCAACATTTCTGAGGTCAGGTAACTGTTATGGCAATGTCACGCGCAAGAAAAACCGTTCTAATTATTTCCGGCATCTTCGTCGGACTGGTTCTGGTTGTGCTCCTCGGTATCGCCTTGCTCTTCGCGGCGTTCCGCAAGAGCGCGCCAACCATTCACGATAACAGCGTGCTCGCTTTAAGAGTCGCGGGCCCTTTGCCGGACTATGTCGCGGACGATCCACTGCGGCGATTCTTCGGCGGGCCAGAGCAGTCGCTTACCGGGCTGGTGTTGCAGTTCAAAAAGGCGAAAGTTGACAAACGCATCACGGCAATTTTTTTGGACATTGAAGGCTCGGGAGCCGGCTGGGCCAAAGCCGAAGAGATCCGCGACGCGATCGCCGACTTTCGCTCGTCGGGCAAACCGGTTTATGCCTACATGGAATATGGGATGAACAAGGAGTACTACATCGCCAGCGCTTGCGATCGGATTTATGTGGCGCCTCCGGGCGAACTCTTCATCAACGGTCTGGCGGCGGACGTGATGTTTTTCCGCGGCTCGTTAGACAAGCTCGGCATCTACCCGGACATTTATCAGATCGGCGCGTACAAGTCCGCGGGTGATATGTTCACGAAGAAGGAGATGACCAAGGAGCATCGCGAATACGTCAACGAACTGCTTGAGGATCTGTACAACCGCTACGTCGCGGCAATCGCCAAAGCACGCGGCAAGACGCCGGATGAAGTGAAGACGCTGATTGCCAATGCGCCCTACAACGCAAAGAGCGCGAAGGCCGCGGGACTAATCGACGGCTTTGGTTACCGTAACGAAGTAGAGAAAGAACTGAAAACGCGACTCGGTTACAAGGAGAACGAAGAACTTCATCAGGTCAGAGGATCGGAGTATCGCGACGTCGATCCGGAAAGTTTGGGCTTAAACAAAGGCGAGAAGATTGCAATCATTTATGCCTCCGGCGACATTAACTCCGGCAGATCTCAAAACAGTCCTTCGGGCGATCAGTCGATCGGATCGGACACGCTGGTCAAGGCGCTCAATGACGCGCGCAACGATAAAACGATCAAAGCGATCGTGTTGCGCGTCGATAGTCCCGGTGGATCAGGTTTGGCTTCGGACATCATCTGGCATGCGGTTGACGAAGCCCGGCAGAAAAAACCGGTCGTCGTATCGATGAGTGATCTGGCGGCTTCGGGCGGCTATTACATTTCGGCCAGCGCGAGCAAGATCGTGGCTGAACCATCCACGATCACTGGTTCGATTGGGGTTGTCGCCGGCAAACCGGTGGTCAAGGGGCTTTACGATTGGCTCGGCATCACGAACGAATATGTGATGAGACCGCAAAACGGCGCCGCCGGTATGTTCCGCGAGACTGAAAAGTTTGATGACAAAACTGAGCGTCCAAGATTTGAAGCGTGGATCAACGAGACCTACCAGGATTTTATTTCAAAGGTGGCCAAGGGCCGGAACAAGGATGCGAAGGAAATCGACAAGGTCGGACAGGGGCGCGTCTGGACCGGCGCCCAGGGAAGAGACAAAGGACTCGTTGACGAATTTGGCGGGCTTGATCGCGCGATCGAAGTGGCCAAAGAGCTGGCCAAGCTTCCAAAGGACAAGGACGTGCATCGGGTGATCTTTCCGGCGCCGCAGACGTTTCTCCAGGAATTATTGAGCGGGGGAAGTGACGAAACTGCCGAGACGCCGGAGTTGCGTCAACAGCGCGCAGTCCTGGCCTCGTTGCCCGAAGACGCTCGCCGCGCTTTTCGTTACGCGCTGCTGCTCGACAAGATGAAACAGGGCGACGCGATGCTGCTGATGCCGTTTGAGCTGAGAGTCAAGTAAAGCTAGGAGGCAGGCGCAGGAGGCAGACGGCAGCCGGAAGTCGTTTTCCTGCTTCCTGCCTACTGCCTACTGCCCACTATCTTTTCCATCCCACCCATGTAAGGTCGCAGCACTTCGGGAATAACGACTGAGCCATCCGACTGCTGATAGTTTTCCAAAACTGCAATCCACGTGCGGCCAACGGCGAGCGCCGAACCATTCAACGTGTGCACAAACTCCGGCTTCGCTCCGCCGGCACGACGAAAACGAATTTGCGCGCGACGCGCCTGGAACGCTTCATAGGTTGAGCACGAAGAGATCTCGCGAAAGGCGTTTTGTGAAGGCAGCCACACCTCGATGTCGTAAGTCTTCGCGTTGCTGAAGCCGAGATCGCCGGTTGAAAGGGCGACGGTGCGATAGTGAATTCCCAGCCGCTGCAAAACCGTTTCCGCATCGCGCGTCAGAGATTCCAGTTCCTCGTAAGAATTCTCCGGCAACGAGTATTTCACCAACTCCACCTTCTCGAATTGGTGCTGACGAATCACGCCGCGCGTGTCTTTGCCATAGCTGCCGGCCTCCGAACGAAAGCAGGGCGTGTAAGCGACCCATTTCTTCGGCAATTGTGATGCGTCGAGTATCTCTTCGCGGTGATAATTTGTGACGGGCACTTCAGCAGTGGGGATGAGATACAAACCGCGTTCGTCGGTTAACCTGAAAAGGTCCTCTTCGAACTTTGGCAGTTGTCCGGTGCCAAACAGCGCGTCCTTGTTCACGATGAACGGAGGCAACGTTTCCTGATAGCCGTGCTCGCGCGTGTGCAGGTCGAGCATGAAATTTACGAGCGCACGTTCCAGCCGCGCGCCGGCGCCGTTCAGGATTGCAAATCGCGCTGAAGCAATTTTCGCCGCGCGCTCGAGATCGAGAATGCTGAGCGCGTTACCGAGATCGACGTGGTCCTTTGGCTCGAAATCGAATTCCGGTTTCGTGCCCCAGCGCCGAATCTCAACGTTCGCCGATTCGTCTTTGCCGACGGGAACGCTCTCGTGCGGAATGTTCGGGAGCGTTGAGAGCATTTCGCGCATGCGCGTTTCCGCCTGATCGCGCAACTCGTCGAGTTCGGCGATGCGCTCCTTCAGTTCGCCAGCTTCGTTTCGCCGTACCTCTGCTTCATCGCGCTTGCCCTCTTTCATCAGCGCGCCAATTTCGCGGCTGGCGGCGTTGCGTTGCGCGTTCAGTTGATCGGATTCCCCGATCACGCCGCGGCGCTCGGCATCGGCCCGCGCGAATTCGTCAAGCACCGACGACGCGAAGCCTCGCTTCTCCAGCGCCGCGCGCACGCGGTCGAGATTCTCCCGCACGTAGTTGAGATCAAGCATTTGTGATAAGCCCCAATAGTGTGTTATGAAAAACGAGTCTTGAAAAGCAAGACTATGATCGAAGTCTTAAATTCGCAATCTGAAATCTCAGATTTCAAATTTCAGATCTCAAATCTGACATTTGAAAGAGCTGAAACCGGACATCTGAGATTGATTGAAATCTGAGATCTGCAATTTGAAATCAAACTGATGCCGCAAAAGGTTCGCAAAGCAGTCTTTCCCGCCGCCGGTTTGGGTACGCGCTTTCTGCCCGCGACCAAAGCGTCTCCGAAAGAGATGCTGCCGCTGGTTGATAAGCCGCTGATTCAATACGTAGTCGAAGAAGCCGTGGCCTCGGGGATCGAGTCTGTGATTATCGTCACCGGCCGCGGCAAGAGCGCGATCGAAGATCATTTCGACGTCTCGTTCGAACTGGAATCTCTGTTGCGCGAGCGCGGTAAGGAAGATGATCTGCGTCTGGTGCGTGAAATTTCAGATATGGTAAAAGTGAGTTACGTGCGGCAGCGTGAAGCTTTAGGACTGGGCCACGCGATTTTGCAGGCGCGCGATCTGGTTGGCGACGAACCATTCGCGGTAATGTTGAGCGACGACATCATCGATTCGGAAACGCCGGCACTCAAGCAACTCATCGACGTTTATGAGAGATATGACGCCCCAGTCCTGGCAACGATGCAAGTTGAGGGCGCTGCGATTTCGCGTTTTGGCGCGCTTGACGTTGAAGAGATCAGCGACGGCGTATATCGGATCAAAGATATGGTCGAAAAGCCGCCGGTTGCTGAGGCGCCATCCGATCTGGCAATTATCGGTCGCTACATTTTGACGCCGGACATATTTGATGCGATCGAAAGCACGACGCCCGGCGCCATCGGCGAGATTCAAATCACCGACGCCATGCGTTCGCTGCTAAAAAAACGCGATTTTTACGCCGTGCGATTTGAAGGTACGCGATACGATGCCGGCGATAAGCTCGGCTTCCTTATCGCCACTGTCGAATTTGGCTTGAAACATACCGAACTCGCGGCTGATTTTCGCAAGTATTTGCAATCTCGGCGTGACGATCGTTAACCGAGTACTCGCAGAGAGATGAACGAACCAGAGAACGCGAAAACTTTTTCAGGACGCGCGGCGATAGTCACCGGGGCCACGCGCGGCATCGGACGCGCCATCGCGCTCGAACTCGCGCGGCGTGGTGCCGACGTGGCTTTCAATTACGCTCAGAGCGCTGACGCGGCTGAAGCGCTCAAGGGTGAGATTGAGACGCTTGGCGTGCGCGCACTGGCGACGCAGTGTGATGTGAGGAGCACGGATGCGGCGATAGAAATGGTCAAGCAGGTAAAGGAAGCCTTCGGTCGCATCGATTTCCTGGTCAACAACGCGGGCATCACGCGCGACAATCTGATTCTGCGCATGAAGGAAGAAGATTGGGACGCGGTCATCGATACCAATCTCAAAGGCGCTTGGAACTTTTCCAAGGCTGCGTTGCGCGTCATGCTCCGGCAGGAAGAAGGCGGATCCATTCTCAACATCACTTCCATCAGCGGACGCGTCGGGATGGCCGGCCAGTCAAATTATTCCGCGTCGAAGGCCGGCATGATCGGTTTGACGAAAGCACTGGCGAAGGAAGTGGCAAGCCGCAAAGTCACCGTCAACGCGCTCGCGCTCGGAATGGTCTCGACCGACATGGCGTCAGCGCTTGATGAAAGCTACCGCGCGAAAATCCTCGAGCAGATTCCGCTGGGCCGATTTGCCGACGCGGACGAAGTCGCGCGCATCGCGTGCTTCATGTTGTCCGACGAAGCGCGTTACATCACCGGCCAGGTGCTGCAGGTCGACGGCGGACTGGCGATGTAGGCCATTGCCGATTTCCGATTGCCAAATTGCACTTGGAAGTCTCAGTATTGAGGTACGTAGAGCGGAACTCCACCCAATCCCAACAGAAAATCGGCAATCGGCAATTGGCAATCGGAAATGCCTTCATTTACCTTCGCGCGCCCGCGAAAGACGCGCCGCCTGATTGCGCACCGCCTCAGAGACGTTGCGATTCTGTGAAAGCTTCAGAAGATCCTTGGTGCGGATGAGTGGTAGTTTGGCGACCACCGTGGGGATCGGCGTGCGCGGATTGCGCACCAGGTTATGAATGATCGGATACTGTCGCACCCAGTTGCGATTCAAAGCGATGAGCCGCAACACCTCGTCCGAAACCTGGCGCATCGAGGCGATGTTTTCAACCTCCTGATCCGTAACGCGCGGATTCTTGATCACGGCTGAGGCCACCACGCGGTTCGAGTCGCGAATCAGAATGCTGCGAGCCTCTCGATCACCCTTCATCGCGAGTTTCAAACGATCTCTGGCGTTCATGAACATCAGCCGCCGGATCAAAGAAACTCGCTCAGGAGGCACTTCGCCCACAGTCTCCAGTCGTTCATGTTCGATCACGCGGTCAACGTGCGCGGCCACTTCGGCGAAGTTTTCGACGAGCAACTCTTCATAACGTTCGGCAAGCAGCCATGAGTCGTCGATATCGGCGTCCGAGACTTCGATGTGCTCCGCTATGAGCCACGCGTCTTCCGCGGAGAGTTCGCCGGTCGCCGTCGTGAGGTCCGCAGTTTCAAAGAATTCAGCGGCGGCCGTCTTGCCGCGGGCGCGCAGTTCATCAGCGATCTGGCGCGCGCCGCGTTCTTTCTCAAAAAACTCGCGTCTCGTCTCGAGCGCCCGGCGTTCGGCCTCAGGCGTGCGCGCGACATTCGCTAAAATAGCGTCGATGATCGCCGGGGCATTGACCAGACGTTGCTGATTGGTGGCGATCAACTCGAGCAGCGATCCATCCGTAGTCGCGGTCGCCAGCCGTGCGATCGCGTCAGCCGGCGTGTTGCGGTTAAGGACCACGCCTTCGCAAATCTCAGGACCAGCGTTGGGCCTGCTGGCGATATAGACAAGGACGGATGGTGAAGTTTCGTCGGTCCTCGCCGCAATCAGGAGGTCTTCGGCGTTCTGAGACTCGAGGGTTGACGCCGCGGCTTCGGCAATCTCGGCCTCGTTGCTCTCGCGCAGCGCAACCAAAACCTCCAGCAGATCCGATTGCGGCAGCGGCAACAACCCGCTCGCGGCGGCGAGCTGAGCACGCTGCGGCGCGCTGCCACTGATAATCGCTTGCGCAACAGGATTGGTTGAGATGATATTACTAACCGCCATTCTTGTTTCCCCGGCAGATTTGTGGACCAGAGTCTTTCGTCCACTCAACTGGCCATGTACAACTCGAACGCGAGGCGCAGGTCGTCGTCGTAGATCCAGCCCAGCTCAATCCCCTGACCGTCAAGCCGCGCGCAAAAAAAGTCGGCGAGGACGTCAGATACTACGGCGCGCATTTTTACCTCACCCAGCAGCGTTTCGAGGTAGCACAGAAACTGGTGCAGCAAAGGACCTACGTCTGCCTGTTCTCCGGTCGCGGAGATTAGTTGGTGCGCAAAGGTCTCAAACTGCTCCCAGTCCTTGTACATGAGATATTGCATCGAGCCGTTCAGAAAAGCCGTGACCTCCGCGACGATCAAATCGAGTACATTTTTGTCGGGCCTGTCTCCGGCTCGCCGCATAAGCTTGATGATCGTCCACACGTCGCGGCACAGGATGAGTGACTGCTTGCATCTCGTTTTGGAATCGTTGAAAAGCTGTCGGCCGTCAAGCCGGGGGTCGAACACCTGCGCCAGCGTGATAATTGATTGCTGCAAACAGTTTGTCAGTATGCCGTGAGCGTGAGAGATCTTGCCGACAGCTAAGTGACCAGGTTCGTCGGCTGAGAGTGCTTGCAGTTCGTTTTCGAAAACTCGGCGCACGTCATGCCTGATAGCATAGGCGAGGCCATCAAACGCATCGTAGAGGCGCTCGTTCACCTGCGCGACGCGTAGACCCTCTGTCTTCGTGAACTCTACCAGGGCACGCGCTTCAAGGTTGATTAGTTCGAATAGCGCCAGAGTCTCGCCCACCTGGTGCAGACTGGTCCCGATCATACGCAAGCAGTCGAGCAGCCGAATCAGATCATCAAAAACGCGACGCACCGTTTGTTGCAGCAGTAAGGGCGAAATATCAGTAACGATGGAATCGATCTGCGGTTCGAACGACGCTATTTCGGGCACCGGGCCGACGAGACTCAAGCTTGATTGAGTCTTATGGCGCGCTAACGGAGCGACGATGTTGCTCAGGTCTGCTTCAGTGGTGGAGAGCATGATGTAATGAGGTTTATGGGAACGGGTAGTCCAAGTCTGCTTGCTAAAAGGGCTGGCGAGCCCCGCTAAGGTGTGACAGGATTGACGAGTAGAATCTCTGGCATGGCGGCTAACCGATGAGAGTTAGCGTCCTAAGCAGTCTACAACAGCGTGGATGCCGATGTCGAGAAGAAATGCTCCTCCGTGTTAACTGACAGGTGTGTAGAGTACCAGCTTTAGCTGGGCCGTTTCACAAACAAAAACCCGACTGAAGTCGGTACTCTAAACACCGGTCAGTACAGATTGAAGTTGTATTCGAGCTGCATGTACATCGAAACGGGTCGGCCGTCTTTGGTCGCTGGGATGAATTTGATTTGGTACGCCGCGTTCATAGCCTTTCGGGTTAATCCGTATCGCAACCCTTGAATCGGAACGATGTTTCTTACTCGACCATCTGCTGCAAAAATGCAGCGCAGTACAACTGTCCCCGTGATCTGATGCTGGCGCGCCTCCTCTGTGTATTGCGGTTCCGGTTTGCTGAGTACGCGGGGCCGCGTTGTTACATCCTTTCCTGAGTACGCCCTGACACCCGGATCGATGTCCGGAATGAACACGCGCAAGAATTCTGCGCGATCATGCCACTCTTCCTTTTTCTTCTTCGAAGGATTAGCACTCAGGGCCAGGTAATGGTCGGCGCTGTCGGCGGCCTCGAGCAGTTGGGTCCGGGAGAGTGCAACATGCTGATCGAACGGGGAAATCAGAAGCCGGTCAGCGGTCTTTGCTGCCTGCTCATGCGCCTTGCGTGCGTCGCTCTTGTTGCCGAGTCGCTCAAACGCAAGGCCAAGATAATGCCAGGCAGTGAGGTCGGCTTTGTTTTGTTTCACTGCGGCCTTCAGCGCTTTGATGGCCGCAACGAAGTCGCCCTTCTCGTAGAGCTCAATGCCGGCGCGATCGGAAGTTGCGCTTGTTTGGCTTGGCTGAGAATTATTTACCGACGGTTTAACTGCTGAGGTGGACGCGCAAATGAGCGCTGTGACCACCAGAAAGGATCTTAGGTAGGAGTTCCCCATCGCAGACTCCTCTTTTTAACCGAAGTCTCCTAGACCGCGCCGTGACACTTCTTGTACTTCTTGCCTGAACCGCACGGGCACGGCTCGTTGCGGCCGACCTTCGGCTGATCGCGGACGATGGTTCTGACTTTACCGGCTTCTTCGCCCGCGGCGGCGGCGCCCTGATTTGGTCCCGTGAAGGTTAATGAAGAAGGACGGCGCGGCAAACGACGCTGGCGCAGGGCCTCGGGCGGCTCTTCGGTAACGACCTGAAGATTGAAGAGCGATCGGATCGTCGCCGTGTCGATGCGATCGAGCATCTCAGCAAACATGTCGAAGCTCTGTTTCTTGTATTCAACCAGCGGATCTTTCTGGCCATAACCAACCAGCCCGATGCCCTGCTTCAAGTGATCCAGCGACAGCAAGTGATCTTTCCACTGCGCATCGATGATGTTGAGCATGATGATGCGCTCGTATGTGCGCATCGCTTCGGGACCGATCTGCTGTTCCTTTTCGGCATACTTGACCTTGAGCGTTTCCCAGATAGCATCAGTGATTTCCTGCGTCGTGAGGTTTTGAAAATCAATGCCCTCGGTGTGGCAATCGAAATCGTAAATCGTCTTGATCTGAATCTGGTAGTTATCCGTGTCCCAGTCGTCAGGCGCGACATCCGGATTGAGATACCGAATCGTCAAGTCAGAAAGCAGGTCGTAGGCAACGCCGGCCTTGGGCGGATCGCCCAGCAAGTAATCGCGCTGGTCCGGCTCTTCCATCAACTGGCGGCGCAGACCATAGATAGTTTCGCGCTGCTTGTTCATCACGTCGTCGTATTCGAGCAGGTGTTTGCGCGCCTCGAAGTTGCGGCCTTCGACCGACTTTTGCGCCGCCGCGATCCGCTTCGAGACCATCTTCGATTCGATTGCAACGCCCTTTTCCATTCCCAGACGCTGCATCAACGCTTTGACTTTGTCGCCGGCAAAGATGCGCATCAGATCGTCTTCGAGCGAGAGGAAGAAACGCGATGCGCCCGGATCGCCCTGGCGTCCGGAACGTCCACGCAACTGATTATCAATCCGGCGCGATTCGTGGCGTTCGGTACCGATGATGTACAACCCGCCGAGGCTCACGACCTCTTCGTGTTCGGCTTCGACGATGCGTTTCGCGCGATTGAAAACGACGTTCCATTGTTCGTCGGTGGCTTCGTCGGGATCGATCTCCTCCTCTTTGAGAAACTCGCGCGCCATGAAGTCCGGATTGCCGCCGAGCAAGATGTCCGTGCCGCGGCCGGCCATGTTGGTGGCGATAGTCACCGCGCCTTTGCGGCCCGCCTGTGCGACGATCTCCGCCTCGCGCTCGTGATACTTGGCGTTCAAGACGTTGTGCGGCACGCCTTCACGTACCAGTCGGCGCGCGATGAGTTCGGAGTTCTCTACTGAGACCGTGCCGACCAGCGCCGGCTGACCTTTCTCGTGGCTCTCCTTGATCTCATCGACTACCGCGTCCCATTTTTCGGGCAGCGTGCGATAGATGACGTCCGAGAAATCCGTGCGGACCATCGGCATGTTTGTCGGCACTACGACGACGTCGAGCTTGTAGGTCGAATGAAACTCGGCGGCTTCGGTTTCAGCCGTGCCGGTCATGCCGGAAAGTTTTTCGTAGAGACGAAAGTAATTCTGCAAGGTAATCGTCGCGAGCGTCTGGTTTTCTTTTTCGATCTTGACGCCCTCTTTGGCTTCAACGGCCTGGTGCAAACCGTCGGACCAGCGGCGACCTTTCATCAGACGGCCGGTAAAGTCATCGACGATGATCACTTCGCCATCCTGCACGACGTATTGGTGATCCAGCCGGTAAAGCGTGTGGGCCTTCAACGCCTGCTCGGTGCAATGCAGCAGTTCCATGTTCGAAGGTTCATAAAGATTGCCGACGCCAAGCAAACGTTCTGCCTTGTCGACGCCTTCCTCGGTCAGCACCGCAGTGTGCGCCTTTTCGTCAACGAGATACTCGCCGGTCTTCACGCCGTCTACTTCTTCGCCGCGTTTGAGTTGCGGAATGATCGCGTCGGCTTTGTAATACTTGTCAGTCGCATCGTCTGAGGGGCCGGAGATAATCAGCGGCGTGCGCGCCTCGTCGATCAGAATCGAATCGACCTCGTCAACGATCGCGAAATAGTAACCGCGCTGCACGCAGGTCGTGAGATCAAACTTCATGTTGTCGCGCAGATAGTCGAAACCGAATTCGTTGTTCGTGCCGTAGGTGATGTCCGCCGCATAAGCAGTCTGACGCTCGAAGTCGTCCATGTCGTTTTGAATGCAGCCGACCTCGAGACCAAGGAAACGATGAATCTGGCCCATCCATTCCGCGTCGCGCGAGGCGAGGTAATCGTTGACCGTGATGATGTGGACACCGCCGCGTCCCGTCAGCGCGTTGAGATAAGCGGGAAGCGTCGCTACGAGCGTTTTTCCCTCGCCCGTGCGCATCTCGGCAATCTTGCCTTTGTGCAGCACGAGACCGCCTATTAACTGCACGTCGAAATGGCGCATGCCCGTCGTGCGCACGCTGGCCTCGCGCACGATCGCGAAGGCTTCGGGCAAGAGTTCGTCGAGGATCTCCTGCTCGATCCGTTTGCGCTCGTCCTTGTCCGTTGCAACAGCGACGGCTTGTGCGACGCGCTCTTTGAACGCGGCCGTCCGCGCCTTCAACTCGTCGTCGCTCATCTTCTTCAGCGCGGGCTCCAGCTCGTTGATTTGCGCGATGATCGGCTGAACAGTCTTCAGATAACGTTGATTACTACTACCGAATAGTTTGGTTAGAAATTTGTCGAAGCTCATGATCTCTTCCTGAAAACGATTGAAACACTCAAACCAAGCGCAAGACAGCAATTATAAGCAACCTAACGCAATGTGTGATTGTAATTGAGCGCGAAGAGCGAGGCAACCGGCGAAAAGATTCAGGGTTTCAGGATTGGTTTCAGTTTTAAACTCAGAGTACCGAGGTTTATAGGCTCGACAGGAATCAAGAGATCGTCAAGATCGTAGCCAAAGCACGAGCACGTAGATTCGACGCCTGTATTTACCAACACCCGAACCTCCCCGTTCTTGCCACGCTGAACAAATAACTTATCAGAGTTAACTTCACCAAGTCTTGGAAGAACAACGGAGATGAAATAATCTCCAGCCGGCAAATCAACGATGAAGCGCCCGTCTCGTTCGGGGCTAATTGTCTGCCTTTTCAGTTTGTTGCTAAAAGCTATGCGTACGTCAGCCAGGGGCTCACAGGCCCGATTAAGAATCATGCCGTTGGCTTTGCCGTCGAGATGAGCCGAAGGCGAGTCTGGGCTAGGGGTCTGCGCGGCAGCTATGCTGGAGGTCAGCAAAAAGCCAAAGGTAGCGATTATGAGCAGTTTCATTATGTGCATAAGAGAGTCCAGACGGACCAACCGTTGCCACGTCCAAAAGTTCCCAGACTTGCCTAACTCGCCGGCTTGGGTTCGACTTGCTTCTTCAGCAACTCGCCGGCGCTTTGGCGTGGCATGTTGAAGTGGACGATGATCTGCTTCCCGGTGGAAGTGACTTTCGTGTTCTTAAAAATTGCCTCTTCGTCGTGTCCGCGCTTTTTGACTTCTCCCAGCGCGAGCGAAAAATTGTAGAGCCGGGCCAGAGTAGCTGCG
>JBGPWL010000083.1:0-20560 GCA_041492185.1 Pyrinomonadaceae bacterium | reverse complement strand
TATAGCTGCGAGGTCATAGCGGCGATTTATATTTGGATCTGCTGGGAAGTTGGGCTTGTGATAACAAAGAGTCTGTGAAACGGACGGCTGAATTCAGTCGTCCGTTTCACGGACTTGATTTGGGTCAACTTTCTTTTTCTTTCCCACCGATGAATCGGTGGGCTATTTTCAATCGCCCGCTTGCGGGCTCTTTGTAATGGCGACTTTGCCATTCTTATTACCGATGGCTGCGCTTGCGGAGCTTGTACGTATACAAAGCTGAACCGCCTAAGCCTGCCAGTGCGCCGATGCCCGCGCCCTTTTTGCCGCCAATCAGACCGCCGATAAGCGCTCCTCCGCCCGTACCAATTCCCATAGTCAATTTGTCGCGGTGCTTCTGCCAGAAGGTCCGTCCACGAGGTTGACTATGGTTATTGTACACACGACTCTGCTGCGTGCTCGAGCCATACGCAGTTTGATAAGTACCTGCGCGGCCGCGATTCTGAGTGGCTGCCTGGAATCCATCGGCAAAGCCAACCTTGTAAGCCGTTTGCTCTTCTGTTGTCTTAAACTCCGCCGGCACTTGCCGATCGGCCACAGTGTTAAATCTGGTAATGGTGGCGTACTCCGACGGACTCGTTGTGTCGGATGCAGTCGTCGTGGCAGCCTGCGAAGAAGCGCTTGAGTGCATTGCGATTGCCCCCAAACCTCCGCCAACCAGAGCCGCTACTAAAGCAATCGCTAATATCTTGTTTGTCATAATCATCGTTGTCGTCTCCTTATTTCTAATTTGGTTTTCGCGATCTCTGACAATCTTCCCAGCAAGGTTTGTTCCTGATTATAGGGATTAGTTGCGCAATGACGATATTAATTAGCTGCGCCAGTGACTCGAAGGCAATTGCAAGAAATCTGCAATATGAAGTTCACGAAGAGGCAAGTCGCAAAAGTGCGCACGCACCCGATATCAGTTGTTCTGTATCCGATATGATCAGTGAGAATGAGCGTAAAGAGAACATCCGCCAAAAAGAAATGGCCGGGCAAGAACGATCTTACCCGGCCACCATCCAATTGTTTGTCGCGGCGACTACATCGCGCGTTGTCCCGGAGCGGGTTTGCTGTCACGAAGAAGTTCCAACGCCTTCTTCATCTGAATGTCTTCAACAGGTTTCGGACTTTCAGGCGCGACATCGCGTTTTTCAGTCGGCTGATTTGGTTTTGAAGTCGCATCTTCTTCATTGCCGGTCAAGTCATCCGGTGAAACCGCATCGGCAAGTTCGGGCCGCTTTACTTCGACCGAGGGACTAATTCCTGAGTGAGCATGATCTTCGCCGAGAAAAGGTTTTCCGTTCCCCGAAGCCCATTTCACTGTAGTCAGCAGCAGACCGTCGCCATCTCTTAACGTAAAGAGTTGCTGCTCAGTGCCGGCTCCAAAACTTTTCTCACCAACTACCTGACCACGATTGTGATCGAGTAGAGCGGCGGCAATTACTTCGGCAGATCCGGCGGTGCCGGCATCGATCAGGGCCACCAGCGGACCTGAGAAAATCACAGCCTTTGGATCCGCTGCAAACGTCTTCAACACTTTGTTTTCGCGACCTATGGTCTGCGCCAGAGTCCCATCCTTAATGAAGAGATTGGAAACCGCCACTCCTTCATTCAGCGAACCACCGGCGGTGCTGCGGAGATCGAGCACGAGCTTCTGCGCTCCCTGTTTGATCAAGTCCTGCACGCGCGCTTTGACATCCGCGGCTTCGCCATCGGCCAGACTATTAATCCGCACGATACCGATCTTGCCTGCCTCCATTCGCGCTTCGGCTGACGGCGCTCTGAATGAGCCTCGCTTAACCGTCAAAGTCAGCGGCTTCGTGTTGCTGCGAAGAATGCGCAGTTTCACTTCGGATCCCGCTTGCCCATTCAACAACTGTTTCGCATCGTAAAGCGAGATATCACGCGTCGCCTTTCCGTCGATGTATTCGATGATGTCGCCTGCATGGATACCGGCCTGGTCCGCCGGCGCGCCTTTGAAAGGAGCAATCACGTAAAGGTAAGACGCTACCTGCGAAAGTTCGGCGCCGATTCCGACCTCGTTGTTCTTCGCGTTCTCGCCATAGTTCTTAACCTGATCCACGGTGAGGTAAGTCGAGTAAGGATCCAAACCGTAGGCCAATCCACGCAGGGCGCCGGCGCGAACCTTATCCATGTTTGGCTCATCCACATAGTCGTCCTGGATGTGCTGGAGCACATTTGCGAAGATCCGCAATTGAGCGTTGGGATCGTTAGCAGGCTGTTGCGCCCGCGTAGAAATCCATCCGCCGACGACCGCATAAAGCGTAAGGCTCGCTGACAAGAGAATGAGTGCAAACTTGGTTCGAAATGTCATTAGTTACCTCTTGGTTTAGCTTCGACTACAAAACAAAAGCCGGCCGTTGGCCGTTTCCTGTGCGACCATCGTATGATACAGGTCGTGGTTTAGCCGTGCAAGCCGACTTTAATGTTCGCGTCATCCAGACTGATTGATCGCGTTTTCCGCAAGCTTTGATTGTTAACGAATTGCCAACTTCGGGCTCAAACAAGTTTCGCGGGACGACCAGGTCATCGGGTCCTATTCTTTCGCTTGACCTCGGTCTAAAGCGAATTGGTGTTGCAGTATCGGATCCTACTCTGGTTGCCATTTCAAGGCTTCAGCCTTTGCGCCGCTCAAACTGGAAACGCCTGCTCCTTGACGTTCGCGATTTGGTACGTCGCTTTGACGCGCAAGCCCTGGTCATTGGTTGGCCGCTGCGGCTCGATGGCATTGAAGGTGAGGCCGCCCAGAAGGCCCAGGAGATCGCGCAAAAATTCGCCCGATCGCTCGAGCTCCCGATCTTTTTGCAGGATGAACGGCTGACGTCCGCAGAAGCTGAAGAGCAACTGCGTGCGGCCGGTTGCAGCGCAACGGAAATAGCAGCACGTCGAGATAGCGAGTCTGCCGCGATCATTCTGAGGGATTTCATAGCCGGCGCACAACGGAGGATCCGCGTTTCGCGTTCGCTCGATTAGTCGCGGTCGCGATAGGAAGCCAGCATCAAGCCGATGAAACGAATTCTCATGACTCTCTTGCTCCTTCTTCTCCTGGCTGGCGGCGGCGCCGCTTACTGGTTCTATACGGACTTGCATCGGCCGGTGCATCACAATAAGAGCGGTCAGTACATTGAGATCCCGCGCGGTTCTTCTCCATCGACTGTGCTGCGCCGACTGGCAAGCGAAGGCATTCTGCGCCACGAATCTTTGCTGGAGTTTTACCTGAAGTTCACGGGGAAAGGTTCGCGCTTTAAGGCCGGTGAATACAAATTCCCTTCTCCGATCACGCCTCTCGCGGTCTTTCAAAAACTGGAGCAAGGCGAACAGCGGCTGTCGCGCTTTACCGTAATCGAAGGTTGGACTCGTTGGGATATTGCCAACGCGATGGCCAAAGTGCCTGAGCTTGGACTGGCCGATTCGGACGCCGCTCTCGCATTGATGGAGGATGTGAGCCAGATCCACAACATTGATCCGCAGGCGACGAATCTCGAAGGTTACCTCTACCCTGACACCTACGAATTCCCGCTGGGCACTACAGCTAAGACTCTGATCGAAATGATGGTGAAAAGATTCTTCGCGACGTGGACAAACGACGCTGCGGCGAAAGCGCAGGCGAGAAATATAACTCCGAGACAGATAGTCACTGTGGCCTCGCTCATCGAAACAGAAGCGAAGCTACCGAGCGAACGTCCTTTGATTGCTTCTGTGATCTACAATCGACTGCAAAAGAGTATTCCGCTCGGGATTGACTCGAGCATCATTTACGCTTCCAAGTTAGCCGGTAAATGGAAGAATGATGGCAAGGTTTACAAGAGTGACGTAGATCGGAAATCGCCCTATAACACGCGGCTCCACCCGGGGCTTCCGCCTGGCCCCATTGCCTCGCCAAGCGCGAGCTCGCTACAGGCGGCACTCAATCCTGCGCAGACTGATTATCTCTTCTACGTGCGAGAGCCGTCGCGAAATGATGGCGCACATAACTTCTATACAAATGGAAGCGATTTCAACCGCGGCGTGCAAACATTGCGCTCCTGGGAGCATCAACGTGATATCGAGGACGCAAAACGCAAGGCTAAAGGCTCGCGATGAGTTTTCGTTATCATTTCGTTCCTTGAATTTGGCGAAGCCTTACTCTATGCTCCAGATCGAATTGTTTTTTTGAAAGTGGGCTCGTAACTTCCGAAAGGTTTTAACGTGAAGAAATTTGTAGCGGCATTGGTGATCGCGCTTGCAGCTTCGTTGACGGCTTTTTCTCAGGGTAAAGGCGTCGATAAGCAGAGCGAACGGGTACGGGACAGCGGTAGCAAGACACCAGCTAACAATGGCAGCAAACAAGATACCGGCACGGGCCGGGGATTTGATTTCGGCAAGGGTCGCACCCCGGCCGAGCCGCCCCTTCCTAATCCTTATCGAGTGGTTGGGCGTCGCGACGCGATCATCAAAGCTGTGCAGGAAGTGATGCGAAATCGAAAGCTTATTGTCGATGACGCCGCCTCGAGACCGTCAGACGGGATCATCGTTAGTCAGCCCTTCACGTTTATCAAAGGCGCCGTCGTGACCCAATCCGAATTGGGTCGCTACGCAACTCTTCCCACCAGCGAGTCGCGAGGCTGGCAGCGTGGCCGCTACACCATAACCGTGGAGGTTCAGGCCATCGACGGCCAGACCGCGAACGTTTCCGTAAATGTGAAGATTGAAGGTCGAACGGATGGAGCGACCGGAGCTGAATGGCTAACGCTTTCGAGTCTGGGCGTTGCCGAGGATGAGTTCATTTGCGCATTGGTCGAGAATATGACCGGCGCTCCCCCGCCGGGGAGATCACAATGCCGCTAAGCATTCCATTAAGTGAGAACTGAAGTCGCCAATCCTAAAGTAATGTCTTAACTCTGAGTTTTATCACCATGAGGACTTTGATCGAATCGGGGGGCATTGAAGAATCAATCGATGGCGGTCGAGGTTACCGTTGGCGCATCGCGACCGGAATAGTCTGCGCCCTTGCGACAACGGCCCTTCTCTTTGGTGGCTACCTCTATCTGCGCAACCGTCACGCGCAACAGACCAAAGCCGCCGAGCCACCCTCAGACAGTACTTCAGCAGCTCAACCGAAGGGAGCGATAAAGGCAGAGGTCTTTGCAGACGACCCGTTGCTGGAAGGCGACCAGACGGTTATCGGTGGCATCGTAAAGAATGTCTCGAGTGAGGAATTAGCTGGCGTGTTGGTTGATCTGGAATTGAAACGGCGCAAGGATGCCGGGACGGAGAAAAGGTCAGTATCGGTTGTACCCGCAAAGCTTGCCTCTCAAGAGGAGGGCCAGTATTCACTGCGAGTTCGGTCTGCTGATTACAGTAATGTGAGAGTCATCGCGGTGAGGGGTGGCGCAGATTCCGCCCAGCTCGCCTATGCTCAGTCATCCGGGAAGAAACGTCCGGCGGAAAAGCTGGAGGGCAAGACCATAATCGTTAACAGACCGCCGCCATCGAAGGGCGGGTTTCTCAATACGCCAGACAACCCTGCGCGCATACCCTAATCACGGTTCCCCGGATGGAGAAATCTTCTAAAGTCTTGCTTCAACGGTCGGCATGGCGACGCCTGACGTGTTACGTCAAGAGCAGACGAACAAAAAGTTCTTGTGAGGGTCGGTCCTCAACAACCGATGCGAAGGCATTAATGCTTCAAGGTCCTAATGTCTTCAGCGTGCTCGGATCTGTTTTGATTGTCCTTGGCTGCTCGCTGACTATCAACTCCCAGACGCGACCCAATCCCAGACCCAGTCCGGAGCCGAATAGTACTGAGAAGAGATCTCAACCTTCTGACGATCTCCCAAATCTCGGCCCGATGGAGGAGGAGATGCGCGCGAAACGCGCGATTAAGCTGGCCGAAAAGGAATACCAGGATAATCTCGAGCGTGCGCGGGAGGCCGCGGAGCTTAGCGCTCAGATCAGAGATGCGTATAAGCAGAAAAAATCTCTTGGTCGGGAAGATAATAAGAAACTCGAGCGACTGGAGAAGCTCGCAAAGAGAATTCGAACTGAGGCTGGTGGTTCAACTGAGTCGACGACGGTTGACGATCCACCTCACGAATTGGAGGCTGCGCTGGTTCGAATTGCCGAACTTTCGGAGTGTCTGCGGAAGACGGTTGAGAAGACACCGCGACAGGTAGTCTCGGCGTCAGTGATCGAACAAGCTAATGTGATACTTGAACTGATCAAGGTCGTGCGCAGCTTTGCGCATTAACTTCCAGCCTAAAGGCTAATCGTGAAATCATCGCGTCCAACGTTTTCGCTCTTCCTTATCAGAGCGTTAATCATGTGTCCGTTGGTTCTATGCTCGGTCAGTGCCCTTGCGCAGGGTCAACAAGACGAAGATGTCGTACGCGTGAACACGGAGCTTGTAATCCTGAACATAACGGTCACTGACCGGGCGGGACAGTATGTACCGAACCTTAGACTTGCTGATTTCAAAATCTACGAAGACGGTAAAGAAATCCCGGCCAGTGCGATCGCCAGCTTCAGCTTGCAGGAGACGCCGTTTGCTTCGGTAGTGCTGCTGGACACTTCGGGCAGCATGGAGGCTCGTCTATCGCTGGCGCGTTCAGCGGTCATTCGGTTCCTGGATGGCTTGCGTGATGAAGACGTCGCGGCGGTCTTCAGATTCGATACCAAGATTGAACAATTGCAGGACTTCTCTTCTGGTCGGGATCTCGCACCAATGGCTTTCGGCATCAAGGCGGACGGCATGACCGTGCTGAATGACGCAATCGTTCAGGCTTCGTTGGTTCTGGCGCAGCGACCTGAGAAACGTAAAGCGATCATGGTTCTATCTGACGGTCTTGATACTCACAGCAAGGCTACAACAGAAAAGGCGCTGGACAGTGCGCTCGCGGTCGGCGCAAGCATTTACACCGTTGACATGTCCGCTACTGAAGGGAGCGCATCCCGCAACCCGCAGAGTGCCGCGATTCTAAGAAACTTTGCGGAGAAAAGCGGCGCCCGCTTCGTATCAACGCCCGGTGGTCCGGCGTTGCGCGACGCTTTCGCCAGCATCGCGCAGGAACTCGGGCACCAATACACTATCGCCTATCGACCGGTGAATCGTACGCGAGACGGACGCTGGCGGACGATCGATGTTAGATTCGCGCGCGATGATTTGACGGTACGCACGCGAAAGGGCTATCGCGCGCCAAAGAAGTGAGCAGTCTTGTCAGATGCTAATCTTGTTTAGCGATTTATCTCGATGCCGTTCAAAGGCCAAGTCGATCAAACGATCCAACACGCGCGGAAACGCCAAGCCGGACGCCGCCCACATCTTTGGATAACCCGACACCTCCGTAAGTCCGGGCATCGTATTCAACTCATTAAGTAAGAGTTCTTTTGTATCGCGTCGCAGAAAAAAATCGACGCGAGCAAGTCCGGCCCCATCGATCGCGCGAAAGGCTCGGATGGCCATGCGCTGAATCTTAGCAGTCATTGTTTTGGAAATTGGCGCGGGAACAACAAAGTCAACATGTCCGGTGCTCGTGTATTTTTCTGTGTAGTCGAGAAACGTGGCTGCTTCGTCGCGAACCACATATTCGCCGGGGAGGCTGGCTTCCGGTTCATCATTGCCAATCACCGCGCATTCGATTTCGCGCGCGTCGAGTCCTTCTTCAACGATGATCTTGCGATCGTAGCGGGCTGCGAGCCCCACTGACTGAATTAGAGAGTTGTTATCAATCGCCTTCGACACTCCTACTGATGAACCGAGGTTCGCAGGTTTTACGAAACAGGGAAATCCGATCTCCCGTTTGATTTTACGCAACACATCTTCGCGATTGCGTTTCCACTGGGAGCGGAGAAACCAGATGTACTTGCAAATGGGCAGGCCGGCTTCCTTGAAGAGCGATTTCATCGTGACCTTGTCCATTCCGCACGAAGAGGCCAGGACGCCGCAGCCAACGTAAGGGACATTCGCCATTTCGAGCAGGCCCTGAATCGTTCCATCTTCTCCGAAGGGCCCGTGAAGTATCGGAAAGACGACATCAATCTGTTCCGGCGGCCGCGGGCGACCATTTGCATCAAGAGACACTAAACCCTGCTGCGATGGATCTCCGATAATTGCGACGTCGGTGGTGGTCTTTATCGTGGTGCCGGCGGAAAGCAATGACCGCGCCGAGTCAGTCAGAAGTCTTGCTGCGTCGTGAGGTGACAGCCACTTCCCTTCCTTGGTGATGGCAATCGGCAGCACGTCGTATTTGCGCGGATTGATCGCTTCAATTACAGAACTCGCGGAACGAATCGAAACTTCGTGTTCCCCAGAGCGACCACCAAAGATAACTGCGACGCGGACCTTTTTCGCCAAGTCGGTTTCTCCAGTCACAAAATAGTTTTGCCAAGGGCTGAAAGGATCAGCTCTACACCGAGTTGCGCGGTTTTATTATTCACGTCGAGCGCCGTATTGATTTCCACGACTTCGAGCGAAATCATGCCGCCGGCTTCGGCGATCTTCTCCATCGCCAGATGCGCTTCCCGATAAGTTAGACCCCCGCGCACAAGCGTCCCTGAACCAGGCGCATCGCCGGGATCGAGAACGTCAACATCGAAAGTCACCGCATAGCCGGCGCTGCCGCGCGAAGCGATCGCGATCGCTTCATCCATGCACGCGGTCATCCCGCGCTCATCAATCTCACGCATTGTGAAGAAGCGCATGCCCAACTTGCGGATCAGTTCACGCTCGCCGGCGTCGATATCACGCGCGCCGACATGCGCGCATAACGCGGGATCGAGTTTCGGAGAAAAGCCGGCGACATTTGTTAACTCAGGCGCGCCGAATCCGAGTAGTGCGGCCAGCGGCATGCCGTGAATGTTTCCCGACGGCGTTGTATCAGGCGTATTCATATCCGCATGAGCGTCGAACCAAATAAGGCCGAGCGTCTCGCCACGCGCGCGACAATGCGACGAGACTCCGGCAACTGAACCGATAGCGATTGAATGATCGCCACCGAGTACTACAGGGCACTCGCCCTCCTTCAGGACGTCACGAACTGCGATGGCAAGCTGTTCGCAGGCGCTGGAGATCTCCGGCAAGTGCTTAAGTCTGTCGTTGGTTTTGTTGGATTGTTGAGTGTGCTCGATTCGTAGATCACCTAAATCGCGAACGCCATAACCTAGTTGGGCAATTCGCTGATCTAAGCCTGCGACTCTCAAGACTGCGGGCCCAAGTTCGACGCCGGCCATGTCCGCGCCATAACAAAGTGGCACGCCGAGGATACTCACACGCCGCTTGGCTGCTTGTTGTGCTATGGGCTGTGCGAGTGAATTCTCAGCCGCGATTGTCTCGTTCATAAAAAAATCTGGCGCGCTACTCTATCCACCAAGATTGATATTGAACCCGCTGCCGCCGCCTGATTGCGTTGGAAAGAACGGCTTCAACAGTCCCGCTAACGCGGCGAGATTGCGCGTCTGGATCAGAATCTCGCCGGGCCCGCTGAACTCCGCCACGATTCCCTCGCCGCTCACCATGCTGCGAAAGAAACCGGCAGCTGCCTTACGCAAAGTGTACTGCGTCGTTCCTTCCCACGCCACCAGATGGCCTGTGTCGACGACGTAACGTTCGCCCGGCTGTAATCGTTTGCGATGGATTGCCCCAAACGAAGAAACCAGCAGCAAGCCAGCGCCCTGCACCTGCAAAACGAACAGGCCCTCTCCCGCAAAGAATGATTTCGCACCGCCCCATTTCGTGTCGACCGTCAGGCTGCCATCGCCGGCAAGATAAGAACTCGACTGCACAAAGAACGATTGATTGTTGAGTTCGATCGCGGCGATGTCGCCCGGAGCGCCGGGAGCGAATGTCACTTCGCCCGGACCACCACGCGCCGTGAACGTTGAAACGAATGCCGACTCGCCTCCTGCCGCGCGCTTCAGTGCTCCCAACAGTCCGCCTTTCATCTGCGACTGTAATTCAATGTTGGCGGACATCGACACCATCGCTCCGGCTTCAGCCTGGATGGATTGTTCAGGTTGTAGTTGAACAACCGCCAGCGAGAATGCCGGTTGATGTAATACTTCATAAGTGTAGCCACGACCCTGGCCGCGTGAATCTTCGTCGATGCGAATTCCCGAGCCACTCGCAGCCAAACTGCTTTGCTGGCTGCCAGGTGCGCCGGCCTCGAGCCGGTGACCACAAGCGCCGCAGAAACTCGAGCCGGGCATCATCTGCGCGCCGCACTTTGGACAATTCATATCACGACCCCCTTCGATTTTTCCTGGATGATTGCCACAGCCTCTTCCGGTGTGCCCGCGAAATCGAGCGACTTTACATCTTCGTCACTCACCGCGAGGTGTTGCTGCCACGCTCGAACCAGCGGAGGCCAACAATCGCCGAGCAGCACCAGTGGCCGCGGTCCAATCACACGCGTTTGAATCTTGTTCCACACGAGCGACAATTCGGTCACGGTTCCCATGCCGCCGCGAATCGCTATGAAACCGACTGAGCGCGTGATCAACTGTTGCAGACGTTCGTAAAAGTGAGGCGTCGCAACCTTGTCTGTCAGAAAACGATTTGGCTCGGCGCTAAACTGATTCATCACGATGCCGACTACGCGGCCACCGCACTCATGCGCCCCGCGACTCGCGGCTTCCATCACCCCGAGATAACCACCAGTGCAGATTGTGTAACCAGCCTCTGCCAGCAACTGACCGGCTCGCCGGGCTTGCGCGTATTCCAGATCAGACTCGCGGCACTTTGAGCCGCCAAAAATAGTTACGATGCGTTCTGGTGATTCGATCATGACGCAACCCAGCCGCTTATCATTAGCGATCCGGCCTCTCTGTATTCCAGATACTCCTCGCGTGATTTGAACCACGCACCGTAGCGGTCCGTCATCGGTGTTGGATCGTAGATTCGCTCGTCGTGGACGTTTACAAAACCAGCCCGATCAAACAAGGAATGATACTGCGCGGTGCTGAAAAGATGAACGGGCACTTGAAGTTTTTCTATCCAGTGATGTGAAGGACCGTTTTCCTGATACAGATCAATCACTGTAACAAACACGCCGCCGCTTGCGAGCACACGACGAATTTCTTTCAACGCGACGAGGACATCGCCGTAGTAATAAAGCGACTCCATTGAGAAGGCGTGCGTGAATCGAGCATCTGCAAATCGCAGACTCTCGGCGCTGGCGACTTGGAACTCAGCATTAGCAAAAGTCGCCGATGATTCGCGCGCGATGCGAATCATCTCGTCGGAAATGTCTATGCCGGTTACGAGTCCGTGTCTTGCTCTTGCGGCCAGCAGACGCGTGGCCCAACCCGAACCACAACCGACATCGAGCACGCGCGCATCTTCAGGCACGCGCATCTTGTCAATCGCCTGCCTGCCGACGGGCTGGTGGCCCTGCTCCATGCTTTCGGCGCGACCCGCCCTGGCCCATTGGTTGAATTCTAAACGTAAGCGTTCTTCCATCTGATGTGCGATAAACTTCAAAGTTTGTCGTTCCTGCTCAACGGACTATTTCGCCGGAACAAGCGCATTGGACCAGCTTCAACGACAAACTTTGAAGTTTGTCGGACATCTACGGACGCAGCCGGTACATCATGCGTGGAAAAGGAATTGTCTCGCGAATGTGCTCGATGCCGCACATCCACGCGGTGCAGCGCTCGATGCCCATGCCAAAACCCGCGTGAGGCACGCTGCCGTAACGTCGCAGATCAAGATACCAGTCAAAGGCTTCCTTGGGCAGATTGTGCGCCGCGATCTGTTGCTGCAGAAACTCAAGCGAAGTCGCCCGCTCGCCGCCGCCAATCACTTCGCCATAGCCTTCAGGCGCCAGCACGTCAACGCCGAGAGCCAATTCCGGTCTCTCCGTATCGCGCGCCATGTAGAATGCTTTGATCGCGGCGGGATAGTGGTGGACCATCACGGGCTTGTCGAAATGGCCTGAGATGTAGGTTTCATCCGGCGCCCCAAAGTCTCCGCCCCATTCGAAACGCGACCCCAGCGTTCCGCTCGCATGTCCTTCGTGAAGCATGTTCACTGCGTCATCGTAATGAAGGCGTGGAAACGGCGGAACGATTGATTCCAATTTCGCAACGTCGCGCTCGATCGTCTTCAACTCTTCGCCGCGATCTTCGAGCACGCGCGCCGCGATGTACGACAGCATCCTTTCTGAGAGTTCCATCACATCTTCGAGTTTGGCATAAGCCATCTCCGGTTCGACCATCCAGAACTCGGTCAGGTGCCGTCGAGTTTTTGATTTCTCCGCGCGAAACGTCGGGCCAAAACAGTAAACCTTGCCGAACGCCGCGGCCGTCGCTTCGTTGTAAAGCTGACCGGATTGCGTGAGGTATGCCTTCTCGCCTTCAAAGTAGTCAACTTCAAAAAGCGTTGTCGTGCCCTCGCACGCCGCGGGTGTGAAAATTGGCGCGTCGCAGAGAGTGAAGTCGTTGTCATCCAGAAAATCGCGCACTGCCTGGACCACCGTGTGACGAATCTTCAATACCGCATGTTGCCGGCGCGAGCGCAGCCACAGATGCCGGTGGTCAAGGAGAAACTCCGTGCCATGCTCTTTCGGCGTAATCGGATAGTCGTGAACCTCCTGAATGACTTCAGCGTTCGTCACATCGATTTCGTGACCGCCGGGCGCGCGTTCGTCTGCACGCACCTTGCCGTGCACAATCAACGCGGACTCTTGCCCAAGACTCTTAAGAGCTTCCCAGACCTCAGGTGTTACTGCCGTCTTCATTACGACGCATTGAGCAATGCCGGTGCCGTCTCGCAATTGCGGGAAAAGAATCTTGCCGCTCGAGCGAAGGTTGTAGAGCCAACCCTTCAGGGTGACTTCTCGGCCCACGTGTCGCGCCAGTTGATTGATGAATGTATGCGGGGCGTTGATTGCCGTTATTGATTCTGATTCAGTAACCATTCTTTGATAACGATCTCCAATTCTTATTTGTCCTTCAAACGCGACGCCATCATGCGCCGGAGCACCGGGAAACGCTCGAGCCATTCGGCCGCCAGCAGGACAATCTCAAAAGTTGGTTTGATAAACTGCTGGTACGCTTCGCCTCGACCGTATACAGCACTCTGGCAAGAGAACGTGCCAATCGCCTTGAGGCCGCGCTGGACGGTCATCAAGCGAAACTCTTTGGCAAACTCGTCCGGATCGAGTGCGCTCAGACCTTGCAACCGGCGCTCTTCAAGAAAGAACAAGCGGTGATGGCGCAGCTCTGCAAAAGAGGGTGAGCAAGCCTGACGATCGAGGAGAAATGAAACGAGGTCGTAACTGGCCGGACCCATGCGAGCGTCCTGGTGATCCACCACGCGGAGTTGGTTCTTGCTGTCAACCATCAGATTCGCCGCGTGGAAATCGCGATGACATAAGACCCGCGGCGCCGCTGCCAGGTCCGCCGCGAGATCGTTGAGTTCCGCTTTCAGCTCCGCTGCCTCTCCATGTTTGAGCTTTTCGCCGCGCAGACTCCCGAAATAATGCTCAACGAAAAAATCGAGTTCCCACGAAAGTTTGGCTTCGTCGAAGGCGAGACGGCTGGAAATCGACTTCATCTCCACGGCCTTTTCAGTTGCATTCTGGATGCGCGCAATCAGATTGATCGCGCGCTCTTTGTACTCCTCACATTCCTGCTCCGTTGCTGTTTCATAAACACGGAACAATGGCCGGTCGCCTAAATCCTCCTGGACGATAATTCCGTTTTCGCCATCGACGGCATACGTCTCGGGCACGGGAATGCCCGCCGAAAGAAACAGCCGCGTCGCGTCGAGATAGGGGTGACAATCAGGATCGAAGGGTTCAGGGTAGACTGCCGCCACCGCTGTGCCTCGCTTCCAGGGCAGGCGAAAGTATTTTCGGGTTGAGGCATCGGGCGTCAGCGGAACAATCTCGCCTTTTCTGATGCCCCGAATCTTTTGGAGATACTGCGCAAGGCGCTCAGATGCTGAGTGCTCAAACGTACTTGCAATGACTTGCTTTGCTGAACTCATTGGTCCCGAAGGAAGGCGGCTTTCCTGCAATATTGCGAAGCGGGACTGTCACTGCAAGGTCCCGCCGCTTTCGCACTTCTCGATGTGGGCTTCATTGTAACATTGCGTGAGAGGAGCCACAAAGTTTGACCTGGGAGCGCGGGCATCTTGCCCGCAAGATCAAACAATAGGCACTACAAAGTTGTCGTCTCTAAAGTAACCTTTCAGGGCCTTGGCTGGAGGACTTTTTCCCTGGACAAGCTCCGCTCGCACTACCGCTGCGTTTTCAATCACCTCGCCATGATGGATTCGCACACCGTCGGCAATGATCGAGCGCCGCACGCGCGCGCCTGCTGCGATTGTCACGTCGTCCCAAAGGATCGAATGATCGACGTCCGCGTCCTCTGCAATCTCGCAGCCAGTGCCTTTATGAAGGGTTTGTCCCTTCTCTCCGAGCATTATCAGGCTCACTTCGAGATAACGCTGGATGGTTGAAAGCTCGTACCAATTCCCTTTCGCAATGTGCGCCGCAACTAGCTCGCCTTTCGCGATTGCCTGTGGATAGACATCTGTCGTTGAGTGCGAAAGGACGCCGCGTGGTATGTAGTCGAAAATGCGCGGCTCGAGAATCTGAATTCCCGTGAACATCAACGGCGCGTCTTTGTCTGATTCAACTAGTTCAGATTTGGTGTCAGGCATGCCGCCGAAGCGCTGTACGAAACCATCAGCAGTCTCGACTACCGAAAAGCGTTCGCGCGCGACGTTTGGGAGCAGCACCAAAGTAGCCAGGGCATTTGTCTCGCGATGAGTTTCAAGCGCCGCATTCAGATCTATGTCGGTGATGATCTTGCCATTGATGACGATGAATGTTTCGCGGTCCAAAAGATCGCGCGCGTTATCCAACGCGCCGCTGGTGCCGAGAATGACCGGTTCATCGACGTACGTCAGCTCTACACCAAACTGACTGCCATCGCCGAGCGCGGCCCGCACGGATTCCGGCCGATGATGAAGATTCACCACAATGTCGCGGCAACCATACCGCGCAAGGTATTCGGCAACGTAACCAACCAACGGCTTGCCTAAGATAGGAATCGCGGGCTTCGTGCGGTCTTCAGTAAGCGGCCACAGCCGCGTGCCGTAACCGGCGGAAAGGATCATCGCGCGCATGGGAGGTATTCTAGTGTCGCGCGCAAATTTGTACAGGGTCGAGTTCGGAAATCTGTTTTAGGAAGCTTTCTTCGCATCACGCATCACGAGATCAAATGTTCCCGGTGCGACCTTGCGGAAGCGGCCGTTACGATTCAACGAGACGGCGACGCTAATCGTAGGATTCTGACCGGTGAACTTGAACCCGCCTTCGAGCAGACGATTGTAGATCTCATTAACATGTAATGGTGCGCCCTCTTCGCGGAGCAGCAAAGTGACGGCCTGCGGAATGGTGCGATCCATGAATCGATCGCTGATGGCCGCGATGTTATCTCTCACGGGTGGAACCGGCTGCTTTATCGACGGAGTGGTGTGCTGTCTGGCTGACGGCGGCATCCGCGAGTACGAGCGGCCCATCGCCGCCTCAAGCTCGGCATCGGAGGGAAAACCATTTGCGAGATTCTCGACCGAAAGGTTGTGGGAAGCCAGCACCGACGACAAGAGGCGATAGATGGCCGCGTCGGTTTGAGTAGCCAGCGTGTCCATTTCCGCGAGTTCGGCGCGAACTATGTCGGCCTCGGCCTCGAGCTCTCGCAAGCGCGCTACCAGTTGCATCCGCACCAGGCGCGACTCGCGCTGGTTGTGTTGCAGCCGGGAAAGTAGATTGTCGCTGGTCCTGTCCACGGGGGAATCTTAACGACAATTTGCATTTCGCACAATAGAAAATATCGAAAAGGCTTGAAAATGTGGCTATCTATCCCGTTCGAGGACGTAGGCTGGTATTGATCGGAGCGCGTCGCAATGCTCAGACTCAGGCAAGTCATCGAGGCAGTCGCGAGCAGCCTCGGCGTATTCATCGGCGCGGTCTCCGGCCTGGTCCAACGCTCCTGCTTTTTCAACTGCGGCAATCAGCGTCGAGCGTGACACGCTGCGGTAGCTCCGTTCGCTGATTACTGTTCGCACCATCTCGCGCGCCGATTCGTCGCGCTGAATCAGGTAGATTAGCGGCAGTGTGAGCTTACCTTCGAGCAGATCAACACCGGCGGCTTTTCCCAACGTCTCGCCATTCGCCGTGAAGTCCAGCAGATCGTCAGTGAGTTGAAAAGCCGTGCCGAGATTCATTCCATAATCGCGTAAGGCGGCCCGCTGCTGGTGATTTGCGCCACCCAGAATCGCGCCGACCTCGCAGCAAGCGCCAAAAAGATAAGCGGTCTTTCGTTGGAGCACATCGAGGTACTGCTCTTCCGAAATGTCCGTCCGATCCAACAGCGTTAACTGGACGAGCTCACCCTCGGTCATTTTTCGCGTGACGGCCGTTAAGACATCGAGAATGTCCAATGATCGTTCCGCCAGACTTGTCTCAAAGGCCGACATGTAAAGCCAGTCACCCATCAAGACCGCGGTCTGATTGCCGAAGCGTGCGTTGACCGTGGGACGATTCCGACGCGTCGCGGCGTTGTCGATGATGTCGTCGTGGACCAGCGTCGCGGTGTGCAGAAATTCCATCACCGCGGCCATGCGAATCGAGTTGTAACTGCCGCCCATTCCGCCGACTGCGTAGTTAGACAAGATAGTAAGCGCGGGCCGCACGCGCTTGCCACCTGAGGCGCGCAGATAGTCGCCGATGTAAGCGATGACCTGAATATTAGAACGCGCCTGGCGTTCAAACTCGGCTTCCACCTGCGCCAGTTCCGACGAGATCAAACTAAAAATTCGTTGCGCTGTGAGCTTCGCTTCTTCGACCAATACTGTGTTGCTGGAAGTCTGCATCGTCAATCGTCTTAATTCGATCGATAGTTTGTAAACTGCATATGAATGCCGAAATCTTTGCCCTTCAGTTTAGCGATAATGTCCTGCAACGTGTCCCGATCGCGGCCCGTAACGCGCACGACGTCGCCCTGAATCGCCGCTTGCACTTTCGCTTTTGAATCTTTGATAAACCTCACAACCTCTTTCGCTTTTTCCTGCGGAATACCCTGCTGAATCGCCGCGCGTTGACGCACCGTGCCGCCCGCCGCCGGTTCGCTCTTGCCGTAATTAAGAGCCTTAAGCGGAACTCCACGGCGCACGAGCTTCTGCTGCAGGATGTCATTCATGTTGCGCAGCTTGGTTTCGTCTTCCGCGGAAAGGACCAGGTCGTTGTCTTCCAGCGCGACATTGGCCGCGCTGCCTTTGAAGTCGAACCGCTGTCGCACTTCCTTCATCGTTTGGTTGATCGCATTCACGACCTCGGCACGATCCACTTGCGAAACGATGTCGAACGAATTTTGTTGGGCCATCTAATATCTGCGTTGATTCAATTTCTTTGGCTGCGTTTGCAGCATAACATCAAACCGCAGGCATGTGAAAGTTCTCTCTTGAAATCGTCTGATCATTGACCGCGAGCCCTCTGACATTATTCAAATACGTTCAGACGCTTAATTCAAGACCGAACAGATTCGCAAAGTTCTTTGTTGTGATTGCGCCAATTTCTTCTGTGTCCTTGCCATGGATACCGGCAAGACAACGCGCGACCTCGACGACGTGCGCGGGCTCGTTGCGCTTGCCGCGAAATGGGACGGGCGCGAGATATGGACAGTCCGTTTCTATCAACAGACGATCCAGCGGAACGTGCTTGGCCACGTCTCGGAGGTCATCAGCCTTCTTGAAGGTTAGGACACCGGCAAACGAGATCATAAGGCCGAGCTCGATTGCGCTTTGAGCCAATTTCAAACTGCCGCTGAAACAATGCATGATGCCTGGCAGTACAGAGCTCGCCAACACTGCTCGCAGGATGTCGATCGTGTCCTCTTCTGCCTCACGCGTGTGAATGATGACCGGCAGGCCCGCGTCGCGAGCCAGCCACAGTTGGCGTCGGAACACTTCACGTTGCACGTCACGTGGCGAGTTGTCGTAGTGGTAATCCAATCCAATCTCGCCCCATGCGATGACGCGACAGTTCTTGATTAATGTTTTAATTTTGTGCTCGGCGCGGGCGTCAAACAGCCGTGCATCGTGCGGGTGTGTGCCCACCGCCGCGTAAATGTCATCGTGCTTTTCAGCTAGTTGGACTGCTCGGTCCAGCGCTCCGCCGTGCGGATCGCCGGTTCCGACATTTAGGATTGTGCGGATCCCTGAGTCGCGCGCGCGTTGAATTACTTCATCGCGGTCCGCGTCGTACTCGGGGCCGTCAATGTGAGTGTGGGAATCAACGTACATAGCTGACAGTAGACAATAGACCATGGACGATGAAGGAAGTTGCCATCGTCTATGGTCTATCGTCTGTGGTCTATTTTAGTTGCGCGCCGTTCGGGACATCTTCGGTGAACGTCGCGATCACTGGCTTGCCTTCATCGCCGACAGAAGCAGCGACCACCATTCCCTGCGATTCATAGCCACGCAGCTTGCGTGGTTTGAGATTCGCGACCACGACAACTTTTCGTCCGATCAACTTCTCAGGTTCATAGTACTGGGCGATGCCCGCGAGAATCTGACGCGGCTTCTCTTCCCCGATGTCGATGCTCAAGAGCAATAACTTGTCTGCCTTGGGCACACGCTCAGCGGTTAAGACCTGGCCCACGCGCAGATCGACTTTGGCAAAGTCGGTAATTTCGATCAGACCGTCGGCAATCTCCTTCTGCGTCTGCGGAACGGAGTCAGCTTCAGTTGCGTGTGTGCCAGAACCTTGAGCCCTCCCTGACGGTCGGGCTACTGCCCCGCCGCCGGTCACACGAGCAACAGCATCAGCGCCGGCTGCGTGTGCGCCGGGCGGTTCGTCACCCTTCTTGATTTCAGCCATCGTCTTTGCCTTATCGATACGCGGGAACAGCGGTCTCACTTCGCCAATCAGAGTGCCTTCCTCGAGTCCACCCCACTTCAGATCCGCAGGATCGATCTGCGCGAGCGAATCGCTCAAGCCGAGCTGCGTGTAGATTCCCTGTGTGCTTTCGGGCATCACTGAATGGAGCAGGACGCAGAGCCAGCGCAGCGTTTCCGCCGCGCGATAAAGAACGGCGTGCAACGTCTGCCGCTGATTCTCATCTTTCGCCAGGTCCCAGGGTTTTGCATCGCTGATGATCTTGTCGACGCGCGCGATGATTGACCACACAACTTCCAGCGCGCGGCTGAAAGCAAAGTTGTCGAAATCGCGCAGAAATTGATCACGCGCGTGCGCGATGAATCCCGAGATCGTTGTTAGATCAGTATCGACGCCGGCGCGCTTCGCCGGGAGTAACCCTTCGTCAGAAATATTTCCCGACGGAACCCGACCCCCGCAGTACCGCTGGATCATCGTCAGCGTGCGGCTCGACAGATTCCCCAAACCGCTCGCGAGGTCACTGTTGGCGCGATCAATCAAAGCTTCATAACCGAATCTTCCGTCCTGCCCGAACACCATCTCGCGCAGACAGAAGTAACGCACCGCATCGTTTGAGAAATGCCGCCTCAACACATGCAGCTCGATGGTATTGCCGAGCGTCTTCGACATTTTGCGGCCGGTCGGATCCAACCACATGCCGTGCGCGACAATGCCGCGCGGCTGTTCGATACCGCCAGCCATCAGAAACGCGGGCCAATAGACCGCGTGGAAGCGCAGAATGTCTTTGCCGACCAGATGCAGCGCAGGCCAGAACTTCTCAAAGCCAACGGCGCGCTGGCGCTCTTCGTTGCCGAAGCCGATCGCGGTTATGTAGTTTATCAGCGCATCAAACCAAACGTACATAGTGTGATCCGGATCGTCGGGAACCGGCACGCCCCAACTTACCGACGTCTTCAAGCGGCTGACTGAAAGATCTTGAAGACCGCCGCGGACAAAGCTCGCGACTTCGTTCTTTCTCGATTCAGGCCTGACGAAATCAGGCCGCGACTCATACAGCGCAAGCAGCGCCTCGTCATAATCTGAAAGGCGGAAGAAGTAACTCTCTTCTGAGACCCGATCCAACGGCGTCTCATGCACGAGACACGCGGGTAGCTCCTCCGGATTTTGTGCTTTGAGATACTCGTCCTCAGTTTTATATGCAGCGCAAGCCGCACAGAACCAACCTGCGTAATGGCCTTTATAGATCGCGCTATTACCTTTGGGTGTTTTCGCCGCCGCCGCACGCCGCCAAAGCTCGCAGACGCCTTCGTAGTGGAACGGCTCGGTCGTGCGCATGAAGATGTCGTAGCCGCCATGCTCCGTATCAAGACCAAACTCCGCGGTCATCTTCTTGTAATAATTGACGACATAATCCGCTTGTTCTTTGGGAGTTCTTCCGGCGCGCTCAGCAGCTCGTTCAATATTTATTCCGTGCTCATCAGTGCCTGTAAGGAAGAAGGTCTCGATTCCCTGCTGTCTCTTTCGCCGAGTGATTGTGTCCACCACGATCATCGTGTAGAGATGACCGAGATGCGGCAAACTGTTTGCGTAGTAGATCGGAGTTGTTATGTAGAAGGTTTTCATCTCTG
>JBGPWL010000099.1:0-16611 GCA_041492185.1 Pyrinomonadaceae bacterium | reverse complement strand
TAAGCTTAACCTTTCTGTGCAGGATCCGCGCCCAGTAGCAAAGGCGATTATGATGCTTGAAGGCAGATACGGGTGGGTTATTACTTACGAAGATCCGCGTTACTCATACGCCGGTGACATAGCTGATGTAACCGAAAAGGTCCGCAGAGATTTGCATAAATATCGAAAGGGTGGGGCACCCAGGGTGCTCATTCCAAAAGGAGGAGAACTGAGTTTTCAGTATAATGTGAACAGACAAACGAACCTACCGATTAATCCTGGTGACGTTGTGCAGCAATTGCTGGATGCCCAGTCGGCCAGCGCGAACGCTGGTAGATTCCGTATGGAACAACACGACAAGATTATTCACGTAATTCCTAGTGCAGTCAATGACAGATCAGGGACCTTGATGCCTCAGCAATCAATCTTAGACACAGTAGTAACACTAGCTGAAGAAGAACGAACCGCGCTAAAGACCCTTGAATCCTTGTGCGGATCCATTACTAGAGTAACTCAAACGCGTGTCGTAGTAGGAAGTGTCCCGTTAGGGTTGTTCTTACAGCACAAAGATCGACAGCGGATCGTAGGTAAAACAGCCAGAGAAGTTCTCGTTCAGTTGTTCAAAAGGATAGATAACGAAATAAAACTATCGTGGCAAGTCCTATATGATCCTGGCACGAAAATGTACGTAATAAATATCCACATGGTCTAAAGCGTTTCTCAAAACGTTCTAAAAATACTGACGACCTCTATAAAATAAAACACCCGCCTTGACCACCGCGTAAATAAGAGTACAATGCCTAGCAACTGGGTGTAGGCTGAATGCCTCACCCCGGCATGGTTTGAGTGAAAGCTCCCATGCTCAGAGGGCGGTGACGGGGTGAGGACGTTACCGCCCTTAAATTTTTTTCACAGGTACTCCCTAACCTTAGAATTCTTAACTCATCCTTTTGCAGTTATTCGGTACTGTGCAGTTTGCTTGTGGCACGCGCATCTTGCGCGTGATTCACGGGCGGGACGCCCGTGCCACTCTTCAAACTGAACCAGTACCCGTTATTCCCTTGCTTTTGCTTCCAGCTTGGCGGACGATACGTTCATGTCATCTCCCTTTAAGCGAAAAGGCGGAACTTACCGACGTTACGCCTCGAATTACAAAGGAAGGATATGATTACCCCCAAAAGATCGACTCGCTTCCTCGCCCTGCTGATCTCCAGCGCTCTCGTCGCCGCGCCCGCAGCCGCGCAACAATCAAAGACACCTGCTCCGCCGAAAGAAACGACCCGACCAGAATCAAACGCGCCGGCTCCGACACTGGACACGCTGCTCGCCGCTGACAGTTACAAAGTCTATGGCGAGATAAGAAACTTTGGACAGGTCATTCGCTCAGGTAGTGTCAGCGAAATCCTTGATCCGATCATGAAGCTGGCCGGCCCGCCAAAGGAATTCAAGTCGCTGGTGAAATTTGCCAACGCCCACGCGGAAACTTTGACCAGCTCGCGAGTGTTGTTTGCCGCCTGGCCCGCCCGCGCCAGGCTGCCTCAGTTTTTGATGGCGATTGAATTCGCTTCGCCTGATGACGCGCGGAAGTTTGAACCGCAACTGAACGAATTTTTGCCGAAGCTACTGCCGCCACCGACGCCTACACCGACGCCGGCGGCCGCCACGGCTTCGCCCACACCTGCGTCCTCACCGCAAGCATCGCCAACGCCGGAAACTGAGAAGAAGGCCACTGAGAACAAACCGGAGACCGCCGTTACGAAAGAAGAAACTCCCGCGCCGCCGCAGTTTGTTATCAAGCAATCGGGTAATCTTGTTTTCATCAGCGACACGGCTTTCACGTTCAAGAATCTGAGACCGAAAGACTCAAGGCTGCTCGCCGAAGATCCAAACTTTCGGCAAATGCGCGACCGCTTTGCGACCGAACCGCTCTTTCTTTATTTCGATATCGCGCTGGAAGACAAAAACAGACCGCCGGTGGCGACCAATGAACCGAAGCAGGTCGAAGTTGTCACCGACATGAACCAAAAGCCGGGCGAAGAACCACCGGAGATGGAGCCTCCCGAGATGATGCCGGACACGGAAACTCCGGAACCACCGGCTCCGGTTCCGCAGCCTGAGGCTACTCTCGAAGTAAAGGTGTCTCCCCCGCCAGGACAGTCGGGAGTTGTTGTCACGCAGGATGCGCCGTCGTCCGCTGAAACTTTCGATCCGCTCTACTACATGTTGATGGGCAGCATGTTCGGCGGGCAATCAAAGTATCCCGACGCAGTCGGAGTGGCGATCTCTTTCGATTCCGAAGGTTATGCCGTTCGCGTACTGCTGATTAACGGTCCCGATGCGAAATCGGCCTTGATTCCTTTCATTCCGCAATTGATCTCCGGTCCGTCGCTCGTTTTGGAATCGCCGTCGGTCCTGCCGGCCGATACAGAATTTTTCGTTGCTGCGTCGCTCGACGCGCCGCAGATTTATGATCGATTGGTGAAAGCATTCAATGAATCATTCACGGCCGATCGCGCGGTCTATCGCGGCGGTCGGGTAGTTTACGGACGCAGCGGTGCGAAGCCTCCGGAAGGGGGCCCGTTTGCCTCCCTGGAGAAGCAGCTCGGAATTAAGATCAAAGACGACCTGCTGCCAGTTCTCGGCAATGAAATCGCGGTTAGCCTTCCCGTGAGCACGGTGACTGGGAAACCGGACAAGGAGACGCCGCCGGCTGAGCAAACGTCGGGGCCGACGTCGAATCAGAACGCTGCGAAGAAACGCGCGCCGAGCCCAGTCATCCTGATCTCAGTGAAAGACAAACAGGCCGCGCGCGCGTTGTTGCCTCGCATAATTGACAGTCTGGGTTTCAAGGGCGCCAGCACACTCGCGCAAACCGAACGACGCGGCGACACCGAGATCGTTTCCTATGCAAATGCGCTCGCGTACGCGTTCATTGGAGACTTTTTTGTTTTCTCGACGGATGTTGCCGCGACGCGGCATATCGTCGATTCATATGTGAATCACCAGACGCTCGCGTCAGACACGCACTTCAGAAACTTTACGCGTTGGCAACCACGCCAGGTGCTTGGTCAGGTTTATGTCTCACCAGCGCTGATGGACAGCTACCGATCCTGGGCCAACGATTCGACGACGCTCATCAGCGATGCGACCAGAGATTTTCTGCTGCGGCTTAGTCCGACTTCGGAGCCGGTCACTTACGCGCTCTCAAACGATGGCGTCGGATCGCTGCACGAATTGCACGTGCCGAAAAACCTTGTGCTGATGGCGGTCGCCGGTATTTCGGCTGAGGCCAATCAGTCCCCGCTGATGAGAAACGAATCGATGGCGCGCGGAATTCTTTACATGATTACCTCATCCGAAGAGCGTTATCGCCACGAGGCGGGCAAAGGCAGTTACACGACGCTCGATCAACTGATCGCGCAGGGCATGTTGTCGAAAGACATGCTCGAAAACAACGGCTACAAGATCGAACTAACAGTCAGCGGCGATAAATTTGAAGCCACCGCCGTGCCCACGGAATACGGCAAGACCGGCAAGCTCTCTTACTTTGTCGATCAGACAGGCATTGTGCGCGGCGGCGATCACGGCGGCGGTCCGGCGACCGCAGCGGACAGACCCGTGCAATGATTCTCGCGTCAGGCTCTCCTGCGATCAGGATAGATTGGTAAATCTCTGCCCTGGGCAAAGAAAGCCGCCACGCTCGATCAAGTTTGCCGCCTCGTCAATTTGACTTGAATGCGCCGGAAAATTGCACTACTATCACTGTCCGCATCAACCTAAGACAGGGAGAGCTGCAATGAAACGATATTTTGCATTATTAATTCTCGCTGTACTCGCCGTCCTGGTGGGTACGCTTACATACACACGCGACACACGCCTTCAGAAACAACGCGTTTCGCAATCTGGTCATGACGCGAACGTCAGCGAATCGCCAGGCAGAGTGGGTGGCCCACCAACGGGTGAAGCGAAGCTTAGTCACATCGGCGAGCCCACGAATAATTCCTTTTCGAGTATTCGCCAGGCTCCCGAAGTTCACGCAGCAGGCGGTCGGGAACAGTTCAGCGGCGATCGGGACGACATCGGTTCGGTAGATGGTGCTTTGCAGCTCTTTAACGCGCCCGGCGCACCTCGTACTCGCGCACTCCAGGGAGATTCACAAAATCAAGAAAGCGGGTCGAGCGATAGCGCAGCCTTCCCGCAGCGGATTGCGCCGAAGCCCATCGTGTCCCGGTTGCAGAGAGCAGGGCGAAGCTTTGACGGGGATGTTCGGGACCTGCCTTATGAGAAGCTGGTCGAACAGTTTAGACGTGAACCCGAGGATCCGGTCTTCACACCCCGGTATGTTGGCCCGCCAGCAAACGAGACCGCTCAATCCGTTGGGGTTGAGGCGCCAGCCGTCGCCGCTCCCACACCTCTTTTGACTTTCGATGGGTTGGATCGCTTTACCTGGGGTGCCGGTAGCCCTCCGGATACTAATGGTGACGCGGGCCCCAACCACTATATCCAAACTGTAAACACCTCCGTCGGAATTTTCAACAAGACGACAGGCGCGCAGATTACTGCCTTCACCTTCAACACCCTTATGAGTCAGGGCAGTTTTGGAAATCTGTGCGACACGAACAACTTCGGCGATCCGGTTGTGCTCTACGACACGTTTGAGGACCGCTGGATCATTACCGACTTCGCTTTTCTGCTCGACGGCGGCGGCAATGTGTTGGCTCCAGCATTCCAGTGCTTCGCGGCCTCGAAGACCGCCGATCCCGTCGCGGGCGGCTGGAACTTCTATTCGATTCAGCTTTCAGATGCTTTGAACGATTATCCCAAATTTGGAATCTGGCCGGACGGCTTATATATGACGACCAACTTGTTCTCCTTCGGCGCCGGCTCGTCGTTTCAGGGTGTGCGCGTGTGGGCGTTCAACAAGGCACAGATGTACGCGGGAGCGCCTACGGTGCAGAACGTTTCATTTAACGTCGGCGGCGGCGATTTCACCGTCATTCCCAGCAATGCGCGTTTGCAGGTCGGCACTCCTCCGATAGGTACGCCAAACTACTTCCTCTCGACGGAGCTCTTTCTTAACGCCCTGACGATTTACAAATTCCATGTCGATTGGGACAGGATTTCCCTCTCGACGTTCACCGGCCCAGACGTGCCGATCGCGGCCACGAGTTGGCCCAATGCGAACGTCGCCAACGCAGCGCAGCCGGGCACGGCAACGCTTTTGGACGTACTTCAGATTCGGGCGATGGTGCAGAACCAGTACACGAATTTTGCCGGCACAGAGTCACTCTGGGCGCCCCACACGGTGCGCCGGGGGGATACGAGTGGTCTCGCCGCGCCTCGCTGGTATCAGGTCAACGTCACCGGCGGGACTGTCAACGCAGCCCTCCCCCAAGCCACGACCTGGGACCCTGACGGCGCAAACGTGATCAACCGTTTCATGCCCAGCCTCGCGCTTGATCGCGCAGGCAATATGGCTCTCGGTTATAGCACGTCAAGCGGTACCGCTTTCCCGTCAATTAAGTATGCGGGCCGGCTCTCAACGGATCCTGTGAACACGTTCAGTCTAACCGAGACCTCGCTTTTCGATGGGACAGCATCGCAGACGGGCACCACGCGCTGGGGTGACTACAGCGCAATGACGCTCGATCCCGACGGCTGTACTTTTTGGTACACCAGCGAATACGCCAACCCAGCGGATCAAACCTTCGATCATCGGTGGCTCACCAAGGTAGGCAAGTTTAAGTTTTCGCCATGTACGACCATCGGAAGCGGAACGTTGCAGGGCACGGTTACTGTAACGCCCGGAGGCGCTCCGATAAGCGGCGCGACCGTGGCCTTCGGTGCTCGAACAACGACAACAAACGGCGCCGGTTTCTATTCATTTGCCGCAATTCCGGCGGGTACCTATCCAACCGAAACGGCGAGCAAGCCAGCCTTTGTTCCGGGCACCACGACGAACATCGTCGTTAATGAGAGCGCAACAACGGTGAAGGACTTCGCTCTGGCGGCAGCGCCGGCGAGCAGTTGCCTGACCGATACTACGCAAGCTGATTTTCAAACAGGCGTCTTTACCAGTCTCGATCTCGATACCACTCCGGGAAACGTTACGCTGTCGAATGCGCCGACCGTTGACCAGTCGAACACGGCTGGCACCACAACTGGAACGGGGCCGGCTACTATCACTGCATGGCAGGGACAGACCTTTATCCCAGCGGTTACCGGGACCCTCGTCAAGGCGGACGTCCAACTCTTTTGCTCGGGTTGCACAGGTACCATCCCCAATCTCACGCTTTCCGTTCGTGCCACGAGCGCTGGTCTGCCGACGGGTGCTGACCTCGCCACCGCGACCATCCCCGGCTTCTCCAGCGGCGCCGGCGTTTATTACACGGCCACCTTCGGGGCGCCGCCATCTCTGACTTCTGGAACACAATACGCTTTGCTTTTGCGTCCGGTGGCCAATCCTTCGGTCGGCGCAGGCTATTTCTGGATTCGCTCCAGTCCCAGCACCTATGCCAACGGTCAGCGGGTCCTTTCGGCCGATAGCGGTACGACGTGGTCCGCCGATGCGACCAGAGACTTCAACTTCAGGGCTTACATGTCGACGGGCTTTGCAGCGGCCGGCAATTTAGTTTCGTCCGTGAAGGATGCGAATCCCGGCGGTGCCGCAATTTATCCGCATTGGGCGACCATGTCGTGGAATGCCACTGTGCCGGCGAATACCACGCTAAAATTTCAGGCAGCAGGAAGCAACAGTCAGTTTGGTCCATTCAATTTCGTAGGGCCTGACGGTACAGCGGCGACCTTCTTTACCACCAGCCCGGCGAACATCACTCAGTTCAACGGCAACAGATATTTGAAGTACAAAGCGTTTCTGACCACGACGAACAGCGCCGTAACGCCGACAGTCAATGATGTCACCGTCTGCTTCAACGACACCGCTGCTCCAACCGCCGCGCCTGCAACGATCGCTGGTACGGTCACAGCGGCGAATGGTTCACCACTGGCTGGAGTTGTACTGACATTGAGCGGACAACAATCGGCGACGGCGATCACCGAGGGCAACGGCAACTATCGCTTCGGTGGCGTAGATACTGACAGCTTCTACACCGTCACACCGCAGCTTGCGAACTACCATTTCAGTCCGGCGAACCGCTCGTTCTCGCTGCTGGCAGATAAGACCGACGCGGTATTCACCGGTTCACCTGATGCGACTGAGAGCACGAACGCTATAGACACGAATGAGTATTTCGTGCGGCAGCAGTATCTCGACTTCCTTGGTCGCGAACCCGATCAGGGCGGGTTTGATTACTGGGTCACGCAACTTAACCAGTGTGGCAGCGACGCCGATTGCACTCGGACGAAACGCGTCGAGGTCTCAGCGGCGTTCTTCCAGTCGCAGGAGTTTCAGGAGACTGGCTCGTTCGTTTATCGACTCTATCAAGCCGCGCTCGGCCGGCAATTAACCTACGCCGAGTTCTCCGCCGATCGTCAGCAAGTCGTCGGCGGATCGAATCTCGCGGAGAGCAAGACAGCATTTGCCAATTCGTTTGTTGCGCGCTCAGCGTTCACGCAGAAGTACCAGGCGACCACGACGGCTGAATCATTCGTCGATGCGATGCTGCAAACGCTGCGCGATTCCGCGAGCGTTGACCTGGCAAGCGAACGCGCCAATCTGATCGCTCGCTACCAGAGTGGCGGCTCGATGAACGAGGGCCGCGCGCTGGTGCTGCGCGATGTTGGAGACAACACAGCGTTTGCCTCTGCGGTTTACAACCCGTCGTTTGTGCTGATGGAGTATTTCGGCTATCTGCGGCGCGGCGAGGACCGGGGCGGTTATGATTTCTGGCTGAATGTGCTGAACAACAGTAACAACTATCGCGGCATGGTCTGTTCGTTCATCACGTCGACGGAGTATCAGCGGCGCTTTGGCTCAGTCGTTACTCGCAGTAATGCGGAGTGCGGCAGGTAGTCTTGTCAGAACCACCTGCGGTAGCGGGTGGTTGAACTTTCTATTTCGGTTAGTCGGACCTTACCTTCAACCACCCGCTACCGCGGGTGGTTCTGACATGTCCACCGGCTCGATCTCGTCAGCCAATTCAAATCCGAAAACGCGCGAGTAAAAATAAAGCTCGCCATCGAGCGCCCGCTTGATGTTCTTCGCCCGGCGAAAGCCGTGCTGCTCGCCCTCAAAGGCGACGTACGCCACGGTTACTCCTTTCGCGCGCAACGCCGCGACCATTTTCTCGGCCTGGTTTGGCGGCACAATTTTATCTTCAAGGCCCTGAAAAAAAATCACCGGGCACGACAGCCGATCGGTAAAGTGAATCGGCGAACGCGCGAGGTAGACATCCTCGCGCTCGGGATATGGTCCAATCAAACTTTCCATATACCGCGATTCAAACTTGTGCGTCTCCTTTGCGAGCGCTGCAATGTCGCTGACGCCAAAGTGGCTCGCGCCCGCTTTGAAATTATTTCTAAACGTCAGCGCGCACAGAGTCGTGTAGCCGCCGGCGCTGCCGCCGCTGATCATCAGGCGATCGCCGTCCACCTCTCCACGCCCAGCCAAATAGCGCGCGCCATTCACGCAATCGTCTACGTCAACCACGCCCCAATTTCCTTTCAGCCGTTCGCGATAGGCGCGACCGTAACCGGTGCTGCCGCCATAGTTCACGTCGAGCACCGCAATGCCGCGGCTGGTCCAGTATTGAAAAATCAGCCCCAACGCCGCCGCCCCGCTGGAGGTTGGGCCGCCATGACTCTGCACCAGCAGCGGCGGGCGTTCGCCTTCCGGCGCGCGATAGTCATTGTTTTGGGGCGGGTAAAAGAACGCGTGCGCTGTAAGACCGTCTTCGGTGGGAAATTCAATCGCGCGCGGAGTCGAGATGTAACCGGGATCGATTTCGATCTTCATCGATCGGCGCAACACCTCAAATTCCATCGTGCTGAAATCCAGACGCACAATCGATCGCGGTTCGACAAACGATCCTCCTTTGAAGACGGCCACTCCCGGCGCGGCGCGCAGGTAGGTTATTTCTGTGTAAGGCGTCTCGATCGGCGCCAGCGTGCAAGTGCGCGTGTCGATCGTCGCGAGTTTCGAAATCCCTCTTTCGATATAGGTGCAGACGATGCGGCTCGCCGATTCGAAGGCATAGGACGACAAGCCAAACACCCATTGCGGCAAGGCGAATTCAGCTTCCATTTCAGCGACCAGCTCAATTTCTTCGTCGCCTCCGAAGCGGTAGAGATTCCACCAGCCGTTCCGATCCGAAACGAAATAGAGCACTCCGTCAGGCGACCAAGCAGGCTGAAAGATCGACTCATCAACGCCGCCGGCGACGCGCTTGTTGTCGCCAAGCGTACCGTCCTCCTGAAACTCACCGACCCACAGCTCGCTACCGTCCCACGGCATGTTTGGGTGGTTCCACGTCAACCACGCGAGACGCGATCCGTCGGGACTCAACGCTGGAGACGAACAAAAATCACTGCCCGAAGTGATGATGGCGCCGGCGTCAGGATTGGAGTTGGTGAGGTCAATCGCGGCAATTGAGTTGATCGGTTCTGGCATCAAACCGCCCGCTACCGCAGGCGGTTCTGACTTAGCCTCGCTGTGATCTTCGCGCACGCAGATCAGGCGATTGCCCCGGTGGTCCAGCACGAAGTCGGCATAGCGCATCTGCCCCGCTGGAGTGATCGGCTGAGGCGCCGCATCGCCCGATTGGACGTACACGCGCTGGTCGTCGAAGTTAGAAAAGTAGATCGACCCGTTACGAACGACATAATCCCCGCCGCCATATTCGTGGACGCGCGTGCGCGCATTGAACGGCGGCGGATTAACGTCACTGGTTACGTCGGCCGAGTTGAGTCTGACAATCACGCTCCGTCCGGCTTCGGAGGGGCGCATTTCAATCCAATAAATGTCGCGCCCATCAATCGCTGGCTGACTCAAGCTAACAACTTCCGACACAATCAAATCAGACGTAATTGGCGATTTCCAGGAACCGTGCGGTGCGATGGTGCTCATTTATGGTTTTCCCTCCGGGCTCGGACAATTAACGAATGCGCGACGGTTGTCGGCTCCGTAGGAGCCTGATGTTTATAGTAATCGCCAGACCTGGTCACGATTAAGCTCCTTTAGGAGCGACATGTCGCCCCCAGTGGGGCTCAGTTCAATTAAGCGTGCCGAGAACTATAAACATCCCGTCCCTGTGGGACTTAGGAAAGTAACGACCTTCTTTTCCCTCATAGCCACATCTTCGCGAAACTTTTGTTACAGCCTCGGCAACGCTTTACAAGACCAATGCAACCTAAAGCATTTTTGACGAGCGTAGGATGCGCGCAATCGGTTAATTCTCCATGGGAGAACTGAGATAAAGGCAGGGGCGCTGGCCACGGGGGAGGTCAGCGCCCCCACTTTTTCTGTTCACCTCACCCCGAAGACAATTCCTGATCAATTTGAAGCCGAGCCTTTTTAGCAGTCTCGGGATTTCGAGTCAACGACGGACAGGTTGTTTTTGCGACTCGGCTTTCCGTTGACTCCAAACTCGAAACGGCATAAGAATGCTTCGCTCGCGCGAAGGTCCATCAACCATATCAGTATTGACAAGAGGAAGGAGAGTTTATGATTTCAGGCGCGCACATGATCGTTTACAGCAAGGACGCGGAGGCCGACCGAGCTTTCTTCAAAAATATCCTCGGCTTTCCGTCCGTTGATGCCGGTCAGGGATGGTTGATTTTTGCTCTCCCGCAGTCCGAGGTTGCTTGCCATCCCGCCGATGAGAACAACCAACACGAACTCTATTTGCTGTGTGACGATCTGAAAGCCGAGATTGCGGGCCTCGCTGAAAAGGGCATCGAATGTTCTGAGGTGCAGGAACCGCCATGGGGCGTGCTCACAAGAATTCAACTACCGGGCGGCGGCAAGCTCGGTTTGTATCAACCGAAGCATCCCCGACCGTGAGGAACTGATTCAACTGCGGAGACAAGTGATGGCAGAAACCGTCAGCGCCCCGAACAGCCCGGAACTCACTCTTAGATCGATCATCGTCGGCCTCGTTGTCGCGCTGATCATTGGCAGCGCCTATCCGTACTGCGTTCTGAAACTCGGGTTCGGTCCAAACCTGTCGGTCGTTTCAGCGTTCTTTGGCTTCATCGCGCTCGTGCTCATCCTGCGCGCCGCGGGAACCAACGCGCGCGAGAACAACATCGTGCAGACGATGGGCACCAGCGCCGGCCAAACTGCTTTCATGTGCGTGCTGCTGGCTGCCTTCGATCTGCTGAACGCGAAAGGCGTTCTCAACCCCGCGATTCATCTCAACACCTTGCAGATCTTTTTGTGGCTGTGCAGCGCCAGCCTGCTCGGCATTCTGCTCGCCGTCCCGATGCGCCGCCACTACATTGATGAAGAGAATCTGACTTACGCGGACGGTTTGGCTGCGGGCGAAACGATCAAGGTGCTGCACGAGGGTCGCGAAAAAGGCGCATCGGCTGGTCCCGTAAAGGCGCTCGGCCTCGGTACGCTCGCTTCCGGCGCGCTGATGACCGTCACGAGCGTCTTCAAGCTCTTCGCGGACACCAAGTTTCTTCCTGGCATGCAGCCGATGAACATCGGTTTCAATTGGAGCCTGCTGTCATTCGGCTCAGGACTGCTCGTCGGGTTTCGCATTTGTCTCGCCATGGCGATTGGCATGTTCGTCAGTTGGTTTATCCTGCCGGGGTTTCTTTTGTCGCATCACATGATTGCAGAGCAGACCTTTCCTTTGACTCTGCGCTGGGTCATGTGGCCCGCGACCGGATTGATGGTGGCCGGCGGGCTGATGTCGCTGGCGCTGAAGTGGCATCTGATTGTTAAAACGTTCCGCGGGCTGAAGGGAAGTCGAATTGACTCGCGCGATTTTCCGATGCAATGGGTCGTCATCGGATCGATCGTCATGACCGTTGTGATCTGTTTGGTTCAATATTTCAGCATGGGCATTCCGGTTTATCTTTCGTTCATCGCCGTCCTGCTCTCGCTGCCGCTGATGTTGGTTGGGCTGCGCGTTTTGGGAGAAACAAACTGGGGACCAATCAGCGCGATGTCGAACATGATGCAAGCTATCTTTGCTTTCATCTCGCCCGGCAATGTACCGGTGAATATGTCTTCGAGTGGATTGACGGGAACCATCGCCGTGACTTCCGAAGCGTTGATGCAGGACTTCAAAGCAGGACAGTTGGTGGGTTCGAACCCGCGCAATCTGACAATCGCGCAATTGATCGCGGCGCCCGTCGGATCGATTGCCACCGCTATTGTCTATCCAGTATTGCGCAACAAATTCGGCATTGGACCACAGGGTCTGTCCGCGCCGATTAGCGTCAAGTGGGCGGGCTTCGCTGAGTTGTTGACGAAGGGCTTCGATGCCTTGCCGCGTGGTTGCCTGGTTGGTTTGTTGATCGGAATTGCGGCGGGAATTTTGCTTACGCTGCTTACTGAAAAATTCGGCGAGAACATCCCTTCACCTTCAGCGATTGGCATCGGCATGTTGCTGCCGGCTTCAGTCTTGATGACCTTTATCCTCGGTGGCGTCGGACAACTCGTCTGGTCAAAAGTTTCGCCACAAACTGAAAAAAATTACAGAGTTCCGCTCGCCTCAGGTTTGATTGCCGGCGAAGCAATCCTCGCCGTGGTGTTAGCGATTCTTGCGGCAACGGGCGTGAAGTTTTGAATTGGCCGCAGATGAACGCAGATAGACACCGATACGATAAGCGACAAGCAGTCCAGCGAATAGATGAACCTGAGAATCGCAGCAACACCGATTGCTGCTATGTCATTTGTTTCTTTTCCTGATCTGTGTTCATCCGCGTTCGTCTGCGGCCAATTCTTCTCGGGTCGGATATGAGATTTCTCTCAGCCATCGTCACCGCGCTTCTTCTTGCCGCACCGCATTGGACACTGCAAACCAGTGGCGTGACTGCGCGTCTGCGTGGCGTCAGTGCAGTCAGCGATCGTGTGGCGTGGGCCAGCGGCTCCGGCAGCACGGTTTTGCGCACCTCTGACGGCGGCGCGACGTGGAAAAGACTTACCGTGACCAGCGATGCGCTCGACTTTCGCGATATCGATGCAATCGATGCGCAGACTGCTTATGCGCTGAGTATCGGCAATGGCCCTGCGTCTCGCATCTACAAGACCACCGACGCCGGCGCGACCTGGCAGTTGCAATTCAAGAACGACGATGCGAAAGCTTTCTTCGACGCGATGTCTTTCTGGGACGCCGACCACGGCATCGTCTTCGGAGATTCAATTGACGGTCAGTTCTGCATCATGACGACTGAGAACGGCGGGCGAGTGTGGACGCGCGTACCCGCGAGTGCCCTGCCGGCTGCTCTTGAGAATGAAGGCGCGTTTGCAGCCAGCGGCACGAACATCGCGGTCTTCGGGAAGACACACGCGTGGATCGGTACCGGCGCCGCAGCAAAAGCCCGCGTGCTGCACACAACCGACCGCGGCCGCACCTGGCAAATAGCCGAGACGCCGCTCGTCGCAGGTCCATCCGCCGGCATCTTCTCGGTTGCTTTTCGTGATGCAAAGCACGGCGTGATCGTCGGCGGTGATTACAAAAAAGAGTCGGAGGCCATTGACAATCTTGCGGTGACGAGCGATGGCGGCGCTACGTGGACACTCGTAAAAGGTCTCACCGGTTTTCGCTCGGCCGTCGCGTATGTTCCAGATACTAAGTCGACGCTCGTCGCCGTTGGTCCATCCGGCGCAGACTACTCCCCGAACGATGGGCGCACCTGGATGCGGCTTGAAGGTCCGGGGTTCGACACGTTGAGCTTTGCTCGCGGAAGAGGGGTTGGTTGGGCCGCCGGGGCGCGTGGCATCCTCGCGAAGCTGATGTTCTCGGGACAGTAGTGTCAGAACCGCCTGCGGTAGCGGGCGGTTTGGGTGACGGTAGGAGACCCGCCCTAGCCCGACCGTCAGGGAGGGCGTGGATCGGGGCAGTAGCCCGACCGTGAGGGAGGGCTCCGTTATGGAACCAAAAAGAATTGCGAAGCTCGGCGTGATGATAGTCGCGTTTCACTTCAGCGTCGTGGTTGTGCATTCTGTCGCACACATGCGTCTGCATATTGATATGAATGTCTGGCAGAGCGTGTACATCATGCTGGTGATCGTTGTGCTGCCTGTGGTTTCAGGTGTGCTGCTTTGGCGGCGGGCGCGGGGCGGGTTCTTCCTGCTTTCAATTTCTATGCTGGGCGCTCTCATGTTCGGCGGCTATTATCACTTCATAGCAACCGGCGCGGACAATGTCGGCTCGCTTGGATCTCATGCCTGGGCCGCGCCGTTCCAGGTAACCGCAGTGTTGCTCGCTTTAACGGAAGCGGCCGGTGTGATGACGGGAGCTGTCGGCGCGCTCAAGAGGTAACACACGCTAGTCGCCGCTGACTTTTGTTCTTTGTTCTTTTGCTCTTGGCTCTTTGCCCTTTGCTCTTTGCCCTTTGCCCATGACTGACGAACTAAAGAAAGAACACAAACTCTTACGGCTCGCTTGCGTCGCAGCGACGCTGGCTCTCTGGCTACTCCTCTCCCTTGGCTTTCCGCACGCCGCCATGGGCCAGTCAGGCCGCCGCAGGAATAAAGAGGATGTGCCCTCGCCCCCGCCGCCGACTCCGACGCCAACTCCGCGGCAGACTTCCACGCCCACACGCAGGCAGGCGCCGACGCAAAGACTCCCGCCCGGGGTCGTGCCAACTTCGATCATCATCGGCGGACGTCTGATTGTCGATCAGCATTACTATCGCTCGAACGACGTGGCGGTGGCGATCAAAGAGGCTATGCAGGATTTTCGGATGCGCACGAAGTTAACACCTATGAAGGCCGGCACGAAGATGACGCGCACACAGGCGATTGAACGCGCAAAGAAGGAGCAGGACGCCTACGTGCTGCTGCTCGAGATCCGAGTGCACGTCCCCGACATGGGTCCTGACTCGATCAGCCGCATCGACTATTTCCTGTTGATTCCGCGCACGGGCGCGCTGATGCTCGAAGGGAAAGTCGATCCTCGCACTCTCGTCCAGACCATCGACGGGATGCCGATACCGGGTAGCCGCCCCAAAGGATCATTTGAGGAGTTGCTCCGCGGCGTGGAAGAGGTGGTCGAACGCGTGCGCGAGCGAGTGGCTTTGGAACCATGAAGGGGGCGGTAGCCGTTACAGAACCGGGAGCGGACCGGGGTCCCCAAGCGGGCAGCCCGGCTTGGGGTGGTGGATGCGACGGGATCATAGAGTCAAGTTGAGTGGTCGCATCCGGTCGATACCGCTCCCGGTTCTGTAACATTTCCGTCGCAGAGCGACGATTGAATTTAGCCGGGCCTTTCAGAGGCTGTGTCAAAACTCGGATGGGAGCAATCAAAGCAATGAGATTGAAACGCAAAGGTCGCAAAGTTCTTCGCAAAAACCGCAAAGGTGTTGTTCTTTGCGTTCCTTTTCGGCTTCCCTTTGCGTGCTTTGCGTTAAAGGTCGTCATTCAGACGCTCGCCAAGTGAGTTTTGACACATCCTCTTCAAGGCCGGGAAAGGTAAGAGGTATTGGTTTCAGAACTCGCGTTGCGAATCTTATGAAAGCAAAACGCCATTTCCCAAAAGCAATCGTCGCCGCGATTCGCGATGGTAAGATCCTCGGCATACGTGCCGGCACAAAGCCGCACCGGATCATCGGCATCTGGGCGGTGGTGGTTGAAGGGCGCGTGTTTGTGCGGTCGTACAGTCTGAAACCGCGAAGCTGGTATCGCACATTTCTCGAAGAGCCGCGCGGAGTGATTGAGGTTAACGGTCGCGAGATCAAGGTGCGCGCGGTGTTCACTCGCAGCGAGCGTTTGAAGACACTCGTTGACCGCGCGTACGCCGAGAAATTTCCGACGCCAGGCTCGCGTATTTTCGTCGAAGGCTTCAAAGAAGAGAAGCGTCGCGACACGACCACGGAGTTGGTGCCGCTTTAGTCATTGGGCAGTTGGCAGTGTACAGTGAGCAGCAATCAAGGAGCGACAATGGCCGAACCAAAAACGAAATTAACCAAACAAAGTGTCGCCAGCTTCATCAAGAGCCTACCCGATCCACAAACGCGCCAGGACTGTGCCACGATCACGAAACTCATGAAGGAAGCATCGGGCGCCGAGCCGCAGATGTGGGGCAGCAGCATCGTGGGCTTTGGCACGGGGATCATAAAGTACGCCGGTGGACGCGAAGGTGAATGGCCGCTCATCGCCTTCTCGCCGCGCAAACAGAATCTGGTGCTCTACAACATGTCCGGCTCCGATGCAGCCGCCTTGAAGAAGCTGGGCAAGCACAGCGTCGGCAAAGGATGTCTGTACATCAAGCGCCTGTCCGACATCGATCTTCCTACACTCAAAAAACTGATTGAGGCGTCGGTGAAACAGAAAAAGAAAACGGCGTAATCAGCGCCCTCTCCCGCTGGGAGAGGGTTGGGGTGAGGGCTTACGGCGCGCTAGACCCGAACCCCCTATTCCTTTTCTCCCTCTCCCCGGCAGAAGGAAAGCTTAATTGAATGGCCTCGCAGTTAAATCTCCAGGACTGGTTCGGCAGTATCGACATCTATCTGTTCGATCAACTGCTGAAGGGGCGCCTCGTTCCCGGAATGCGT
>JBGPWL010000141.1:0-8621 GCA_041492185.1 Pyrinomonadaceae bacterium | reverse complement strand
TGGTGCGGGAATGCGCCAGCCCGCGGTCGACGATCAGTTTGTCGATGCGCTCGCGCTTCATCGGCGACACTCTACCGCAAAAACCGCGGTCGCCGCAGCGCCTCCGCCCCACCTTAACGTCGCGCGCCTTGCAGCACCGCGCGGGGAGCGTCGCTCATATGCAACTCGGCAGCGCAGTCGCGGCACAGCCACACCGCCACTCGCGGGGCGTCCACCCAGTAAAAGGGGGTTACTTTCCCGGCCATCTTCACCGCGTCGGAACTCTGCAAACGCTGCAACGCCTGCACAAAAAATATTCCGTTGTAGACGTCGCCGTCTGCTCCACGGTCTCGATGGATGCATTCTCTTTCAAAGATGAACTGCTTCTTCATAGAGGCTGGCCCTTCCCCTCGCGCCGCACCGCGCGAGCTTCGATGTCAAGATCTAAATAGATCCTTCCGTCGAGTGCTGATTGTTCTTGAGGAATTACAGGGCAGGGCGAATCAAGAAGATTTTCAAACTCTCGGACGCCTCAGGCGCATCATGCCACGGCAAGGACTAGAGGTCAACAATCTTTTGTTACTTGTTCGACAAACTTCAGTTTGTCGTTGACCCTTATGGCGGACTTGGGCGCCGCAGGGCCCAATATTTATAGCTTATGACTGCAACCAAAATAGAACTGCTCCGCAAAGCGCAATCACGCTTTGCGGAGCACCTACCCAAAAAAGGGCTGAGCGTTCTATAAACGTCTCGCGCCTGGACGGAGCGAAAACCAGATAGCCGCGCGTCCTTAAGCCGTCACCTTCTGAGGCTTGGCGCGCCGATCTTCCAGGACTTCCACAGCTTCTTTTACGCGCGTGTAGATGCCATCAGCGTCCAAACCATATTTCGCCAGCAGAAGTTTGGGATCGCCGTGCGTGACAATCCGATCCGGAACACCCATGCGCACCACGCGAACCCTGTCTTGCAAGCCGTTCTCTTCCAACAACTCAAGCACCGCACTGCCGAAACCGCCGGCGAGATAAGCTTCTTCCACCGTCACGATCAGGCGCTTGGTGCGCGCCAGCGCCAGCAACAACCCGCTGTCGAGGGGCTTCACGAAACGCGCGTTCACGACGGTGGCTTCGATTCCGTCCTTCGCCAGGTTCTCGGCTGCTTGCAAAGACGGATGAACCATCGAGCCGTACGCGACGATCGCGATCTCGCCGCCGTCACGCAACAGCTCGGCTTTGCCAATCTCCAGGATCTGCGGGTCGCAATCAATGGGGACGCCCATTCCGTTGCCGCGCGGATAACGCATGGCTGCCGGTCCCACGTGTTCGATCATCGTCAACATCATGTCGCGCATTTCGCCTTCGTCCTTCGGCGCCATCAACACGATGTTGGGCACGCCGCGCAGATAAGCGATGTCGAGCAGTCCGTGATGCGTCGGTCCGTCGCCGCCGGCAATGCCGCCGCGATCCAGGCAGAATTTTACGTTCAGGTTCTGAATGCAGACGTCGTGAACAATCTGGTCGAACGCGCGCTGCAGGAACGTTGAATAGATGGCGCAGACCGGCTTCAATCCTTCGCACGACAACCCGGCGGCGAAGGTCACGCAATGCTGCTCAGCAATGCCGACATCGAAAGAGCGCTCGGGAAACTTTTCCAGTGGCAGGCAAACGCCGGTGCCATCGGGCATGGCCGCGGTCAGGGCGACTACCTTGTCATCTTTCTCCATCAACTGGCACAAGGTCTCGCCAAACACCTGCGTGTAAGTAGGAGCCTTCGCCGGTGACTTAATCGGCTTGCCGGTTTTCAAATCAAACGGGCCGGTCGCATGCCATTTGTAGTAGTCGCTTTCAGCAGCCGGATGCCCCTTACCCTTGGTCGTCAACGCGTGCACGATCACCGGGCCGTCTTTGATCTGTTGCGCTTCACGCAAAGCCGCGACCAACGCGCGCACATTGTGACCGTCAACGTAGCCGATGTACTTGAATCCAAGTTCGTTCACCAGCGCGCCCGGCAAAACCGCCGCGGCGATGGCATCTTTCACCGCCTTGGCCGCGTGATGCAAACGCTCTCCCACGGTTGGAATCGACAACAGCGTTTCTTCCACTTCATCCTTGAACCGGTGATAGCCATGCGCTTCGCGAATCCGATTTAGATAACCGGTAAGCGCGCCCACTGCGGGCGCAATCGACATCTCGTTATCGTTAAGCACGACGATCAGGCGCGTCTTCAAATGTCCCGCCTGATTTACCGCTTCCATCGCCATGCCTCCGGCGAGTGAGGCATCGCCAATCAAGGCGACCACGTTGTGATTCTCGCCTTTGCGATCGCGTGCGATCGCCATCCCCAGGGCCGCGGAAAGCGATGTCGAAGCGTGGCCCGCGCCAAACGCGTCATATTCCGATTCATCGCGGCGCAAAAAGCCGCTGATACCGCCATACTGCTTGACGGTGGGCAGCAGGTCGCGCCGCCCCGTCAGAATTTTGTGCGCATACGCCTGATGCCCTACGTCCCAGACCAGACGATCCCGCGGCGTGTCAAAGGCGTAATGCAGCGCCACGGCCAATTCAACCGCGCCGAGCGAAGCACCGGTGTGCCCGCCTACGCGGGACATTGTTTCCAGGATGTAGCGCCTGACTTCGTCGGCAACCTCCTGCAACTGATCTAGTTGCAGGAGCCGCAAGTCCGCGGGTGAGTTGATAGTTTGAAGCAGTTTCATGCGGGCGGAATTGTAAACCCTGACGCGGGCTTTTGCTATCTCACAAATTGTTCACGACAGGCACGTCGGTTTCGATTCGTTAGCCATAGGTGAAGTGGAGTCGCCTTAACTCGAACTTAGCGCCGGGTGAAATTTTCCAGATAACCGTAAATGGCCATCACCGCCAATAAGGAAAAGCTTGTTAAGACAACGAGAAAGTTTGGCACCCGACGCCGGAAGCCATTTTCATCGCGACCACTGACCAGCGCATAGAGGTTAAGTCCCAGAGCCAGCAGCGATCCGCCAAAGAAAAGAACCGGCGTCAGAACCAGGTTCAGGAAACGAAGCCGTTGCGAATCGGCAAAGAAGGCCGCCAGCGGATCAAAGAACAATCCCCAGCCGAACCCGTACTTAAGAACGGCTGCCGCCACAAAATAGAAAGGCGGGATGATGAGGGCGAAACCCAGCCACGCTAGCTTTGAACGCGAAACCTGTTGCAGTCCAGTTACCATGACCTCTTCCTCCTGGTGACTCATGCTGCTTTGCCAAGCAAAGTAATTTGTATCCCAGAACCGGGCTGCCCGTCAAGAACTTTTTTTCCGCTTCTTAGCACGTGATTTGGTTTGCGGCTTGCTTTCCATTTGAAACCTCCCTAAACTCACATACGCCTTAGCGAATACGATAGCAATTACAAGAAACATGTAATGAGGAAGGCGGCCATCAACGAAATGCGGCCCGGCGACTGGGAAGATGTGCGGACCATCTATGCTGAAGGAATCGCGACCGGCCAGGCGACGTTCGAGACAGAGGCGCCTTCGTGGGAAGCCTGGGATGCGTGCCACTTGCCTTGCGCGCGTCTACTTGCGCGTAAGGACGAAGCCATTGTCGGATGGGCAGCGCTCAGTCCAGTCTCGTCACGGAAGGCATACGCAGGCGTTGCCGAGGTCAGCGTTTATGTCGCCCAAAACCAGAGAGGCGCTGGTTTCGGACGGCAATTGCTGGAAGCATTAATCATCGACTCCGAAGAGAACGGAATTTGGAGTCTGCAAGCGGTAATGTTTCCTGAGAACGCCGGCAGTGTCGCCCTGCACCGGCGCTGCGGCTTTCGCGAAGTTGGGCGGCGCGAGCGGATCGGAAAGCTGAACGGCGTGTGGCGTGACACTATCCTGCTCGAGCGACGTAGTCAGCGGATTGGAATTGATTAACCATGGTGAAAAAGAACTACAATATCGAATTTCTTTTCAAAGCATTGGCCGATCGTACCCGGCTGCGGCTGATTAGCCTGATTGATGATTCCGAGGTTTGCGTCTGCTTCTTCGTCGCAATTCTGAAAATCAGCCAGCCAAAGATCTCGCGGCATCTGGCTTACCTGCGACGGGCCGGTATTGTCCGGGCGCGGCGCGAAGGCAAGTGGATGCACTACAGTCTCGCTGCGCCACCTGACGAACACGCGGCGCGCGTCTTTCGCGAGGTCCGCGCATCGCTGGCTGAGCATCCGGAGTTTCAGCGTGACCGTGAGAAGCTCTTGCAGGTTTGTTGTGGGCCCACGCTTCCGGTGCAATTGCGGCGCGCTCCACGCCCGCTGGGTTTGGCGGCGTAGTGCAAGCTTTGATTTGACGTTGAGGTCAGTACCGGGAGCGGTAGCGACCGGGTCTCGCCTTCTCAATCTCGGCGGTGTGGTGGGGTTGCGACCCGGTCGCTACCGCTCCCGGTACTGACCTCACTCCTCATTTGATAGATTAGCCCGCCACCTTGACTTTGCCCACACCGCGCTTAGAATAACTTCTCGACACAGCCGCGGAGATGTGGCCGAGTGGCTGAAGGCGGCGGTTTGCTAAACCGTTAAGGGTCAAAAGCCCTTCACAGGTTCGAATCCTGTCATCTCCGCCAGTTTTTCCTGAGGCTGTCCGATATATCGGGCGGCTTTTTTGCTGTAACGCTCCTGCTTTTCGGCTTGCTCGGTTATAGTTCTTCATTCCGTGCTGTTTGATCTTCGCGAAAGGAGAAACGCAAGTGCACTCATTACTCTTAAACCTTTTGACGCCGGACTTCCACTGGCTCATACCTTCGCTGGCGGATTTCCACGACATGTTTCTCAAGTTTCCTTCGCTGCTCGAAAAGATGGTGCGGCCGCTCGTCATCTACGGTTTTCTCGTAGTTGGTTTGCGACTGGCGGGGAAACGTGAGTTGGCCCAGCTCAATCCATTCGATCTGGTCGTGCTGTTGACGTTGTCAAACGCCGTGCAGAACGCGATCATTGGCGATGACAATTCGATCACCGGAGGCATAGTTGGCGCCACTACGTTGCTGGTGGTGAATTATCTTGTGGTACGCTTTCTTTTCCGTCATCGGCGGCTTGATCAGATCATCGAAGGCAAATCCACGACGTTGATTGAGAATGGCCATGTGCGGCGCAAAGCGCTGGCGAAGGAGTTGATTACCCAATCCGAGCTGTTGACCGTAGCGCACCGCCAGGGCTTTGGCAGTCTCGATGAAGTGGAGACTTGCACCCTGGAATCCGGCGGCACGTTTTTCATGAAAGGCAAGACGCCGCCACCCGATGAAACGCGACATAGCGAGTTAGTGGCAAGACTGGATCAGATCAGCCAGCAACTCGACGCGCTGCAAGCTCGCTCATAAACGATAATGACAGTACGCGTACGATTCGCACCATCACCGACGGGTTACCTGCACATAGGTGCGGCGCGCTCCGCGCTGTTCAATTGGCTCTTCGCGCGCAAGATGGGCGGCAAGTTTTTGCTGCGCATTGAGGACACCGACTTGCAGCGTTCGACCGAAGAATCAACGCGCTCGATTCTTGAAGGGCTCGCGTGGCTTGGTCTCGATTACGACGAAGCACTCGTCTTTCAATCAGATAACGCGGCGAAGCACAAGGCCGCGGCACAGCGCCTGGTTGAAGCGGGCAAGGCCTATCGCGACTTCACGCCGAAGGAGCAACGCGACGACGCGACGGTGAAGCAGGGCATTGCCGATCGCGCGCGCGCCCAGGCAGCGGGAGGGATCGATCAGCGCGCGAATCCGTATCGCGATTTGCCAAAGGAAGAATCTGACCGGCGCGCCGCGGCGGGCGAAGCTTTTGCGATACGTTTGAAAGTTGCGCGCGAAGGCAAGACGCGCTTCGAAGACATTGTCTATGGTCCGCAGGAGCGCGACCATGCAGAGATCGAAGACCTGGTGTTGCTGCGATCTGATGGTCATCCGCTTTACAACTTATCAGTTGTGATCGACGACATCGACATGGGCATCACGCACGTGATTCGCGGGCAGGACCATCTCACGAACACGCACAAGCAGGTGCTGCTCTATCAGGCGCTGGGCGCGGAAGTGCCGCGGTTTGCGCATCTGCCGCTGATTCTCGCGCCCAACAAGGGCAAGCTTTCAAAACGCAAGCACGGCGAAGTTGTTTCGCTGACGACTTATCGCGATCGCGGCTTTGTGCCCGCGGCCTTTCGCAACTTCCTCGCGCTGCTGGGTTGGTCGCCGCCGGATGAAAAAGAGATCCTGGCAATGAATGAACTGGTCGAGAAGTTCTCGCTCGAAGGCATCGGCCGCGCGAATGCGATCTTTAATTTCACGGAGAACGATCCGCGCCACTGGACCGACGACAAAGCGTTGTGGGTGAACGCAGAGTACATCCGGACGATGCCGCTCGCGGAGTTGTTGCCGATGGTTAAGGCCGAGTTGCGCGCGAACAAACTGTGGCGCGAGGAATATGAAGAAGACGAGCGCGAGTGGTTTGAGAAAGCAGTTGAGTTGATCCGGCATCGCTTTTTCACGCTTAAGGATTTTTCCGCGCAGGGTCGCGCGTACTTTTCTGCTGATTTTGATTTTGACGACGCGGCGGTAAGCAAGAATCTAAAGAAGGAACCGCGTCTGAAAGAACTTCTCCCCGCGCTCGCAGACCGACTCGAACAAGTCGAGGCATTCACGAGCGCAGCAGCGGAAGCAGCTCTGCGCCAGTCTGCCGACGAGATCGGGGTGAAAGCTGGATTGCTAATCAACGCCTCGCGCACGATGTTGACAGGGCAGGCGGTTGGGCCTTCAATGTTTGAAGTGTTCGAAATCATGGGGCGAGAAAGATCGGCGGAGCGTCTGCGCAGCGGCGTACCATGGACTTGACGTTGCGGCTCTGCCGCCGCCCAGTGCGGAAAGGCTAGGCCTTTCCGTGCGGCCTCTACGAATGAAAGAGGCTATGCCTCTGGGTAGAGGCGCAGCCTCCTGACTTAACTGATAGCTTGCCGGAAAGGCAGAGCCGCACTGGGCGGCGGCAAAGCCGCATTCGCACAAACTAAATAAATCTTGAAGTGAGTAACAAGGAGCACACTATGCTGAAAAGAGTCTTCATCATCATCGCGTTTGTTGGATTGTTTTCAACCGCCGCGTTTGCGCAAAACTCAAATTCTTCAACCACAAAGGTGCGGCCGCGCACAACCAATACGAATGCGAATACGAATACGAATGCGGCGCAGGCGCCAAAGCCCGCCGCGGAAAAGCCCCCCGTGCCGAAACGAACCGGCGCGGAAACACCGGGCTCCGAAGCAGTGTTGGCAGCCTTCGACAAACTGATCGCCGGGATCATTCACGTAAGTGTCGACGAAGTTACGGGCGGCTACTGGAACTCGCCGCGTCTGATCCTTTTTAACTACAACGGCACGGTTACCAAGGGTTGGGACCAACTAAAACAAAATCGCGAGAGCGCTTATCGCGACATCAAGGACGTGAAGCTTGACGTACGCGATCGGCACGTGACGATGCTCGGGAATGACGGCGCGGTGGTCACCTGCCTCTGGACGCAATCGCAAACCTACAAAGGCGCGCCGGACAACGCATCAGGCCGCATGACACTCGTGTTCCGGCGCGTCGGCAACCAATGGAAAGCAGTCCATCTGCACACTTCACCTGATAAGCCCGATCCTTCGCGCATCCCGGCTTCGGAGCAAACGCCGACGCCGACACCAACGCCGAAGCCGTCACCAAAGCCTTAATTCACTGGTTGTACGTGATGTTGAGCTCTGATTGTGAGTCTCACCAGCAGCCGGCGTACCAGCGCGCTATCTCTTCCCAACGACCATTCGAGAATTCGTAATAAACCCAATAGTATTCGGTACACGGGTAACCACCACCACCGCCACCACCGGTGCCATGACCACCGACTGTTCCGCCACCGGGTGAAGGTGTTGGCGCCGAACATGGTGAGCCGGACTGGTCTATACACTCGCAGAGAAAGTTGCTCCACTGGCAGCCTTGCGCGCACGTATGGTTCTGCTCTATGCATACGCAGCAGTCTCCTTGATTAAAGGTATTGAGCGGGCAGCCATTGTTATTATTTGTACGAAAGTTATCCGCAGGTAGGCTGCCATCGGCGCAACCGCACGCCCAGTCTACTTGCCCCCCTCCGATATCTACACACCGGCAATTCGTGTTATTGGGTTTGGTGGCTGGACTGCAGGTCGGTGAAGGAGATGGACCGGGAGATGAACCGGGAGACGGACTAGGTGACGATGTCGGCGTGGGCGTCGGTGCGGGCGTTGCGGCGCACGTTACGAGAGTATCGCTAGGACATTCCCTAAGGCCGTCACCGTCGCAATCAAAGAAAACCGCTTGTATGCGAGTACACGGCATGTCGGGCGAAGCCGTGGCGAGATCGCTATCGCAGCCGTAACAGATTTCAATGGGTCTATCTGGGTCAATGAAATAGCGACCGCACGTCCCACAGCCGTCTTGTGGTGGAGCCCGCACGGAGGCGGGCCTTTCAAGGCGATTTGAGTGATGACTTCTTTTCGAGCCCTTGCGAAAGTCCCTTAGTTGATCTATCCAGAATCCGGTACCGTCGCCAAAGCTAATGATGGAAAATCTGAGAAGTAGCTTCTTCGTAGCCTGTGGGGATTTTTCGTGCATGGCCTTGAGGCCCTTCTTGAACTGCTCTGGAATC
>JBGPWL010000032.1:0-44780 GCA_041492185.1 Pyrinomonadaceae bacterium | reverse complement strand
TAGACCGATTCCATCTCCGGCATGATCTGAACACACGCGGCCAGGCGCGAAGCGACCAGCGTGTCGGCGATGCGCGCGGCTTCTTCCCTGTTGGCCGCGGTCATGAAAACTACGAGAGCATCGTTTGGGTCGCGAGGCATGCGGAATACTTATCCACGAGTGATCGCAATTATCAGCGCGTCTCCGGCTCGTCTTCCTCGAATTCCTTGTCCTCTTCAATCGTGGTGCCGGTCAGCGGAGTAGTGTCGCCGCCGAAGAACGCGTTGTAGAGTTCCAGCGCGCGATCGTAGTCGCGCTCGTCAACCAGAATCTGCGCTCCCGCCGTCGCCGCAAGCACCGGCGAGAAGGCGTCCGCACTCCCCGATTTGACCAGGGAACGGATTCCGTTCTGCAGAAAAATATCGTTGACCATTTCTACCTCGACCGTTGAACCCAGATTATGCAGCGGGACAAAGCGCGCCTCGCTCTCATCATGGCTGGTTTCCGGATTCAATCGCTCGACTAGATCGACATCGTCGTCGGGGCAACGCGTGACGCCCGGCTGGTATTCAGATTCGCAGATTGGACAGAACATATTCGCTCCTTCTCAATTGCGCGATGCCAGTCTAGCCGTCGCACTGACTTCCGGGCAAGTGATTCGAGTTGATCGGAAGTCTTACGACTAAGATGAGTACAAGAAAGAAGTTATGAAAAATAAGTATTGACTCCCCCCCCCCGTCAGTACGATATGCTGCAAGCACAGTCAAGGCCAATATCGAGAAAAATTGACTGAGGTTCGGTTCTGTGACAGCCTCTCAACTGCGATCGCTTACTCGCGTCATGTCGATCGACAAGGTCGCTCTTGCGGTTGTTTTAATCTCAACTGACTTTGGTACTGAGCCAAAGTCATAACACGCCTACAAAGGAGAAGCGATGCCAATCAAGCAACCTATGCTCCGATCCATTTCGTCAACCCTTCTGATCACCGCACTGTTCTTCATTATGGTAAGCGCATTCAGCAGATTCACGCGGACTGCGCTCGCCGACGACGGCGCACCATACTGCAAGACCATTCCTCCGGGGTGCGGCAGCTTTGGCTGCAACGGCAACCCAGGACACTACACCTGTTCACTGTACGCCGCCCAAACGGGGGCTACCTGCATCGATGGTGGCCCATGCACCTTCGGGCCTGGAGGCTTTGATTAGACATTAGCGAAAGAATCTTCCTGAGCGGTTGGCAATCCCAACAGAAAGCCAACCGCTTCGGGGAGCCACTGCATGAGGCGTTTATGAAATGAGATCTAAGCGACTTTGGTTCTTAGTGGTGTTGCTAATGACCGGAATTCGACCGTTGCCTTTCATAGCGCAGCGGCCCGAGAATCCGCAAGATTTATGGCTGCAAAGGATCAAGATCCTTACCGACGATCTACTAAAAGATTCGTCTTCTCTAACAACCCTTGATCAAGCACTGATTCTCGGCAGACTAGGGGACGCTTGGTGGAAAACTGATCCCGCCAGAGCGCGAAGGTGGATGCTCAAGGCTGTTGAAGCAGTAGAACAGATACCCTCAAGGGAGAACCAGCCGGAACATACAAAACGCATTTCGGTTGCGCTGACACTCTTGAAGATCATCTCCACGCGGGATGAGAAGCTTGGTAATAGATTACAAGCATTGCTGACATCCGACGCATCTTCCTCAGAGGCGGAGAAAACCGCGAATGCCGATGGTCTAATCGACGCGGCGCTTGCGCTCGTGGACGCAGATCCACGCCGCGCAGAATCGATGGGCTCTCTTTCTTTACGAGTTGGTCTTCCTACTCTTATTCACCATCTATTAGTGAGATTACGGATTCGCGATTCAGTGTTGGCTGATCGCCTCTTTAAGGAAGCGTTGGGAGTGGCGCGAAAGCGAATGGACGAGGAGTTCTTGAACTCCCTGAGATACGCGGCATTTCCTGAGTTGTACGGGCCAGGACTCGATGCCAGCTCAGTACCACCCGAATCCTTGCGCCTGGAAGTGCTTCGGCTTCTTGAAGACGACCTACAGCAGCAGGTTGCGGTGACTGAGAGCAGCGGCGCGCCGAACTGCGGTGTTGCGGCTTCGATGCTTGGCCCCTTGCAGCCTCAGTTTGACAGACTTGAGCCCCAACGTGCGGATCTTGCGCGTCAGTTAATTCGGAGGTGTCAGGAGAAGCTCAGTCCGACACCCGGCAAGTCCACGAGCGACTCTCCGGACGAAGGGTCACTGATCACGATTGATGATTTCCTAAACGCAGCTGAACGAGCAGGTGACGGTAGTAAAGAGCGTGCTATCTACTTCGGAAAAGCCGCACGGCTTGCGGCGCAACAAAAGAACTTCGAACGTGCTATAAGCATCCTCGAACGCATGAATGACAGCGAGCGCCAGTTCATCGGCATATGGGAAACGTGGCGACGAGACTGGGCTGCCTCTTTGGCGATTGAATACCTGAAGCGGGACGATCTGCCCGGAATGCACGGCGTCATTAAGGCAGTACCGGATAACCTTCGAGCCTTCACGCAAATCTATGTTGTCGACAAAATGCCACGGGGTGCGGCAGCCGATGTCGGCATTGAGTTACTGGGAGATGCTCGCAGGGGATTGAGTAAGTCTGACAAGCCCGATTCTGAGAAGCTTCACTGGCACATGATGCTGGTACGACTCTACGCGAAGTACGACCTAACTGCAGACGCCTTGGATTCTTTCAAGCTGGCGGTGGCCGCGCTGAATCGTTCCGGGGGTGACGATAACGCGAAAAAAGAGACTTTGGACGATTTTGACACCCGGCTGATTCAGGATAGCTTCCCGGCTTCGCTGCTAGATCCAATTGGGTTTGGAATCAGAGACGTCGTCTTATCAGTCAGCTCAGTGCATAGGCGCACCCAAACCGAACTTGGACTGATAAGAGTATCTATCAAGCGTTATCAAGAATTAGCCTCAATGTACCCGACGAAGACCGGGGCGAAGAAATAGACATCATGAGATTATTGCAACCACGATTCTTAACCGGGTTGTTCGTTGGAGCGCTTCTTGCCTTTGTCGCAGCCGGAGTCGCTGTCAGGGGGTTCAGGCGACCAACTGGAAAACCGGCGCAGCCGTTCCTTTTGAAGGAAGGCTTCGATTTCGCTGCCCTTCGCTCTGAAAACGTTAAGTGGCGCGGGCCTGCGGTCGGCGAGAGGATCGACCTGAGCCTGTTACGAACCAGCTCTGGTTCTCGGCTGAGCGACGCGATTGGGGAGGAGCCGGCGATCTTGGTGTCGATCAATCCCGCGTGCCCAATGTGTAAGACAGCGATTGATGAAATGCAATATATCCGCGAGCACGTTCTTCCTTTAGGGTTTCATTACTATGCCGTGTCTTTCACTTCGCTCGAATCTGCAAACAACTTCGAGGACTATGCGAAGTCTCTGGGCTTTGATCCACCAGCGTTCGAATGGGCGAAGGGGGCCGCGCTTCCTTCGGCCTTGATTACCAACATGACTGCTCCTTCACATCTGTTGGTCGATCGCAACGGAATTGTGATTAGAGTTTGGCCAGGCTCGTATAGCGAGCCCGAAGTACGGCAACGAATGGGTCACCAGATTGTCGAAGATGCGCTGCTCATCACTGAAACGCGGCGAGCTTTGTTGTACAGCAAGGAGAATTCCAGCGCAGCGCGAAAGTAACCAAATCTACGTCATGGCTCCTGATAAGAACGTAGCCAACATTCAGCTTCCAACCATGGGTACTACATAGCTACCTTCGTTAGAATAGTTAGAGTTTCGTTGGCCTGCCGCCTATTGAAACCTGTCAACTCGCACCCGTGATTGCTCTCTCAAACGGTATTTCTTCGAAGTGCGTCATTTGCTTGAAGGCTCTAAAGCGTTCGTTGATTTCGTCATGCGTCAACCGGCGCACGCGCTCTGTGCCAAACTCTTCGACGTTGAACGAAGCCATCACTGAGCCGAAGATCATTGCGCGGCGCATCGCCGGCTCGTCCAGCGTTTCCTGACTTGCCAGGTAACCCATGAAGCCACCCGCAAAGGTGTCGCCCGCGCCGGTTGGGTCAAAAACCGACTCGAGCGGGTAAGCGGGAATCGCAAAATAGTTTTCGCGCGTGAACAATGCGGCGCCATATTCGCCGCGTTTCACAATCAGAGCTTTTGGACCCCACGAGAGGATCTCGCGCGCCGCTTTGATCAAATTCGGGATGCCGGTCAACTGCCGCGCTTCTGCGTCATTTATGATCACGACGTCGACGCCCGCGATTGTGCGCAGCAAAGAGTCACGCGTGATGTCGATCCAAAGATTCATCGTATCCAGCGCCACCAGCTCAGCGTCCGGCACTTGCTCGCGAACTTCGCGTTGCAAATCAGGCTGAATGTTTCCGAGAAAAACCAGACGCGATTTCTTTGCGCCCTCTGAAAGCTTGGGCTTGAAATCCGCGAAGACGTTCAACTGCGTGTCGAGCGTGTGGGCCACGTTAAGATCGTACTCATAGCGGCCGAACCAGCGAAACGTTTTGCCTTCGGGAATTCGTTCGAGATCGCTCGTATCGATCCCATGGCGGTCAAAAACTCTCTGTTCCTCTGCGCCAAAATCACCGCCGACAACTGCCACTACTCGCACGTCGGTGTAGTAACTTGCCGAGATCGAAAAGTGAGACGCCGAGCCACCCAGCATCTTTTCGCACTTGCCAAACGGCGTTTCGACTTCATCAAAGGCGACTGAGCCAACTACAAGTAGGGACATATGAATTTCGGATTGCGGATTTCGGATTTAACGACCCGGGCGTTTCAGTTACCCTTCCCTTTTTCGCTTTGCGCTTTGCGCTTAGCCCTTCGCTCTTTGCCGCCTACTGCTTACTGCTCTCCTTCGGCTTCGGACCGCCGAGCGTTTGCAGATCGTCTTCCGCCTGCTTTCGGAAAGTACTGTTGGGAAAATCATTTACGAGTTGCGACAGGTAGCCGCGCGCCAGGTCACGAAACTCTTCGGGCTTCAAAGTCCGTTTCGCATCGCCACTGAAATACAACGACGATCTCTGCTTCCCTTTGTTCTCCGCCAGAAAAAGGCTGCTCTCGCCGGCCATAAAAAGAATCTCGTCCAACTTGGCGAAATTCGGATTTCCCGCTATGACCTCCTCGCAACGTTTGAGCGAAGCCACATAGGCCTTCTTCAGTTTGAAGTATTGGCGCGCAACCTCGAGGTTGTGCAGCGAATCTTTCTCAAGCTCCGGGTCGCGGATGGTGGCTGGATCAGGTCCGGATTTTACGTTTCCCTGCGCGCGCGCAGCGGGAACGCAAACCAGCAAGGTAAACAGAATCAAAGCCGACAGCGAATAAATCTTTCTCATAACGTACCTTTCATTACCTTTTCATCTAATGCCTCGCCCTCCCTAAAGGCCGGGCTACTGCGAAACTGACGCGTACTTTCTGATGATCGCATCCAGCTTTTTCGTTGTCGCAGCGGGCCAAAGATCCGGAGCCGTGAAGATCGCATTCTTCAGAGCCGAACCGCACTTGCAGTCTCGCGAACGATCAGCTAATTGCTTTACTGCTTCTCGCATGATGATCTGCGCATTGCGGACGTTCTTGTTCAGATACTCGACGACTGTGCCCACGCTGACGGCATCGTGTCCGGGATGCCAGCAATCGTAATCAGTCACCAGCGCCAGCGTTGCGTAACAAATCTCCGCTTCGCGGGCGAGCTTGGCCTCCTGCAAATTCGTCATCCCGATCACGTCCATGCCCCACGAACGATAGACGTTAGATTCCGCCTTGGTGGAAAACGCGGGGCCTTCCATGCAAATGTATGTCCCTCCGCGATGCACCTTAACGTCCGCTCGTTTGCAAGCTGCTTCGAGCACGTCACCGAGATCGTTACAAACGGGATACGCAAAGGTAACGTGCGCGACTATCCCCTCGCCAAAAAAAGTTGACTCCCTGGCGCGTGCGCGCGTGCGATCGAAAAACTGATCGGGAATGACCATGTCGAGCGGTGCATACTTTTCCTGTAGAGATCCTACGGCAGAAGCCGACAGGATGCGCTCGACCCCCAGCAACTTCATCCCGTAGATGTTCGCGCGAAAAGGAACTTCGGTCGGCGTGAAGCGATGCCCGACACCGTGCCGCGGCAGAAACGCGACGCGCTGGTTTTCCAGCGTGCCCACAATGAAGGCGTCAGAAGGGCTGCCGAACGGAGTATCAACTTTGATCTCCTCAACGTCCGTCAGCTCCGGCATCTGATAAAGCCCGCTGCCGCCGATAATTCCGATTTTAGCTGTCGTCATATTTCTTTCGTAGGGGCGGGGCTTGTCCCTGCCCGGTCACGCACGGCGGGCGGGGACAAGCCCCGCCCCTACATTCCATATTTCTCAGCTCTCAGCTTCCCATCCTCTTCAATCACGCGGCAGAGCGGTTCATCGGGATCGTGATAGAAAAGACAGAGCCAATTGTCGCGGACTGCCTGCGGCAATAATCTCTTCTTCGCTTCCAATGTTTCCAACGGAAAAAGGTCGTAACCCATGATCCAGGCAAACCGTACGTGCGCGCGCATTGGCACCAGGTCCGCAAAACCAAAAAGTGTCTTGCCGTTGCGCTCCAGACGCCAGCATTGCATCGAGCGATTGTGGCCCGCATGCGTCTCCATCCGCAAACCGGGCACAACTTCGTAGTCTGCCGGCTTCAACTCGAGCTGGCCTGATTCCTCAAGCGGTCGCCAATTCTCCGGCAAATAACTCGCGCGATCGCGTTCTGTCGGCGCTTCGGCGTGTTCAAACTCCGCGCCTGAAACGAAGTAGCGCGCGTTTGGAAACGTTGCGACCGGTTTACCCTGCTCGCCGAGCCTGGTGTTTCCGCCCGCATGATCGAAATGCAAATGTGTATTTACGACGATCGTGATCTCTTCGGTTCCTACTCCCGCGATTGCCTGCAACGATGCGCCGAAGGATCGCTCGCGCGTTATGCCATACATCGCCGCATGTTTCTCAGACCACTTATCGCCGATGCCCGTCTCAATCAGTATTCGCTCTTTCGGGCTTTCGATAAACAAGCAATTCAGATTCATGCGAATTCGGTTCTGCTCGTCGGGCGGGCAAACCTGCGACCAAAGATTGCGCGGCACGACCCCAAACATCGCGCCGCCATCGAGACGGAATTCGGTGTCCGGAACAATCTCAACGCGATAGTCGCCAAATTGCATGCCTATGATTTCAGGTTCAGAGGTTATCCGACGCCATCCTACTGGGCCGCCGGCATTGCCACTTGAAAATTGTCGGCTACCTTCACGCGCGAACGCGCCACAATCTCGTCGATGATTTTCTTCTGTTTCTCACTTTCGATGGCCTCGCGCGCCTGTTCGCGTCCAGATATTGCACCGGACTGATCCAGAATTGCTTCCGTGATCAAAATGTGCCGAACGTGCACTTGCTCTTGCGGCTTGCCCTCCTGCTTCTCAGTGCGCCGCTCTTCCAGTTTGATGATGTGGAACCCAAAACTCGTTTGCACAATCTCACTAATCTGCCCCGGCTTCAGAGCGAACGCAGCTTCGTCAAACTCCGGCACCATCTGTCCATGTCCGAACCAGCCCAGGTCCCCGCCCCTATTCTTATTCTGAGTATCGGCCGAAAACTCCTGAGCGAGCTTTGCAAAGTCCTCACCCGCCCGCGCACGCTTGAGCACACTCTCTGCCAAAGCGCGCTTCTTCTTTATGTCCAGCTCCGGATGATTAGCGATGTAGGCGTCGATCTCCTGCTCGCTCGCTGTTGCGTTCTTCATCAGCTCCGGTTTGTAGGCCTTCTCAAGCTGAACGGCCTCCTGAATAAGAATCTGTAATTGCACCGCTCGCTTTTGATCGATCCCTTCATCGCGCCCTTTCTTCTCACCGATGAACGCCTGGCCGAATTGGTGCTTTAGTTGCTTGAGCTGTTGTGGCGAAAACGGCCTGCCGGCGCGCTGAGGGTTGCTTTGCGCGTCCTTGACGGCCTGATCGAGCTTCTCCTGATTACCGGGCTGACGGAAGTAAGCTTCAATCTCTGCATCAGTCGGAGTGCCAGGCTTGGATTTGAAGTAGTTCTGAGCAATGATGAATGAACGCATTATCTCAATCTGATGTTTGATCTCCGGCTTGTCGGCAACGCCATTAGCCCTGGCCTCAGCCGCCACCGCCAGGACCTCGCGCATATCTTTGGCAAAGTCCTTTCGTGCTGACTCATCGGAGGCTAGCCGAGCGCGCACCTCCGGAGACAGATCCGCGGCGATCAGCGCGAGGTCTTCAGAAGTGAGACTCACTTCAGTATGCCTGGATTTTATTTGCCACACGATCAGCCCGGCGGCAAAAGCGACCGCGAGCCCGGCCGCAATTAATGCCTTAGTCGTTGAAGTCAAGATAGATTCCTTTCACTAACTACTGATGCTGAACTAGCTCGACGAGTACGCCGCTGGTAGCAGACGGATGAATGAAAGCGACTAAACATCCCCCGGCCCCGACGCGCGGTGTTTCATCAATTAAGCGCGCGCCTTTCTCTTTCAGCTTTGCCAGCTCAGCGCGAATATCATCGACCCGAACAGCGATATGATGAATGCCGGGGCCACGCTTCTCCACAAATTTCGCAATCGGAGAATCCGGGCTCGTCGCTTCAAGCAACTCGATCTGCGATTCGCCGATCGGGAGCATGGCAACGCGCACCTTTTGATCGACGACATCTTCCATGTGGTCCACCGTCAGACCCAGAATGTCCTGCCAAAAACCAAGAGCTTCATCGACCGCGCCCGTCGCAATTCCGATGTGTTCGATCTTCATGACTCAAAGTCCCAGAATCTCTTCCACCGCAGAATAAGGATCTCGATGGCGACTTGCAACTTCATCAGCCAGACGGTCGAGTGTCTCTGAGGCCGAATCGCCATCGAGCGTTCGCGCCAGCAGACGTTCACGCAAAAGCTCCAGTATGCGCCAACGAGCAATTGCGCGCCGGCGCTCGTGACCCACATCGGTTTTCAATTGTGCGTCGCGAAAATGATCGATCGCGCTCGCGAGTTCCTCGATCCCTTTACTTTCAGTTGCGATCGTCTTAACGATTGGCGGTTGCCAACCATCCGAGCGCACTGCCAGCGACAGCAACGCGTTGAGTTCCTTCTCCGTCGCATGGACGCCGTCGCGATCCGCCTTGTTGATGACAAAGACGTCGCCAATCTCCATGATGCCGGCTTTGATTGCCTGGATATCGTCGCCCATTCCCGGCACCAGCACGACCACCGAAACGTCGGCCGCCTTCACAATTTCAACTTCGTCCTGACCCACGCCCACCGTCTCGACGATGATCCGCGAGTAGCCGGCCGCATCCAGAATCGCCACCGCATCGACGGTTGCGCGCGCCAGGCCACCGAGGTTCCCGCGCGTCGCCATCGAGCGAATGAAAACACCCTCGTCGAGTCCCAGAGTCTGCATCCTGATGCGGTCACCCAGGATCGCGCCGCCGGAAAAAGGGCTCGATGGATCTACGCAAACGATGCCAACGCGCTCGTTCCTTTGGCGATACAACAGCGCGAGCTTGTCAACCAGCGAAGATTTTCCCGCACCCGGCGGGCCGGTGATTCCAATCACGAGTCCGCGGCCCGTGTGCGGAAAGATCTGTTTCATCAAATCGGAGGCGCCGTGCACGTTGTCTTCGACTGTGGAGATCGCACGCGCCACCGCGCGCGGATCGCCGGCCGTTATGCGATCGAGCATTGAAGAATTTTCCAAAACGGAACCCATGAATGCCTATTCAATTCGCAGTTTGTCGCAATATCTCGCGCGCGATAATGATTCGCTGGATCTCGGACGTTCCTTCTCCGATAGTGCACAGCTTCGAATCGCGCCAATATTTTTCCGCTGGATAATCTTTCGTATAGCCGTAGCCGCCATGGACCTGGACCGCTTCCTCACAAACGCGCACGCTTACCTCTGACGCAAAGAGCTTGGCCATCGAAGATTCCTTCGTGGTTCTCTTCCCCTGATCTTTCATCCACGCCGCGCGATACATCAGTAACCGCGCGGCATCGATCTGCGTCGCCATGTCGGCGAGCTTGAACTGAATCGCCTGAAACTCGCTGATTGGCTTGCCAAACTGCTGGCGCTCGCCTGAATAACGTATCGCTGATTCGTATGCGCCTTGCGCGATGCCCACGGCCAGGGCGGCGATTGAAATTCGTCCGCCATCGAGAACCTCCATCGCGTTTACGAATCCCATGCCTTCTTCGCCGAGCCGGTTTTCGTCAGGCACATAACAATCTTCAAATACCACGCTCGCCGTTTCCGACGCACGCAGACCGAGCTTGTTTTCTTTCTTCGCAGGCGAAAATCCTTTCATGCCTTTCTCAAAGATGAAAGCCGTGATGCCCTTGCTCTGTTTCGAACGATCGCTGGACGCAAACGCAACGCAAGTGTCGGCGTGAATGGCGTGAGTAATAAAATTCTTCGTGCCGTTGACGACCCAGCCGCCTTCCTTCTTCGTAGCAGTCGTGCGCGTGCCCGATGCGTCCGAGCCCGCGCCCGGCTCAGTCAATCCCCAGGCGCCGAGGTGCTCGCCGCGCGCCAACGGCACGAGAAATTTTTGTTTCTGCGCTTCGCTGCCGTATTGGTAGACGTGGTTCGAACAAAGTGAGGTATGCGCGGCGACGGAGATGCCCACCGAGCCATCGACGCGCGAAAGCTCTTCGATAATCGTCGCATACTCAACATATCCCATGCCGGCGCCGCCATACTCTTCGGGAAACAAAACGCCGAGGAGACCAAGCTCTGCAAGTTTGGGTTTCAACTCAATCGGAAAATGTTGCGCCTCGTCCCATTCCATTACATGCGGCGCGATCTCCGCTTCGGCAAACTCGCGCACGCTCATTTTGATCTGCTTCTGTTCTTCGCTCAGCTCAAATTCCATTACGCTTCCTGTTCTGTATCGCGGCTGGTCGCGCCCGCGGCTCGCCAACATAAATTCGAGTTTCGGACCTCGAAACTCGAAACCCGAAACTCGAAACTTTCACGAATGCATTGTACCTCAATGACGCCGCGGAGCGTGACTCGCGCGCTGCGTCTTTTGCTGCTTAGTCGCAGTTCTCTTCAGCTCACGCTTCAGTAAACGATCTACTTCCCGCTGGTCCAGCAAGCGCCACTGCCCGGGCCTCAACCGCTCGTCGGTTAAGGAGCCGATCCTCGCGCGACGCAACTTCACCACCGAGTGACCGATCAGATCGAACATGCGTCGAATCTGCTGATTGCGACCCTGATGCAAAATAACTTCAAACCAGACGTTGCTGCTGGTCTCTCTGACACTCGTGATCTCAGACGGAGCGGTGCGCGTTCCGTCGTCGAGCGTTACGCCGCGTCGCAGGCGCTCTACAGCGGAAGGCGGTGGGATTCCCTTCACTTTAACTTCGTAAACTTTCGCGACTTGATTTCGCGCTGCCGTAACGAAGTTAGTAAACTCGCCATCGTTCGTGAGCAGCAGTAGCCCTTCGGTATTGAAATCGAGCCGGCCTACGGGGTGAAGCTTGCCGAGCGAAGCGGGTATCAAGTCAGTGACCAGCGGGCGGTCTTCCGGATCGGAAACGCTCGTTAAGTAACCTTTCGGTTTGTTGAGAAGAACATAGACTTTCTCGCGCGCTTTGAGGAGCGGATTGATCAGCTTGCCGCGTACTTTGATGTGATCGCGCGCTGGATCGGCCTTCGTTCCGAGTTCCGTAACAACCTTGCCATTGATCGTCACGTGACCCGCCGCAATCAATTCTTCGGCGTGACGACGCGAAGCAATGCCGGCCTGGGCGATGAGTTTTTGAAGACGTGCTTGCATAATAAGGAAGGAGGCAGACGGCAGCGGCAGTCGGCAGGAAAACCACGCAGTCGTCACCTGCCGACTGCTCCTGCCTCCTGCTCCTCACTACGACTCCCCGCCCGCAAGATCCTGAAAATCTTCCATGCTCGGCAACTCCGTCAGATCCTTCAACCCAAACTGCATCAGAAAATCCTTGGACGTGCCGTACATCATTGGCCGGCCGACGGTGTCCTTTCGCCCTTTGGCGACGATCAATTTCTTGTCGAGCAGTGTCTTAATCGCCGAAGGCGATTGCACGCCGCGAATCTCCAGAATCTCGGGCACGGTTATCGGTTGGCGATAAGCGATCACCGCAAGTGTTTCGAGCGACGCGAGCGTGAGCTTGGCGCTTGGGCGCGTGCGCAGAAAGGCACGCACGTGCTCGTGATACTCAGGCCGCGTGGCGAATTGCCAGCCGCCCGCGATCTCGCGCAACTGCAAACCACCGTTGCGTGCATTGAACTCTTTTTCCAGTTCAACTATTGCCTGCTCGACGATCTCACGATCCTCCTTCAACACTTCGGCAATAGTTTTCGCGCCGAGCGGTTCTTCGGAAACAAAGATGAGCGCCTCGACGACGCCGACGCGTTCGGCCATGCTCTGGAGCACGTGAGGCGCTGTGTCCGAGTCCGCGCCACCGGCCTCGGCGCCACTCGCTGCCGCCTCTTCCGCGGCAACCATTGCTTCCAGCTCCCGAACGGCTTCTTCGTTAAGCGTTTCCTGGTCGAGTGTTTCGACCGTCTCGGTTTTTGTTTGTTCGTCCATCTTTTTCAAGCAGCGACGCGCGCGATGATCTCGCCGAAAGTTTCTCGCTGAAACAATTTGATCTGCGTATTGCGCACCAGCTCGAGCACCGAAAGAAATGCGAGCACCAACTCGCGCCGCGAGCGAGCGCGTTCGAAGAATGTCCGCAGATTCAACTCGCCCGCCGACATCACCATGTTCCGCAATCTTTCGAGCATCTCAGCCATCGTGATTTCCTCGCGCTCGATCTCCATCAGCACTTCTTCCTTATGCCGCGCGAGAATGTCGTTGAAGACGCGCAGCAGATCGAACACTCCGACCGCGACCTCGGGATTATTTTTGTCCGTCTCCAATTCCGCGCGCCTGAAAACGGCTCGCTCGACTGTCGCGCGCGACCAGAGCATCTGCGCCGCCGCCTTGTACTTTTGGTATTCGAGCAACTGGTTGACCAGGTCGAGCCGCGGATCCTCTTCCTCCTCGACTGCAGCAAACGGATCGCGCGGCAGCAGCATTCTGGTCTTAAGCTCGATCAACGTCGCGGCCATCACCAGAAAATCTCCGGCGACGGCGATGTCCATCTCCTGCATCGCCTGCAAGTAGCGGAAATACTGGTCCGTAATGCGCGCGATCGGAATGTCGTAGATGTTGATCTGCTCCTGACGTATCAGGTGCAGCAAGAGATCGAGCGGCCCCTCGAATTCTCCGAGAATCAGTTTCAGATCGTCTGTGTTTTGATCTGAAACGATCTCAGGCGCAGCGCCCGCGACGTTGATCGTGCCGGGAGCGCGGGCATCCGTTGGAGCGCGGGCATGCGGGGTCCCCGGCGGGGCAGCCCCGCTGGGGTGCTCGTCCTGCCCGACGCCTTCTTCCGCCACACTTACTTCTTCAGTCTCGCTCGTCATCCCCATAAATCTAACCCTACTCCCGCGTGCCCGAAAGCCCCATTCGCTCCATCACCTTCTTTAGCGTAGCACTCGCGATCGTTCGCGCCTTTGCGCGACCGCGCTCGAGTAAGCTATTCAATTCATCGTCGCCGATGCTTTTAACTCGTTGCTGCAACGGTTTGAGAAACGCGACCGTGACATCAGCCAGATCCTGCTTCAACTGTGCGTAACCCTTGCCGGCAAAGTGCGCTTCGGTCTTCAAGGGTTCCTCTCCAGTCATCAAGTGATAAATTGTCAGCAGGTTATTGATCGCCGGGCGTGCTTCGTCAAAGCGAATCTCGGTACCGGAGTCCGTTACGGCGCGCTTGAACTTCCGCGCAATCGTGTCCGCATCGTCCAACAGCATCACACAGCCGCTTCCGTCGTCATCCGACTTTGACATCTTCTTCGTTGGATCAGAAAGCGACATGATGCGCGCGCCGACTTTCGGAATGTAGGCTTCGGGCACGCGGAACGTTTCGCCGTAATCGCGATTGAACCGGACGGCCAGATCGCGTGTCAGTTCGAGATGCTGCTTCTGATCTTCGCCAACCGGAACGAGATCGGTTTGATAGAGGAGAATATCGGCCGCCATCAGGACCGGATACTCAAAGACCCCAGCTCCGACGCTCTCACGCTGTTTGCGCGCCTGATCCTTGAACTGCGTCATTCGCTCTAATTCAGACACGCGCGCAATGCAGTTTAGTATCCACGTCAGCTCGGCGTGCTCGGCGACGTCAGATTGTATGAAGATGGTCGAAACGTTTTCGTCGATCCCAACGGCGAGATAGATGCGCGCGAGTTCCCGCGTTTTCTCGGAAAGGAGTTTCGGATCCTGCGGCAGTGTGATCGCGTGCAGATTGACGATGCAGAAAAAACTCTCGTACTCGTGCTGCAAAGCAACCCAGTTGCGCAGCGCGCCGAGATAGTTTCCCAAATGTACGTTGCCGGTCGGCTGTACGCCGCTAAAAATTCGCTTGGGCATCTGTATTCTTAAACAAGTCTGACCGCGGTCTCACTTCACTTCACATACCGAGCTGCAGCAAATAGTACACGAGAGCCATGATCGGACTGATGATCGCTCGGAAAACGCCCATGTACATCAGAATTAACAGAATGACGTAGCCGTGCTGCTCAAGTACCGCCAATATCGGTTGCGCACTCGCGGGAAGAAAAGTCTCAAGGATCTTACTGCCGTCCAGCGGCGGAAACGGCAGCAGGTTAAAGACCGCCAGCGAAACATTCATCATCAGCAGATAATTGAGAAATATGGTCACTGGCTCCTGCAACGACACCGGTATGGCATTACCAGCGCGGGTCATCAGCAGCACCTTGAAGATCGTGAAAGCACAGATGGCTATGAATAGATTAGCCATAATGCCGGCCGCCGAAACCATAACGTTTGCGAGGTCTTTATGACGCCAGCGAAGCGGATTGACAGGAGTCGGTTTGCCCCAGCCAATCAGCGGAATATTTGCGACCGGGCCGCCAATATTCCCGATGACGAATCCCGCTATGGGGATCAGCAACGTACCGATGGGATCTATGTGAGCGGCCGGATTGAGCGTTATGCGACCCAGTAAGCGTGCCGTATCATCGCCGAATCTATTCGACATCCAGGCGTGCGCGGCTTCGTGCGCCGAGATTGCCAGCAGCAGCACGACCATGTACACCACGAGTTTTGCGATTATTCCTGATTCCACTGAAATATGCTTAACCTAAGTAGCGGTGACGACCGAATAGCGAAGGTAACATTGGCACTTGAGGCTGTCAAAAACCGATGCGCCGGGGTATGTCTTAATTTGGCTTTGTGATTTTTCCCGCTAGGACAAGAACGATCCACGAAGTCACACTAAGCCGCACGAACAAACTAGTTTCGCTTGGTGTGTTTTCGTGGATCGTTTTCCTGGCAAGCCGCAATCTCTCGAAATAAGACACCACCCGCGTCGGCAATTCCCGCGCATAGGCTCCTAACTCAACAACGTTCCATGGATCCCCAACGGCAAACTGTACACCGAGTCGTTGCTCACAATAACCATCTCGCCCAGCGGGCCGAACGCGAGTCCCACAAGATTCATTCCCGCCACAAATACTTCCGATTCTTTTCCGTCAGGCGAGATGCGCACGATGCCGCGTCGCCCGCGCAGCGTGGCAGCAACGTACAGATTTCCTTCCGTATCAAACGCGAGTCCCTGCGGTCGTCCGAGGCCGCGATAAAAAACCGTGACGTTTCCTTCTTCGTCCACTCGCTTCACTGAATCGAAACTCGTGACGGTTGGCCCGGTGACATACAGCGCATCGTCAGGACCAAAGGCAAGATGGTACGCGGAGACCGAAGGCTCCAGCCGGGCCCACGCTTTCTCTTCTCCGATTTCGTTCACCTTATAGATCGTTCCGGTGCGATCACCCACGTACATCTGACCAGCGCCATCGAATGCGATGCCCGTCGCCACGCCCAAATTTCGGGAGAACGGCACCGCCTCTTTGAAAGGCGTCACGCGATAGACCGTTCCCTCCAGACGACTGCTGACGAACATCTGTCCTTCGCGATCGAATGCGATGCCCGTGGGGTTGGTGATGTCGCCGGAGAATTCCGCCAGCTCACCGTTGAAGTCAACGCGAAAAAGCGAGACCGGCAATTGCTCACCGCGCGATCCCGAACGAGTTACAAAGAGCGAGCTGTCGTCCCGGTCAAACGCCGGATTCGCGACCGCGTGCACGTCCTCTGCGATTCTCCTGCCAACAACAAAGTTCGCGGTCGTGCTTCGCTCTCCGTTGCTTTCGAGCGCGATCTCGATGCTGCCGCTCTTTTTTAGATCCGGAACGATGGCCAGCGCGCGCTTTGAAGAGAGCGCGACGAGCGGCGCACGCTCCGTGTCAAACCACACCGCGCACAGCGTTGGGTCGCTCGTATCAAAGCCGGCGCACTCGATCGCCACCTCGCCGCCGGGAATTCCCGCCGCCGGATCGACCCGCACAATCTGTCCCGCCTTATTCATGCGACTTCCTCATTCTTGCGCCTTCTATGTGTCTTAATGGTCTTCATTCCGAAACCGCGCCAAAGGCGTTCGCTAGTTTAGCCCAGGAGCGGGGTCCCCGCGCGGGCAGCCCGCGTGGGGTGCGAGAGTAAAGCGCGAAGCGCGACACCCTTGAAACGTGACATTACAGTTGTTTCCCAACGCTGAAAGGGTTGAAGAGATCTCCAAACGAAAGACGCGAATGATCGCGATATTCACGTTCGCCGCACGCTTTCTGCGCAGTACACCGGAGCAGCGCAGTCGCAGCGCATCAGCCGTTAATTCACCGGACTCTCAACTGGTTGAATCGAGATTTTTTTTGGATCGTCATCGCTTAAGTGCGTTCACCTTAAGGCAATTGCTTGGCGCTACCGCTCGGGTAACTCGCGCCTCACGCTCCGCCTCCATCCAATCGAGGCAATCGAGGATATTCTCAGGCAATAGGGATTCAGCTTCCGCCAAGCGCCGCGTCAGACGCTTTTGCTGGAAGCGCTGCCATATCGCTTCATCTTCGTTGAACCGACGAGCGATCTCTTGAGTATCTGATAGCGGCCTCATCACACGTGATCTCCCCTTTGCTTGCGCCGATTGGTGGGCGAAATCGCAACGCGCCTACTATTCTTCTTTCCGTTTGCTTTCTCGGTTTCGAAGGTTACGCGCACTCTCGCATGCAGCGCGCCAGCGACGCGGCGCAGGTTTGCCAATGAGTGTCCCTCATAACCGGGAGACTCGAGGCGGCTGATGTGCTGCTGCGAAGTCTTCAGTCGACGAGCAAGTTCCTTTTGCGAAAGGCCTGCCTGCTCTCGCAGCGCGGTTAGTTGCAACGCCACCTCCCAGGCCTCACCCGCATTCTCAAGCCTAGCCGCAAACGCCGGGTCTTGCATCTGCTCTTTGAGATATCGATCGAAATTAGTCTTTCTCATCACTTGCCTCTCTCAAGCCAATCAGTCATTCGTTCGTGCGCCGTTCGCAGGTCGTTGGCCGGAATAGCCTGGCCTTTATTACGAAGAGCATGAACGGCTATGATGCGGCGCCCCTTCATAAAGAACCAAATCACTCGCGTATTGAGCTTGCCGACGTGCCGCAACTCGAACAAGCCGTTGCCGATCGCTTTTGACAGCGGCTCGGCGTGGTAGCGGCGATCGCGCAGCTTAGCCAGACCGGCCAGCACCGCTGCGAAGTCGCCGGGGTCACTCTGTTTGAGTTCCTCCAGGAACTCTTGCACCGGACACCTTCCGGCGCGGGTCTCATAGAATTCTACACTGAATTCCATAATGAGGGCAACATCATTATTGATGTATCAGAGTTTCCGGCTCGACCTGAGCTTACTTTAGCTCGGGCACTTTCATCACTTCATTCCCGCCATGGGCTCGATCCGAGAAATTGTCCCGCCTTATTCATGCGACTTCCGATAGTCGAAATCATTGAGTCGTTTGCCTAGACCTTCATAATCACCCAGATGCGCTCGCATCAAACTCTTCCAAAGCTTCCCATGATTCGGCACAAAGAAATGCAGCAACTCGTGAACAATCACGTAGTCAGCGATATCGCGATCGTAGGTTAGCAATTCCGAATTAAAGTTCAGTTTCCCAGCAGTCGAACAAGAAGCCCATTTATTACTCATCGGGCGCAGCGCGATTGCCTGAACTCTAACGTCCAGCTTCGTCGCCCACTCGTAAACGCGGGCCTTGAACTCAGCTTTGTCTCGCCACTTCTTCTTCACGTTAGATTCCCTGCGCCTTCTGAAGCAGCTTTAGCAGGTTGTCCACGATGTCGGCAACCTTATCGAGATCGTCCTCTTGCGCAAAGACTGCAAAAGTTATCTGCTTCCTTAATTCTCGTAGTTCCTTCTCACTGCGTCGCCAGTTCGAATGTTCGACGAAAGCCGCTTTGATCTTCTTGCTGACCTCCTCGGCGTCGTTCACGCCTTCGTCCAACAGAGTCCGATAGACGAAGAACGTCAAACCATCGAAGCCCTTTTCCGCTTGTTCCTTCTTTCTTTGCTCATTCCTCTCAATTTCTTTGAAGAGTTCCTGCAGAGCCTCGGCGGTTTCGGTCTGGCGATCCTCTAGAACGTACACGCCTCGCGATCGACTCCAACCAGGAAAGCTTTGTAGCCCAGCGGCTCGACGTTCTCGCGGTAGTGATCGGCGACGTATTGCGCCACCTTTTGCACGCGGTCTTTCCCTTTGAGAAAATTTTTCAGATTCACTGCGCGATCAAGAATCTTGTTTAGCTCTTCGATGTCGGCAATACCTTCGGTTTCGGCGAGCGCGAAGAATTCCTTCTCCATCAACTCAGTAGGCACAAGCATCTCGTTCGGCGCAAGGTTGTAATAGAGCGGCAGCGTTGTGCCGTCTTCGATGCTCTGGGAGATGGAATACTTGTGCAGATAGCCCTGATCGTCGTCGACGCCAAATGTCTTGAACGTCCCTTTGCCATAGGCTGTCTTGTCTACCGGCGTGCCCGTAAACCCGATGTAGCTCGCGTTCGGCAGTCCGGCCATCAGGAAGTTGCCAAGGTCGCCGCCCGTCGTGCGGTGCGCCTCGTCGATGAGCACAAAGATGTTCTTCCGTGTATTCAGATTCGCCGGCATGTCGCGGAACTTGTGGATCATCGTCACGACAATGCCGCGATAGTCCTGGCCCTTCTCATCCAGCAGCTTATTCAAAGTCGAAATAGAATCGGCATGAGCGACGTTCGCCAACCCAACCGCGGCGAGGTTCTTGAGCATCTGATCTTCCAACTCGTTGCGGTCGATCATCAGCAGGACAGTTGGCTTCTGCGCCTCGTTCGCCTTGAATAGCAGCTCCGCTGCTTTGATCATCGTGTAGGTCTTGCCGCTGCCTTGCGTGTGCCACACCAAACCGCGCGAGCGTTTCGCTTCGAGTGCGCGCGCGACCACCTTGTCCACGGCCGTGGCTTGGTGCTGGCGCAGGATGATCTTCTGTGGATGTTCTCGGCCAGCGGCGCAATCTTAAAGCGCACGTCGAGCCCTATCCTGTCGAGGAATTCTTGCGCTGTCTTGATTCTTGTGCGGCCTTTTCCGATGACGTGGACGACTTCGCACAGGGCGATGATCGGAACAATCATTTCAAAGCATCATCAAGAATAGTTTTGGCGTTGGGGCCAAGGCGGGCATTTCCTTCGAGATACCAAATCAACGCGTGCGAATCGAGGACGTACTTACTCGCCATTCAACCATTCCTCGGTTGGATTCCATTCAGCCAGCTTGAAATCTTCCTCGGTCGATTCACGGCCAGGCGCGTTCCTATATTCACCGTAAATCAGGTAACGCGGCTCACCCGCTTTCTTGCTCTCAGCCAGGCCCTCCGCGACGCGCTTGATCAGTTGCAACCGCTCTTCGTCAGATAGTTGCTGAACCTGATTCATGATGACCTCTAACTGTTCGGATGCCATGATCTCAACTCCGTCCGATTAAGCCGATTATACGTCAATTCAGAGTTTTCGAGCAGAATCCGCGGCTCCAGCCGCCGCCTCGTAGAAAAAGCACAAATGATCCCGATACTATCGGCGCTCCTCAATGATGGTTTCAGAAAGGGGCTTCCCCTTGATCTTGATCGGCGGCGGTCGTTCGCTCAGCCGCGGCTTTGGCGGATTGATTTGGCTCACTAGCCCTGCTTCGTACAGCGCGCGATGGATGCGCTGGTCGAGATCTGTCGCCGCTTTTAGCTCATTGCCGGTTACGTCCCCATTTTCATCCGTTTGAGCCGGGATTGTCTCAAGGCGCCGCTTGACCTCTGCCCTCTCCCCAGGGGGCAGTTCCTTGATTGCGTTCACTATCTCTTCGACAGTCGACATCTTTTAGATCTCCTTGCGCATGGTGTTACGCGAATCATTAGCTCCCTGCCCGCATTCGTCAAGCAGCAATTTCATGATTGGCGAGAAGGGATTCTTTGGATAACTCAAGGACTCCCAGCGCCTGCTCGCGAGCGACGCTTGGGAATTGACGAAGAAACTCGTCGAGCGGTTCCCCGCTCTCAAGAAACTCAAATAAGTGACCAATGGGCACCCTCGTTCCCTTGAAACACGGCGTGCCGCTCATCCGCTTGGGATTTATTTCCACTAAGTCTTTGATATTCATGATTCCCTCTCGCGACATTCTAGCAGCGTCTCCTCAGGAAAGCTGCATCCAAGCCAAGAACCAGCGAGGCTGAGCCCTTGCTTACGCGCGGGCTACTGCCCCGAGCGACCCAGCCGCTAACGCAGACCGGTCGGGGGTGGTACTGACGAGAGCCCTCCGGTCTGCTTATCCACCTGCGATTGATTTGAGGCGTTCGAGGTCGGTGTTCATCATCGTGAGGGTCAGTAGTTGTTCGGGCGATTCGATTAAGGCTCACTTAGCATCGTCATTATGCACTTTCGGGATAAACCTGGACTCCTTCGCGCTCGATCTGTTCCCGCAGCCGAGCGTTCGTGTTCCGCTCGGCGCGTACGATATCGAGTTGGTAAATGATCGGCGCTCTTTCCAGCGCTTCGCAGAGTCTGGCCCATTCGTCAGCCGTCGCATCAGGGGCAAAGACCGCCAAGTCAACGTCCGAGGCCCGGCGCGCATTGCCGGTCGCGCGAGAACCGAAAATTCGCACTTCCCGGACTGATGGAAATCGGCTGAATGTGCCGCGCAACGCCGCCAGGTCCTTTTCTCTGAGTGCCAGCGATTTCATGATTTAGTCCCAACTCAGCGTTTGGATTCTAGCTGCCATGCCAGTAAGAAGCGAAGCATAGCTGCCAGCGATGTGCTGATAAATAGTTTCGGCGAGCGCTTGATCGTAGGTATGGCTGGTGAGATTGCGATCTTCGAGCATTTGCAACCAGAGGTCCGCTTCTTCCGGTGTAGTGACAAGACCTTCAGCGAAGGCTTTCTTGAGCGTTGCGCGCGGACCGCCGCACTCATGCCCCTGGCGTTCGAGATAAAGTTTCAGCGCTTTCCAAGTCAGTTCAAAACAGAACTCGAAACGTTGAATGACCGCATCGCGAACGATGTCGGTTACAGGTTGTGCAACCGCTTCGCTCAATCGCGCGGCGGCTTTAGAGGCGTCGGCCCGGCGCTCATTGAATCGCTCTTTAGTCATAGTCTCGCGTTTACTATCTCTTCGACCGTTGAGATGTTTTTACCTCACCGGGATTATAGCGGCAGGCGATTTGTATAAACAACTTCAAGTTGAGTCCGTTTGCAAACGGCGAGGCTGAGCCCTTGCTTACGCGCGGGCTACCGCCTCGCGCGACACACCCGCTAACCCCGACACGTCGGGGGTGGGACTTGACTCGCGGTCCCGGGGACGAGGGTTCCCTGTGTGCTATAATTCGCCGGCAACAAGGGAAGAGTTCAGAGCAAAACGTGATGCTCAACCGACCAGGCGACGCGACATTCCAAAGTAATTCCAAGAACGTCAGTCCAGCGTACGAAACACACCGCCCGCGGCAGTCCTGCTGTAAGTCTACGAAGACAGAGATCAGAGATCAGAAGTCTGGAGATCTGGTGTCGGGAGTCGGGTATCGGAAGTGGGAACGATCCACGAAGTCACACGAAATCATTCGAACCAGGAAACACGATGAACGATCTCAGTAAGTCGCGGTAAACACGAGAGGAGCAGGAACGATCAGTAGCGTTTTAGGAAACACGGTCGGGCTAAAACCGAATCAGTTGCGCCGCATTGAGAAACTCTACACGCGGCGCATCTCTCCGCATCAGATTGTTACGCCTGAATTCGCGCGGCAGATGAGCGAACTCTCGCACGAGACGCGCAGACAATTAGGCGCGCTGATTGATCGTCGGGGCCGCGTTGAGTACGTCATGGTGGGCGATAATCGCCGGATCGAGTTGCCGGACTTCAAACGTATTCGTGTGGCCGCAGATCGTTTTCGCGGTTTGCGCTGCGTGCACACTCATCTGCGCGGCGAAGAACTCACGCAAGACGACCTGACTGACCTTGCGTTACTCCGATTGGATTTGATGGCCGCCATCGACGTTGACGCAGATACCGGTCTTCCGGGTTTGATTCGGGCTGCGCATTTGCTTCCCAGCACCGCGGCGGAATTGAACGGGGCCACGCGCAGCAAGCCCTACACTTTTCTCGAGCCGAAGATTCCCGCGCAGATGGATACCGACTTTCTGGCGCTGATCAATTCGTTGGAAGAAGAGATGGCTCGGAATCGCCGGACCACGCGACGTGCGGAAGCGCGCGACCGAACGATCCTGGTTGGAGTTACGACCCAGTCTCTGGCTGACGCAGAAGAGTCGATGGCTGAACTGCGCGAGCTGGCGACTTCGGCCGGCGTGGTCGTACTCGACAAAATCATTCAGCGACGCGCGGGCGTAGATCCACGCACGGTGCTCGGGCGCGGCAAGCTGGATGAACTGCTGATTCGCGCGCTTCAGTTGGGAGCTGATTTACTCGTCTTCGATCGCGAGCTGCAACCGGCGCAGGTGCGCTCGCTTTCGGAAGCAACGGATCTCAAGATCATCGATCGTTCGCAGTTGATCCTCGACATCTTTGCGCAGCGCGCGCAATCGCGCGAAGGAAAGATCCAGGTCGAGCTGGCGCAGTTGAAGTATCTGTTGCCACGCCTGATTGTCGGACAGGATTCGGCATTCTCGCGGCTCGCGGGCGGCATCGGTGGTCGCGGCCCGGGTGAAACAAAACTGGAAACCGATCGGCGGCGCGTGCGCGATCGGATTCACCGGCTCGAGAAAGAGATTGAGGCGCAGCGGCAACAACGTCAACAACGACGCAAAGGCCGAACGAGACAGGGGCTGCCGGTGATCTCGATTGTCGGCTACACCAACGCCGGCAAGTCCACTTTGTTGAATACACTGACGCGCAGCGATGTGCGCGCCGAGCAGCGCATGTTCGCGACTCTCGATCCGACGTCGCGGCGGCTGCGACTGCCGCACGAGCAGGAAGTGATCATTAACGACACCGTGGGATTCATCCGCGACCTGCCGCCCGATCTCTTGTCAGCCTTTCGCGCTACGCTGGAAGAGATCGGCGACAGTAATCTCATCATTCATCTGGTGGACTCAGCGAATCCGCGCTGGGCCCAGCAAGTTGAATCGGTCGAAAGAATTCTCAGTGAACTTCGATTGGCCGAGATTCCGCGTTTGATCGCGCTGAATAAAACCGATCTGATCCAAGCGGAAGCAATGGAAGCGATGCAGCGAGAAGTGCAGTCGCGGGACGGCGGCGAGTGTGTGACCATTGCGGCCACGCGGGCGAACACATTGCAGCCGTTGCTTGAAAAGGCGGGTGCAATTCTCGCGCGCAATCTCGTTTCACGTCCTGAAAAAGAGAACCGCTACGAGATTGAGAGTTTGAGTCATATTGCCTGAGACAAAATGGGTCGACGTCCACGATTCACCACTCCACTGACAATTGCGCGCGACGCTTTCGTGCGATACGTCGTCCGACCACTCGATGTGTTTTCGCCAAAGGTCCGTTTTCTTATTGCGTTCACGTTCCTGGTAGTCGTCACCGCGCTCCTGCTCTTTACTAACTACTTCTCCGGCTACTCTGAAAACTACAAGGAAGGCGAAGTGGTGAAGGCAACGGTCATTTCGCCCACCGACATAACAGGCGTCGACCTTGGCGAAACCGGGCGAAAGCGCGCCGCCGCGAGGGAGAGCGCGAGACCGATTTTTAATTTTGATTCGACGCGCGGCGAGACTTCGGCGCGAAGTTTTCGCGCTGCCTGGGAAGATCTAAGAAAGCAAACCGAGAGCCGCGGGACAGCAGCGCCAACCTGGACGGGCGAAGGCGGCGCCGCCGTCGCGCGAACAATCATCGCTCATCGTTTTGATCCGGCGACGCTCGATCAACTGAGCGCGCTGATTCGCGAAATCGGCGATGCTTATATTTACACTGACAACGATGCCAATCGTCTGAAGGAAGAAATCGTTCTGGTCGATGTAAAAAATCCGACTGGCCAAATGATCATGCCGGCGCCGCAAACGCGCATGACACCACTCAGCTCCGCGCAACGCAACCTGGAAGTGCGAATCAGAGACTTGCGCGGTTGGTCGCAAGAAGAGAAGACGGCGCTGGCCTCGGCCATCGCGCCGTTGATCAAACCGAACGTCGTGCTGGACCAGACCATGACCGCAACTTCGAGAGAAGCGGAAGCGAGCAAGGTCCCTCAGATGGAGATTTCGCTGAAGCGAAATCAAGTCGTGGCTCGCGAAGGCGACAAAGTAACGCCCGTCATGCTCGCCCAGCTTGAAGCAATCAAGAACTCCGGACACGCCGGACGTCCCTGGCGCAGATTCACCGGCCTGCTATTTCTGGTTACGGCATTGTATTGGGCGGCCTGGAAATTTACCGAGCATCGCAGCACGGCGGCCGGCTTATCGCTTTCAAAGGACCGTGCTTTTGCGCTCGTCGCTTCCGCCATCCTGGTCGAAACCGTATTGATGCGCGTCGGGTTTACTTTCGGCGATAGTGTCGCGCTGCAAATGCACCCTCCCTTCAACGACCCGACGATCTGGAACTTTTCGATTCCCTTTGCCTCCGCAGCGCTGTTGGTGGCGATGCTGGTCGACGCGCAACTTGCTTTCATGACCGGCCTGGTCACGTCGTTGTTTGCCGGACTGCTTGCGCAAAGCGGCATGCAGAAGGCGTCTTATGCAATGGTGTCGTGCGCGGTGGCGATCTACGGCATCAGTCGTTACCGCGAACGTCAATCAGTCACGCTCGCTGGATTGCTGGTCGGTGGCGCCAACGCGTTAATGGCGCTCGCGTTAATTGCTTATTCCGAGCAGGCGTTCGTCTTGAATACCGTGTTGTTGGCGCTCGGTTGCGGGATCACCGGCGGATTGCTGACCTCGGTCTTTACGGCCGGAGGTTTGCCGATCAATGAATCGTTGTTTGGCATTCTGACTGACGTCAAACTACTGGAGTTGTCCAACGCGGACCTGCCAGTGCTTGGTCAGCTCGCGCTCAGAGCGCCCGGAACAAATCAACACTCGCACGCGGTGGGCCAGTTGGCGGAAGAAGCGTCTCGCGCAGTGGGCGCGAATCCGCTGTTGGCGCGCATCGGCGCGCTTTATCACGACATCGGCAAACTCGCGGCGCCTGATTATTTTGTCGAAAACCAACAGGGCGACAATCCACACGATCGCCTGAAGCCTTCGCAGAGCGCGAAGATTATTACCAGCCACGTCACGTATGGAGTAAGACTCGGCAAGGAGATTGGGCTGCCAAAGAAAATTGCCGACGTCATTCCGCAACATCACGGCACTCGGACCCTCCACTTCTTTCTGCGCAAAGCACAGAGTCAGGCAAAGCCTGGCGAAACTGTAGACGATAAGGATTTTCGCTATCCGGGTCCGAAGCCGCAATTCAAAGAAGCCGCGATCCTGATGCTCGCAGATTCGTGCGAGGCGGCCGCGCGCTCGCTGGCCCGGCCCGATCCCGAAAACATTCGCACCATCGTAGTGAGAATAGTGGACGCGATTCTCAGTGATGGCCAACTGGACGAGTGCGATCTGTCGCTGCGTGAACTTACCACGATCAGAGAGACCATCATCCACTCGCTCGTCGCCATTTATCACGCGCGGATCGATTATCCGGGATTCAATCCCCTGCCGTTGACCGACGCGCCGGCGGAAGCAGGCACGGATGGCGAAGAGCGCGGCGTCAGCTACAGCAAGACCTCGGAAATTCCGATCAACAAGAGCGTCGAGGTTGAGGACGAAGGAGTCACCCGAAAGGCTGCGCAGCGGTGACCATTTTCCATTTGTCATTTGACATTTTGCATTTGCCATTTCTGACAGTGCTTCTCCTCCAGGCCGCATTACAAAACAACCAATGACAACTGATAAATGTCAAATGACAAATGGAAAATGATTGAGTTGGTTCCGCGCTTCGATGAAAACCGAGGCGCTAGAATCGGCCTCGAAGTTTGCGGTACGTCGTCGTCAGATCTTCAGGAATCACGCGCGTCTCGCCGACGGTCGCCATGAAGTTTGTGTCGCCGGTCCAACGCGGCATGACATGGATATGGATGTGGTTCACGATGCCTGCGCCCGCGGACCGACCGAGATTCATGCCTACATTGAACCCGCCCGGCTGATACACCTCGCGAAGCGCAGTCTGACAAAGCTTGGTTAGATCCATCAGCTCGTCGGTCGTTTCTTTCGCGGCCGCATCAAGCTCGCCGACGTGTTCGAAGGGAACGATCAGCAGATGACCGCTGATATAGGGATAAATGTTGAGAACTATGAAACTGTGCGAGGCCCGGTGCAGGACAAAGTTTTTTTCATCGCTGCCGGGATCCTTTTGAATCTCGCAGAACACACAGGCCGACGATTCATCTCCGCTGCCGGAAGTCAGATACTCGTAACGCCAGGGGCTCCACAACCTTTCCACTCTTGGTCACCTCTGGTTGAGATTCGGGACTACACGACAGGAGGCTTTGAATCGTCTCTGTTGATTGCTGAAGAGCTACCAGCGCCAGAGAAAGCCGATGCGTTGTTTTCGTTTATCAACTCTTTGAGTTCTTTGCCGGGTTTGAAGTAAGGAACGCGCTTGGCAGGTATGCTTACGGGATCACCGGTCTTCGGATTTCGCCCGCGCCGCGCGCCGCGTTCGCGCACGCGAAAGCTGCCAAAACCGCGCAGCTCGATCTTTTCGCCGTGATTCAAGCTGTCGATAATACTCTCAAAGACGATTTCAACTAACCTCTCGGCATCCTTCTTTGTAAGTTCAGCCGCTTGCGCGACGTCTTCGACGAGTTCCGCTTTTGTCATGCGTCACCTCAATGTTAAGGAGAGATCCTACCTACCTAAAAACGAGTGGCCAGCGAAAGGCCTTCTGCAAGTTTAATGGCGAGGATACATCTATAACGGGCGTACAGTATCAGAAAATGATCCTGGCGGGCAAGACTAGAACCGCCTTTAGTCCAATGCTTTAGCCGAGTCTTTTTACACTGGCCACAATGGTCCGAACGGTGAACTGTAACCTTCGTTTATTTGGACCGTTTCTTACGCTTTGCAGCTGGTTCGTTGCTCGGCTCCGCGGGCGCCGCTTCTGCGCTCAACTCTCCAGTTGATTCTGCGCTTGCGTCGGGGGCTGTATCGGAGCTTTGCGCTGTGGTGGATTCAACAGCCGATGCGGCGCTTGACGTTGCCTCTGGCTCAACGGTTAACTCCGCGCCTGGCTCGACGATTGTCTCGGCACTTGGCTCCACGCTTGACGCTGCCTCTGGCTCAACGGTTAACTCTGCGCCTGGCTCGACGATTGTCTCGGCACTTGGCTCCACGCTTGACGCTGCCTCTGGCTCAACGGTTAACTCTGCGCTTGGCTCGACGATTGGTTCGGCGCTTGGCTCCACGCTTGACGCTGCCTCTGGCTCAACGGTTAACTCCGCGCCTGGCTCGACGATTGTTTCGGCACTTGGCTCCACGCTTGACGCTGCCTCTGGCTCAACGGTTAACTCCGCGCCTGGCTCAACGATTGTTTCGGCGACGATTGCCTCCGCGCTCGACGTTGCCGCCGACTCTGCTGCCGACTCGCTCGGGCGTTTGATAACGAAGTCAGCCAACTCTCCAAGAGATGCCATGCCACTGCCGACTTCTGACGAGTAGACTTTCGTGTCAACTACAGGTTCTTCCTTACCACCGGCGCGGGCCGACAGTCCGATCTTCTTGCCTTCGGTATCGATCCGGAGAATCTTGAAATCCATTTCCTGACCCAGATGGACGACGTCATCGGGCTTCGCGACTCGTTCATCCGAAAGCTCCGAAATGTGGCAAAGACCCTCCAGGTTTTCGTCCAGTTCGACGAATGCTCCAAAGTTGGCAAAGCGTGCGACCTTCCCGCGAACGATGTCGCCGGGGTTATGGGTGGTGACGAATCGATCCCAGGCATTCGGCTCCAGATCTTTGATCGATAGAGACAAGCGACGATTTTCTATGTCGATGCTGGTAATCACCGCTTCGATTTCCTGTCCCTTCTTCAGGGCGTCGCTGGGATGCTTGATGCGCCTGGACCAGGATATATCCGACACGTGAACCAAACCGTCAACTCCGTCCTCGATTTCGATGAAGGCCCCAAAGTCGGTCAGATTTCTGACCCGTCCGGTTATTCGCGAGCCGACCTGGTAACGCTCATGCAGGGTTCGCCACGGATTATCCTGAATCTGTTTCATCCCCAGGCTGATACGCCGGCCCTTGGGATCGACGGCGAGCACTTCGACCTCGACCGTATCTCCCGGGTTGACGATCTTGCTGGGATGCTTGACGCGCTTCGACCAACTCATCTCGGAAACGTGGACCAGCCCTTCGATACCGTTTTCCAGTTCGACAAACGCGCCGTAGTCAGCAACACTCGCAACGCGACCCGTCACGCGAGAACTGATTGGAAAGCGTTCTTCAACCGTGGCCCACGGATCAGGCAATAACTGTTTGTAACCCAACGAGACTCGTTCACGCTCGCGATCGAGTTTGAGCACCTTCACTTGAATGGTGTCCCCTACCTTGAAAAGCTCACCGGGATTTTGCAGCCGCCCCCATGACATGTCCGTTACGTGCAACAACCCATCAACGCCGCCGAGATCCACGAACGCGCCATAGTCGGTCAAGTTTTTGATCTGGCCTTCGACGATAATGTCTTCTTCGATCTGGCCCAGGGTCTCGTCCTTCCGTCCGGCACTCTCTTCTTCGATCACCGCTTTCCGTGAAAGCACGACGTTCGAGCGTTTTCGATTAAGCTTGATTACCTTCGCTTCGATCAGCTGATTTCTAAGGCTGTCGAGATTTCGCACCGGTCGCACGTCGACCTGCGAGCCGGGCAGAAACGCCGCGATGCCGTCAATGTCCACGCGCAGGCCGCCCTTGATGCGCTCGACGATGCGACCCTTCACGTTGGTCCCATCGTGATGGGCCTTCTCGAGATCGTCCCAGGCCCTCATGCGCACCGCATCAGCGCGCGACAACACCGGCAGACCGTCGTGCGTATCCATGCTCTTGACCAGCACGTCAACTTCGTCACCTGGCTTGACGGTGAGTTGGCCATCCTCGGTAAATTCTGCGGGATTGACGATGCCTTCCGATTTATACCCGAAATCGATCACTACGCCGCGCTCGCTGATGCCAACAACGGTGCCGCGGACGACTTCGCCCTCCTGAAGGCTCGCTTGTTCCTGCTCGAATTGATCGAGTAACTGTCCGAAATCGACGTCGCCGCCGGACCGTGGTTCGTCGTCACCGGCCGCAGGGGCCGCCGTTGATTGCGCCTGGCCGGTTGACTCAAGCGCGGCTTGCTGCGGCGCAGTTTGTTCTTCGCCGGACAATGATTGGTTATTTGCTTCGCTCTCGCTCAGCTTGCGTTCTTCACTGGACATGCATGCTCCTAATACAACCCGGGCAATCTCAGCGCGTCATAGATCTTGTCACGCCTCACTCGACACCGACAATCGTCATACAGAAACGATCCGCGGTCTCCATTGCCTGACTGGTGATGTGTCGGTGGTTGAATTGAGCGAGGAGCGAGCCGCTTAGATTTGGAAAAGGAGGTGTTAATGTGTTTCGATTTCCGCCGAGCCCGTAGTCACCCGCTTGGTCCGACCATCACCGGCCGCTTAACCGGGTAGGTTCGCAATGTACACGCCGCAACGAGCGCCTGTCAAGGCGCTAAGACCGACACAGAATTGAAAGAAAACCTATGCGATCAGTTGATGGCGCGCATTACGAGCTGCGTTGTTCGACTACATTTGCTTCCAGGCGCCGCGAGCAACTCGACTCACTGCCGGCGCGTCGCCGAGGCCCTGTCGGCACTTCGCGGCACGACGTAGATCCCTGCGGAGTGCGATCCCACAAAAAGCGTATCTTGATGTTGTGAATCAAGCGCCAGCGCCCAAATACGAAAACTCGGCAGACGAGTATCCTTGGGATCGATCCGGGTCCAAGACGATCCGGCATTGGTCGAGCGATAAACGCCGCCGCCGACTTCGCCATTTTGGTACGCGTTGCCGGCGAAGATCTCGTCAGTGTTGCGCAGGTTGATCACGATGCTGGTAAAGTCGCCAAAGGGCAGATTACCGCCGCGACGACTCCATTTGCGCCCGCCATCATGCGAAGAATAAAACGCCTGCTTCGTGCCAACATAAACGTAAGTCGCACGCTGCGGGTCCTGAGCAATAACATTGACCGGCACATCCGTCGGAATTCCTTCAATCTTCTCCCACGATTTGCCGAAGTCAGTCGAAAGCAGCACGCCTGACGAAGCAGTGCCCACCCAGATCGTTTGCGGCTGCTGCGAAATTGTGGCGATGGCCGTTGTGCGAGGATCCATTCCCGGACCATAAGGAAGTTTCTGCCAGCCCTTCGCTGGTTCGTAACTTTGGTATAAGCCCGAATTAGTTGCTGCAAGTATTCCCGGCTTGCCTGTCTCAGGATTAGTGATATGAGCGAGAGCATTGACCGCGTCCGTCAGGATCGTTGACGAAGTCGCGTCACCGGCCGCGAAATCATTCGCGAGGCCCAGCGCCGCCAGGGTGATGTGATCGAGGTTTCCCGTCACGGGCAAGTTCTTATCCGATTGAAATCGCTTGACCGCCGCAGTCGTTTGCGCGCCCGCGTGACCGTCAGGCGGGCCTACGAGGTAACCAGCCGCGTTCAAGGCCGCTTGAGCGCGACCCACAATGCTGTTAATTTGCGCTGTGCCCGATCGTCGTTGAACTGAACCTGCGCGCTTTGTCGCAGTGTTCCTGCCTCGACGCGAGGGCGTTTGCTTTTTAGTTTCAACCGGTCGGTTCGCCGACCAGACCGGAGCCCACGAGACTCCGCGATCGAGCGAGCGATAAACACCGAGATTCGTTCCCAGATAAATAATGTTTGCGTCTTGCGCGTCTTGCAGGATCGAGTAACTCATCAAACGCATGGGCATGCTGCGCATCGAAGGGCGCCAGGTTTGTCCGGCGTCATCGCTGGTGAAAAAGAATCCGCCGCCGGTAGTCGTATTGATGGTGGTGGCGTAGACGCGGTTGGGCATTTCGCGATCGGCGAGAATAGCGTTAGCAAAACGCCCACTGTAGCCGCCATTGCTCGGCGCAAAGTTCCTGCCGCCATCATAAGAGACCATCACGCCGTAGTTGTTGGTGCCGATGTAGACAGTCTCCGGATGCGACGGATGCACGGCGATCGAGTTGATCTCGAGTTGGCGTGAAGTCGTAACCATCCAGGAATCTTTATCTCCGCCTTTCTCCGATCGCCAAAATCCTTCCGTCGTTCCGGCAAAGACGAGTCCGGAAATAGATGGGTGCTGGAGAATAGAGCGCGTTCGGCGCGATTGCGACGGAATCCCCTGCACCTTGCGCCAACTGTCGGCAGCGTTGTGAGTTTCGTAAATGCCGCTGCAAGCGGAAGCGATGATGTGATTATGATCGCGCGGGTCGATGTCGATCGCAAAAATATCTGAATCGTCGATGATCCCGTTCTTGATGCTCTTCCAGGTTCGCCCGCCATCCGTTGTCTTGTATGGCAGATGCCACGTACCGGCATAGATGATGTCGGCGTTAATTGGATCGATCGCGAGTGATTCGACCTCGACCAGTCCGGGCGTGTCGTAGGTCTGCAATGCACTCCAGGTCCTGGCCGAATCAGATGAGCGAAATATCCCGTTGAATGTGCCGGCAACGAGAATGTCCGGATTCAGTCGTGATTGAGTTAGCGAATGCAGGGCTTCGTTCTTAAGTTCTGGGCTGGCGCGCCATGTGTGGCCGGCGTCAGTCGATTTGAAGAAGCCGCCAGGCTCTTTGTGGCGATGCGTTGCCACATAGATGGTTTTCGAATCACGCGGATCGACGATGATGTGATCGACGAACAACCTTGGAACATTAAAGTTGTGCAGCAGACGCCAGTTTTTGGCGCCGTCGGTTGAGGTGTAAATCTGTCCGTCGAGCGTGCCGAAATAGAATCGCTCCGGATCGTTCGGATCGACCACGAGCGCGCGCACGTCTCCACCCGGAGGGCCAGTCGCGCGCCAGTTGTCAGAATAGAGCGATGAATCAGAAGACTCTTTTACCGAGCTGGCCGCGACCACTGACCCTCGCAAGAAGGGCCCAAGCGAAACAGCCATCAACAAAAGAAACGAAACTGCAGGCTTTGCGATTTTGAAAAAGATCATGTCGGTAAATCTCTCAACCATCGGGATGATAGGCGCCAAGCACCTGATCAGTTTAATACAAATCTCGGCGTTTGTGTTCAGAACTTCCCGCGGGCACCGCGATGTACCGCTCTCATCTCGGTGGTTGTTCCAATTGCCATTGAAGGTAAACGCGAAGCGGGCGATGGTTCTCAGGGAGAAACATCGCCCGCTCCAGGAAGTGGTCGCGTCAACGATCCCTCGATGACGCGAGCTAATTATGAGTTATTCTTCGTCATCGTCCTCACTGCCTTTCTTCCTGCCATGACGAGCTTTGTGACGACGATGGGGCTTCTTCACCTTGCATGCCGGACACGGCGAAACCGCCCCGTCAGTCATTGCGTCTGGCGCCTTAGCACCCTGCTCGCACACAAACAACTGCACCATCAATTCCGCTCGGCAGCCACCATCGACCGTGGTAATGCGACCCGCGTCGATGTTGCGCGAATTGACCAGGTAGTCCTTGGCGCGGTTTGCCCGAGCCAATCCCTCGCCGTCGCACTTGCCGTAGCCAATGATGTAGCCTTGCGAGCCTGGTTTGTTCTGCAGCTCAGTTGCGAAATTGTCGAGACGTGCTTTCTCCCTATTAAAGGGCATGTCCCCGTACTCGTCAGTCTTGTTGCACGACGGAACGTGACACGTCTTCACAGCGGTAGTTGCAGAGGCCGTGCTCGCGCAAGCCGGATCATACCCACGAGCATCAACGGTTGCGGTTATGCTCTGGCCGCCAACGCCCTTCGCGTCAACCGTTATCGATGACGTGCCTTGACCACTCGTGATGGTGCCAGCGGATACGGACCAGTTATAAGTTGGGGTCACATTGCCGGGCCCGCCAGCGACGTTGGCAGTGAAAGTAATCGGCGTACAATCGTCACCCGACTCCGGACCAGACGCGGCTACCTGTGGACACGGCGCGACGCAATGCGGGCACTTGGCGATTGTCACTGTCTTGGTATCGTGGGCCGTGTGACCGTTGCCATCATTAACATCAACGCTGGCTGTATAGGTGCCTTCCATGGAGCCCGTCAGATCCCAGGTTACGTTTCTTCCTTCACCGGTGATCTTGCCACCCGTGACAGTCCAACTGTAGAGCAGCGTGTCGTTGTCCGGGTCTTTGGCGTCCGCCATCAACTGGACTTGCCAACTGGGACTCGGAGTACAACTATCGTCCTTGGTTCCTTCCCCACATGGTGCCGTGATGCTCGCCGAAGACGACGAAAGCGAAACCGTGGGCGGGTCATTCGGTTTCTTTGGCACCGATCGCGCGTTGCGGTGGCCGACAAAGAACTGCAGACCGAATCCATTCGGGTCATCAGAGAAGTTGAAGCCCAGCGGCACGCCATTAGCATCCGTTCCCGGCCTGGTAGTTCCCGGAACAATAATGATGCCGCGGCCGGGAACAAATACGCCACTTAGCTGACTGATTTGAATGTTCTGGGCGCTATTGATATTGAAGTGACCCAAGTCCTGCTCATTCAGTTGCCGGCGATACCAAACGCCAAAACCAAACCAGCGTCTCGGATAAATCTTCGCGCCGCCCAGCAACTCGACCGGGTTATTCGGCAAAGCGTTCGGGGTTCTGCTTCCGACGTATGCCGTGGAGCGAACTTCGAAGATCGGTTGGAAGTGCTTGTTGATCGGGAAGTCGAGCCCGATGCCGGCGTGAAACTCGTTTGGCCGATCCAATAAGACAGCGTCGGCCATCGCAGTGCTCTTCGGATTGCTGTTGATTATGTAAGTGCCGTTCACCGACACATTGACGTGTCGGCTCAAGCGCGCGTCGATCACGCCCGCTAAACCAAAGTCGCCAATGCTTCCACCCGGGCTCGCACCACGTTGAAGCTGATTGAATCCACCAGCGTCATTCGCTTTATCACCGTACCAGCGATAAAAGGGAATCACCGCAACCCCGAGTGGATTGTTTGGACCGGTCAACCGAATCTTCGCACCCACGACGAAGTCGGTGAAACTGCTCTGGCCGTATGGTCGCGAGACGAATGGAGCATCGGGCAGATAACTTGGGGACACGGTAAAACTCACCGGCACGGTAATGGGGTTCAAAGGACCCGGATTGATCGGTGGCCGGCAGTTGCCGGTTAGCGCAGTGCAGGGCAACTGAACGGTGGCCAGAACGATGCCCGGCAGAATGCTGCCTACCGGCGAACCCATTCCCGGGAACGCTGACGCCGGTCCGAAATTACCATTGCCTCCGATTGGCGCTCCTATCTGTGCATTGAAACCCGGAAAACCAAACAAACCTCCGATAACGCCCGGTCCCTGCTGGAAGTCACCGGCCGAGCCGCCAATAAACGGAAAACCCACGAACGGCTGATTATTGAATGGACGGAATAACGCGCTTCCGGCTAGCGTGCCGACATTCGGTCCGCTCGGCGCCAAAATGATCGCTGGTCCGCTGCAACGAATGCCCGGGCCGCACAGTCCGACGTTCGGCAGGTAGAAGCTCGAAAGGTTCGACGGATTATTGACCTTTATCCCACGATAAAGATTGGCCCTGAAAAACAACTCAATGTGGTCGTTAAGACCAATGTTGAAGCTTGACGGAATGTCCGTGATGTCGACGTTGCCCGGGTCACGATCAAAGTTGCTGTAGGCGATACTGAAAGTGTACTCGCCTTTGCGAATCGTCGAGCCGTCATAGATCGTGAAGAGTCCCGTCGGTCCACCTACTGGACCACCCGTGCCGACTGACGGAGACTGATTCCGCGGATCACTCTCCGGCCTTGGTGTCTGCGCGGAAACAACGATACAAAAAACCAACATTGCGAGCGCGGCAATCAGCGCTCTGTTCGCGAGTCTCATCGCATTCCTCCTGCGAATTGAGTATACAATTCTGTGTAAGCGCCACCGTCCTGCCAGGTCTTGCGCAACTAGATCGCCGTGACCGATCCGAGCTTGCGCGCTCCTTCCTGGTGGATGCGGAGGCTTGAACCAAAAGCTGTCAAAAACCAACAACTCCCACATCCCAGAATTCCTCTGGTGGAGTTGGTAACTCAAGAGAGTTTCAAGTGCCGCAACAGGCGTTTTCACGCCCTTTTGGCTCCAAGGTTATTAAGCCTGAAAAACCTGGTAACCCTCCCTACTTCAGAAGGCCGCCCAGTCTTAGACGTTCAATGCTCAAACCCGTTGCGCAATTCCAAAAAACCGTTACGCATAGTCCGAGCGCTAAACTAGGCCAGACCATACTCTACCTTGAAGCGGAAATCAAGACCTTTTCACGACTTAGCGCTCATTTACTTTATGTTTTTTCCGTCACGCATAGAAGCCTCGCATGCGCGTGTCGTAGGCCACCCGATCTATCGCCAACATGTAGGCGGCGGTCCTGGTATCGACCGAATGCGAGTCAGCATAGCGGCACAGATCGTTGAAGCTCGCAACCATCGTATCCTCCAGCCTCTGGTTTACGACATCTTCGCGCCAGAAATAGCCCATCCTGTCCTGGACCCATTCAAAATAGGAAACCGTTACCCCACCAGCATTTGCCAGAATATCGGGAATAACGAAGATTCCCTTGTTATGCAGAATTTCGTCCGCCGCCGCCGTCGTTGGTCCATTCGCGCCTTCTGCCAGCACCTTGCATTTGATTCTGTCGGCATTTTGCGAAGTAATTTGATTTTCCGTGGCTGCCGGGACCAGCACGTCGCACTCAAGTTCGAGTAATCCCTGATTGCTGACCGTTTCCACCCCTTCGTAGCCCTCAAACGAGCGGGTCGCCCTGAGGTGATCCAGAGCCGCCGGGATATCTATTCCATTTGGGTTATAAATCCCCCCATGAACATCCGAGATCGCTACCACTTTGTAACCGGCCTTGTGAAGCAAATCTGCCGCGATACCGCCAACGTTGCCTGAACCCTGCACTACCACGCGCGTCACCTCTGGCGTCATCTTGAACCGCTTGATCGCTTCGTTAATCACAAACAGCAAGCCGCGACCCGTTGCTTCTCGCCGACCCGATGAGCCACCCAAATCGATTGGCTTTCCGGTGACCACTGCGGTCACGGTGTGCCGGGCGTGCATTGAGTAGGTATCCATGATCCAGGCCATCGTCTGCTCGTTGGTATTCATGTCTGGCGCCGGCACGTCCTTCTCCGGCCCAATGAAGTCGAGCAGCTCTGCGGCGTAGCGGCGCGTCATTCGTTCGAGTTCACCCATCGACATCTGTTGCGGGTCGCAGATGATGCCGCCTTTGGCGCCCCCAAAAGGAACATTAACGACCGCGCACTTCCAGGTCATCCAGGCCGCCAGCGCGCGCACTTCGTCGATATTCACATCCGGCGCGTAGCGAATTCCACCCTTCGCCGGGCCACGGGCGAAATTGTGCTGGACGCGATAACCCTCAAAGACCTGAATGCGGCCTGAGTCCATCCGCGTCGGGATGTAAACCTTCAGCTCCCGGTTCGGGACCCGCATCACCGCGTACAGATCCGGCTCGAGTTCCAGCAATTGCGCCGCCCGATCGAAGCGCGACATCATCGACTCAAACGGGTTCTGTTCCTTTATCTCACGAATGTCATCTCCGTATGATGTGAACACGCTGTTCATAACCATCTCCGCAGTACTAAGCTTGCCGCCGACTCCTGGATGCTGTTCGATCTCAACCTAATAACCGCAGCAACCTTGACCGTCACTGAAGAATCTCGTTCATCGCGCCGGTGCGATAGCCATGCAAATCCAGGGTGACGAACTTGAATCCGAGATCGCGGAAGCGACCAGCCAGTTCATCGATGACTTCACGGTGCAGCGCACGGTGCATTTCCGTCGGCGCGATCTCGAGACGAACAAGGTTGTCGTGATGTCTAACGCGGAATTCGCGAAAGCCCATCTCGCGCAGAATATCTTCCCCTCGATCTACGACGCTAAGCCTCTCGATCGTTACTCTGGTGCCGTAAGCAATCCGCGACGAAAGGCACGGGCTCGCGGGCTTGTCCCATGTTGGCAGACCGGCGCGGCCACTCATCGCTCGTACTTCTCTTTTGCACATGCCGACTTCGATCAAAGGACTTCGCACTTCGTGCTCACCCGCAGCCGCGCGTCCCGGACGATAATCTCCGAGGTCATCTGTGGTTGAACCATCAACGACAAACTCGATCCCGCGTTCGCGCGCGAGCGGCGCGAGTTTCCCATACAACTCACTCTTACAAAAGTAACAACGGTTCGGAGCGTTTGCCTGATAGTTTGGATCGTCAAGCTCTTCAGTCTGAATTGTCTCGTGGCGAAAACCAAATTGCTGGACGAGACGCGCGGTCTCGCCGCGCTGATATGCAGGAACGCTCGCCGACTCGCCGGTGACGCACAAGGCCCGCTCGCCGAGTTCGGCATTGGCTATGAAAGCAACGTAGGTGCTGTCAACTCCGCCAGAAAACGCGACGAGCACGGAGCCCATTTCGCGAAAGAGTTCCCGCAGTCGCTCTTCTTTCGCCAACGCGTCCGCCGCCAGCTCGTTAGCCGCGACCAGCGCGTCATCAAGCTCAATATGTTCCGTCGCGATATTACTCAAGCAGTTGCCTCTCAGACGGACTTGGTGACAAGCGCGATTGCGCGCGTCTTTCGCTTATTAACTGAATGAATTACGGAGGCGCATGTTATCTCATGCCTGACGCGAGCGCAACCACATCCCCTTCGCTGCCGACGACATAGACGCGCCCGTAAATTTGGACGCAACAACTTCGCGCATGTTAACATCCAAGCACTCCCTGGGTTTCACTTTCCTCTTGGTGTTTGCAATTCTGATTAGTTGCAATTCTGATTAGTAATGACTGACCAGCTAACAAGATTTCCTCCTTCGGGATCTCGCTTCGCGATTTCCGTTGGCTCGATGCTTTTGCTGACGCTGCTGCTGGCGCCGCACGCGTTTGCGCAAGTGGATGACCTGGGAGACGGTTCGGTCGATCCGATCAAGCTTTTCGAGCGAGGGCAGAATGCGCACGCGCGCGGAGACCTCGAGCGCGCGTTGGAGTTTTACGATCAGGCGATCAAGCTGCGTCCCGAGTTTTCGGAAGCGCATTTTCAGCGCGGCTCCGCCCTGGTTTCGCTCAGCCGGTTCGCCGACGCTGAACCAGCTCTTCGTCGCGCTATCGAGCTGCGCAAAGATTGGTCGTTGCCTTATTCATCGCTCGGAGCATTGCTGGTAAGACTTAATCGCGATCGCGAGGCCGAGCCGCTGCTGCGACAGGCACTCAAGCTGGAACCGCAAAACAATCTGGCGCTGCGTACGCTCGCCGACGTGCGGCTGCGCGCGGGAGATCCTAAGGAGGCCGTCGAACTCGCCCGACGCGCAACCAATGACAAAGAAGCCCCGGCTTCGGCCTGGATTGTGCGTGGGATCGCAGAGCGCGCGATCAGTGACAAAGCCGCGGCGAAGACTAGTTTGGATCAGGCACTCGAGCTTGAACCGGAAAATATCATCGCGCTCGAAGAACGCGCAGACTTGCGCGCCGACGAAGCTGACTACGAACACGCAATCGAAGATCTGAAGAAAGCAGAACGGATCAAGCCAGGAGATAAGCAGATTCTTTCCCGGCTGCTCGGGGTCTACGAGCGCGCGGGCAAAACAGACGAGGCGCAGCGTTTGGCGGAATCGCTCGGCCTGGGTAACAAGCCAACGGACGTTTCGAAACCTGGAGAGATCAAGGTCATCGGCACGCCGGAAGAGATCGAAGCCGCGAACAGCGACGACAGGTCGAAAGCGCGCAAGGCACTGGAAGCGCTGCTCGCAAAAAATCCGCGCAACGCGATGCTGCTGGCGAAGCTTGGCGCTTCTTATCGATCTGACGACCCGGCTCGCTCGCTCGATTTCTATCGCCGCGCCGTGGAGATCGAACCGAAGAATGCCGACTACGCGACCGGTTATGCTGCGGCCCTGGTTCAGGCGCGACGATTTGCGGAAGCGGTGGTTATTCTACGTCGAGTCGTTTCGGCAACGCCGGATAGTTTTGTGGCTCATGCTAATCTAGCGACCGCGCTCTACGAGTTGAAGCAATTCGCCGAAGCTCTGCCGGAATACGACTGGATGTTAAAGTCGAAGCCGGACCTCGTGATCGCGCATTACTTCATCGCCACTGCGCACGACAAACTCGGCGAGTATCTGGAAGCGCTGGCCGCGTATGAAACTTTTCTCGCTCGCGCCGACGCGAGCGTCAACGGCCTGGAGATCGAAAAGGTAAAGTTGCGTTTGCCTTCGCTGCGACAGCAGATCAAGCTCGGAGAGGGCGTCAAGCGCAAGCCATAGACCCATGCATTCTCGACCCATCAGTCGTTTTATTTCTGCTGGAACATGTCTGCTCATCGTGCTGGCCGCGATTTGCGTCCCTGCGCTCAGGGCACAAGACACGCGCAATCCGCAAATGCCTGCGCCGCCGCCGCTAAAGCTGATTCCTAAAGATGAACGCGCGCAGTTAAACGAAACGAAGGACGCAAAGGATCGTCTGCGCAAGACAATCGAGTTCGCGGAAATTCATTTGCAGCGTGCGGAAGAGCTGACGACTCAACAGAAGTATGAAACGGTGCTGTTTGAACTCGGCGCATACCTCGCGCTGGTTGACGACGCGCTAAAGTTTTTGGGCCAGATGAATCATGACAGGGGCAGAACGCGCGATCTCTACAAACGCCTGGAGATTGATCTGCGCGGCGACGGCCCGCGTCTGACGGCGATGAGGCGCGTGACGCCACTTGAATTCGCGATCCGAGTGAAAGAGATCGAGGATTTCGCGCGCGAGGGGCGAACCGAAGCGCTCAATTCCTTCTACGGTCACACGGTCATCCGCGAGAAGAAAAAAGCCGATGAGACGAAACCGGCGAAGGATCCTGCCAAACCGGAGAAACAACCCTAATGCGAGTAAGCTTTCACCCGCGCACCTTCTTATTAATAGCACTCTTCGCCGCCGGCGTTCATTCTACCGTCGCGCAAACGCGCGATCATCTCACGCCGCAGGAAGTCGACCTGGTCAAAGATGCTCAGGCCCTGGATCTTCGCGTCGCCGTATTCGTAAAAGCTGCGGAGCGCCGGATGGCCGTGCTTACCGGCGTGGCCATGCCGAGTCCAACGAGTAACTCAAAACAAGCTAAGAAAGATGCCGAGCTGTGGGGCGAATTGCCAAAGGGGACGCGCGCGGAATTACTCGGCGACGTGGCGAAAATTTTGGACGAGGCGATTACCAACATCGACGACGTCAGCATGCATGACGTAAAGAACCCGTTGCTGCCGAAAGCCTTGCGCAAACTCGCCGCCGCGGCCACGCAAATCACGGATCAACTGACGCCAATGCGGGCTCAGGCTAAAACCGAGGAGGAGATAGGCAACCTCGAGCAAGCGCTCGAAAACGCTCAATCGATCATCGAAGCCGCCAGGAAACTGCCACCACCCACAGAAAAAGAAAAGAAAGAAAAGAGTAAGACTTCTAAGCCCAAAGAGAAACCGTGAGCGGGCAAAGGGCTAAGAGCAAAGGGTAGCAGTTGGTCGGTGTTACTCTTCACGCGCTTCGCTCTTTGCGCTTCGCTCTTTGCCCCTTGCTCTTTGCCCTTTGCCCTTTGCCCTCTAACTGCGTTTCTTCGCCGCCGCGCTGACCATCTTCGCTTCCACGTCAACGGCAGCGCCGGCGCTGGCATCGTCTCCTTCTTCTTTGCCTGCGGCCGATGATTGCAATCGCGGCGTGCTGTCGCCAACGGGGATCAGTTTGAAATCCACTTTCGATTCCGTCTTGTCACCTCCGCCTGAGCCGACTCCGGTAGCACGCCCGAGCAGGCCTCCAATTTTCTTCGCCGCAGAGAGCTTCAGCGCGCTCACGTCGGTGTAGAGAACGAAGTCGCACTGCTTCACCTTTGCTTCCGCATCGGCTTCAGTGGGTGAAGTTGCATTCAACGGAACGGCCTCGACGTTCGACCCTTCAATGCCGCCAATCAAACGCTCGCGCAGTGCTTCAGTCGAGATCGAATGATCCGTCTTGTTACTGATCTGCACGACGCCGACGCGAATCGTTCCTGCCCTCTTCGACTGGTTCGGAACCGTGCCGGGCATTTCCTGGTTCTCATTAGCGGTCGCCTGCTGCCGATTCTTCATCATCTCCTGCATCATGTCATTCGGGTTGACCGCGTTGAGTTCATCTGTGTTCCTTGCTTCGGTGTAACCGGTCGGAATATCGAAGAGCGCAGCGTCAAGTGGTTGTCGAGAGAGATCGGTGACCTCCTTCGTCATCCTGACCTGCTCCCGATCGTTTTGGTCATAAACGATCGTCGTCTCAATCAGCGGGAAGCCAGTTCGGCCCGCGCCGACATGTCTCGAACGATATCGATCCACACAATTCGGTCGGGCCGGACGTCCCATTACTGGCGGTCTGCCGCCGCCCAGCTCGCAATTCAATCCGAAATTCAGATCGATGTACCAGCCATCGCGCTCAATGTGCTGTTTCACCGGATTGCATGCGTCGGGCGACGACTCCATGCGCACGGAAGTCTTAACGTGCCGCGCCGTGAAACCAAACATCTCTTTCCGCTCGCCGGTATCGGTGGCCGTTATGACTGAAGTTACGACGCCGCCCTGACGCGATGGACCTGATGGACCAGACGCGGCTGAGGTTGACGATGCGGAAGTTGTTGGGGACGAATCATCATCCACCGGCGTAATGATGTACTTCTTCGTCTTATCGCTCAGTTGAATCGTTCGTCGCAAATCGCATTGCGTGATGCTGACCTGGTCCATGCCATAGCCCATACGCTGTTCGCTGCGCTCGCGCACGCCCTTGATCATGGTGGTACTTTCCGATTGCATGCCTCCAGGCATCGTCACTTTGTAAGTGATCTTGATATCAGCCTGGGTCCGTTGCGCCCGCGATGATGGAGTCCATCGGAACGCTGCCGCTAGAACTAATAAGGCCAAAACACTGAAAAAAGTAATTGCAAGTCTGTACTTCATTGTCTCCTCCTTTTTACTTCGTTGGTATGGATGATCCTGGATCTTCTCTCTGCAAAATTTTTGCGAATTAATCAGCGGCTTTCTTGAGGACCTCGGTTGCGCGTCGAACGGCGTCAATGATTCTTTCCAAACCTTCCTTTGCATTGGCCGCATTTCTATCATCGAGCGCTTGACTAAAATCAGTCAACGGCTGTGATGCGTAACCGGTGAAAACTCCGGGCGCGTAAATCTCGTGTTTGTACCACGGCCGTCCGCGCAAGCCACGGTCGTCGATGAACGCGCGCTCGGTGGCGATCAAGGCGTCGTTGATGGGTCGCAACTCCTCAGGTGAGTGCGGTATCCTTGCAATTTCCAATTGCCTTCTCTGTTCAATTCGCACTGCCTGTTTGGAAAATGCCTTCAGCGCGTCGTTCATCGCTTTCTCATCGAACGCGCTTCCGAGGTTCCGACGCTTGGCAGTCTTAACACTTTCATCAAAGAATTCGCGCATCTGTTTCGCGTAGTCAGTATAATCAAACGACAACCCCTCCTCATCGGCCAGGCGCATTGCGATCGTGCCCCACAGTTGCGCCGCTGCGACATGGTAAACGAAGTTCGGATCGCCGAAGTGTGACATCCAGTAGAACGAATCGTAGGCCGAATGATAGACGCCGTAATCACCACCGAATCCCATGTCGGTTGAGGGGATTCCCAGATGCTGCAGGAACGGAGTGAAATCTGAACCCGAACCCAGCGGGTTGATGCGCGCTTCGGCTTTCGAATCTTCTTCCGCCTCGGGTCGTTGCTCGCGCGTGCGCTCCTGCCACTCGTCGTAGATGCTCTTGCCGCGTTTCGGATCTGTCACGTCCTTCGTCGCTGCGCGCACCAACTTCCACAACGACGGCACCGACGACGCGCCGAAGTTCGGACCCGAGACGGCGACATCGACATTCAAGTACGCGACCGTTTTCGTTTTCAACTCGTCGGCGTTTTCTTCCGCCCATTCAGTCGAACCGATCAGACCGTATTCTTCCGCGTCCCAACTGCAGAGCAGGATTGTGCGACGCGGCTTCCAACCATTTTTCAACAACTGCCCAAACGCGCGCGCCGTTTCGAGCATCGTTGCCGTGCCGCTGTTTGGATCGACAGCGCCAAACGTCCACGCGTCGCGGTGATTGCCCATGATCACCCAGCGATCTTTTTCCGTCTCGCCGTCGATGCGCGTGATCACGTCCCAGATCGTGCGCGTCTGATAGTCCATGTCGGTTTTCAAATGCACCTGCACATCGTCAGTACCGCCGACGTGATAAGCGAACGGCAGTCCGCCCTGGAAACCTCGCGGGCGCACCGGACCTTTTAACGGCTCGATCAGTTTGCGCGCCTGGTCGTAGCCAAGCGGCTGCACGGGAATGCGCGGGATGTCATCGTAGGCTTGTTCCATCGTCAGTCGCGGCACTCCCTGAATCGACGGCTGCCCGGGCGTCAGCGGATCGCCGGGATATTTGAAAAGAAATTGAACTGAACCGCGCTGACCGGACGCTACCGGCCGCCAGGGTCCTTTCGGGTAAACGTCGCCTTGCGCATAACCATCGTCAGCGGGATCGGAATAGATGATGCAACCCACCGCGCCGTGATCCTGGGCGACTTTTGCCTTGACGCCGCGAAACGAATTGCCATAGCGCACAATTACGATCTTGCCTTTAACGTCGACACCTTCTTTCTTCAGCGCGTCGTAATCGGGCGGCAGTCCGTAATTCGCGTAGACCAGCGAGGCAGTGACATCGCCAGTCGCGCTGTAACCATTGAAGAGTGGAGTGATTTTTGGATCAGACGAGGTTGGATCTTCGGGAACGATCGCTTCGGTGGTGACGAGGGCTTCGCGTCGTGGTGCGACCAATTCGACAACGCTCGCTTGTTTCGGATAAGGCAGCAGCACTTGATACTCTCTCAGCTCTGCCTGCAATCCATAACTGCGCATCTGATCGCGCACGTAGATCGCCGTATCGTAGTCTTCTTTCGTCCCGGCAATGTGCGGGACGGCGGTTAGCCTCCGCAGATGTTCACGCGCCGATGCTGGAGCAGGCACCGAGCGAAACTGCTCCTCCCAGCGACGCTCTTGCGCCGTGCCTTCCGTCGTGAAGCCGTCGAGCGCGGCAGACCCGGATGAGCCTTGCGAGAAGGCCGAGCGAATATTTAGTTGAGAAACCAAC
>JBGPWL010000035.1:0-42259 GCA_041492185.1 Pyrinomonadaceae bacterium | reverse complement strand
CGGGGAAACAACCGATGAACTTGAAGTGCTGACCAAGGAGGGCCATCGCGTCCCCGTCGAGGTTAGCAGCCGTCTGATCTATGAGAATGGCGCGGTCGTAGGCGTGCAGGGAACCGGCCGGGACATCACCGAGCGCAAGCGGGTGGAAGGCGCGCTGGCGATCAGCGAGAAGCGCTATCGCAAGTTGGTTGATCACGGGCTGGGTCTCATTTGCACGCACGACCTTGAGGGCAAGCTGCTTTCCGTTAATCCCGCCGCCGCCGCGGCGCTCGGTTACGCCCCCGACGAAATGGTGGGAAAGAATCTGATCGAGTACATCTCACCATCGGCGCGGCCCGTTTTTCCGCACTACCTAAAGCGTATTGCGGCAGAAATGACCCTTAGCGGTTTGATGAATCTTCAAAACAAGAACGGAGAAGAGCGTATCTGGAACTATAGCAACTCGTGCATCGTCGAGCCGGGAGCTGGTACCTATGTGCTCGGGTATGCCCAGGACTTCACCGAGCAAAAGCGGGTCGAGGCCAACATCCGCGGTTTGCAGGAATTCCAGGGAGCAATCCTTTCGGGCGTGGAGCACGGAATCCACGGCATCGATAAAGAAGGCAACATCATCTTTGAGAATCCCGCCGCCGCCAGATTGCTCGGCTGGGATATGAATGAGTTGATAGGCAAGCCGGCGCACGCGATGGTGCATCGCCATCACGCCGACGGGAGCGGTTGCGCGTTCGCAGACTGTAACACCTTCGCCACTCTGTCCGACGGTCAACCACGTCACGTCATCGATGAAGTGTTTTGGCGCCGGGACGGCACATCATTTCCGGTCGAATACAATTGCGCAGCAATGCACGGTGCTTCCGGGGAGATTACCGGCGCCGTCATAGTCTTCGACGACATCAGCGAACGCAAGCGCGCGGAGAAAGCACTCAGGGACAGCGAGGAGAGAGTCCGCGATCTATTTGAAAACGCCAACGATATTATTTACACGCACGACCTCGAGGGTAATTACACCTCGGTTAACAAGGCGTGCGAAAGAATCACCGGCTATACGCAGGCTGAATCGCTCAGGATGAACCTCACTCAAGTTGTCGCGCCGGAATATCTTGAGCAAGGCAGGGAGATGCTCCGACACAAGCTCAGGGGGAACACGCCGCGTTCTTTTGAGCTGGAGATCATTGCCAGGGATGGCCACCGGATTACGCTCGAAGTGAACTCTCGTCTCACGTATGAGGACGGGAAGCCGACCGGAGTGCAGGGCATCGCCCGTGATATTACCAAGCGCAAGCAGGCCGAAAAACACGTCGATCAACTTCTCCGCAGAAATGATCTACTGTTGAGTTCCACCGGCGAAGGAATCTTCGGAGTTGACACACAGGGACAAGTCACCTTTGCGAACCCCGCCGGCCTCAAAATGGTCGGCTGGAAAGCTGAGGAGCTGATCGGCAAGGCTCAACACTCCCTCCTGCACCATACAAAGCCGGACGGAAGCCCTTACCCACGGGAAGAATGTCCGGTCTATGCCGCCTTCAAAGATGGCAGTGTCCATCACGTGACAGATGAAGTGTTCTGGAGAAAAGACGGCACCAGTTTCCCGGTTGCGTACACCAGCAATCCGATTCGCGAAGACGGACAATTGATTGGGGCAGTGGTTGTATTTCGCGACATTACCGAGGCCCAGCGGGCGGAATCGGAGCGTCAGGTCATCTCTGAAATAGTCCAGGGCGTGGTCACGACATCTGACGTTGATGAGCTGCTCAGCCTTATCCACCGCTCAATCAGTCAGATTCTGCCCGCGGATAACTGCTATGTCGCGCTTCATGAGAAAAAGACTGGCTTGCTCCACCTGCCGCTTTGTTTTGATAAATACGATCCGCCCGCGCCTTCGATGAAACTGGGAAAGGGGCTCACTGCCTACGTCTTTCGCACGGGTCAGTCATTGTTGGCGACTCAAGACATGATTCAGGGGCTTATTGAAGCAGGCGAGGTTGAACTAATCGGAACGCTCCCAGCCGTCTGGTTAGGAGTCCCAATGAAGACGCCCACTGAGACCGTCGGCGTACTGGTGGTGCAGCACTACGAAGACCAGAGCGCTTATACGCAAAGGGACGTGGAATTCCTTGCCTCAGTGGGTGGCCAGATTGCCCTAGCCATCGAGCGCAAGCGCTCCGAAGAGGCACTCAGAGAAAGCGAAATGCGATTCCAGAGCGCGTTTGACTACGCTCCCATGGGCATTAGTCTGGTCACACCAGATGGTCGCTTTGTGCAAGTCAACGGCGCTTTCTGTGAAATTGTCGGCTACACGAAGGAAGAGTTGCTGGCAACGAGGTTCCAGGCCATTACAAGCCCCGAAGATCTTGCCGCTTCCAGTGAAAGCGTGCGGCAACTGGTGGCTGGTGAGGTCAAAACCTTCCAGATTGAGAAACACTACGTTCACAAGCGCGGCCATGAGGTCTTGTCACTGACGAATGTTTCGCTGATACGGGACGTACGAAATAATCCGCAGTACCTCATCGCTCAAATTCAAGACATTAGCGCACGCAAGCAAACCGAAGAGTCGCTGAGAGAAAGTGAACGGCGCTTTCGCGACCTGTTCGAAAACGCCAGTGACGTCATTTACACGGCGGACTTTGCCGGCAATTTTACGTCGCTGAACAAGAGTGGCGAGCGAATGACGGGCTACACGCGCGAAGAAGCTGTCCATCTCAATTTTTCTCAGGTCGTTTCACCGGAGACACTCAAACTGGTGCGGGAGATGACCGAGCGCAAGCTCAAGAGTCAGGACGAAACCGTCTATGAGTTGGAGTTCCTGAGGAAAAGCGGTGAGCCACTCCTGGTGGAGATCAGTTCGCGAGCGATCACCAGGAACGGCAAGCCAATTGGGATTCAGGGCATTGGCCGCGACATTACGCAGCGGAAACAAGTTGAACTGGAACTCAAGCGGGCACGCGATGTAGCCGTCGAGTCGTCGCGCATCAAATCGGAATTCCTCGCCAACATGAGCCATGAGATTCGCACGCCGATGAACGGTATTTTGGGAATGACAGAGCTGGCGCTCGAGACGAACCTCACCGCGGAACAGCGCGAATACCTGCAGATCGTCAAAACATCAACCCACTCGCTGTTAACCGTTATCAACGACATCCTCGACTTCTCGAAGATCGAAGCGGGCAAGCTGGACCTCGATGCGATAGATTTCAGTCTGCAGGAAGCCATCGCCGGTGCGACCAGAACGATTGCTTTGCGGGCGCACGAGAAAGGTCTCGAGCTGGCCTTTGAAGTATCAGAGGATGTGCCTGATGCGTTAATGGGCGATCCCGGGCGCTTGCGTCAGGTAGTCGTGAACCTGCTCGGCAACGCGGTCAAATTCACCGAAGCAGGCGAGGTCCTGGTGCGCGTTGACAAGGAGTCGGGGACGGACGAGAACGTCGACCTTCACTTTTCGATTTGCGACACGGGCATTGGCATCCCGGCCGACAAACAGAAACTGATCTTCAGTGCGTTTGCGCAGGCTGACGGCTCGACCACACGAAAGTATGGCGGCACCGGGCTCGGTCTGGCGATCTGTTCGCAACTTGTCGAGATGATGGGCGGCCGCATCTGGGTCGAGAGTGAAGAAGGCAAGGGCAGCACGTTCCATTTCGCCGCGCGGTTCGGGTTGTCTGACCAGCGGAGTCCAGCGCCTCGCGAGCCGGCCAATCTTGAAGGCATTCGCACGCTGATTGTTGACGACAATCATACGAACCGACGCATCCTGCTGGAGCTGTTGACGCGGTGGCACATGAAACCAACTGCCGTCGAAAGTGGCGAGCAAGCACTCGACGTCTTGAGGCGCACGCGTCGGAAGGGTGAGGCGTTCACTTTAGTGCTCCTCGATGCCAGCATGCCTGGGATGGATGGATTCGCTGTCGCTGAGCAAATCAGAGATTCGAAGGAGGGCGACGGGACCACGATCATGATGCTGACCTCGATCGATCAGCACGTCAATATGGCGCGCCTTCGCGCCCTCGGTCTTTCGTCTTACCTGGTCAAGCCCTTTTCACAATCGGATTTGTTCAATGCCATACAGACAGCCCTGTGCGCTCCGGAACAAAAAACCGTCCCACCTGTGGCGCGCGAAGCAAACAAGCTGATTGTGCAAAGCAAGTCGCTGCGTTTTCTGTTGGCAGAAGACAATGAAGTCAACCAAAAGCTGACTGTCCGGCTGCTACAAAAGCGTGGTCACGCGGTTACCGTCGCCGCTAACGGCCGAGAGGCGCTGGACGCGCTTGAGAGAGACCAATTCGACGTCTTGTTGATGGACGTGCAGATGCCCGAGATGAATGGACTTGACGCCACGAGTGTCATTCGTCAAAGCGAACGGCAAACCGGCGCGCACCTTCCGATCATTGCGATGACCGCGCTGGCGATGAAGGGCGATCGCCAGCGGTGCCTCGATGCGGGCATGGACGATTACATCTCCAAACCGATTCGGGCCGACGAGATCTTCCGCGCGATCGATCGTCTGTCAACCGCAATAACAAATCGCCGCCGCGCCGATGAGGACACCGGGAGCGCCACCACGATCTCGCCAGATCCTGATTCAGCACTTGACGCCGCTGAGCTGCTCTCGCGCGTCGAGGGAGACGTAGATCTGATGCAGCAACTGATCGAAATTTCTCAGGAAGAGTGGCCGCGTCTGCTGGTCGAAGTGCGCGAGGTGATCGACCGGGGTGATGCCCGGGCACTGGATCGAGTAGGTCACAGAATCAAAGGCTCCGCCGGAATCTTCGGAGCCAGGGCGCTTGTTGAAGTGGCGCAGCGTCTTGAGAACATAGGCCGCGCGAACGATCTAAGCGGCGCGTCGGCGGAGTTGGCCAATCTCGAGCGTGAACTGGAGCGGTTGCAGCAAGCGCTAAACACGGCATTGCTGCAAACAGCCTAGTGCGCCGTAATCTTTTCTTGTAAATTCGTGGACCGTTCGCTGGTTAAGCCGCCGAGCGATCCACGAAATCACACGAACGAATGCGAAGAAACACGAACGGGCGAGTTCCACGTTCGGGCCGTCATTCTAGTCAAAAAAATCAACGACCGAATTACGTGCCGCAAACAGCTTCGCATCCATTATTGGATTTATCAGTCACGACGTGGGCAATAGCTTGAATGCCAACCGGGGCACCGTCGTGGTAGATCAGATGCATGCCCGCCTTTAGCGCCAAACGCCGGCCATCCTTCGCAATGATCTCGAATTGCTGACACGTCCGCTTTTGCTCGTCTGCCATTCGCCGCAGCGTATGACGGACCAGGCCGGTGTGTTCCGGTGCAACTACGTCCAGAACATTCAGGTGCAGGGTTTCTTCTTGCGAGTAACCAGTTGATAATTCACCCAGGCGGTTGGTCGAGGTAAAGTTTCCTTCGAGGTCGCAGGTGTAGATGATCTCATCGGCGTTTTCGATCAAAGCGAGGTAACGGCGGCGGAATTCGTCTTGCTCCAGGGCGGCTTGCGCACGCGCGATGACCAGACAGATCGAGCGCTCCAGCAAGGCGCCGGTGAGTTCATCCCTGATCAAGCAGTCGGCTGCCCCGTTATGAATCGCCTCAATCGCCTCGTGGGCGTCTCGCAATGTCACCAGAATGATCGGAAGCGGACAGCCGAGTCGACGAGCTTCGTTTAGAAGATCAAGACCGTTGCCATTAACCGAATCGATGATGGCGAGATCGAAGGCCTTGTATTGCATACTCTCGACGGCGGCAACGGGATTGGTCGCGCGTTGTAGTTCGAAATCTCCGCCGATTGCCGCAACTAGCTGCGGCAATTTGCTTGCGCCGCCATCGTCGATGAGAAGAATTTGGATCGCTTGTCCGGTCATTTCTTAACTTTTGAATTTGACCCAGTGCCGGCAACTATTCCTTACCCGCCCGAACCTGTTACCAGGTAAAAAAGTAAGGCGAGAAAGGCGGGCCGAGGCGAATTGCCCAGGCCGGATGACGCTTGATTTGCCAATTTCCGCGCGATGACCGCGGCGTGAAACTACGCTGGCACTAAGCGTGCCACGCTGTTTTCGGTTGCGATCGCGATGCGTCAAAGCCCGACTCGATCTCGCCCTCGCACAAATCTGATCTTCGGCACAGGGGTTGCCAATCTGCTGGTCTGGCGTGCTCAGGTTGAGCGCGCCAGCGATAAACGAATCGGCCCCGATTCATACAGCTTCACATTTTCAAATTCGACAGGGTCTCCAACCTCTAGCCCCTAACGAAATTCCAGAAATAACGCGGAGCAAGCATTGATGCGTCTTTGTCGTCGATCATTATCGCGGAGCGGTCCACCCTGTGGTCTGGCCCGTCGTGTTTTCCTGGTCCTCTGTTTGGCGCTAATCGCGATGGACAACCGCGCCATGTGCGCAACTCGATCTGAGACTGAGTCGCCCGAGCGCGCTGTGTCCTTCACCACTTACAAATGGAACCTCGCGGACCGGGAGCGTCCGTTATTGAACCTTCCCGATCGCGTGAGCGCAGATATCGATCTCGCGCTGACTTATCAAATGGATCGATTCGGATTTCCCCTGTTTCAGTCTGTCTATTACAACGCTCGATTGGGCAAATACATTCTGCTATTGATTCCCAGCCACGACCGCCGCGCGCAATTTGTCGAGCTGCAACAGTCCGGGTCAACGGGAAACTATGTTTCAAATGATGGCCTGGGCATCCAGCTTATCGATAACCATGACGTAAAGACGATTCGCACATCCGAGGCTACGCAATACACGCTCGTGCATTTTGCGGATGGCGAGCTCAGATGCACGCGCGTCAAGGATCACGAGTTATCAATCTTTCTGAATTACACCAGAAACGGTTTGATTCACGAAATAATCGACGATTCAGGGCGCACCATCCAGTTCAACTACGCGAGCTATCACGTGGGTTCGATAACCCAGACCTGGAACGTTGATTCGGTGGCGCAAACCAGGACGTGGGCGGTGGGAGACAAAACTGAACGCACGGTGACCGCGGCGCCGGCGAACTACGCTCATGTGGTTGACGTCTCATCAGTCGTTTCATCAGGCAAGGCGCTGCCCAATAATGCGACAGTGAAAAATTATTCCGATGAGATGGCCGCTTCCGATTGGCTGCTGGCGTCAATTTTCGGCGGACCAAATGCGATTGCCGCCGGAAACGGTTACGAGCCACCAGGCCTGTCGAGTCAGTATCCGCTCTATCGCGGCGATCAGATCGGCGACGATGGTCGCCTGCTCCGCGGCCACCTCTCCTACGCCATGCACCTTTATGGCAGCGCGGACGGCACCGGCGAATCGGCGCTTTACGTTCCAATGGGCTTTACATCGCATAGCGGCGAGCCGACATCTGGCGACGCCGTCGTGACTTTCTACTATCCACGACTGGGAAATCTTACCGATGTCACGGTCGCCGTATTTCACGTAGCGGACTTCCAAATAACTTATGAATGCGGGCGGGTCCGCATCGGCAACATCGGCGGCCGCGGTGGCGCGAGCCCGGATTACAAACATTCACATATCGAATTCTATCGCGGCAACGTTGGACTCCCCTCCGCGTCCGCGCGACCACCGCTGCGAATCGATCCGGCCACCGTCTTCGATGTCAACGCAGAAACAGCATCCAGAGCCAGACGCGTTGCGTCCGATCATTAGTCCCGTTGAGTTAGTTACAAAACAGTCTGGTGCCTTGGGAAATCCTCACGATCTCATACTGCTGGCACGACGAATGCAACCTCGGTTGAGGACAGCGCGAAACGCGCTTAAATCACGCTGGGATCGGGTGACCGTCCGAGGCTTTCTGCCCTTTTGTTCCGATTCGCCCCAATGATTGTTCTTTCGATCCTTGCGTCCTGGCCGAGATAACCAAATCGGTTTTTCGAAAAGGCGCCTTAGACACCACCGATATTCATCAGCCGATGTTCAATCGGAAAATTCCGGGAGAAAAACAATGCTCTATGCCGATCCAGGCTCAGGTGTGCTGATTTGGCAACTCCTGCTCGCGCTTTTTTTTGGCGCCACGTTCTACTTTAGCAAGCTCAGACATTGGGCCATTGCCAAGCTCCGGCCCGAGCGCCGCAGCGAAACTGTGAAAGCGCCCGCTGTCTCAAAGTCAATCTCCGAAGAGTGAATCCTCGATGACGATTTCCCTGCGTGATCCCAGTGGCCGCGTCTGCCTGATTGATGACCGCGTTATTCGGGTCGTCAACCGCGCCGGTCTTTCCGACCTTCAGGCGTTTCTGGGTACGGCCGGCGCGCCGCAGTTTTTTGAATCGGAAAAACTCGTGAACACCTGCTTCCTGGATGCTACGGCAACAGCAGAGATGCTGCGGCACGAAGAGGTGCGCCGGGTCTACGAGCAATCGCCGGGGGCGGCGCTGGTCGAACACGAGCGCGTGCCGTTTCGCAGTTTTCCCTACGAGTGGCCCGCCGAGATGCTGCACACCGCGGCTGCACTCACACTCGATTTCGCTGAGCAGTTGCTCGACGACGGATTTGGAATGAAAGACGCGTCGCCATACAACGTGCTCTTTCACGGGTCGCGCCCGGTCTTCGTCGATCTGCTTTCGTTCGAACCACGCGACGCAGGCGATCCGACGTGGTTGCCCTTCGGCCAGTTCGTGCGCACGTTTTTGCTGCCGCTGCTGGTCAACAAAAAATTCGGCATCAGCCTGGCACAGCTTCTCACGACGCATCGCGACGGGCTTGAGCCGGAAGAGGTGTTTCATCTCTTGAACCCGCTGCAGAAATTGCGACAACCATTTTTGTCGCTGGTTTCGATGCCGGTGTGGCTCGCGGCAAGAGGACGCACAGAAGATCCGAAGCTTTATCGAACACGAAAGTTGAGCGACCCGGCCAGGGCAACCTTCATCCTCCGCCATGTCTTGCGCAGCGTCCGCCGGCAACTCGCTGCGGTCGCGCCACGCGCAGGTCGCAAGTCCACGTGGTCCGACTACATGGACAAGAACAACTATTCGCAAGACTACTTTCCGCTAAAGCAAGAGTTCGTCACCAAGGCACTGCAACGACATCAGCCGCGCAGAGTCCTGGATGTTGGCTGCAACACGGGCCACTTCAGTGTCATCGCGGCTCGGAGCGGCGCCAGCGTGGTGGCCATTGATTACGATCCGGTGGTCGTCGGCGAAGTCTGGCGTCGGGCTAATGCCGAAGGACTGGACATTCTGCCGCTCGTTGTCGATCTCGCGCGTCCGACGCCGAGCATTGGTTGGCGTAATGCAGAGTGCCCGTCGTTTCTCGATCGCGCGCGCGGACAGTTTGATACGGTGCTGATGCTCGGCGTGATTCATCACCTGCTGGTCAGCGAGCGCATTCCGCTCGCGGAGATCGTTGCGCTTGCCGCCGAACTTACAACGGACGCGCTGGTAATCGAATTCGTCGCGCCCCAGGACCCGATGTTCCGGCGCATCACGCGTGGCCGGGATCACCTCTTCACGGACCTGACAAAAGAAGTTTTTGAAACGACGTGCGGCAAGCATTTCGAGGTCGTTCGTTGCGCGCGTCTGGACCGGACCAACCGCTGGCTCTATCTGATGAAAAGGAAGGAGACCTTGATCGAATGTTTCGAGATGCAGCAATAAGTTTGTCGCTGGCGAATATTTGTTTCGTCAAAGTCTGGGGCAAGGCACTCAGTGGCGCCGGCGCATACTTCAACGAGTTTCCGATCACCTACGCCAGCATCATTGTCAACGTGCTGCTGCTTGCGGGTCTGTTCTTCCTTGCAATCACCATCGCGCGGCGCAGCCGCAGCGCTCTATCGATGAAGCTCGCCGGTTGGGCCTTTCTCCTCGCGATACTTACAGCGTTGAATGGCATTGCGCTGCTCGGCCTGACACTTTCAAACGTCAATTTCCCAGCGTTGATGGGCAGGAACCTCGCTTACTTTGCCGGACTCGGACTCACCGCCTCGGTTGTTCTGGCCGCAGTGAAAGCGCGCAGCTACGTCATCCGCTTCGCTCCTCGCGTCATCCTTGTTTTGTTGCCGTTCGTCCTGATCACGTTTTCGCAAGCGGTTTGGAAGCTCACGCGCAACGTCGGTGTGGCATACGCGGAGAGCAAACCACTCGCCGCTGCTCCGATCGCGAGACGCACGCCGGCGACGCGTGTGCTCTGGATCATTTTCGACGAGATGGACCAGCGGATGAGTTTTAGCGAGCGGCCTGCGGGTGTCGATCTTCCGGAGTTGGATCGCCTGCGCAGCCAATCTGTATATGCAGTCAATGCTTACCCGCCCGCGCCGCTTACTTATATGTCCATGCCCGCGCTGATCACCGGTCGACTGGTGACCAAAGTTACGCCCGTGGGCGCCGACGAACTTATGATCAGATTTGACGGCGAACAAACGGGTGTCGGCTGGAGCACACAACCAAATGTTTTTTCAGAAGCGCGCAACTCGGGCTTCACCACGGGACTGGCGGGCTGGTGCCATCCCTACTGCGAAGTCATTGGCGGCAGTCTTTCAAAGTGTGAGGAAGTGAAAGAGAAGAGCAACGAAGAGATCAGCTTGAAATCGAGCATGTTCCTGCAGGCCGAGAGCTTGATTAGCACCATTCCGTTAGTTCAACAGGCTGCGATGCCGGTCATTCAGCGCGTGAAGTTCGTCAATCGAATTGTCACCAGGGGTGAGCGCGAGAAATACACGGTGCGTTACAAACGCGTGCTCGACAGCGCGTTGAGAGCCTCAGTCGATCCTGATCTGGATCTGGTCTTTGTTCATTCTCCCGCGCCGCATCCGCCCGGAATCTACGATCGCGCAAAAGATGATTTCTCCTTGGAAAGCAAGAACGGCTACCTCGACAACCTCGAACTGGTCGATCGGACGCTTGGCGAATTGCGTCGGGCGATGGAACGCGCAGGTGTCTGGGACAAGACCACGGTCATCATCAGCGCCGACCATTGGTGGCGCACCGAGATGTGGAGTCGTGGGCCTTTCTGGACACGCGAAGACGCGGCCGTTTCTGGCGGCAAGATGGATCATCGCATTCCATTTATCGTCAAGCTCGCCGGCCAGCGCGCGCAACTTACCTACACGCCGGGATTCAACACCGTGGTTACCCACGACCTTGTTCTCGCGCTTATGCGGGGTGAGATTTCCAGTTCTGCCGGTGTCGCTGGCTGGTTGGATCATCACCGCTCGATCACTGACAGCCCCTACAACCGAGATGAGCTACTACCATGAAAACTGCAAAGACAAACCATCCAAAATCACGCTCGTCAGATCTTTTGGCGCGCGCAATTGGCAACACGATCCGGTTTCGCCGGCGGATTAGGTCAGCGCGGCTCCGTCTGGCGGCGCTTCGATTCAGAGCCAGCGTGGTCAAGGCCGCCTGTGGTGCTCTCACGCTGATGGTGTTGTTAAGTCCTTTTCAGGCCCGAGCGCAAGAAGCATCCACAAATACGCCCGCGCAGCCGGGATCCGCCCACTCCGCCGCCGATCTCTATCGCATTGGTCCTGGCGACGTGCTTGAGGTTCGTGTGTTCAATCGTCCGCAACTCTCTCGCGACGCGGTGCGCGTCGACAATCGAGGAATGATTCGCATGCCGATGATTGAAAGCGAGATTCGCGCGGGTTGCCGGACCGAGTCTGAACTGGCCGAAGAACTGGCGACGCTCTACTTGAAATACCAGCGCCATCCGCATGTTGACGTATTCATCAAGGAATACAGCTCCAAGCCGGTCGCGGTGATGGGCGCCGTGGACAAGCCTGGCCAGTTTCAACTCCAGCGGCGCGTGCGCTTGCTCGAATTGGTTTCGCTTGCCGGCGGTCCCACGGAGCGCGCGGGCCAGCGCGTTCTCTTAGCCCACGGTACGGAGATCGCGTCGTGCGATGAAAACGTGTCGGCGTCCCCGAGTGGCTTTGAAGCTTACGATCTGAACAGCACGCTCAGAGGCAACGACAGCTCCAATCCTTACGTCCATCCGGGCGACATCATCACGGTGCCCGAAGCGCAGCAGGTATTCGTCGTCGGTAACGTTTTCAAGCCCACCAGTATTTCCCTGAAAGAAAAAGTTACGGTGTCGCAAGCGGTGGCGATGGCCGGCGGCACGATGGCGGACGCGAAGAAAGATCGCGTGCGCATTCTGAGACAGTTACCCGGCAGCCCCGCGAAAACCGAGATCGTCGTTGACCTCGACGCAATCAGCAAACGCAAAGCCGACGATATTGAACTCAAGCCAAACGACATAATCGACGTGCCCACTTCCGCGGGCAAACGCCTTTTCCGCGGATTGCTGGGCGCAGTTGCGCCGACTATTTCACGTTCAGTTCGGGTAGTTCCCTAATTGCCCCATTCAATCACTACAAAAGGAAAAGATGATCATGAGAGAGAGTCTTGAAAATGCCCTCGCGCTGCGAGAGCCTGAATTGATCGCCGAGCCACTGAATCACTATCCCGCTTTGCCAAAGGATTCGGACGATGAACAGGCACACTTGCGCGACTATTGGAAAGCGGTGCGCAAGCGTCTTTGGCTCGTCGCCGGCCTGGCAGTGTTGGCTACGGCGCTGGCCACGGTGATGATGTTGCGCCGCCACAATGTGTACGAGGCGACCGCGCGCGTGCAGGTCGATCTGGAGACGGCAAACCCGTTGCTGAATTCGTCGAAGAACAGCTCCGTCGTAGTCAGCAGTCAGGTAAACGATCCGGCTTACTTCAACACGCAACTGCAAATTCTTGCCGGTCCAGGTCTGCTGCGCCGGGCGGTGAAATCGCTGGACCTCGAACACAACCCGACGTTCATCGCCAAGATGAATCGCCGACCGTTGTGGAAGAACCTCGAGCGAGTTGTCGGCCTCGGCGGCAATACGCCGGCGCAAGTTGGCGCCCAACCGAGAAACGAGATCCCGGTAGTCGCAACGGGCAGCGAAGAAACTGAGGAAGCCGAGCGGCTGGCCCCGTTTGTTGATGCGCTGCAACGCGATTTGAAGATCGAGCCGGTCAAAGAAACGCGCTTGCAAACAAAAGAGACTCGTCTGATCGAGATCAGTTATACCAGCGGCGATCCCAAACTGGCCGCGCGAATCGTAAACGCTATCGCCGATGCCTTTGCGATCGCGAACCTGGAAAAGAAAACCAAAACCGGAACAACCTCAGGAAACTTTCTCGACAAGCGCATTGCCGAATTGCAGTCGCAGATTCGCGATGGTGAACAGAAACTGATCGCTTACGGCAACAGCAATCAGATCCTCTCGCTCGATCCCACGCAGAACACCGTGGTAGATCGTTTGGTCGGACTCAACAAACAACTGCTCGAAGCTGAGAATGATCGCAAGCTGGCCGAAGCGGCCTATCGCGCCGCGCAAGCGCCTGGTGCGGCGAGCGCTTTGGCGCAGGAGAACGCCAAAAACATCGACGACACGGAACAGAAGTTGACCGAGTTGCAACAGAGACGCGCGCAACTGTTGGTCGACAACACCGAAGAGTGGCCGGAAGTAAAAGAAGTAGAGCAGCAGATCGCGACCCTCGAACGTAAGATGACCGAGATGCGGAACCGCGCTGTCGCGACCGTCCTTACCAACTTAAAGACTCGGTATGGGCAATCATTTGAGCGTGAGAACTCTTTGCGCACTTCGTTTAATCAACAGCGCGGCGAAACCCTTACGCAGAACGAAGCGGCCGTCAACTATCACATCATCCAGCAGGAGATTGCGACCAACAAAAATCTGCTTGACGGTTTGTTGCAGCGTGCCAAGGAGAATGACGTAGCGCTCGCGGGCACGCCAAACAACGTCAATGTTGTCGATCGGGCCATCACTCCGCATGAAGCAGTCGGGCCGCAGCGGTTGCTGGGTGTCGCGCTTGCGCTGGTGATTGCGATCGCGTTCGGGATCTTATTGGCGATCTTTCTCGAGTATCTTGACAACACTGTCCGGACGGCTGACGACGTTGAACGCATGCTTCGTCTGCCGGCACTCGCCATCATCCCCAGCGCCGGCGGCCTGAATCGTCGTCGCTTCTTCCCCGCCTTTGGCGCGAGTAAGACAACCGACGGAGCGCTTGTGCGCCCCGAGTTGCTGCTCAGCGGCCGCACGCGCTCTACGGTCGCCGAGGCGTACAAGCAGTTACGCACCTCGATCCTGTTGTCGTCCGCGGGCCGCGCGCCGAAGACGCTGCTGGTCACTTCGGGCAAGCCCGGAGAAGGGAAGACCACGACCGTCATTAACACCGCGATCAGTTTGGCGGAAACGGGAGCACGCGTTCTGATCATTGATGCGGATCTACGCCGTCCCATGGTCCACAACATCTTTCAGATAGTTAACGCAGCGGGATTGAGCACCGTACTCTCGCGAGATATGAACGAGCAGGACATCCTTTCGCTGATCGATCAGCAGGAAACAAAGGGTCTGCACGTGCTGACGTCCGGTCCAGTTCCGCCTAACCCCGCTGAACTGCTCGGTTCAAACCAGATGAAGCAGTTGCTGCAAACACTCGAACCGCATTTCGATCACATCGTCATCGACTCGCCACCGGTCACCAGCGTGACTGATGCCGTTCTCCTGGCTACGCTGGTTGACGGCGTGGTGCTGGTAGTCCACGGCGGCCGTTCGACGCGCGAACTGGCGCGCCGCACGCGGCAGCTCTTGCGTAGTGTTGGCGCGCGCGTTTTTGGCGTCGTGCTCAATAACGTCAAGCAACACGACGACGATTATTACTACCGCGGCTATTACAAGAAGCCGTACGGCCTTGAGAGCACTGCGTCAACCAGTCTTGCGCGCTAATGAACGAGTAGGTATTGATGACTGCGAAGCATGAAAACAGAAAGTGGATTGCCCGCGGCAGTTGGGTCGTAGCGGATCAGGGGTTCTTTGCGCTGGCCAACGTGCTTTTGAACGTACTCCTGGCACGTTGGCTGGCGCCCCCTGAATACGGCGCATTCGCAGTCGCTTACTCGTGCTTTCTTTTCATCGGCGCGTTTCACACGGCACTGCTCACCGAACCGCTGCTGGTTTTTGGCGCCGGCAAGTATGCCGATCAACCGCGTCGATATCTGCGGACGTTATTGCGCGGCCACTGGGGTCTGACCGGAATCGGCAGCCTCTTGCTGATCGTTGTCGCCATAGCTTTGCGAATCTACGGCTTCGGCTTGCTGGCTCGGGCGCTTTTTGGCTTGTCGTTGGTCACGCCATTTTCCCTGTTGATGTGGTTTGGCAGGCGCGCGGCGTACCTGCGATTTCAACCACGGTTAGCAACGATTGCGAGCGCCGCTTACCTGGTTCTGACCTTGGTCGGCTTGTTTGCGCTTGCTGGTTTGCACGTGCTCTCGATCTTTTCGGCGATGGTGACGTTGAGCGTAGCAAGCGCTGCAACCGGCCTGTGGCTGCTGCGAAGTGTCCTCCGCCCGATGCCGGATGAAGAAAGAAATGCGCCATCGATGCCGGTCGTCGCCGATCATTGGCGTTACGGGCGTTGGGCTTTTGCCACAGCGCTGCTGATGTGGGTCCCGCTCAACTTCTTCTTTGTGGTCCTTTCAGTGCTGGTCAACTTCGAGGCCAGTGCCTCGCTTAAAGCAATATCAAATCTCGTGCTGCCACTGTTGCAGACCAACGCTGCTCTGGGCGCGCTCTTGTTGCCGGCGATGGTGGCGCGCGCGCGCAACCGCGAGCAATTCAAAAAGCTCCTGCGTTTGTCGCTGGCGTTGTTCGCGGCTGGCGCAGTTTTCTATTCGGTCGTTGTCGGCCTTTTCAGTAGCGTGCTGGTCCATCTCCTTTATGGCGGCCGGTACGATTCACAAACAAACCTTCTCCGGCCCCTGTTGTTAATTCCAATTCTGGATGGAGCGATGATCGTGTTAGCCAGCGCGCTGCGTTCGCTCCAGCGGCCCGATCGTATCTTCTGGGCCCAACTCGCCGTTGCCATCTTTGTTTTGACCATCGGCGTAGTGGCCACGCAATCGTCCGGTTTGCGGGGTGCGGCCGGCGCGATTGTCTTCGCCGATCTGCTCGGCACAATCATTTTAGGGGTCGGAGTTTTCGTTCAACTGCAAACCCGACTAACGAGCCGCGTCGCGGCCGTCGAGTCCGCAAGTTAGAAAAGTTATGTCTCTGAGCATCACAGCCGATTCTGGATTTTTGGGAATGCCTGTCGCGGCGCGCTTCGTTGAGTCACGTTCGAGGCGCACGTCCAGGCGCTCTCCTTATCTGGTGTTCGTCTCCGTTGCAGTCGCGCTCGGTGTACTCGCGATATTCGAGCCGTCGCCCAGCGACATCGGGATCTCTCTGCTTTTCATCGTCGGCTTTTTTAGCGGCGACTTTCGCTGGGATCGCAGGCTGACATTGCCTTACATGCTGCTGGGACTTTTCGTGCTGGCCAACCTCGCTTCGCTTTGCTATGCGATCGATCTGGAGCAAGGCGCAATGTACTTCGCCATCACGCTCTTCATGCTGGTCTCGTGGATGTTCGTACTTGGCGTGTTGACGAAATACGAAGAGCAGGGATTGCGGGTCGTAATGTTCGCCTTCACCGTTGGCGGTGTCGTCTCAGCTATCATCGCCGTGCTTTGCTATTTCAACCTGTTGCCGTTTGGTGAGTGGGTTCTTTTTTACGATCGCACCAAAGGCTTCTTCAAAGATCCGAATGTCTTTGGCCCTTATCTCGTAATCGTTGCCGTCTATGCGCTGCATCGCGTGATGTTGGGTGGCACTCTTTGGCGCCGAGCCCCGTGGTTGGCGTCGTGTTTTGTAAGTTCGGTGGGGGTGCTCCTGTGTTATTCGCGCGCCGCCTGGGTCAATTATGTGGTCACGCTGCTGTTCTTCTTTGCACTCAGCGCAATCGCCAGACGCGGCGCGGGCGCGCTGCGCCGCAACCTGATCTATTTCATCATTTTTGCAGTAATTGCCGGAGCGGCCATTGTCTATGCGACGACAATTCCGCAAATCAACGAGGTCCTATCATACCGCACGGAGTTGCAGGATTACGATGCTGATCGCCTGGCAAACTTCAGCGCGGCGCTGCGATTGGGTCTCAACAATCCGCTCGGAGTTGGACCAGTCCAATCATACCTGCTGCTCAATTACGCGACGCACAATGTCTACCTCCGCATTTTTTCGGAAAACGGCGTAATCGGTTTCTTGAGTTTTGCCGGCTTCCTACTGCTCACTTTGACGCGGTCGCTGTTGTTGTCGCAGCGGGCAGCGAGTCGCGCCCAGCGCTCGTTGTTTGCGCTGGTGGCCGCGGCGCTTTGCGGAACGTTGCTCAACAGTTTCACCATCGACACGCTTCACTGGCGCCACTTTTGGCTGTTGCTCGCGCTCGGCTGGATGCCGTTGTGGATCACCTCCGCCTCCATCGTGGCGCAAAACCTGCGCGAGTCGGCCAGTCGCCAACCGCAGACCCAAAGATTGCCTTAGCGGCGAACTATGAAAACGACAGATTCAACACGAGACAGTGCAAGCCCGCGCCCGGTTCGATTGCTGCACATCGTCGGCGACTCCAAAGTTGGCGGCGGCACGATTATCATCCACCGCCTCGCTGAGATGGCCCGGAAAATGGGTTGGCAGGTCGATGTGCTGGCAACTGATCCAGTCTGCCGCCGGATGTTGCGCGAGCAGGGAATCGGGGTGGTGAACCTTGATTGTATTCGGCGCGAGATTGCTCCAGTGCGCGATCTGAGAGGGCTGTTTCGCTTGTGGAAGTTCTTGCGGCGCAGCGATTACGACGTCGTACACACGCACACTTCAAAGGCCGGTTTCGTCGGCCGGCTGGCGGCAAGGGCGGCGGGCATCCGCTGCATCATCCACACCGTGCACGGCTTTGCTTTTCACGAAGAGTCGTCGCGCAGGACACTCTTCGCGTATGCACTGTTGGAACGCATCGCCGCTCACATGTGCCATCGCATCGTCACAGTCAGCGAGTATCACCGCCGCTGGGCGCTGGAACTGGGGATCGGCCACGCGCGCAAAGTTGTTGCAATTCCCAACGGAATTCCAGCCGATCGTGTGAAGGTGGATCGAGATCGCGAACGCATCAGGCAGGAACTCAATGTTAAGCCTGGCACGTTGATGCTGTTGTCAACCGGCCGGCTCGCCGAAGGAAAGGGTCTCGAGTACCTGCTCCAGGCGCTGCCACCACTCAAGCGCGACGGCAATATTTCTTTCAAGCTGATCTTTGCCGGGACGGGGGCGCTCCAATCAGATCTGGAAAAGCTCGTCAACGATCTGGGCCTTCACAAACAAGTCACGTTTCTCGGTTTCAGAAACGACATCGGAGATCTGCTGGCAGCGAGCGACATTGTTGTGCTTCCCACTCTGCGGGAAGGTTTGTCAATCGCGTTGCTCGAAGCGATGGCGGCGGGCAAACCGATCGTCACGACCACCATCGGCAGCAATCTGGAGGCGACCCATCAAGGAAGAACGGCGCTGCTTGTGCCGGCCAAAAATCCTGACGCGTTGGCGCGCGCGATCATGAAATTCGTTCGCAATCCGGCGCTGCGAGTTTTGAAGTCGACCATGGCGAGGGAAGTGTTCTGCAAAGATTACACCGAGTCGCGCATGCTTGATGGTTACCGCGCGCAATATCTGGAACTGTTGCTCCCAGCAGGTGCGCAGGTCGCGGCTGATGATGGCCGGCCCGCTCCTGGTTTGCAGCAGGCTTATGGACGGGAGCGTGCGGTATGACGATCCGGCAAGAAATGGCGAAACGGATCATCGACGTCGTTGTCTCGGCAACGGCGCTGGTTCTGCTCAGCCCAGCGCTGGTCTTGATCGCGATCGCGATTCGCTTCGACTCGACCGGATCAGTTTTGATCCGGCAAAAACGATTGGGACGGAATGGCAGGCCTTTCACGCTCTACAAGCTTCGCACGATGATCGAAAACGCGCCCGACTATCGCAATCCGGATGGATCGACTTTCAACTCGCCGAGCGACGAGCGCGTAACTCGCTTTGGACACGTCTTGCGCCGGACCAGCCTGGATGAGCTGCCGCAACTATTCAACGTTCTAACTGGCGCGATGAGTTTGGTCGGACCGCGTCCCGATCAGGTGGACCAGGCGCGATTCTACGGTGAGGACGAGTGGCGCCGCAGCGTGGTTAAGCCGGGTGTCACCGGGCTCGCCCAGATTAACGGCCGCAACGCTATTACGTGGTCCTCGCGCACGCAGATAGATCTCGAATACGTTGCACACCAGTCGCTACTGCTGGATTTGCGAATCCTGTTTCAAACCGTTCCCTGTGTTCTGGGGAGCCGCGACATTTATATCAATCAAGTTTCGGAGGACGTGAGATGAACGACAGCTTAGTACGTCCTTATGCGCCGCCCGACTGGACAGCAATTGCGCCACTCGTTGAAGCGTGGCCCTTCAAACCGTTCGCACGCCATAGCCGCTGGAACGCGTCGGACCTTTTCTCCTTCACTTCCGCGCGTATCAGGAAGACTTTAGAAAATGAGAACAACGCGAGCTGCGTAGTGTTGGGAGAAACTCAAGCGCGCGGCTTCGCCTCCTTTACGGTGCTGCCCTGGGACAGCGAACAGATCGGCGTTCCGGCCGCGCGCATCGATTACCTCGTCGCCGAAGGTTCGTATGCGCAGCAGTACCAGACAAAGAAGAAACTGCTGGATCATGTGATTGTGGCGGCTGATGAGCGCGGCGTTCGCCATCTTAGCGTACGTGTCGACGCTTCCGATCTTTCCAGCCTGCATCTCTTTGAACAAGAGGACTTCATCACGGTTGATAGCATTCTCACGCTCGCCGTTGACCTCGCCGCGCACCGGCCGGTACCGCCTCCTGACGATTTCAAGATTCGCCTGGCAACTGCCGATGACGCTGAGTGCGTGGCAGCGCTGGCCCGCACTGTTTTTGTCTACGATCGCTTCCATGCGGATCCGTTTATCAGCAGCGAGCGTGCCGGCGAATTGCACGCCACGTGGCTGCACAACTCCTGCACTGGTAAAGCTGCTGATGCAGTAGTACTCGCCGAAGACCACACCGGCCTGCTCGGTTTCATGACGTGCGCACTGCAACGCGATACCCGCAAGTTGGGACGAATTGTGGGAACTGTGGTGATGGTGGCTTCAGCCGAACATGCGCGAGGCCGCGGTGTTGCACACGCCACACTCATGGCTGCAATCGAATGGTTCCGCGAACAGCGCTGCGAAATCGTCGACACGGGAACTCAGGGTCGCAACATTCCCTGCGTGCGACTTCTCCAAAAATGCGGCTTCCGTTTAGCCGGGTCTTCAATTTCCTTGCGCCGGCTGCTTTAGAAGACTGCTCGCTCGCTGCGAATCACGTAAGGGAGAAAACGATGGAAACATTGATGCAAACCGAAGCGCCAGTCCGAGAGGAATTTCTTCCTTTCGCGCTGCCATCGATTGGCGAGGAAGAGATTGCGGAAGTTGTCGACACGCTGCGATCGGGATGGATAACTACTGGCCCGAAAGTAAAACGCTTCGAAAGCGACTTCAGCGCCTATACGGACGCAAGCCATGCAGTGGCCGTCAACTCGTGCACAGCTGGTTTACACACGGCGCTGGCGGCTTTGGGAATCGGGCCGGGCGATGAAGTCATCCTGCCGACGCTTACGTTTTGCGCCACCGCGAATGTTGTAGTTCACCTGGGAGCGCGTCCCCTTTTGGTGGACATTGGTCCTGACTTTCAAATCGATCCCGCGGCCGTCGAGGCCGTCATCACACCGCGCACGCGAGTGATCATGCCGGTCCACTACGCGGGCCAGGCGTGCGATCTGGATGCTATTTACGAGATCGCCGCGGGACAGAAACTCGAGGTGATTGAAGACGCCGCGCACGCAGTGGGCACCACGTATCACGGCGAAAGGATTGGTTCCGATCATCTCGCTCATCGTTATTTGCGTCCGCTGCGCGCCACCGCCTTTTCATTTTACGCGAACAAGAACATGACCACGGGCGAGGGCGGCATGATCACGACCGCGGACGATGAGCTGGCGAAGAAGATGCGCGTTCTGTCGCTGCATGGAATGAGCAAGGACGCGTGGAAACGCTACGCAAATTCAGGGTCGTGGTTCTATGAAGTAGTTGACGCCGGTTACAAAAACAATATGACCGACATCGCCGCCGCGCTCGGGATTCATCAATTGCGCCGGCTCGATGGCTTCATCAAGCTGCGGCAAAAATACGCGCGCATGTACGACGAAGCCTTTGCTGGTCTGGACGCGCTCGAAACTCCGATTAAGCATGCGGATCGCAACCACGTTTACCATCTCTACGCGATTCGTCTGAATCTCGATCAGTTGACGATTGATCGCGCCGAGTTCATCGATCAACTCAAGGAACTGAGAATCGGTGCAAGTGTTCACTTCATTCCGGTTCATCTGCATCCGTTCTATCGCGAGTATTTTGGGTACGGGCGCGGCGACCTGCCGCGAGCCGAAAAGATCTACGATCGAATTCTTTCCCTGCCGCTCTATCCGTCCATGTCCGAGCAGGACGTAGGCGACGTGATCGATGCGGTCCATCACATTGCAGCAACCCACAGGAGATGACCCCCATGCAAGTATTCCCCCCGACCCACAGCGCCGCCTGGCGCTCATTTCTGCATCTGCCGCGACTTTGGAAAGAGCCGACACCGCGCACTGTGCTCGTCATCGGCGGCGCGGGTTACATCGGCTCGGCCCTCTTGCCGAAACTGCTTGCCCGCGGTCACCGGGTGCGGTTGCTCGACCGGTTCTTCTATGGCTTTGAACCGATCCGCGACGTGCTCAGCAACCCCAACCTCGAAATCATGCAGGCCGACTTTCGCCGCGTCGATAAACTGGTCGAGTGCATGAGTGGCGTTGATGCGGTAATCCATCTGGGAGCGATTGTTGGTGATCCTGCTTGCGCCCTCGATCGCGATCTGACGATCGAAGTGAACCTGATGGCCACGCGAACGATTGCGGAGGTCGCGAAGGGTTATGGCATCCGGCGTTTTCTATTTGCCAGCACTTGCTCGGTTTATGGCGCCAGCGACGACGACGAGTTGTTGACCGAAAAATCGCCGCTCAATCCCGTCTCGCTCTACGCGATCACCAAGCTTGCTTCTGAAAAAGTTTTGATGGATTTGGCGAGCGAGACTTTCTCGCCGACCTGCCTGCGATTCTCGACTATCTATGGGTTGTCGGGTCGCACGCGTTTCGATCTGGTCGTGAATCTGCTCACCGCAAAAGCGGTAATGGATGGCGAGATTACCATCCAGGGCGGCGATCAATGGCGCCCGTTCCTGCACGTCGATGATGCCGCTCTCGCGCTGCTGCACACGCTCGAAGCGCCGCTGCCGAAAGTTCACCAACAGGTTTTCAATGTTGGCTGCGACGAACAGAACCACACGATTCAACAGATCGGCGAATTGATTCAGAAGCTGGTTCCCGGCGCGGAGTTGATCAATCAGGGATTGGGTGGCGACCGGCGCAACTACCGGGCCGACTTCAGAAAGATTCGCGAGCGACTCGGCTTTGTCCCACGTTGGACCGTGATCGAAGGCATCAATCAGGTGATTGATGAAATCCGAAGCGGCGAGGTGAAGGACTACCGCGCTGCGAAATACAGCAATGTGAAGTTCCTTACTGAAGAAGAGAACACGGTCAGCCTGGTGCGTCACGAATCAAGCTGGGCTTACGACCTGGTGAAGCAGACTTCAATGATTTCGTCGTTTGCGCCAGTCGTTTCGGTAGCTGCATAAGAAATGTCTGACATAGCGTTCACAAATGGCTTGGTAATGGGCGCCGCAGGCTCTCAGTCGGAGGCGCCGGCGCTGGATCGCGCGCTGCTTTTGCTCGACCGGTTCGTCTTTGCGTCGCTCCTCGGTCTGCTTGTGCTCGTGGTGATCCCCTTTGGCACGGTCGAGCCGTGGTGGATCTCGCTGTACGAATGCGCGTCTTTCGGTTTGGGCGCGCTGTGGATTCTGCAAGGGTTGATAACCGGTGTTTGGAATGTCAGAGAGAAACAACTGCTGGCGCCGTTGGCAGTGTTGGTCGCATTTACATTTCTGCAAAGTGTGAGGCTGTTCTCGGTCGAAATGATCAGCTCCGATCCTTTCGAGACGCGTCTTGTTTTTCTGAAATTGCTGGCGCTGGCCATCAATGGCGCGCTCCTATTGCGTTACACCGCAACGCGCCGGCGGATGAGGGCGCTCATTCATGTGGTGATCGGAGTCGCAGTGGCGAGCGCTTTGTTTGGCATTGCGCGTCAGGCGTTGCAGCACAGCGACACAGGTTTCATTTTGCCTTACCTGCGGCGTGACTCCGGCTTTGGCCAGTTTGTTAATAAAAACCATTTCGCATTTCTTGCGGAGATGGGCATTGGCTTGGCGACTGGACTCATATTTGGCGGCGCAGTGCAACGCGAACGTTTGCTTATCTATGTCTCTGCAATCGCGCTGATGTGGACAGGGTTGGTGCTTACAAGTTCGCGCGGAGGAATTTTTAGCATGTTAGGCCAGATCGTGTTTCTGATTGTCATGACGATCTGGTTACGGTCGAAACAGCGCGCAGCAACAAACAGAAGCGAATCAACAATCGCAAAACGCTGGGGTTACAAATCGATTGCTCCCGCAATGGCGCTGAGCGTTTGTCTGTTGGCCGTCGTCGCAGCGAGCGCAGTGTGGCTTGGCGGCGATGTGCTGGTGACAAGGCTGGCATCGTTGCCGGGCGAGATTAAGACCGAAGCGCTGGAGCCGCATGCGGGTGTGCGCCGCCGTGAGGTTTGGAGTGCGACGTGGCAGTTAATCAAAGCCCATCCGCTCGCAGGGAGTGGCTTCGGCGCGTACGGCGTGGCAATCACAAAGTTTCATGACGCTTCCGGGAAATGGACTCCAGAGGCCGCGCATAACGATTACCTGGAACTGTTCGCGTCGGGCGGCATCGTCGGAGTCGGGCTCGTGGTGTGGTTTGGCTTCGTCTTTATAAAACGCGCGCGCCGCCAGCTTTCGAGGCGTGAAAATTTTCGACGCGCTGCCTGCCTTGGGGCGTTGACGGGAATATTCGGCGTCGTGGTCCACAACGTCGTGGACTTTGGTCTTCATGTTACGGCTAATGCCGTGGTCTTCATGGCTCTCGTTGTAATTGCAACAAGAGATCTTCGCGCAGAAAATCAAACGAGCTGGGACGCAGGTTCCGGCCACAATCAAAAGGAGAGTTAGATGAAATTTAGACTTGGAAAAACAATCACACTGGTGTTCGTCACCTGCGCCCTGCAGGCCTATGCGATCGCTGGTCCGCCTTTGATGGGAAAACTCAGAACGCGTGACAACAAACCTGTCCTGGTTAACGGTAACAAGGCCAGTTCTGGTACGACCCTTCTGTCAGGATCGCAGATTCAGTCTCCGGAAAAGATCGGAGCGACGGTCGATCTCGGCTCGCTGGGCCGGCTCGACATGGCGCCGAAAACCGATTTGACACTTAACTTCAGTGCCACCGAGATCAGCGTGCAACTCAAATCGGGCTGCGCTGTGCTGACTACCAAGAAAGGAATCAGTGGCAGAGTGACGACCTCTGAAGGAAACGTCTTTCAGACCGATTCGTCGAAGCTGTCAAGCGTATTAGCAAGAACGAAGGAGTGCGAAGGCCCGGAGACGGCCTTGCCGATCGGCGCAGCCGCAGGTGGACTCGGCGCCGGCGGAACGGCGGGCGTTGCCGGCGCTGGCGCAGCAGTTGTCGGTGGTACTGCCGCCGCTAAGGCCGGAGCACGGGGCGCTGCTCTGAGCGGCGACAATCCGCGCCAGCCATAGATGTAACTTGTCAAACGGGTGGAGCGAAGACTCGGTCGTGGCTAATTGCGCTCAATGGAAGCGCGATTAGTGGCGATGCTCGCTGCAGCCTGGAGAGCTTTCAAGCTTGCAGCGGGCACTGCGAAGTTGAAGTCCTCTCCGCTGCTCGTGTGCATCACGGCGATGCCGATGACGTGGCCCTGTTGATTGAAGACGGGGCCGCCACTGCTGCCCGGAAGTATGCTCGCAGTGATCTGCATTCGTTTGCCGGAGTCTTTGAATTCCCAAATTGCGCCTGCCTGGCCGCGAGTAACTTTCCAGTGAGAACCTTGAGGATTACTGATTACAGTGATCGATTCGCCCTCGGCGGGCGGCGCATACTCCAGCTCGACGGTCGTAATGTCGTGACACGCTTCGCTGATCTGGAGCAGCGCCAGGTCGGCATTCGCGTCCGTCGCCACAACCGTCTGTACCGTTGCCAGCTTGCCTGCAAAAGTTTTGATGCGGATGCGGCTGGCGTGCTTGATGACGTGCAGGTTGGTTACGACGCGCTCCGGCGTGATGAAGAATCCGCTGCCCTGGAACTGCGCGCGTCCGCTATCGTCGTAAGTCGTAACGATCACTACAGCGCGTTTGAGTTGCGCGAGTATCTTGTCGGACGGCTGCTGGGCGGATGCGATTGGAGCGTAAGCGAAAAGAACGGCCAACGCGATCAAGGCGAGCAAGTTTCTACTCTTGTGCGACACAGTACCCCTTCAGCGCGGACGGATCTTCCCTCGCGCGATCTTTCTATCGTCCCCAGTTTTTGAAGTCTTCTGCTTATTGAAGACAGAGATTAACCGTTAGTTTCCAAGTATTTGACCGTCCTAACCAACTGCAAATGAAGAAACATTGTTTAATGACGCGGGCCGCTCACACGGAAGTTGGTGTTCGTCGTGCAATCGCAGTCATCGCTCTGTTGTTTTGCCTGCTCGCATCGATCAGTTCCGCTCGCGCGGGGCTTTCGCGTTTGTTCTCCGAGTACGGTTCGGCGGCGAATTCAGCGGAAGCATCTGAACGCGCGCTAAGCTTCAAGGCTGATGATCCTGAGGCGCATTACGTTCACGCGGTGTGTTTGGTGGAGGCGGGCAGAACTGACGAAGCCGTCGCAGAATTTGAACGCGCAGTGTCTTTGCGACCACAAGACTATTTTCTTTGGCAAGAGTTGGGACGCACGCGCGAAGAGAACGGCGACAGTAATGGCGCAATCGATGCGTTGCGACGCGCGGTCGAGTTGGCGCCGTACTATTCCCAACCGCGCTGGCAACTAGGCAACGTGCTGCTCAGGAAAAACGAGATCGAGTCGGCGTTTAGCGAAATGCGCAAAGCGGCGACGAGTGACCCCGCGCTCTTACCGGTGCTGATCGATCTTGCATGGGGAGTCAGCGATGGAGAAGTCACATCTGTTTTGGCTTTCGTTCAACCACAAACCGACGACCAGCGCGTTTTGCTTGCGCGTTTCCTGGTAACTCACAACCAAACCGGAGCAGGTCTTGATCTGATTCGCGCCACTGAGAAGATTGCCGCTGAGGAGCGGCGCGCGCTCGTGTCTGCCTTGATCGCCTCGCAGGAGTTCAAGGCCGCTCATCAGCTTTGGCTGGCGGGCGTCGACAACGGCGCTGCTGGCGACGAAAACCTGTTTGATGGTGGCTTCGAGAGTGCAATCAATTCGAACGACGAAGGGTTCGGCTGGCAACCGACGAAAGCAACTCAGACAGTTCACACTCTGCTCGACTCAAGCGCGCCACAAGCGGGCCAGCGTAGTTTGCGGTTGGATTATGCTGGCAATTTCGCTGTGACGGTGCCAGTGGTCTCACAACTTGTTTTGGTCGAGCCGCGCACTCGTTATCATTTGAGCTTTGCCGCTCGCACCGAAAATCTGGTCAGCGCAGGATTGCCGGTCGTCGTCGTAAGAGAAGCAACTGGGGACGCCCGCGTCATCGCGCAGTCTTCGTCGCTGCCTTCGGGCACAACCGGTTGGCAGAGGTTTTCAGTTGATTTTGAAACCAGCAAGATACGGGCTGTTACGATCAATATTCAGCGCCAGGTTTGCTCCTCGAGCCCCTGTCCGATAGTTGGTCGCGCCTGGTTTGACAGTTTTTCGCTGAGGGGACTTTGAATTCACCCGCGTCGATTGTTTTGATGATGTTCTTAATGAGTGCGTTCTGATCAAAGTTCAATGCCATTCGCGAAAAGATTAAGTCATGGTCCTCAGCAACTGCTGCTGCACCTGATTATCAACGAAGCGATAGTCAGCACTGCTCCGCGTAACTACCGTCTGCTTTTGAATTCGTGTAGGCGCTCTCCGGATTCTTTGTGTGCCAAGTGTGTGCCAACTCAGCCAAACCCGGTGAAAGTCACCGGCACGGGGGCTATCATAGACAGGTTAGGACCATAAGAAGAATGCACTAATCCACACTTAGAGAAACACGGAAGGACACTCGAATTTAGACTACGAATCAGGGGGTCGCACGTTCGAGTCGTGCCGGGTGCACCATTCAATTTCAATTAGTGAACTGATAACTGCGACTGGGCGCACGGCCGCGGACGCGAAGTGCCGTGACGAAGTAGAGGACTTGAAGCGCGGCGTAGACGCGGCGTAGAGTTGTGCGGTCGGGCTGTCGCGGATATTGAACGGGGCGGGAAAACATTTAGTCAAAAGATCGCCGGGGCGTGGGTGAAGCACCAAACGCTCCGGAGCATCTCCCGCTACTCAGTGGGCCAATCGTCGCCGCTCTTATGGATCGACCAATCTGTTTTCCGAAAAGCGGTGAGGAATTGGCCTACGAATTCGTCTTGCGGGGTTTGCGCGATAACTACGCGAACGAGTTTCAACCGCGCGGCTGAGCTGGAGATGCGCACTCGTCGTGAAAACTCAGCGTCAAGCGTAAAACAAGATCGTAATTGGACGCGGCCAGTTGATAGAGCGCTCCATTGTCGATTCCCTGCAATTGTAGCGACTTTACCGAATCGACCTCGTGACCTTCTGCCACCAGGGCGGCCAGCAACTTGCGAGGCATGTTTTCGTCGAGAATCCTCACGCCGCCGCCGCTTCCTTTTCATGCGCCAGTTCACGCAACGCGCCCTGCACGGCCTCCTCGGTCAGGGTAGGATAAGCATCGACGATCTCAGCGACGCTCATTCCACTGGCGAGGCATTCAAGCAGAAAAGCCACCGAAATGCGTGTTCCTTGCACCCTCGGCTTACCACCCAGATGTTCTTTGTCTGAAACGATCCAATTCTCGTCGCTCATGGTTTTGCTCTCGATCGAAATTAAGTTCTGCGCTCGTCAAGCAGCGGCAACCTTTGTGTACCAGCCTCGCCAAACCAAGCTATACTCATCGGCACGCAGGTATTATCACGCAGGCATTATAGAGTAAGCGGAAAGCCCAACAAAGGCGCACCGATCAGAACTGACGCGTACGCGGCGAAACAGGCAAAGTTGAGACTACAAGTCAGGGGGTCGCACGTTCGAGTCGTGCCGGGTGCACCATTCAGTATTAATTAAAGTTAGGGCGTCACTATTGGACGCCCTTCTTAGTTTGTGAGCTCATAGAGTGCCAACTCTTGAAAACACCGTCAGCCGTAGAGCAATTGTTCGAGTATATACAAAACAGAAGCCCCCGTTTTGTCTCGGCCTTCGGCCTCAATAACTCACGCTTTCGAGTGGGACGACGTCTGTAACGCGCTGGCGGTTACTAGAAGGTGTGGGACTTGAGATTCACTCGCTGGGACGAGACAATTGTCGCCGGCGCCGGATGAGCACCTTGCTCTGACCGCCGCAGGGATGTTATAAAATCGCACCGGTTACTTTCCCCCGAAAAGTTACTCTCGGTTCCCAGGCCCGCAGCGGCCTGAGTCTGTCTGTTATTTCGGGAATGGACGTGAAGCTGAAACGCCTTCGCTTCTTTGCTCAACTCTTAACTGTGGCCGTGATCTACTTCGCCGCGGCACGCCTCGGCTTGTCGCTGGCTTCAGTGCACACCAGCGTCTCGCCAGTGTGGCCGCCGACCGGGATTGCGATGGCAGCAGTTCTCCTGCTGGGCTATCGCGCGTGGCCCGGCATTCTCTTGGGAGCGTTTCTCGCTAACTCCTTAACGCCGGTCCCCCTGGCAACCGCGCTCGGCATCGCTGCTGGAAATACAATGGAAGCATTGTCCGCTGGATACTTGCTTCGCCGTTTGGATTTTCACAACGCTCTCGATCGAGCCAGGGACGTTTTCAACTTTGTCCTTGCTGCGCTGCTCTGCACGATGATCAGTGCGACGATAGGCAATATTAGCTTGGGTCTGGGCCATGCCGCGCGATGGGAGCAGTTTGGTTCTCTGTGGCTGACCTGGTGGCTTGGCGATACGGTTGGAGGTTTGGTGATCGCACCGCTGCTTCTGACCTGGGGAACTAAGTCTCGCCAATGGTTGCCCGCCAAGCGCTATCTCGAAGCCACTCTCACGCTGCTTTTGCTATCTCTGTCTGCATTGGCAACCTTTGGCAAACCGTCTCCTCTTTCGATTCAATATTATCCGCTTGCTCGATTGATTGTACCCTTCTTCCTCTGGGCTGCATTCAGACTGGGCCAGCGTGGCATAACACTCGCGACTGTCCTGCTGTCGGTGTTCGCGGTGTGGGGTACGGCAAATGGCGCCGGTCCTTTTAGTAACAACACACCGAACGAGTCGCTCCTGCTCTTGCAACTATTTCTCGGCTCGAATGCCGTCACGTTTTTGTTTCTGGTAGCGGTGATGGAAGAGCGGCGACTGTCAGAAGAAACCTTGCGTGAAAACGAACGCCGCCTCGCCGGCAAACTTGCCATTAATCGGATTCTTGCCGAATCGCCCTCACTCAGCGATGCGACGCCTCGCATGCTCCAGACGATTGGCGAGACACTCGACTGGGAGGTCGGCGCGGTTTGGACGGTGGACGCCGAAGCGAATGTATTGCGCTGCCTGAACGTCTGGCATGCACCTTCTGTCAAAGCACACCAGTTTGAATCGTTGACCAGAGAGAGCGCGTTCGCGCCGGGCGTAGGCCTGCCCGGACGCGTATGGAAGAGTTTGAAGCCCGCGTGGATACCTGATGTGACGAGAGACGAGAACTTTCCGCGCGCGCCCGTGGCGAACGCGGACGGACTCCGGGCCGCGTTCGCATTCCCGATTCACTGCGGCGATGAGTTCCTCGGCGTGATGGAATTCTTCAGCCAAGAAATCCGTCAGCCAGACGATGCTCTGCTGGCAATTTTTACCAGCATCGGTAGCCAGATCGGACAGTTCATCGAGCGAAAGTTGACCGAAGACGCTTTGCTGGAGAATAGGGAATGGTTGCGTTTGACGATGGAGGGCAGCCGCATGGGCACCTGGACGCGCAAGCTGGATCAAAGCAATCGCGTGGAATGGTCGCCGGAGCTGGAGCAAATCTTCGGACTGGAACGCGGTGAATTTCCTGAAACTGAAGAAGCATTTTTCGATTTCGTTCATCCGGATGATCGCGATGCTTTAGGTCAGGCCGTGCGCCAGGCAATCGAGAATCACACCGATTACAACGTCGAATTCCGCTACACACCCAAGGGTGGCGAAGTGCGCTGGATGTTGGGCCGCGGCCGCGCATTCTACGACGAGTCTGGAACGCCATTTCGATTGGCCGGACTGGGTTGGGATATCACCGAGCGCAAGCGGGCCGAGGAAGATCGGGCCGAGCTTCTGGCTCGAGAACAGACTGCCCGCATTGAAGCTGAGACCGCGACAGAAATGACCAAGCGCTTACAGACAGTGACGGACGCGGTGCTCCAGCATCTCGCGTTTAACGATCTGCTGAAAGAGATGCTCGATCGCGTCCGACATGTCCTCAACACTGATTCGGTTGCAATCCTGCTGCTGTCTGAAGATGAGCAAGTTTTGACTGTCCGCGCCGCGCTCGGACTTGAAGAGGAAGTAGCGGACAAAGTGCGCGTGCCAATGGGACAGGGCATCGCCGGTCACGTTGCCGCCAGCCGCTTGCCGCTGATCGTGGACGACACGTCCGGAATAGAAGTGGTCACCTCCATGCTGCGCGAGAAGATTGGTTCCCTGATCGCGGCGCCGCTGGTGGTCGAGAGTAGAGTCCTCGGGGTCATCCACGCTGACAAAGTCGAACGACGGGGCTTCACCGCGGAGGATTTGCGTCTATTGCAATTGGTGGCCGATCGCCTTGCCCTCGCCATCGATCGCGCACGACTCTACGAAGCTGAACAGGAGGCCCGAATTCAAGCAGAGGGCGCCAACCGGGCCAAGGACGAGTTTCTCGCCACGGTTTCGCACGAATTGCGCACGCCGTTGAATGCGATCGTCGGCTGGTGCTCAATGCTGCAGACCGGCCGGCTCGATCAGGAAACAATGAATCGGGCGATTGAGATCATCGATCGCAACGCCAAAGTCCAGGCGCAATTGATCGAAGACATTCTGGACGTCTCGCGCATCATCACCGGCAAGTTGAGTCTCGACATACGGCCGGTCGAACTGAAACAGATAGTTGAGACAGCTGTCGATTCCGTGCGGCTAGCCGCGGACGCAAAGGGCATCAGCGTTCAAAGTCTGCTCGACCCAAGAACCGGTCCTGTTACTGGCGATCAAAATCGACTGCAACAAATCGTTTGGAACCTACTTTCGAACGCAGTGAAGTTCACTCCTAACGGTGGGCGAGTTCAGATTCAGTTAAAGCCGATCAATTCCCACGTAGAGGTTATTGTCAGCGATACGGGACAGGGCATCAGCGCTGAGTTTTTGCCTTACGTGTTCGATCAGTTTCGCCAGGCGGACGGCGCCATCACCCGGAGGTTTGGCGGACTCGGGCTGGGCCTGGCGATTGTGCGTCACCTGGTTGAACTACACGGTGGAACCATCAGGGCGGAGAGCGCGGGCGAGGGGCAAGGAGCAACCTTTACCGTAAACATTCCACTGGCGACGGGCGCCCACGAGTCAACTGCGCTAAAACAACACGCGACGGCCCGCAAACTTGAGATTGATAGAAGTATTTCACTAGCCGGTTTGCGCGTACTCGTCGTAGACGACGAGCCAGATGCGCGCGAATTGCTGGGGACGATTCTGTCTGAGTGTGATGCAGAGGTGAAGTCGACCGCTTCGGCGGCTGAGGCCCTTGCGGTATTCAGAGAATGGCTTCCCGACATTCTGATTTCTGATATTGAAATGCCCGATATAGATGGGTATTCACTTATCCAGCGCATCAGAAGGCTTGGCGCAAAACGCGGCGGCCAGGTTCCAGCAGTGGCACTAACCGCGCACGCACGCATCGAAGATCGACAACGGGCATTGCGGGCGGGATTTCAGGTCCACGTTGCCAAGCCGGTCGAACCCGGCGAACTCACTATGGTGGTGGCTGGTCTGACCGGTCGAATCCATCGTCGACGTAAGCGCAACCATCGCTGACCGTCAGGTCTGCTTCTGAAAGAAGAAAGAACCAATCGTGATTAGTGATTCCGGTACAACCATTTCCTTTTGGGTGCTCACTGGCAAGGTCCCAAGCTATCCTTCGCTCAGCGAGAATACAACGACGGATGTTTGCGTCATCGGCGCCGGAATTTCCGGCCTGAGCACAGCTTACCTCCTGGCGCGGGAAGGTCTGCGCGTGGTTGTGCTCGAAGATGGTTCGGTCGGAGGCGGCATGACCGGACGCACGACGGCCCACCTGGTCAACGCGCTTGACGATCGCTACTTCGAACTTGAACGCCTCCACGGCGAGAAAGGTGCTCGGCTGGCTGCTGAAAGTCACACTGGCGCGATTGCCCGCGTTGAATCGATTGTCAAGGAAGAAGAAATCGACTGCGAGTTTGAGCGAGTGGATGGTTATCTCTTCGTGCCACCCGGCGACTCAAGAGAAATTCTTGACCGAGAATTGGAAAGTCTGCATCGCGTGGGTCTGACTGAAACGGAACTTGTACCGCGCGCGCCGATAGACTCCTTCGATACTGGTGCCTGCATACGCTTTCCGCGGCAGGCACAATTTCATCCACTCAAATATCTCGCCGGTTTGGCGCGCGCGATCACTCGTGACAATGGCCGTATCTACACCGGCTCTCACGCAAGCAAGATCGAGGGAGGTGAACCAGCGCGCATAGAGACAAAAGGTGGCGCGGTCGTCACTGCCGGCTCTGTTGTCGTTGCGACCAATACGCCGGTCAATGATCTTTTTGCTATTCATACGAAACAGGCTGCTTATCTGACCTACGTGATCGGCGCGCGCGTTCCGCGGGGTTCGGTCACGAAAGCGCTCTACTGGGACACCCCCGATCCTTATCACTACGTTCGGCTCGAGGGGCTCGACGACGCAGAGCACGATCTGTTAATCGTCGGGGGCGAAGACCACAAATCAGGCCAGGCGGACGACGCGACAGTGCGGTTTGCCCGGCTCGAAAGCTGGACCCGCGGACGCTTCCCGATAATTGAACGCATCGAGTATCGCTGGTCCGGCGAAGTCATGGAACCAGTGGACGGTTTGGCTTTCATTGGCCACAATCCGTTGGACAAAGAGAACGTCTATATAGCTACCGGCGATTCCGGCAACGGCATGACGCACGGAACAATCGCCGGAGTCCTGCTCACGGATCTGATCATGGGACGCAAAAATCAGTGGGCTGCCCTTTACGAGCCGGCGCGCAAGACGCTGCGCGCCCTGCCGGAATTTGCCAGGGAAAACCTGAACGTCGCAGCGCAATATGCAGACCTCGTTACGGGTGGCGAAGTGCGCAGTGCTGACGAGATTGCCCCGGGCACGGGAGCCATCGCGCGTCGTGGCCTCAATAAGATTATGCTTTACAAGGACGAAACCGGCACCGTGCACGAACGCTCCGCTGCGTGTACTCATTTGGGCTGTATCGTTGATTGGAACTCGTTGGAGAAGACTTGGGACTGTCCCTGCCACGGCTCACGTTTTGACGCCACCGGACGCGTAATTAGCGGACCCGCAAATCGTGATCTTGATGTCGTAAATGGGGCGGCAATCGCGCACGCCGACAAGCAAACCCGGGGCCCGAAATGTGAATCTTAGTTTCGTGACCGACGGGCTTGAGTCGATGCTAACCGTTGGTCAGCGATGAGTTCCCGACCTCACGCCGCTTTTTGAGGCGATCTTCACGAAACCAGTTGGAAGCCGCAGCTCCCCAAAAGAATTGCCGATTCCATCCCCGGATCGTCGAGATTCCCTGGAGAATTTCAGACAGTTTAGCTATAGTCCGAATGGCTTTCGCTTCGGACCGAGGAGTAAGGAATGCAATTCAAAAGAAGTACCCTTTTTGTTCGTCTCGCAGTGCTGACCGCAACCCTTGCAGTCACAGCAGTTTCATTTGGCCAGGACAAGGCCAAGGATTCTTCGAACGTCAAGATTAAGAATTTTGGTCAGATGGATGAGCGATTTTATCGCGGTGCGCAGCCGAAAGAAGCAGATTACAAAGACCTTGCGGCGCTGGGGGTTAAGACGGTGATCGACCTGCAAGATAACCCTACGTCCTATGAGAAAAGAGACGTTGAAGCGCTGGGAATGCGCTACGTCAACATTCCCATGAGCGACAGCGATTACCCCAAGGCTGAGCAGATCGCAGCGTTCTTGAAGCTGGTTGACGATCCGGCAACCGGCAAGTTTTTCGTCCACTGCGCGGGCGGCCGGCATCGCACCGGCGTGGTGGGCGCGGTTTACCGGTTCACCCACAACCAGTGGAATTTCGATCAGGCTTATGCGGAGATGAAGCAGTACGACTTTTACACGCGCTGGGGCCACGGAGCGCTGAAGCAGTACGTGCAGGATTACTCGCAGCACATGCCGGCGAATGCCGCGGCTGCGACAACCGCTACCAAAACAAACAAGTAAGCGCGATCCCATTCGAACCCGGGGAGACCGCCTGACCGGGCGGTCTTTTTGTTTGTCTTTTTCTATTTCTTACGCGGTAAGAGCGCTAACTTGATCGCCGCGATACTGAAGATCATAGAGATCGGCATAAAGACCACCGCGCCGGATCAGCTCTTCATGTTTTCCTCGCTCAACGATCGTTCCTTTGTCGAGCACGAAGATCACATCTGCGCGCTGAACTGTTGTTAGCCGATGCGCAATGACGATTGTCGTCTTTCCTTCCATCAGCCTGCCCAGTGCTTCCAGAACGAGTTCTTCCGAGGCGGCATCAAGGCTCGAAGTGGGTTCGTCGAGGATTAGAATCGGCGCGTTGCGTATGATCGCACGGGCGATAGCGATGCGCTGCCGCTGGCCACCTGATACAGTCACGCCGCGCTCGCCGACCATTGTGTCGTAGCCTTCGGGCATGCGAGCGATAAACTCGTCGGCGTTCGCCAGTTTCGCCGCCTGGACGATCTCTTCGCGCGTAGCTTCGGGCCGGCCATACGCGATGTTCTGCCAAACTGGAGCCCGGAAAAGCAGCGTCTCCTGCAAAACAAAACTGATCTGCTGCCGCAGAGACTTTATTCTGTAGCTGCGCACGTCGTGGCCATCGATCTTGACCCGACCATCGAGTGGATCATAGAAGCGCGGAACCAAACTCGCGATTGTCGTCTTGCCGGCGCCCGTGGGGCCCACGAGCGCCGCGAGTTGTCCTGGCTCGATGTTGAAATTTACGTCTTTCAATATCGGCTGATCCTTCGTGTACCCAAAATGGACGTGATCAAATGCGATCGCGCCTTTGAACGTGGGCGCGATTCGCGCGCCTGGCAGGTTGCGCACCTCGCGTTCGGTGTCGATGACTTCCTGAATGCGCTCGTAACCAACAGCCGTCTTCGACAATGTGTCGGTCATCTTGGAAAGCTCACGCATCGGCTTATACATCTTGCCGAGATAGAGCAGAAAAACCAGCAGCGAGCCTGGACTGATTTCACCATCCAGCACGAGACTCACACCGTACCAGAGCACGAGGCTGGTTCCCGCCGCGACGAGGATTTGCACTATCGGGGCCAGCTTTGCTTTCAGACTGCGAGCGCGCAGAGCTGTCTCGACACTCTCGAGACTCTGTTGTTCGAAGCGCTGTTGTTCGTAGTCTTCACGCGCAAAGGCTTTGACCACGCGAATCGAGGACAACACTTCGGCTACTACGGAAACAACTTCACCCTCTTTTTTCCGGACGTCGCGCGAAGCTTGCTTGATGCGTCGCGTAAATGTGTAAACCACCGCAAACAAAACCGGAGCGACTGACAGAGCAATCAACGTAAAGCGCCAGTCGAGATAAAACATGATGACGAGCATGCCGACCAGGGTCAGCGCATTAACAATCATGCCGAGCAGCGCCTGTGAAATGAAATCCTGAATCGCGTCGATATCGCTGGTGACCCGGCTAATCAGATCGCCTGTCTTCTTGTGGTCGTGATACGTCAACGATAATCGTTGAATGTGGTGGTAGAGTGTGCGGCGCAGATCATGCATCACCCATTGAGCGACGGAAGTGGTGAGATACTTTTCCGTGTAAGTGCTCACCGCGCCTACAGCGGCGATGACCACGACCGCCAGCGCCGCGAATCCCAGGATCGCAGTTCGATCGTAACCAAGCGTTGAATTGATCAGAGTGCCGAGCCAGTCAGGCATCGTCTTGCCGGCGAGCACGTAATCGAAAACGATCTTCAAGGGCCACGGCTCGAGCAAATCGGTGAAGGTCTCGCCCAGGACGGCCACGAACGCTATGGTGAGCGTCTTCCAGTGAGGCCGGAGCAGATACGAGATCTGAATTTTCTTCTTCATGACGAAGCTCGGACTCGCCGGCCTTTGACGATTGCGCACCAGGTTTGATGGCCTGATGCGCCCAGGCAGACGTGCGATCGTCAGAGCGTTACCTTGCCGCTTGCTGGCGCTTCGGCAACTCGACCAGCTCGTTTATTCGCCGTCGCAATCCGTCGGCAAGCATACGAATTTCTTCCGGACTGTAATTGGCGGCGCGGAACGCGTCCTCGATTTGTTTATCGCTCAGCCGCGACAACCATGTGCTGAGCCACTGAGCGTCGTCCAGAGTGATGTCTTTGAATAAGTTGTTGCGCTTGACCGAGTAGTGAAAGTCAATCCGGCCTTCTTTAACTCCATCGATCAAACGCACCTTCTCATACTCTTTTGGGTTGTTGCGGTCGGGCTTGAATTGAAAGACGCGCGGGACGCTGCTGACTTTTCCGAACGTCCCGCCGAGATCGTGAACCAAATAACGGAGTTCGTAATCGCCGGCGTCGTTGCGAACGGCAACAATCTTGTTGTTGGTGTCCTTGATGTCCCAATTATTGAGCAGCGCCATCATGATCTTCAGGCCCTGAAATTCGCGCGTGCCCACGAAAGGATTGTCGTCCCACTTCCAGCCATCGAACCTTTTCTCGTCCTTCGGCCTCGCGCCAAATCTAACGTTCTCCAAAGTTTTGTCGAGGCCTTCGACTCGGACCTGTGGCACCAGATAATTCACGTCGGCGAAATAGCCAACGGCCCACATCAGGCGTACGGCTGCGGTTTCGGCCTGAGATTCTTTTCCAATCTTCGCCACCCACTCGCGACCCGAGCCGTCGCGCACACGATATTTCGTCGAATAGCCACCCGATTCTTTTCTGATCAAGGTGACTTTGCTCAGATCCGGCTTCATCGATTCGCCCCCCGGTCCCAAATAAAGATCGCGCGACTCAATATCGGTTGGCTCGCGCCAAAGGATCGGCGTGCCCGGCGGCAGCGGCTTTTCTTTTTTGGACTTATCCTGTCCCGCGATGCCGAGCGAAGTAAAAGCGAGACTCATACATATCGCAAGAGCACACAGCTTACGAATTCTAAGTTGTTGTCGCATGATCTGAATTCTCCTTTCGACTGCGGTTCATAAAGTACGCCTGCGCGTCGAACTTCTGTGTTTCAATCCCGGGTTCGGCGCGCTCGTATTTTCCAGTCGGCAAAAGCTTCCGCGCTTTTTCGTTATCGCGCAGGTACGCGGCGAGAACGTCTTTTTTCAAGTACCGTTTCAAAGCGGGGTCAATGACCGGCGCGAGCACTTCCACTCGGTTTTCGAGATTGCGGTGCATCCAATCCGAGCTGCCGAAATAGACTTCCTCATCGTTGTCGTTGGCGAAATAGAAGATGCGGCTGTGCTCAAGAAAGCGGCCGACAATGCTTCTCACGGTGATCGTTTCCGAAATTTCCGGCACGCCCGGCCGCAACATGCAGATGCCACGCACAATCAGGTCGATCGGAACGCCCGCCTGCGATGCCTCGTACAGCTTTTGAATTATCTCCTTATCGGCCAGCCGGTTCATCTTCGCGATGATGCGCGCGGGCCGCCCTGCTTTCTGGTGCGCGATCTCGCGATCGATCAGCGCCGTTATTCTCTCGCGGAGATTGACGGGCGCCACAATCAGTTGACGATACGAAGACTGTCTGGAGCACCCAGTCAGGTAATTAAAAAAGTCGCTGGCATCGGCGCCGATCTCTTCGTTGGCCGTAAAAAGACTCAGGTCCGTGTACGTGCAGGAAGTCGTGGGATTGTAATTGCCCGACGCGATGTGCACGTAACGTCGCAGCGCCTCGCCTTCGCGACGAACCACCAGCGTGACCTTGCCGTGCGTTTTCAAACCGAGCACGCCGTAAACGACGTGCACGCCCGCCCGGTCTAGACGTCGGGCCCATTCAATGTTGTGCGCTTCGTCAAAGCGAGCCTTCAGTTCGATCAAAGCCGTCACTTGTTTCCCGCACTCGCTGGCCCTGATCAACGCGGGCGGAATCGGCGAGTCAGGTCCCGTGCGATATAGACAGATCTTGATCGCCACGACATCGCGGTCGCTCACCGCAGCGTTGACGAAATCGGTTACGAACCGGTAGGAATCAAAGGGATGATGCAGCAGAATGTCCTGCTCCTTGATGGCCTCGAACAGCGACGTGCGGGTGTCGAGGCAGGCCGGAATTACCGGTTCAAAGGGCTCGTCTTTCAGATCCGGCCGATCAAGCTCATAGAGCGTCATCAAGTCCTGAACATTGAGTGGTCCATCGACTACGTATACGTCGTCTGCCGTCAGACCGAGTGAATCTGTCAGATACTCGACCATCTCGTCGGACATCGCGCTTGAGACTTCGAGTCGTACGGGAGCGCCAAACCGGCGTTTACGCAGTTCCTGTTGCACCGAACCGAGCAAGTCCTCCGCTTCATCATCGCGGATTTCGATGTCGGCATCGCGAGTCACGCGAAAAGTGCTGGCTTCGCCAGCCGATGTGCCGGGGAACAATGAATCGATGTTTGCGACGATCAATTCTTCCAGGAAAACAAATTTTGGGTGCGCTGAGCGAACGGGAACCAGCCGCGGTACAACTGATGGAACCTTGATGCGCACGAAACGAACTTCGGGCCGCGCAGCATGAGTTTTGGTCGAAGCATCATCGTTCGGCGTTTCCACCATCAAGCCCAGATTCAGACTCAACGGCGAGATGTAAGGAAACGGATGGCTGGGATCAACAGCCAGCGGCGTCAGCACGGGAAAAACTTTTTCCGCGAAATAGGAATCAAGCAGATGCAGCTCAACACTGTTCAGCGAATCGTAGGATGCTATTTCGATCCCTTCGTTCCTGAGTTGAGACAGAATTTCGAAACGCAAACAATTCATCTGCGCCGCGATCATTGGCGCCAACATCTCGCGGATTCGGTCCAACTGTTCTGCCGGCGTCATTCCATCGGGAGAAAGCTCGTTGACGTTTTCCTCGAGTTCTTCCTTCAAGCCGGAGACTCGAATCATGAAAAACTCATCAATATTCGACGAGAAGATCGAAAGAAATTTCAGCCGCTCGAGCAGCGGGTTGCTCTCGTCCAGCGCTTCTTCGAGCACTCGCCCGTGAAATTCAAGCAAGCTCAGCTCGCGATTGAGCAAGAGCGGTTTAGGCGCCGCCACGCTCCGCCTAAGCGGCAGAACTGAAGCGGACTTCTTAACCTCGAATATTTCTTTTCTTGCTACCATGGACATCTGTGTTTCTCTTCCTGCTCCTAATTTGAATCGGATTTGCTAAATGGTGCGGGGGAAAGCGAGCACCCGTCGATGTGCCAGATCTCGAAAGCGTTTTTCATTGCCAGCCAGGCTCATCGTCAGAATTCAATCAAATGGGAAGAGGCTATCGAGGTTTGATTGAGCAAGCGCTGTTCCTGAAGTTCAACTTATCCGCGCGCCGCTCAGTGCTTGTTTCGGTGGCTCCGAGTGTCTGATTGTCACAAAACAGTGCTTGATTGTGTATTGATTCAGTCCGGTATTTCTAAAGTGATGCGTTGCCGCTTCGGAGCCGATCGATTGTGATTTCGATTAGGACTTGCGGCCAGACGCGCCTTCTTACTTTCGGCGCGAAAGGTGAGATTGCCTTTGCTGTAAGCCATTATGGCGGGAACGCTGTGCAGTTCCCCGGTTTCGACGATGAAGGCCGTCAGTCGATTGCCATAGACGCATCCGGTATCTAATCCGATGGCCCGCGGCGCAACGCGCGGTTTAAGCGCGGGCCAATGCCCGAACAAGACAATTTTGTCATCGTCATACACGTCGTACCAGGGAATGCCTTTGCGACTGGTGCGTTTTTTCCCGAGTGTGCGGAGCTCAATCAAGTCGGCGGGCGACTGCTCATGGAGTGGAATGCCCGGGCGCACGCCGGCATGCACCACAACATGCGAACCGAGATCGATCATGTTTGGGAGTGACGCGAGATACGAACTGTACTGTCCGCGATTCGCCTCCAGCTCCTTAGCGACTCTTTTTTGCGAGCCGGTTAGCTTGCGCTTTTCTCCGCGCCAGAAGCGGAGCAACGTGAGGTCCTGGTTTCCGATGACGGAAGAGAAACGCGGATCAGAAACAAACAGATCGAGAACCTCCCGGCTTTTCGGCCCCTTGACCACGAGATCGCCCACGGCGATCACGCGATCGTTTGATCCAAAGTGAATTTCGGTGAGTAGATCCAGAAGTTCGTCGTAACAACCGTGAAGATCGCCGACGACAATCGTGCGCGCTGCTAACTTTGAATGTGCTGACCGCATCATCTTCAATCGGACCGGTTTCGTGGGATTCGCAAATTACCGACAATCGCGAACACTACGATTCCGATCGATGATCCCAACCCCAGCCAAAACCATCCAGTCATGCGAGCGCTAATCAGGCCGCCCGTGTCTTCGAATTTCAAGCGCTGATGATTCATCAGATACAGACTTGCCAGCCCTCCTAGCAAACTAGTCAATCCAAATACAATGCGCGCGGACCGGAACGCTCGCACGATTCCGAGGACGATAATGACCAGCATCAAAAACGGAATTAGCCACAGCGCGCGATCGCCGTCGCGAGCTAGATCGATCCCCGTAGCCGTGTCCTTCGAGGCGCCGCAACTCACCTGCACCCACGGAAGAAAAAAGCAAATGAGAACGATCAACGCCGCGCTTACGGTTGCTCCGCCGGGTTTATTCATTTCGTCAGTCCGTTGACGTATGGCCGTTCCGGGCCGAGGACCTCTAAAGCAAGAGGAACCGTGGTGAGCGCGCCGATCAGCAGCAGCGTCCAGCCCACGGCTCTCCTTTGCTTTACGTCGAGCTTTTCAGAGACGACAAAACCGATGCTGGCGCCGAGCGCGACCCGCGTGCCGGCGATCAGCGCCAACTCCGGTAACGTCACCTTTCTTTCTTTCAGTTCGTGCATCTGTTTTCCTTTGCCGAAATAATCGGCGCGCAGAAAAGCATTATCTCACGGCGCCGGCGGCCTTTGCTTTAGCCGTTGCCGACTCGTCAGCGATTTCCAGTTTTCGCGCTTTGCGTTCTTTGACTTCTGGCGCGGCCATCGTTATCTCGAGTACTCCATCACGGAAGTTTGCCCTTGCCGTGTCCAGGTCGACGCCTTCCGGAAGCGGAATCCGGCGATAGAAATGGCCGTAGCTGCGTTCGCTGCGATAAAAGCCTTCGTCGCGTTCTTCGTGTTCCTGTTTGCGTTCGCCCTCAATGGTGACCGGATCATCAGCGAGATCCACTTTCACTTCGTCCTTCTTCAAGCCCGGCAGGTCCGCGCGTATCATCAGTTCTCCTTCGCGCTTGATCACCTCGACCTGCGGCGACCACGCGCTTAGACCGAAGCTTTCGCGAAGCGGGAAAGTCCGTGTCAGATTGCCAAAACCGAAATTCTCAAACAGTCGATCCATCTCATCCCGAAAGCGGCCCATTAGATCACCAGGAGCGCCGAGCCAATTTCCAATATTCGGCGCACGTCTGATCAGTTGTAGGTTCTTTGTCGATTCTCGGGCTTCCGTTTTTGCGTTCTTATTTTTTCCTTTGGCCATGATTATCTTGCCCCCACAATTTGGAAACAAGACTCGTACCATTGACCAGGATCGTTATTGGCGGTAATGGGCTGCAAAATCCGCAGCGGATCAGACGAGGGAGGAACAAAAGCATACACAACTGTTGTCAAGGAAGACATGAGGCGAACTGAGTGAGAGCTGGAAAGTCCGATTAAGACATTCAAAACGATACAGCGAACACAAAATCATACATGCTTGAGATGGTTGAATCGGCCAGCATCATTCCCACACAATCGCTGACTCCTCCAAAAGTCTTTTGGTTTCCTCCCGCGACGTGG
>JBGPWL010000034.1:0-42894 GCA_041492185.1 Pyrinomonadaceae bacterium | reverse complement strand
CGCGACGGCAAAGGAGAGCAGGACAGAATCACAATGCTGCCGCAATCAATCAGTAAAGCGCTCGAACTGCACCTCGACGGCGTAAAGCGTTTGCATGAACAGGGCTTGAAGGCCGGTAATGGCGATGTCTACTTACCTTACGCTCTTGCACGCAAGTACCCGAACGCGGGCCGCGAGTTTGGCTGGCAATATGTGTTTCCAGCGGCCAATCTTTCGAACGATCCGCGCAGCGGGAAGCAACGGCGACATCACGTTTTGGAATTAAACATACAGCGAGCCGTTAAGAGAGCTGTAACCGCAGCAGGCATTAACAAGCACGCTACCTGTCACACCTTCCGCCACAGCTTTGCCACCCATCTGCTGGAGGGTGGCTACGATATCCGTACCGTTCAGGAATTATTGGGACACAAAGATGTGCGGACCACGATGATCTATACGCACGTCTTGAATAAGGGCGGAAGGGGTGTGCGCAGTCCGCTGGATCAGTGAGGCGAGCAAAGAGCAAAGGGCAAAGAGCAGGGATCGGAGATTGCGAGTTGCGACGCCCTTGCTGACGCGCGGGCTACTGCCCCTTCGGCGCGCTCACGCGCGATTAACCAATGGTTTTCGTGGTTCCCAGGGCGTTGCCCTGGGCTATTCTATTTCACGCCTTCAGCGTGAAGACGTCTTCGGCGCGCTCACGCGCGGGGAAATCTTTCGTTGGCGTGATCCTGGTGTCTCACCCCAGGCTAGACTCTGGCGCCGCTACGCGGCTTTGATGAATGGTACTTACACTACGCGGCGTTGATCGGATCGCCGGCTGGCGTGTCGAGTCGTTCGACGGATCCGGATTGCTTGCCACGGCCATACAATCGCCGGCGCACATGTTCAGGAAAGCGGGTCTTAAATACCATGTCCCAGACGCCGCTGGTGAACCCATATCCTCTGTGCATGCCGCTTGAAGTGTGGTGATAGATATGGTGCTTGCGGATATATTTGAAGTAAGGATTGCGGAAGTTGTAAAAGTGGACGGATTGATGCACCCATTCTTCAATCACATAACATTGCACGACTCCGGCCAGCAGCATCGGCGCCGTGTAAACCGGGAAAATAAAACTCAAGGGCGCCATCAACACAAAAAGTGGAAGCAGGTCTTTCAACTCACCGTTGATATGCTCGCCATCGAAAGGCCGTGCGTGATGGTCCCAATGGACCGGGTTCACGTATTTGACCAGCAAGCGCCGGTGCAAACTCTTCCCTGGTTTGTATAGGCCGTGAAGTACATAACGGTGCGCCAGGTACTCCACGAAACTCCAGACCGGAATTCCAACCAGGTAAAAAGCGATCGCCACGAACGGATGCCTGGTGCGCCACGCGACGACACCCAACATGATTACGGAATAGCAGCCATAGAAAGCCGTGATCGGATAGAGCATGCGCCGAGCGATTCCCGCCTGATAACGCTTGTAGACACGGAAGCGCTTGGCGGTAAGTGCGGGAGTTTCAAGCTTAACAGGTGCCGACGCCATGAGATAAGAGCCTCTGAACTAAGATGATTTCAATGCCAGATTGTAGAGATTCTGTCCGAAGTAGGCTCGCATAGTCAATAGGAAATGTTGCCGCGAAATCTGAGCAAGCATTCCTTCTCATTCACACCCTGCTTTAGCAAGTCTTTCGGAATAAGTTCAAATGCTCTGTGCAACCTCCGTGGTCTTCGTGTCTCGGTGGTGAATCATCGGCAAAACCCCTCACCACAGAGTCCCAGAGAACACTAAGGACGCACAGAGAAGGAGCACTGTGTTCCTAAACCGGAATCGAGCGTACGCCGAATCAACTGACGAGCGTTTGATAGGCTTCCACATATTCGCGCGTGACAACCTCTGCCGAAAACTGCGCGGCCAGTTGTCTGTTGTTGATGCTCATGCGCGCTCTTAGTTCCGAATTGTTCAAAACGTCAACGATTTTCTCAGCGAGGAGACTGGGTTGTTTCGCCATTACCCATAGACAGTTGTCGGGCTCGCGTAGATAGTCGGCGGCGGCGCGGATGCGCGTCGTGACGATGGGCAAGCCGGCGGCCGCGGCATTGAAGATCACCATCGGAAAACCTTCGTAGTGATAAGTGGGAAAAAGCAGCACCGTGCTGTTTGCATAGAACGCAGACGCTTGTTCCTCAGATATGTAACCGGGAAATCGGACCTGGCCGCGGAGATTGAGACGTTCGACTGCGCGTTCCGCGTCATCGCGCGCGGGACCATCGCCAATGCAAAGCAGCATGAATTCCTGCCCGCGATCGCCCAGGATCGCGCAAGCGCGAATCACATCGAGCAATCCCTTTGCGGCGATGAAGCGGCCTATGAAAAGCAACAACGGCACCTCACTCGGCAAGTTCCAACGTTGAAAGAATTCGGGATCGCGCTGCTGCGTGTTTGACTCAACGACATTCTTGATTTGAAACACCTTGCGCTCTGAAACACCGGCGCTCAGAAAATTCGATCGCTCTTCGGACGACAGAACGCCGATGCCGTCAGCGTGAGACAGCAACCTTTGTCGCGCCAGCACCAGAGCTGGATTCTTCGTTCTCAATAACTGCGCATCCGAGCCATGAAACTTCAAAAAGATTTTTGCGCCGGCGCCGTGAAGTCGAGGCACAACTACGGAATCCCTCAGCAGGGCCTTCGTATCGAACGAAGTGTTTATGTGGACGAGATCGAATTTGCCATCGCTCACCAGAGTGCGAAAACGCCGCCCGGTGCGCAAGACTCTCCGGGCTCGGCCAGTCACCCCGGCATCGCTTTCCGCGTGAGCGTAAACTTCTTCCTCGACTTCGTGGCCCAGCCGCCGCAGCTCGGCAATAAACGGGGGCTCGCATGCGGCGGGGCCGCCGCGTGAGCCCTGCTCCGGTATGCCAACTAGTATCCGCACTTTATTTGGTTCCCGTTATCGATCAAGTTGATCACTGGAAGCCCGGTTGAGCGGTCATCAATCATTAGTCTTAACGCAGCGGACGCAAAGTTCTCCGCAAAGGGCGCAAAGAGTTGTCCTTTGCGTTCCTCTGCGAGTTCCTTCGCGACCTTTGCGTTTAAGGTCCTGCTTCATCAGCTACGAGTGAGCCGTATAACTTCAACAGATTCGCAATGTGCTTCTCGATACTGAATTGACTCATTGCCCATTGTTTGGCCGCCGCACTAAGACGGCTGCGAGATTGTGGATCGGCCACGAGCTGGATCAATTTTCCGGCGAGATCGTCCGCGTCCCCGCTGCGAAAAAGAACCGAATATTCGCCATCGCTGGAAACCTCTTTGAGCGGTCCAATATCAGACAGCACGGCGGGAATTCCCATCATCATCGCTTCCATTACCGCAATCGGCGACCCTTCCCAACGTGACGAGAGCACAAACAGATCGAGCGAGCTAAGCACATCAGAAATGTCTGCGCGCTGGCCGAGAAAATGCACGCGATCGAAAATGTTCTGCTGGCGGCAAAAGCTGACGCACTCTTCGAGCAGGTGCGGCGCACCGGCGCTGCCGCCAACAAAAACAAACTGGGCAGCAGCGTCGCTAGCGAAAAGCTTCGGCAGCGCCTGGCAAACCGTGAGCTGGTCCTTCCGCCGGTCCGCATAAAAGTTGGCGACCATGCCGAGCAGCGTAGCATCCGCCGCCAATCCTAATTCTGTTCGCAGTGTTCTGCCCTTCGATTGCAATCGCGCTGAATCAACTCCGTTGTTGATGACCACGAAGCTCAGGTTCGGATCGATGCCCTGCTCCTGCGCCAGCCAGGCCGGCAGATCCTTGCCGAGAGCTACGCGGGCGTCCATTCGCGGCAGCACAAATTTCAACGCCAGATCGTTTTTCGTGCCGGCGTAAACGCCGTGCAGCGTCAACACCCGCTTAACGTCGGCGCCGCGCGTTGCCAAATACAGATGCAGCGCTTCAACCGGCTGGTGGCTGTGGACCACGTTAACGTTACGTTCCTTGATGATCTTGCGGAGCTGAGAAGCAAGACCGAGGTCGACGGGCAGTTTTCGGCTCAGACGAATGAAATCCACGCCCGAGTTGCGAAACTCCTGCTCCAGGTCTCCGCCGCCTGTGGCTACGAAAGTCAGGTCCAGACCGTTTGCGGCCGCGTTGCGACAGAGATCGAGTTCCATCGTCTCAGCGCCGCCACGATTCAACGAATCCAGAATGTGCAGGACTTTGATCAACGGCAGATTATGTCCGACAAACTCTCCAGTCTTTCAATCAACTTGATCAGACCTTCCTTCAGTTTGTCGGACATCAAAGTTTGAAATAAAACCGAATATCAAATATAAGCTCTAACGTCCTTGTTGCCTAACTTGAAAGGCTGCTGGTCCGACCAGTCGCGTGAAGGAGATTTGCGGAACACCCGACAAGCAGATCGAGTGGCGACCGAACCAACCAGATTATGTTTTCAAATCTAAGAGAAGATCTGCGACGTTACGGCGGCCCTGGCCAGCAGGTGAAGGCGCTGCTGCTTGCTCCGCGAGTATGGGCCATAGTGAATTACCGGTTTGCGCGCTGGGCCTACACGGCGCGTATGCCCTCAGTTGCTCGCGTTCCGCTGAAGGTTTTCGCGCGGCTATTTACTTTCTTTATCGAGATGGTCACCAGCGTAGAACTTTCTCCACAGACCGCGATTGGGGCCGGTCTATTTATTCCTCACGCGGGTTACGTCGTCGTGGCATCGAACACAATCATCGGACTTCATTGCACTCTGACGCAGGGCGTCACCATCGGGCACCGCGCCGGCGGCAACGTGTCCGAGCTCGATAGTCCCAAGATCGGTGACCGGGTTTACATTGGGCCAGGGGCGGCTGTTCTCGGAGCAATCGATATCGGCGATGATGCTTTGATTGGGGCAAATGCTGTGGTGATTCGATCGGTACCTCCTCGCGCCGTGGTCGTCGGCAATCCCGCGCGGCTAATTTCAATGAAAGGTTCATTCGACCTGATAAGTTATCCCAGCATGGAGCACGACACAAAGCGCCTGGCCTCCCTGGCCGCCGCCGGACCACACGAATGAAACAGACTCTAACTCTAGCTTTGCTGGCCGGCACTAACATTCTCGTGACGCTGCTGTTTCAGTGGTACGTCATAACTCAACTGGGCGTGGGCATCGAGACCGATGCGCTGTTTGCCGGTATGGCCGTGCCACAGTTGATTCTCATGGTCGTGAGCAGTTCGCTAACGCACGTACTGGTTCCATTGCTTGCTACCGAAGATAAAGCCGGGTTCGGGCGCGATGCCTGGGGATTTTTTCTCGGCATCAGCGGTATCTTCACGATGCTGGCGGTCGCGCTGTTCATCACAGCCGCGTACTGGGTGCCGTGGCTGGTTCCGGGATTCTCCCAAACCGGCCAGGCGCTTACCGTAAGTTTGACGCGCATTCAACTCGTCAGCATGATCTTCACGGCTTCAGTGTCGGTCCTTTGGTCGGTTTATCACGCGCGGCAGAAATTTATCTGGGTCGAGCTTTCTACTTTGCTCTCCAGTTTGATCGGATTGTTTCTGCTAATAAAAATATTGCCGGCGTACGGCGTTGCCGGTGCGGCTTTGCTAATCGTTTTGCGCGCAGGCTTGCAGATGGTGTGGTTGCTGCCGGGTCTCGGCCGCTGGGTGTGGCCCGATTGGCATTCGCCGGCAATGCGCGAAGCCTGGCGGCGCATTCGACCGCTGCTGATTGGCACAACCTACTATCGCACGGATCCATTGATAGATCGGTTTCTGGCCTCGATGGCGCCCGCCGGTGGTTTGTCATTACTCTACATCGGACAGCAGATTTATGGCGTGGCCAACATCGTCGCGGAGAAAGCGATTGCCACGCCCATGGTCCCACAGCTCGCGATTCACGCAGGCGCGGGAGAGTGGCCGACGTTCCGTCGCCTCTATCAACGTCGTCTGCTCGCGATGGGTGGACTGACTGTCGCCGGTTACCTCATTCTGTTGGTGGCGGGGGAACGCGTGCTCAATCTTTTGATCGGACACGGCGGCGTGACGAAAGCTAACGTTCACCTGTTGTGGTTGATCATGGTGGCGCTGGTGGGCTTCTTCATTGCCGGTGCGATGGGCGTCATAACCTCGAAGACTTTCTACGCCATGGGCGACACCCGCACGCCGACGCGCATGTCGATTGTGACGTACACTCTCTATATTCCCGCGAAGGTGCTGGGGTTCCTTCGTTACGGGTTGATGGGGTTGGCCGTAGTCACGAGTGTTTACCTGTTTCTGAATCTGGTGATCCAGATCTTACTGCTGGAAGGATTCGTAATTCCAAAACGTCAAAAGCAGAGCGCCACATCATGACAACGCGGTAGAGAGTGTGTCGAGAAGATGATCAAAGTAACGGCGCTGACCGGTAGCAAACACGATCCTTCCAGCCGCTTTCGCATTCGCCAGTTCATCAAGCCGCTGCTTGAACTCGGCGTCACGGTCACTGAATATCGACCGCTCATTAGCCGTTATAAGATCGAGCCACTGCCGTGGTTAGCTGCCGCGCTACGTGTTCCCGGGCTGATTGCGTCGCGGTTCAGCGATGTTAGCTGGCTGGGACGCGAATTGATTTCCGGAAGATTCTCGCTTGAACATCTTGCGGGCCGCAAGCGAGTGTTCGATGTAGATGACGCGATCTGGCTGCCGTATTCGCGGGATTTTTCCGCGGAGATAGCGGAGCGCTGCGACGGAGTCATTGCCGGGAATCGGTTCCTGGCTAAGCATTACGAGAAACTCGGCGCGACGGTGTGGCTGGTTCCTACGTCGGTCGACACCGATGTGTGGCAACCGGCAAGAAAGAGACCGACTAACAAATGGACGATAGGCTGGACCGGTTCCTGGGCTAATCTGCAGTTCCTGTACCCGATTGAGGAAGCGCTGGCGGACTTTCTTACGCAACACCCGGAGTGCCGTTTGCTGTTGGTATGCGATAAGCAACCTTTGTTGAGAAGACTGCCGCGCGGCAGTTGGGAATTCGTTAAGTGGACAATGCAGAATGAAGTCAGCCTGGTGCAGGAGATGGACGTTGGGCTGATGCCTTTGGAGGATTCAGAATTAGCGCGCGGTAAGTGCGGCTTCAAAATGCTTTCGTACATGGCCGTCGGGCTGCCGGTTGTCGTCACTCCGGTCGGAGCAAACACGGAGATACTCGCGCACGACGAACTCGGATTGACTGCGAGTACGCCGGATGATTGGTATCAGGCGCTGAAACACTTGCACGAAGATCGCGAGCTGGGCGCACGAATGGGAGCGGCGGGAAGAAGAGTGGCGGAAGAACACTATTCGGTTAAGTCTAACGTGGTGAAGCTGGCAAGGATTTTTCGAGAGATCGCCGAGAGTTAGATCTATTGCGCGCATCATTGTTCGCGCATGACAGATTTGGGGAAGCAGCGTGAGCGGTTGGATTCAACGAGGCCCGTAGGGCCAGAATATTTATAGAACGCAAACGCCCAAAACAAACGCCAAGGCCCGTAGGGCCGACATATTGTGTGGGATTGATAGGCCGGGATGAGAGACATCGTTGCGCGTTCTATGCCGGCCCTACGGGCCTCTTTAACGAGCGCTTCATATACGTTTCCATAAATATTCCGGGCCTAACGGCCCTCGCTAATTTGTTTCGGCAACATAGCCCCTGGTCAAACTGGTGAAACTCGACTTGAACAAACCTCAAACCAGATTGAGAAGAATAACTGCCAAGCTTCTACTTGTTCTTTTCGGTCTCTGCTTCGGCGCCATCATCGCGGAGATCGCCCTGCGCGTCGCCGGCTATTCCTATCCGACGTTCTACATGCCCGACGCCGCGCGGGGTTTTGCCTTGCGTCCGAACATGGAAGGTTGGTACCGCAAAGAAGGTGAAGCCTACGTTAAGATTAATAGCGATGGTCTGCGCGATCGCGAGCACGAAAAAACAAAACCGCCCAACACGATCAGGATCGCGATGCTCGGTGATTCATATCCGGAAGCGTTTCCTGTTTCGATGGAAGATGCTTTCTGGTCCATCATGGAAAAGAAACTACAGGAGTGTGGCGCTTTCGGCGGCAAGAAGATAGAGGTGATCAACTTTGGCGTGTCCGGCTACGGCACCACCCAGGAGTTGATCACGCTGCGCGAGCACGCGTGGCAGTATTCACCGGACATTGTCATGCTCACCGTTACGACCAACAACGACATCAGCGACAATTCGCGCGCCCTGAAAAGGACCGACGAGGCTCCGTATTTTATTTATCGCGATGGGAAACTGACACTCGACGATTCCTTCAAAGAGACGCGCGCGTTTCGCTGGAGACAGTCAAAGCTCAATCGGCTCGGTAGCTGGATACGCGACCACTTGCGTTTGATCCAGGCTATCAACCAGGGACATCACGGTTTCAAGATCTGGCTGGCGGCGCGGCGCGCGCGAAATAATTCCGCAAGCACGCCACAACCGACAAACGTCGCGGCATCAGAGGAACTGGGAATTGATAATGTTATCTATCGCGAGCCAGGCGACCAGGCGTGGAACGACGCCTGGCGCGTCACCGAGCGTTTGATTGACGAGATGAGCGCCGAGGTCAAGACTAAGGGAGCGAAGTTTCTGGTGGTGACGCTGAGTAACGGGATTCAGGTTTATCCCGACGCCGCGGTACGCGAGATCTTCATGAAACGAGTGGGCGTGTCGGATCTCTTCTACCCGGACAATCGAATCAGGAATGTCTGCGAGCGCGACATGATTCCGGTGATTACGCTCGCGCCGCAGATGCAGGCTTACGCGGCAGAGCATCACGCGTTTCTGCACGGCTTCGGCCAGAACATCGGCAACGGACACTGGAACCAGTTGGGCCAGCGCGTTGCCGGAGAATTGATCGCCAAAGAACTTTGCGCGGGCGTTTTGAAATAGGCCATCGACACGGAACCGGGAGCGGTAGCGACCGGATGCGAGCATTCAAGATGCTTTACACCAGTTGACCCTGGGATCCGGTCGCTACCGCTCCCGGTTCCGTATCGCAACATCGTATCGACTTCTGGTCCTTCATTAGCGACTTTTCGATGACCCTGGAAACCAAAGACCTTGTGACAGACACGCCGCCACAACCTGATGGCGCAGTGGAATTCTCGATCGTGATGCCGTGTCTGAACGAGGCCGAGACGCTCGCTATTTGCATCGAGAAGGCGCAGCGCTCGCTGCGTGAACTCGGTATTGCCGGCGAGATAGTCATCGCTGACAACGGCAGTAGCGACGGTTCGCAGCAGATCGCGACGAGGCTCGGCGCGCGCGTCGTCGCGGTTGAAGCAAAAGGTTATGGCAACGCTCTCATGGGTGGCATCGCCGCCGCGCGCGGCAAATACATCATCATGGGCGACGCCGATGACAGTTACGATTTCGCATCGCTTGGGCCATTCGTGGAAAAGTTGCGCAGCGGCAATGACCTCGTAATGGGCAACCGCTTCCGTGGGGGCATCAAACCCGGCGCGATGCCGCCGCTGCATCGCTATCTGGGAAACCCGGTGCTGACTTTCATTGGCCGGCTTTTCTTTCACAGTCCAGTGCGAGATTTTCATTGCGGACTGCGCGGATTTAATAAAGACGCGATCACGCAGCTCGACCTGCGCACGACGGGAATGGAGTTCGCCAGCGAGATGGTCGTGAAAGCAACGCTGCAAAAGTTGCGAGTCGTGGAAGTGCCGACCACGCTCTCGCCCGACGGTCGCAGCCGCCCGCCACATCTGCGCAGTTGGCGCGACGGCTGGCGTCATTTCAGGTTTTTGCTGCTCTACAGTCCGCGCTGGTTGTTTCTATATCCCGGCGCGTTGCTGATGACGGCGGGCCTGGCAGTGGGAAGCTGGTTGTTGCCGGGTCCAAAGATGATCGGCCGCGTTGTCTTCGACATCCACACGCTTTTGTACGCCGCGCTGGCCGTCAGCATTGGTTTTCAGGCGATCGTCTTTGCCGTGTTCACAAAGGTGTTTGCGATCAGCGAAGGTTTGCTGCCCGAAGATCCGCGACTGAAGAGAACGATGGATTACATTACGCTCGAAGTAAGTTTGATCCTGGGTTTGGCGCTCGTCGTTGCTGGACTGGCAGGATCAATTTACGCGGTAGCATTCTGGGATGTGCGATCCTTCGGCCCGCTCGATCCCACTCGCACATTTCGCATCGTCATCCCTTCGGTAACGTCGCTTACGCTCGGTTGCCAGGTTTTGTTGTCCAGCTTTTTCCTCAGCATTCTTGGTTTAAGAAGGCGCTAAGCAAGATGCCCCTGGCGATTCCCAAAAGTGAATCACGATCGTTCGAGCGCATCAGAGAACATTATCTGATCGAGCGTGAGCTGGCGGCCCGCCTGCGCGCAGCCGGCAAAGATGAGCGGCGCGAACTATACAGCAAAGTGTATGACGAACTGTTTCGTCTCGTGCCGGACCATCCGCAACTAACCGCGAAAGTTGATCGCCAAACTCGCGATGCGGAAGTCTCGGCGCGACTCAGCTTGTTGCGTCCTTACTTACATTCGCAGGCAACTTATCTCGAGCTTGGTCCGGGCGATTGCAGCCTCGCGATTGCCGTCGCGCGACACGCGCGAAAAGTTTACGCGATAGATGTCTCGGCAGAAATCTCCGCTGGAGTGGCGCTGCCAGAGAACGTGGAGTTAGCGATCTCCGATGGTCGCAGCGTTCCTGTTCCTGGCGCCACCGTCGATGTTGCCTACAGCGATCAACTGATGGAGCACCTGCATCCGGATGATGCCGCCGAGCAACTCGCAAATATTTATCGAGCCCTGGCGCCGCGCGGCGTTTATGTTTGCATCACGCCGAACCGTTTGTCCGGGCCACACGACGTCTCGCGCTACTTCGAGGACGTGGCCACGGGCTTTCATCTGAAGGAATACACGGTAACTGAGCTGGCGCAAATGTTTCAGGCCACGGGCTTTCGGAAGCTAAAGGTTCTGGCCGGCGGCGGAAGTTTTCATGTCCCAGTGCCCGGTGCTCTGGTTAAGACCATCGAACGAGCGCTGACAGCCTTGCCACGGCGACTCGGACGAATGTTAGCGAGCGCGTTACCCTTGCGAACTGTTCTGGGCGTAAAATTGGTCGGAATAAAATAAGAAACAAGAACCACCGACACCGGCCTGCGAAACGGCGTCGATTTCTCGTCTTTATATTTCTAAGTGCGCGATCTGGACAAACAAACTAAACCTGTTGAGCCCGTGGGCCTTCAATTGGAACGGCCCGCGACGCATCAGTCCGCGTGGTCAAGTCCGGAGGAAGTAGATGGGCTTCACGCGCGCGCCACTCAAAATGGCGGCGGTGATGCGCGGCCTGACGCCGCAAGTGTGCAAGAACTTTTCGAGCAACAGGTTGAGCAGACGCCTGATGCCGTTGCCGTAGTTTTCGCTGAAGCGCGACTCACCTACCGCGAATTGAATTCTCGCGCCAACCAGCTTGCGCATTACCTGCAAAGTTTCGGACTGGGTCCGGAATCACTCGTGGGACTTTGCGTAGAACGCTCCTTCGACATGCTTACAGGTCTGCTTGCCATTCTCAAATCCGGTGCGGCCTACGTTCCTCTGGATCCTTTCTATCCGAAAGAACGACTCGCTTTCATGCTGGAAGATGCCGGCGCGCGTGTGCTCTTGACGCAAGAACGATTACTGGGCGCCTTGCCGGAGCGTCGCCCGAAGGTCGTTTGCATCGATCGAGATTGGAGTTTGATCGAGCGAGAGCAAACGGACAATCTTGACGTCACCACGGCCCCGGACAATCTCGCCTACGTCATCTACACTTCCGGCTCGACTGGAAAGCCGAAGGGCGTGATGATCTCTCACCGCGGTCTGGTGAATTATCTGACGTGGTGCACGCGCGCGTATGGCGTGTCTGATGGCGACGGCGCGCTGGTTCATTCTTCGCTCTCCTTTGATCTGACGATTACCAGTTTGTTATCGCCGCTGTTATGTGGGAAATGCGTTTTTCTCGTGCCTGAAGATCTGGGGATCGAGCAGCTCGCCGACGCGTTGCGCAGTCGGCAAAATTACAGTCTGGCGAAGATCACGCCCGCTCACTTGCGTGCGCTTTCCGAGCGGTTGTCGGTTCAGGAAATTTCGGGCCACGTGCGCGCGCTCGTCATCGGCGGCGAAGCGCTCCAATTCGAGCACCTCTCTTCGTGGAGAGAACATGCGCCCGCGACGAGATTGATCAATGAGTACGGTCCGACAGAGACAGTCGTGGGCTGCTGTGTTTATGAAGTCGCGCGGGATGATCCGAAGTCTGGTCCGGTGCCGATAGGCCGCGCGACTGCCAATACAGACCTCTTCGTGCTCGATGACAAATTCAACCCAGTGGCAGTTGACGCGACCGGCGAACTATACATTGGCGGCCTTGGCGTCGCGCGTGGTTACTTGAATCGTGCCGAACTCACGGCGGAAAACTTCATTCCTAATCCGTTTAGTAAAGTTGGAGGCGAGCGTCTATATCGCACCGGCGATCTGGCGTGCGTTAGGGCCGACAGCAACATCGACTTCATCGGCAGAAACGACAGCCAGGTCAAGGTGCGCGGATTTCGCGTCGAATTAGGCGAGATCGAAAACGCGCTCGCACAGGATGAGAGCGTAGACGAAGCTGTCGTCGTCGCGATTGGCGATGGCCGGCGCGAGAAACGTCTGGTTGCTTATCTGGTCGCCAAAGATGGCGCGCTCGGCATTGCTGACCTGCGGAAACAACTCAAACAAAATTTGCCCGAATACATGATCCCGACGCAGTTTGTGATCCTGCCAGAACTGCCACTGACACCAAACGGCAAAGTTGATCGGCGCGCGTTGCCGCTGCCGGACAAGGGCAACCTTCAATTGTCAGCCGAGCACTTCGACAGTCGAGATTCCTTAGAGCTTGGGCTGCGCGAAATCTGGGAAGAAGTGCTCTCCGTCAGACCTATCGGAATCAGGGACGACTTCTTTGAGCTGGGCGGAGACTCAATTTTGGGAGCGCGCGTCTTTGCTCAAATCGAAAGTAACTTTGATCGGAAACTACCGCTCGCGATTCTGTTCCAATCGTCGACGATTGAAGCGCTGGCGAAAATTCTGCGGGATGGAGCCTTGTCATCTGCATGGCCCTCACTGGTTCCAATTCGACCTGAGGGCTCAAAACCGCCGCTCTTTTGTTTGCACGCCTGCGATGCGCATTTGTTGATGTATCGTCCGCTCGTGAGACATCTCGATCAAGATCAACCAGTCTACGGATTTCGAGCGCAGGGTCAGGACGGCTCAAGGGCGCCCTACACGCGCGTCGAAGACATGGCGACGCACTACGTCAACGAGCTGCGCGAATTCCAACCACACGGTCCGTATTATCTCGTCGGCGATACGCTGGGAGGATTACTCGCGCTCGAGATGGCGCTGCAACTCACTGATCAGGATCAGGAGGTGGCGTTCCTGGCTTTGTTCGATACGCGCTGTCCACTGCCGCAATCTCTCGGCCGCAGAATGCTGGCTCACCTGCTTCATTTTAAGGATCTGGGACCGAAAGCATATCTTGCCGCGGCAGCCCGCGCGGTCAAAAAGCGAGTGGCGAGAAAGGTCGGGGCAGAGATTCCGGTCACCGTCGAAGAAAAAACCTACGTGGCTGAAACTGCGGCTGCTGACGATCCTTTGGTGCGTACTCAAGGCGCGATTTTTCAGGCGACGGAAATCAACTACGTTCCTCCGCGGCGTCGCTATCCCGGCAAGATCACTTACTTTCTCGCGCGGGACAATGAATATGAGTCTTCGATCGAAGACAATCGGCGGCAGTGGCGAAGAGTTGCGAGCGAATTCGAGGTGTACGTAATCCCCGGTCGTCACGAAACAATCAAGGAAGAGCCTTACGTCGCGGAGCTGGCAAGGACGTTCACGGCTTGCCTTGAACAGGCCCAGCGGCGGTCGCTAAACAACTGAAGTGATCCAGGAACTATTAACTTCTTGATTCGGTGGTGTCCTAATACACTTCTCTGTGTGATCTCCGTGTTCTCTGTGACTCTGTGTGGTGAAAGAACCGCGCGAAATCACTCACCACAGAGTCACAGAGAACACAGAGGCTGCACAGAGCAAACCCAGATTAGGATACAACCCTTGATTCCAGTCATTTCGCGTAACTTCCGGATCGTTCTATTATTCCACTTTGCAAATCAGGTTTGCTCGGCCAGGAATCTCGCCATTGACTACGGGTCTCCTTGCCACACGCTACCCGTATGTAAGACTCTATAAAGCAAATGGCCATAAAAGAAACGAGTATCTATACGAGCGGTGAATACGTGGAGCAAAATCCCACGTATCACGTCGAAGATTCTTCGTGGAAGGCCGGTCAAATTCTGAAGCTGATCGTGAAGCATGAGTTGCGACCGCTGTCGATCTGCGAAATTGGTTGCGGCGCAGGTGAAGTGCTGAGACAGCTTCAGTTGAGTTTGCCCGCGCAGACGGAACTTTTTGGCTACGAGATTTCGCCGCAGGCGTTTGCCTTGTGCAAAGCGCGCGAAAGCGAGCGACTCCATTTCTATTGCGGCGACCTGCTGGCAAACGAAACCGCGCATTTCGATCTAATGTTATGCATCGATGTATTTGAACACGTAGAAAACTATCTCGGATTCCTGCGCGAGTTGCGCGGCAAAGCGACGCACACGATCTTTCATATTCCGCTTGACCTTTCGGCGCAGTGGGTCGCGCGGCGCGCGCCAATCATGCGTGAGCGAGAGCAGGCGGGCCACCTGCACTACTTCACCAAAGAAACGGCGCTCGCGACCTTGCGCGACACTGGATATGAAATCCGCGATTGGTTTTATACCCCGGGCGCGATTGCGCACCCGCGCAGCCTGAAGGCAAAATTGGCAGGCTGGCCCAGAAGATTGTTGTCAACCATCAACCAGGATCTGGTAGTGCGCGTGCTCGGTGGTTATTCGTTGCTGGTATTGGCAAAGTGATTTTAAGTGTAAATCGACACGGAGACACAAATGGATTATCACGAAAGCGTTCTCGAACTGATCGGCCACACGCCGCTGGTCAAGCTGCATCGCCTGACAAAAGGGATTAAGGCAACGCTGCTGGGCAAGTTGGAGAATCTGAATCCCGGTTTCTCGGTCAAGGATCGCATCGGCGTCGCGATGATCGAAGCGGCCGAGCGCGAAGGAATCTTGAAGCCGGGCGGGACGATTGTCGAAGCGACGTCGGGTAATACGGGAATCGGATTGGCGCTGGCCGCCGCCGTCAAGGGTTACAAATGCATCTTTGTGATGACGGACAAAGCTTCGGTCGAAAAGTCGCGCTATCTAAAGGCGCTCGGCGCCGACGTTGTCATAACTCCAGTCTCAGCAAAACCCGGTACGCCCGATCATTACGTCTCCACTGCGCAGCGAATCGCCAAAGAAACTCCTAATTCGTTTTATCCGGATCAGTATTCGCATCCGGCAAACCCCGAAGCGCATTACCGCACCACTGGTCCGGAGATCTGGGAGCAGACCGAAGGGAAGATTACACACTTCGTCGCGGGCCTGGGAACTGGAGGAACGATCTCGGGCACCGGTCGCTTCTTGAAAGAAAAAAATCCGCAGATCAGAGTAGTCGGCGCCGATCCCTATGGCTCGGTTTTCAAAACGTACAAGGAAACCGGAAAGTTGGTCGAAGCAACGCCGTACCTCGTTGAAGGAATCGGCCAGGAAGTGATCCCGGCGAACGTCCACATCAAATACGTCGACGAAGTCATCAACATTACCGACAGCGAATCGTTTGAGATGTCGCGGCAACTCGGTCGCCGGGAAGGCATCTTCTGCGGCGGCTCGTCGGGAACGAATCTCGCCGCTGCGTTGCGCGTAGCGCGGGACCTTGACGAAAACGGACTCGTGGTTTTCATTGTCTGTGACACCGGCGAACACTATCTTACGAAACATCATTCGGACGAATGGTTGAAAGAAAAGCGACTGCTCGAGCCGCAAAAGATTACCGCCGGCCTGGTCATCGGCACCAAGAAACGGCAGGCGCCGAAAACGCTGGTTTGGGTTGCGCCGACCGACACCGTCGCGGATGCGCTCGCCAAGATGGATGAATTGGGGTTGACTCAGGTTCCCGTTTTAGAAGAGGGCCGTCCCGTCGGATCGGTGCGCGAGAACCGAGCGCTCGCAAGAGTTGTGCGCAATCGCGATCTGCTGGAAGCGAAGGTAAGCGAAGTGATGGAAGCAAGCTTCCCCACGGTCGACGTAGATGCCAGTTCAAGCGAAATCACGCGGCGGCTGCAGACAAGTCCGGCGGTGCTCGTCGAAGAATACGGCCGCATCATCGGCATCATCACGCGCCACGACGCTTTGGATATGTCGGTCGACCGGTAGTTGAATCATCTTTGGCTAAAATGATCACCTACGTAGCGCTGCTGCGCGGCATAAACGTCGGCGGTAAGAAGCTGATCAAGATGGACGAGTTGATCCGCGTCTTCGAGTCATTAAGATTGAAGCACGTCAGGACATATATTCAGTGCGGCAACGTAATCTTTGAAGTCGCGGAGTCGGATGTCGCTGCGCTCATAAAAAAGATCGAGAAGAAAATCCTTAAGACGCTCGGTCACGACGTGACCGTCGTGCTGCGCACGATCGACGAATTGAAAACCATCGTCAAACGCAATCCGTTCAAGCAAGTCAAACCCGGCGCCGACGTAATGATGGTCGTCGCTTTCTTGTCAACGGAACCGGCAAGCAAGCCCAAGCTGCCATTGATCTCCAGCACCGAAAAACTTGAGGTGCTCGACATCAGAGATCGCGCCGCGTTCATTCTGTGTCGCCGCAAAAAGACCGGCTGGTTTGGTTTTCCGAACAACTTTATCGAGAAACAACTTGGGGTGTCGGCGACAACACGAAGCTGGACGACGGTTAGTAAGATAATTGCTGCTGCCGGGGCAGAAGCCCGACCGTGAGGGAGGGCTTGTCAGGATTGAGAGTCTGGACTCTGAGGAGCCGGATGAAATTCAGCGACTCTGGAGCGCTGAGGCTCTTCGCCGTCGTTTCATTCGTAGCGTTTCGTGTGATTTCGTGGATCGAGTTTTTGATCAGGGAGGACGATCCACGAAATCACACGAAAAAAAGACGAAACCATGAAGCTCAAATCACTAATCGTCATTCTTCTCGTGAGCGTCACCGCTGCGGCGCAGCACAAACCTGCGCGCAAGATGGCGGTTACGTTTGACGATCTGCCTTACGTCTCCGCCGGACAGCCCTATGAATTGGCAAAGGCCCAACGGGTAACGAAAGAACTGTTGCGCGTGCTGAAGGTGTGGAATGTTCCGGTCGTCGGCTTCGTTAATGAAGGCAAGCTCGAAGTGCCGGGGCAAGTCGACGCGCAGATCGCTCTGTTGCAGCAATGGGTTGATGCCGGAGCGATACTCGGCAATCACACTTACTCGCATCCCGATTTCGACACGCTCACCGTCGAAGAGTTTGAGGATGAAATAATAAAAAACGAGGTCGTTAGCCGACGGCTGATGCAATCGCGTGCCCCTTATCAATTATATTTTCGTCATCCCATGACGCACACTGGCGACACGCCAGCCAAGAAGGAAGCGATAGAAAAGTTTCTGGCGGCGCGGGGTTACAAAATCGCACCACACACCGTTGAGGATTCCGATTACATCTTCAATGCTGTTTACGTGGACGCGCTGCACAAGCATGACGACGCGTTGGCAAAGCGTCTGCGTAAGGCTTATCTGGACTATGCGATTGCGGCAACGAAGTTTGCCGAAAAGATCTCGCCGAAAATCTTTGGCCGAGAAGTCGCGCAGACGCTTTTGATTCACGCCAACGACATCAATGCCGACTGTCTTGATGAAATGCTGGCGCGATTTGCCAAACGCGGCTATCGTTTTGTGAGTTTAGACGAAGCGATGAGCGATCCTGCCTATCAAACCCAGGACACCTACGTCGCGAAGGAGGGCCCGAACTGGCTCTGGCGCTGGATGAAGAGCAAAGGAATGCAAGTTAGCTTCAAAGACGATCCCGAACCACCGGACTGGGTTACCGATCTTTTCGAGGAGATGATGGAGCCGTGACTTTGAACCGGGGCTTTCGATCAAGCGGCTGATTTTGGAGTATAGAAAGAAACGGTCAGGTCGTCGTCGATTTTCTTCGACTCGGCTAATTCGAATCCCGCAAGATAATTCTCCGGCACGAAAGCATCTGCGCCTGCAACCGTCAATGGCACCTCCGTCACGATCCACTTTTCGATGTAGGGAAGAAACGACTGGTAGACCTGCGCGCCACCGATGACAAAGAGGTCGCTCTCCAGTGATTGCGCCATCGATAGCACTGATTGAACGTCGCGCAAAACGATCATCGAGTCCTGCGGTTCTATATCTGATTTACGACTGAGGACGATGTTCAACCGGTTCGGGAGTGCTCGCTTCAAGGTCAGCCACGTGCGGCGGCCCATGACGCAGGCGTGACCTGTCGTTGTCTCCTTGAAATGCTTCATGTCGGCCGAGTAGTGCCACGGCAACTTGCCGCCCTTGCCGATTGCTCCGTTGCGATCTGTTGCGACGATGCCGATGATCATTTTGATTCCCGGGAGCGCGGACATCTGTCCGCAATCGGTCCCGTCCTACACTGCAACAGGCGCAGCGATCTTCGCGTGCGATTCGTAGCCGATCAGGTTCAGGTGCTCGTAACGTATATTCAAGAGGCCGTCCAGGCCACGCAATCTATCTTCGTTATCTTTGATTTTCAGTCGCGGCAAAGGCAGTGGCTCGCGCGCAAGTAACTCTTCAACCTGGTCGAGATGATTCTTGTAAATGTGATAATCGCCGAGCGTGTAAATGAATTCACCAACCTCCAGCTCGCAAACATGCGCGACCAGATGCGTCAGCAACGCGTACGAGCTGATGTTGAATGGCACGCCGAGAAACGCATCTGCCGAGCGCTGATAGAGTTGACTGTGCAGCAGCGGGGCAGAAGCCCGACCGTCAGGGAGGGCGTTTTTCCGCTCTTCAACTTTGAACTGAAACAGCGTGTGACATGGCGGCAGATCTACGTGATCGGCATAGCGCGGGTCCCAGCCGGTGACGATCAAGCGCCGCGAATTCGGATCGGAATGAATCTCGTCGATCAGTTTCGCAAGTTGATCCAGACCATCTCGCGTTGGATAGTGGCCGCCAAACGATCGCCACAAATAACCGTAAACCGGACCCAGATCGCCGGGCTCGCGCCCGAAGCGTTGCGTGTGTTCTTCGTCGGCCCATTCGGCCCAAATGTCCACGCCTTTCGCGCGCAGGTTCGCTTCATTCGTGTCGCCTGAGAGGAACCAAAAGAGTTCTTCCGCGACCCAGCGAAACGGAATCTTCTTCGTCGTTACGATGGGAAAGCCTGCGCGCAAATCGAAGCGCGTTTGAAAACCGAAATGCGAGATGGTCCCGACGCCGGTTCGGTCCTGATGTTCTGTGCCGTTGGCCAGAATCGATTTCAGCAGATCGTGGTATTGTTTCATGAATCAGAAGGTGCGGACAGGATTTACAAGATTTACAGGAAAGAAAGAATGAGAGATAAATTCAAGTTCATCAAAATCGGACAAGAAGGTTAAGTTAGCGCCAGGCCCCACAGTTCTTGCCCTTCTTGCGGCCTGTAAATCATGTAAATCCTGTCAACTTCATTATAATACGTCGCGCGCGATCAGAAGGAAATGAAAATCTACAACCTCTGTTTTCTTGGTTTCGGAAATGTGGGCCGAGCGCTGGCGCGTCTGTTTGTCGTTAAGCGTGATGAGTTGCGCGAAATGTATGGCATCGAGTGGCGCATCACGGGCGTAGCAACGCGCCGCCTGGGTTGGCTGTCAAATGCAAACGGCTTTGATGTCGAGACGCTGCTAAAGGGCGATGCCCAACCGAACGCGTTGCGGTCGAGTGACATTCGCGAGTGGCTGAAAAGCGCGCAGCCGGCTGCGGTGCTGGAAACGACTTCGCTCAACGTGGAGACGGGCCAGCCCGCGATCGATTACCTGCGTGTGGCACTGCAAGCCGGCGCACACGCGATCACCGCGAACAAAGGCACAGTCGTTTATGCGCACGATGAACTAGACCAATTGGCACAACAATCAGGCAAGCGCTTTCTCTTTGAATCAACCGTGCTCGACAGCGCGCCCGTCTTCTCGTTGTTTCGAGAAACTCTGCCGGCGGTCAAGGTGCGTGGCTTCAATGGTGTCTTCAACTCGACTACCAACGTGATCATCGAGGCGATGGAGACGGGTCGAACATTTGCGGAAGGCGTGAAGGCAGCGCAGGAACTCGGCGTCGCGGAAACTGATCCGAGCCACGATGTCGACGGTTGGGATTCAACTGTCAAAGTCTGTGCGCTCGCAAGTGTTTTGATGAAAGTGCCGCTCAAGCCAAACGATGTGCACCGACAGGGAATCCGCTCTTTGCATCCGCAGGCGTTGCGTGCTGCCCGCGCCGAAGGAAAACCTTTCAAGCTCGTGGCCAGGGCAAAACTTGCCGCGGACGGATCATTGAACGCTACGGTACGGCCAGAACAACTGGCCCTGACCGATCCGCTCTCATGCGTGCGCGGTACCTCGCTCGCCGTTCATTTCGAGTTGGACATGATGCCCGGACTGACAATCATGTCGCACCGGCCGAATTTGCAAAGTACCGCTTATGGATTGTTGGCGGATTTCGTGAATGCGGTGAGGAACTCAGAGACTTAACCACCAAGACACAAAGGCTCAAAGAAGATTACTCATTATGAGATCAAATTCCTCGGATTTCTTAGCGTCTTCGTGCCTTTGTGGTTAGATTTCTGGGCGAGCGAGTTCGCTCACGCCTTTGATTAATCTTTCAATCTCTTCCACGGTCGTGTAGCACGCGCAGCCCGCGCGCACCAGACCTTCGACACCGAGGCCGAGCCGCTCAGTTACCGTCGCCGCATAGAAATCTCCGTGCGATAGAAACAGTCCGCGATCAGCAAGTTTGCGTGCTACGTCCGTCGAAGTAACTCCCTCGACCGTGAATGAGATCGTTGGTGTGCGTGGCTGTGTTGGTGGTGGACCGTAAACGTGAACGCCTTTGATCGAAGAGAGCCCTTCCCACAATTGTTGCGCCTGGTCCGCGCTGCGATGATGCAGTTCCGAATAGACGGCGTGCAGTCGCGCGCGGGTTGAAGGAACGTCTCCTGCCAGGGAAGCCAGAAATTCTATTGCCGCTCCGGTTCCAACCATGCCTTCCTGATTCTGCGTTCCTGTTTCTACTCGCTCAGGACCAACGTCAGGCGCCGGAATTAGTTTTGGAAAATCGATTGCGTCCAGCAATTCACTTTTACAGTACAGCACACCGATATGCGGCCCGTAGAACTTGTAAGCCGACATGCCGAGAAAGTCACAATCGAGCGCGCGCACGTCCGTCAACTCGTGGGACGCGGAATGAACCGCATCGACAAAAACCTGCGCCCCGACATCACGCGCCATTTTTATAGCGCGCGGCACATCATTGATCGTGCCCAGCGCGTTTGACGCGGCGCCGACAGCAATCAGCTTCGTCCGTCTTGTGACTGACGCTTCGAAATCGTCCCAATCGAGCTGGCCTGTCTCCGGAACCATCCTGACGGTACGCACGATTACTCCGCGTTCGCTCGCTAGTCGCTGCCAGGGCGCCACGTTCGCGTGGTGATCGAGTTCAGTTACGACAATCTCGTCACCGGCTCCCCAGTTGATCGATAGCGCGCGCGCGAGATGAAACGTAAGCGTCGTCATGTTCGCGCCGAAAGCGATCTCGTCTGGCGCTGCGTTCAGAAAGTCAGCGCACACTTTTCGCGCATGCTCGATCGCGGCGTCGGTTTCTTCGCTGGTCGGATAGGCCCAGTGCGTGTTCGCGTTGTGATGATAGAGATAGTCGGCCATCGCTTCGACGACCTGACGCGGCACCTGAGTGCCGCCCGGACCGTCGAAGTATGCAACCGGTTGATTGTTATGGATCCGTTCGAGCGCCGGGAAGTGCGCGCGTATCTGATCGATTGAAGCCGGTGCGGCGGCTGATGCCTGGGATGACATTTGCGATCCTCTCGCCCAATGATAACGTTGCGATGTCCGTTGTACTAGTGAGAAATTGATCTCAACTGTTTTCGAAGTACTGACTTCGTGAGTAAAGCAAACCAAAGTTGGAACACGAGTCGTGTCCTGATCAAGCTCTTCTCTGTGCAGCCTCTGTGTTCTCCGTGCCTTGTGGTGAAAAAACCGCGCGAGATCAGTCACGATAGAGAAATGAAGTGGGACGCCACTGGAACAGCACACTCATTGTAAATGGCGCTCGTTCTAATCTAAGATGTTTAAGGAGCAGCGCAATATCATTCGTCTCAATTCTGCCGACGTCGGTTGAGCGCACGCGAGAGCGCGCGAAGGTCTCACTTTCTCGCCCTCTCTTGTGCAACTAGTTAGGAGGACTGTCAGAAATGGACGACAGAAGAGCGAAACCAAGGTTGAGTGTCAGCCTTGAGGCGGTATGGGATGGACCAACCGGCAAACATCCCGCGCGGATTACCAACCTGTCGGCCGGCGGCTGTTATCTGGACACCGTGGGCGAAACGATGACCGGCGAGATTGTTGCCTTCCGAGTGTTGCTGCCCGACGGCGATTGGCTGTACGTGGAGGGCGAAGTGAGACACTACACGCGCGGCACTGGGTTCGGTGTCCAGTTTATCGATCTCGACGAGCAGCAGTCAGAGAAGATCGAAGGGTTGATAAGCCGCGCCAAAGAATCCGGGACCGAGGCGACCCCGATCGCCGCGAACCTGGTGCAGGATTGAACTGACCAAAAAGCGCTCTTAGCGATTAACGACAGAGATCGTTCCGTCGTTGCTCTTTGCGATTGGGCGCAGCTTCAAGGTTTCCTCCAGCTCGATCTCCGAGGGCAGAGACTGCCGCTCCGGCAGCGTGTAAAAGTAAACCAGGACGCCCTGGTCTCTGAGGAGATCGATTTTCATCCGCGCCATCTCCGGATCGTACATCGCGTTGGGCCGGCCCGTTCCGTGGATCACTTTTTCCGGAATGAGGCGGGCCCGTCTGTCGGTAAGGTAGTAGATTGCGTCGTAGCCATTTGAATAGATGATCGTTGCAGCCGGCAGAGTTTTGATTCGCGCGATCGTCGGCGATTCTTTCCAGGTTCGGCTTGAATAACCCTGGCCCTCGCCGCGCACTCGCGCGAGCCACTTCACGCCGCGGACGGCGTATGATCCAGCGAAAACCAATGCCAGAGCGACGAAAACAATTCTGATTGTTCGCGTCCGTTTCGATCGAAGATAGAGTTTCCGGACAAGACAGGGAACCATCACCAGCATCGCCACATGAATCGGCGCGAGACTGCGGCCGTCAAAGACAGTGTCGGCATCGATGAAAGAAGCAGTGAAGACCAGAAAAGCCGCGTAGCAAACAACGAAGACGATGAGAATATGAGGCAGCGGCGTCGTTGTATCTCCGCGTGAAGCAGTCTGGGTCCGCTCCCGTTTCCGCCACAGATAGATTACAAACGCAAGCGCCGCACCGACTTCGATCAAAAACACAACGGCTCGCACGCTGACACGCACCTTGCCGAGCAGCAGCCATGACGAAACTGTGGACAGACCCGCCAGGAGTTGTTGCGATTTGACCGGGTGAAAGACTAACTGTCGATCTGTCGCGTGCTCGGCTAATCGTTGGTTTCGGACCGCCCACAACGCCATCGGCGCGCAGGTGATTGCGCCGAAGGCAAGCACATCGATCAATCGGCGGCGAATACTCCGGTCACTGAAAACAGTTAGCGCGATCACTCCGGCAAAAACTGAAACGACGCCGACGTATCTCGTTAAGAACGCCAGAGCAATGGTCAGCGACGAAGCAATTAGAAACCCGTACTGCCGATTCTCAACGTATCTGGCCAAACACAGCAGCCCCGTCATAGTGAGAAAAATAAACAGAGGCTCGGTCAGGGCAAACGAGTGGATGCCCGCGAGGTCAGGCGCCATCAGCGTCAGGCATGCCACAAGCAACGGCAACCAGAGCGACGCGCGCGCGCACTTGCGTGTCATGAAGCCGGTGAGAAAGATGATTGCGCCAAAGAGGATGGCATTCAACCATCGCGCAGCGGCGGGAAGTTCGGCGCCACCGGCGCCGATCAAAGCAAGCAAAGAGGAATAAAGTGGCGGGTAATGAGTGAGTGGTCTCAATTCGCCGGCGGCGGACAAAGCACTCAACCCGTTACCATGGGAAAGACTGCGGGCCGCGTCGATGTAGGTTACCGAGTCTGGGCTGATGCCGATCCCGAATCTCGTGGCGATTAACAGAACAACGACGCCGATCGCCGCTAATAGAAAAAGCACCAGCGTAGTCTTGCGGTTCAACCTCTCGTCGTTCGCTCGTGAAATCATATTTGCTTTGCCGGACGATGCCGCGGCAGGGCCGTGGTATATTAGTCCAACCGCTGGCAAACGCTCTACCGAAATTCGCAAGTGGCTTGAACGCAACTCTCTTTTCCGATGAGCCTGACTCAACCATTTCTCAGACCGCTTCTGATTCTGGCTCTCCTGTTCACCTTATTGAACGCTTTCAAGCCGCTTTGCATCGACGACACGTTGTACCAATATCACGCGCAGCAACTTGCCGATCATTTTTTCAATCCATATGGCTTTCGGATCTACTGGAACGAGCGTCCTGAACCGGCGGTCCAGGTGCTCGCGCCGGTGATGATGTCTTACTGGTGGGCGCTTGGGATCAAACTGTTCGGCGAACATCCTTTCCTGTGGAAGCTTTGGCTGCTGCCTTACGCGCTGCTGCTGGTCTTCTCGCTGCATGCCTTGTTGCGGCGCTTTGCCCCGGGGCACGAAATGATTCTGACCTGCATGACAATTATCTCGCCGGTGTTTCTGCCGAGCTTCAACTTGATGCTCGATGTGCCGGTGGCGGCGCTGATTCTTTGCGCGCTTGCTGTTTTTCTGCGCGCGTCGGATCGAGATTCTTTATCGCTCGCGGCGCTGGCAGGATTGATTGGCGGCATCGCGGCGCAGACAAAATACAACGGCTTGATCGCGCCGGCAGTCATGTTGCTGTATGCCTTGATCTTTAGAAAAGCGCGGTTCGGCGTTCTGGCCGCTTTGGTATCGGGAGTCGTCTTTCTCTTGTGGGAGGGTTTCATTGTCTTGCGCGTGGGCCAGTCTGCCTTTCTCGCGCAATCTCGCACTTACGGCGGAGTTCATCTCCTGGCCAAGTACGCGTATCTCGCCTGGCCGCTCGTCACGATCATGGGGGCGGTTGCGCCGGCGGTTGCGTTGCTTGCCCTTGTCGCTCTTGGCGCACGAGGACGAACGATCGTGCTCGGTGCGGCGTTGTTTCTTCTCGGTTATCTCGCGCTGGCGTTCGCACCACAGCGCCTTCAGATTTTCACGCGCGACTTGCAAACAAGTCAGGAGCGATTGACGCTCGCGCTGCTGATCTTCAGCGTATTTGGACTTGTGTTTTTTGCCGCGCTCGCCGCAGTGATTTGGCGATTAACTACATCGAACGGCAACGCGTCGAAGGCAATTAGTCACTGGCGCAATCTCACGACGGAGTGGTTTCTGGTTGGGTGGCTGGTGATTGAGACTGTCGCTTACTTCGGTCTCTCTCCGATTCCCGCCGTGCGTCGAGTTCTCGGTCTGTTGGTGGTCAGCGCGCTGTTGATTGGCCGTTTGGCATCGCGCACGTCGATCAACCGAAAACCGCTGATTCGCAGAGTGGCGTTTGCCGGCATGCTGCTGGGTCTGATTTTTTATGCGGTCGATTTTCGCGATGCTTATGTTGAGAAGGTGGCGGTGGAGAAAACAGTGCAGAAGATTTCAGATCTAAGCTCTCAGCTCCATGCGAACTCCGGCTCCACCGCGTGGTACGTCGCGCGCTGGGGATTTCAATATTACGCCGAGCGTGCGGGGATGAAACCTGTCGTGGCAGACGAGTCAGATTTCCAACCTGGCGATTGGCTGGCGATTTCCGACTCACCACACTGGCCAAAACCTGTCGCCGAACACATCAAGCGGTATAGTTTGGAACCCGTGACGGAATTGGTTGTCGCGGATCGATGGCCGCTGGCAACGATGATGGGTTATTACAGCACGGGGATTCCGATGCATCATCAAACTGGACCAAGAAGATTGGTAAGGATATATCGAGTCACAGGACGTCTGCCTTAGAACTAGTCGATAACCAACTGTTCTCAGAACAGCGAATAAATGAACGGCCCCAACCCTGTTGACGAGGCGAAAATCAGGAGCACACCACAAAGCAATAGCGTGGTGACCATGGGAATCAGCCACCACATCTTTCGCTTCCAGAGGAAAACGAGCAACTCGCCGAGCACCCCTGCGTTAGCGCCAAATCTCTGAAACCATTTCTTCATTTGACTCATTCTTAGGACTTGCGGTCTCGTATGTCAATTGTGGCGGTCGCTGGTTACTGCTATGTAACCTCTATCGGCGGCGTAGGCCAAAGGCCGGATGGCGACGGTGATGACGGATAACAAGCACTCGCAAAGTGTCTGCGCTCTCGATGCGAAACAAGACTGCATATGGGAAACGGTGGACGAGACACCGGCGAATGTTTTTCGAAACTACGCTGAACTGAGCAGGATTCGCCAGAACTCGCTCAATGGACCTATAGACCTCGGTCCGCAGTTCATCTCCAAGTCCCTCTTATTGGCGATTGTAGTACGCGGCCGCGTTGTTTAGATCTGAGGTAGTGAGAGGATGATACTGAATTTTCATTCATCGCCACCACCGGTACGCCTCATAAACTCGGCGTGGCTGATGGATTCAATCGTTCCCGCCTCGATCTCAGCATCTCGTTGCAACGCAATGTCGATCCCTTCGGGGTCAATGCCAGGGTCGCTAAGCGCACAGGGGTCGCTAACTAAACTTTCCCAGGCAGTCGTAGCAAGTTGCTCCCGCTCGGAAGGAGGAAGCGCCAACACTTCTTTCTCAAGTTCAGTGATTGTGCTCATGGGAGTTCAGTATAGATCGTTTGGTCCACGTCGCCTAGCATTTGAGCTTAGCGGACGCCGAGGCTGTCCGCTGCTATGAAGGATTAAGGTTCGTTCTTGACACGCAAGAAGTCCGATATCGCGCTCCAGTTGTCTATGAACTGTTCTATTTCGGAAAGTCTGCTTCGGTTGATCTTGCCCCAAGCATTCTTCGGGTCGCGCACACTCTTCACGTACTCGATTGGCAGAACATAAAAATCGCGTGATCTGATTCCAGCATCGCCATCGCGCTTAGGTCGAACAAAACCTCTGTTGAGGGCAACAAAGACTACAAAGTGACAATCGAGATTGCCAATGATGAAGCCATCCCAGTCGGTTCTATAGCGGCTCTTGACCTGAATCTTCGCTGAAGTCTCTTGTTCGGCATTGGTGGCAATGAGATCGTACCCTGGGTAGTTCATATACGCTTTGAATGCAGTAATTTTTTCAAGCAACAGGTGACCAAGAACCAAGAACTCGGCGGCCTCGGCCTCCAGCTTTGTGTCCAATCGCTTCTTCGTGTTCGTCATGTCCATTCCAACTAACCCCTCGCCCTCATATCCAGCACATTATGGCGGGTTGTTCGTCAAACACCTACTTCTTTATCAGGAAACTCTCCATCACCAGCATATCCAACCCGCTGTTGCTAAAAGTGCGATAAGCATTCGCCGGACTCCAAACCATCGGTTCGCCGCGCAGATTGTAAGACGTGTTCAAAAGCACCGGCACGCCGGTGGCCTCGCCGAACTTTTCAACCAGGCCGTAATACGACGGGTTCACGTTGCGCTGAATTGTCTGCAGGCGCCCGGTGCCGCAGTGATTCACCGCCGGAATCAATGCTTGCTTATCTTCGCGTATCGGCGTGACAAATTGCATGAACCGCGCGGCGTGATGATTCTTCAACTCCGGCAGATCGAAATACTCACGTGTGCGCTCGTCCAGAATCACCGGCGCGAACGGCCGAAACGGTTCGCGAAATTTTATCTTCTCGTTAACGATGCCCTTCATCTCAGCGCGGCGCGGATCGGCGAGGATGCTGCGATTCCCCAGTGCGCGCGGACCCCATTCGAATCGGCCTTTGAACCAGCCGAAGACTTTTCCCTCCATCAAATGATCGACAACTAGATCTAACATTTTTTCTTCATCGTCAATCCGCTCGTGCGGAATGTTGGCAGCGCGCAGAAAGTCGGCCACCTCCGCGTCGGAAAAACTTTCGCCCCAATAACAGTGCTCCAGCACAAACTTGCGTGGCCGCTGCAGCACAACGTGATAGGCCCACAATGCCGCGCCGAGCGCCGCGCCCGCATCGCCGGCCGCGGGTTGAATGAACATGTCATCGAAAGGCGTCTCGCGCAGAATTCGTCCGTTAGCGACACTGTTCAGCATCACGCCGCCGGCAACGCACAACTTCTTCAGGCCAGTCTTCTGATGAAGGTGATTTGCCATCTTCAAAAGAATTTCTTCGGTCGCGCGCTGAATGCTCGCCGCGACATCAGCGTACATCTGATTCTCTTCGGCCACGCGATCATCCCATTGCGGATGATCGCGATCGGGATGAGTCGTCAACGTGTAAAAATCAACGTCACTGCGGCGCGGCGGACCAAATAGATCGGTGAAACGCGAGTTGATCGTCTGTTCCGTCGATTTATGAAACGCAAAGTATTCCATGTTCAGACGAAAGCTGCCGTCGTCGTTCACGTCGATCAACTTGTAAACTTTGTCGAGGTAACGCGGCTCGCCATAGGGCGCCATGCCCATTACCTTGTACTCGCCTTCGTTCACTTCAAAACCTAGAAACGCGGTAAACCCGGAATAAAGCAGCCCGAGTGAGTTGGGAAACTGAATCTCTTCAAAAAGTTCGATTTTGTTTTCGCCGCCGCCATTCCAGTCGGCGCGCCCGCGTCCCAGCGTGGTCGTGGTCCATTCGCCAACGCCGTCGACTGTCATGATCGCCGCTTCGTCGAACGACGAGCAGAAGAGCGCGCTGGCCGCGTGCGACATGTGATGTTCGCTGAAAAGAATTCGCTCCTGCGGGAGGTTTAGTTTCTTGAGGATGCGCCCCTTGATCCAAAGTTTCTCGTTGAACCAGGCGACCATCGCTTCGCGAAACACGCGCGAAGTTTTCGGATACGCGCCGAGCACGGTCATCAGGATACGTTCAAATTTCACCAGCGGCTTTTCATGAAATACGACGTAATCGAGCTCGCTGCTCTTGATGCCGCCTTGTTCAAGACAGAAATCGATGGCCAGCTCGGGAAAGTTATAATCGTGCTTCTTGCGGCTAAAGCGTTCTTCTTCCGCCGCCGCGACCAGATCGCCGTCGCGAATCAGCGCGGCTGCGGCGTCATGATAGAAACAAGAGATGCCAAGGATGTTCATTATTAAATCTCAAATCTCAAATCTGAGATCTGTTAAATCTGAGATCTGTGATCGCTTATCGATCTTTGCCCTTTGCCCGTCAATACAACCGGCGTGCTGCTTCAACGCTTTCCTCCCGCTCCTCGCGAGGCAACCAATTCGCTTGCTTCGATTTCAAGCGCAACGGGTCTTTGAAGATGCGCACGCCAATCCCAAATGGAATCGCAATCGTAAAATAGAAAACGGTCATGAAGATGCGCGCGACAAAGTCGCCCATCACTTTGCCGAACGCCCGCCACGTCTTCCAGGCTGTCTTTAGAAAGCTCATGATTAAGCTAACTGAGATGAGAAAGTCCGGTTTCGCGCAGACTGTAAACTTAGACTAACGTCGGACGATTGTCCAAGTGTCGCTTGTCGTTATCTTGCATAACACGAAGGATTGTAGGGGCAGGGCTTGTCCCTGCCCGAGTCGCTTTACGAATCGACGGTTCCTGCGAGATAACGGGCAGGGACAAGCCCTGCCCCTACAATCTATCTTTCAACTTCTGGCATAACCGACAAGTTAGGGTACTAACCCCATCAGCGAGCAAGCCGCTTAAACTTCTCGGTCTGCACGATTGCGTCGCGAACTGCTTGCGCTATCAGATCAAGACCCTGCGGGTTGGTATGAAAACCGTCAGCTTGCAAATACAATTTTCCAAACGACTCGATTGGTCTATACACGCGCGCGCCGGTCGCCGCCACCACAAAACTTCGCACCTTGGGCACGTCGAGGTTCTGCCACTTCCCCTCTTCGCCACTGTTGGTGTAGACATAAAAAACTTTCTGCCCAGGCAAAAACTTGATGGAGAGCGACCATACGTGATCGCCGGCTTTCTGATCGCCGTGCGTGCCGTCGTCGTACATCGCGATCTTGTTCGGCGTCGTGTTGCCAAGTTGCGGCAGCGGTCCGGAAATGTACATGGCCCTGGGAACTTGTCGATCGGCCGCGTAAAGACGAAAGACCACCTCAACTTCACGTTCGGCCTTTGCACTGTGGGTCTGATTGGACGATTGCAGACCAAGCTCCTGCTCCAGCTCTGATTCGATCCGCCGCTTCGCAGCAGCAAGCAGTTCGCAACTGTCCACGAGCGGGACACTCACTTCCTTGGAAATCTTTTGCAGCGCCGACTGATAGGGACTTCCCGGCCTCAGATCGTTGTGCAAGAGGATAGGAATGGAGCCGCGCGCTTTGACCAGCCGAATCATCTCGCGAATATTTTTTTCATAATCAGCCGGCGACACACGCACGCGCGACTCGAGTCTCTCGTAATCTTTCGCCTCGAGCGCTTCAGCGCTGACCCACGCTTCATAAACAAAGGCCGCATTCGGATCGGCCGCCGCTTTCAGATCATCGCTCATCGAAACGCTCTCAAACTTCCCGACCTGAGCCAGGTAGGTTAAGAGCTTGTAAAGCTCGAAATGCCCCAGCACGAATTGCTTAAAGCTAAAACGCTTTGGCTTCTCGACGAACACATCTTTATCGCGCCAACCTGATATAAATGAATCATTCATCGCGAATCCGATCAGCACAATGTCCGGATCCAGACCCAGCGCTCGACTCTTTAGGAGCGCGAGACCTTCGTACGAACTGTAATTAAGCATGCCAAGATTCAGCACTTCGATGTTTATATTCGGATACGATTTCTTCAACAACGCCGCCAATCGCTGCGGATACGTCTTGTCCTGATCAGCGTTGTGGCCAAAGGTCCAGGAGTCTCCCAAGCAAACAATTCGAATAGTGTTTGGAGTTTTGACAGTTGGAAACTCAGCGTCTCTATATCCTTCAGAATTCAATCTCACTTCCCACGTCGGATTGTTCTTGAACTCAGCGGGAATCGAAGGGCTAAACCGTGAGAGTATTGCTTTTCGGTATTGCTCCGAAGGCATGGGGCAGAACAGGTCCAGATACTTGCGCTGCGCGTTGGGCCGGCCGCGGAACACCATTCTTTCATCCGGCTCGATAATCCGTAGCCCATCCATCCACGGCGGCACGACACCGAAGTGTCGCACCATGTAAGGAATGGGCACATACTCAACACGCGAGTTTCTGATCTTGTAAGCGACGCGAATGCCGCCTTCGAGCAGTGCAAGGCAAACGATGGTGCCGATTGCGACTTTGCCCAGGTTCTTGAGAATTCTTTTCAGCAACTTATGTGGATAACCTCGCGGTGTTCAACCAAGCGGGACTTACTGGCGAAGGCGCATGATAACGCGAGTAACGAATGATTGTCGAAGCGGAATGGTTCGGCTTGAGCACGCTTCATCCGCTTTGCTCGGCTCTCATTCACACCGCGGCTTTAGCCCGGTGGGGAAAAGCCGCTTACAAGTTACTCAACCGTTTCAACGGTTTTCCCAATCGCTTTTCAGAACTGTAGGGCAGAAACCGTTGAAACGGTTCGGACGTTTTCAAGAACCTGCGTGGTCACCGGGCTGAAGCCGCGGTGTGAATGAAAGTTCAGAAATGCAAACCGAACCAGTACCGCGATGCCCGGAGGCTGGCTTTTCCCGCATCCTCCCGTGTTAGACTACGAGTTCCCTAAGTATCGACCGAATTGAAGAATGCTACTGATGGGTAGAACTTTGATGAAGCGTGTCTCGTGGGTGGATAGCATAAGCCTCGACATCGAGTCCCAAAGTTTGTTACAAGTCCTACTGGCGAGCCTGTTGGTCTTTGCGGCGGGAGCAAAAGCGCGCAGCCAACAGCCCGCGCCATCGCCGGAAGCAACTCCGTCTTCGCAACCAACTCCACTCCTCGTGCCGACTTCAACTCCAGCGCCGCCTGCTGTGCTTGCAACCCAAACTGATCAGAATGTGAATCCGCTGACTCTTGATGAAGCGCTGCGTCTCGCGAATCTTCAATCTTCAATTTACCAGCAAGCGACGCTGAACGAACGCATTGCCGCCGAAGATGTTAAGCAAGCGCAGACCGCTTTTCTGCCAAAAGTCAGCGCGCCGCTTAGTTACATCTACACCTCGCCGGCCATCGGCCTGCCACTGAGCGAGCCACGAACGCAAAGCTTCATCGCAAATAACGCCATCAATGAATATGAAGCGCTGGTGAATGTAGCAGGAGACATCGACATTGCGGGACGCCTGCGCGCGACACTCGCGAAGAATCGCGCGTTGCTGGCCGCAGCCCACGCCGGCACGGAGGTCGCGCGCCGAGCGTTGACTCAGGCGGTGGTCGAAGCCTACTACGGTCTCGCGCTCGCAACCGCCGAGCGTCGCGCCGCCGAACAGAATTTGACGGCAGCGGAAGAATTCGAGCGCATCACTTCCCTGCTCTTGAGCGGTGGCGAAGTTGCTTCAGTCGATCTGACGCGCGCGCAATTGCAGACCATCACACGCCGCGACGAACTGGAGCGCGCGCGCACAAACGAAGCAGTCGCCGCTGGATCGCTGCGCGTGTTGGTTGGCTATGATTTTTTGCGGCCCATAGCGACGACCGATCTCGCACTGGCAATGCCCGTCGATGCCGAGTTCCAACGCTTCACTCCTGCAACCATTTCGCAACGACCCGAGTTTGTGCAATTCGATTTTCAAAAGCGCGCAGCCGAACAGGAGATCAGAATTGCGCGGGCCGATCGTCTGCCGCAGCTCTCTTATTCATTCAATGGTGGTTTCGACACGGACTCGTTCAAACCCGTGCGCCTCAAGGAACACACGGGAGTGTCCGCGGCGTTCAGTCTTTCCATTCCGATATTCGATTGGGGCGCAGCTCGCAGCCGCGAGCGACAGGCGCGCCTGCGCGTTCAGCTCGCGGAGAACGAGCGCACGCGGGCGTTGCGCGGATTTTCGCAACAGTTTTACGCGGCGCAAGCGCAAGTAACTTCCGCCGTGACGCGCATCAGACTCGCGACCGCGGGTGTCGCGCAGGCGCAGAGCAATCTTGACGCTTCGATTGCGCGTTATCGGGCCGGCGAGGCGCAGATAATTGAAGTCACCGACGCGCAGACGATGCTGGTCGCGCAGAAGGCGGCTTTGTACCAGGCAATATTTGATTATCAGGCTGCGCTCTCGCGACTTAGACAGGCTTCGGGACAATGAAGCAGGAGGACAGGGACAACTTGCCAAACGAAGATCTGGAGCAGGAACGCTCGTCTCTTCATGAATCGCGTTTGTTCGTTGAGCAACCACCACGGTCACGCCGCAACCGGCGCGATCTGATTATCGGCGCCTCTGTCGTCGTGCTCATTCTTGTCGTGATCGTCGTCGCGGTATGGCGCTGGAGAAAGTCCGGCGCGGAAACTGAGGAGAAAACGACGCCGGTTGTCAGCGTGCGTGTGGCTAAAGCCGAGAAGCAACCGATCGCGGCTGAGGTCTCCGCAGTCGGCACGATTTTTCCGCGCGAACAAGCCACGGTGGCCGCGAAGATCAGTGCCCAGATCAAACAGATGGCGCTTTTGAAAAACAAGGTAGTCAAAGCGGGTGAAGTTATCGCCGTGCTTGAATCGCGCGACCTTCAGGCGCAACGCGCGGAAGCGGTCGCGGCCCTCAACGAAGCGCGCGCCAACGAACGCAGCGTGACCACGGGAACGATTCCGCAGACAAACGCGCAGGATCAAAAAGCCTTACACGACGCGCAGGCGAAGGTAAACAATGCGCGCGCCACCTATGAACGACGCCGCGTGCTCTATGAAAAAGGCGGCATCTCGAAAAAAGATCTCGAAACCGCGCAACTGGAGTTGACGACTGCGGAAGGCGAACTCCGCCTTGCCGAACAAACGATCGCTCTGCGCGCAAAGTCGCTCAACCCCAACGACATCGCTCTGGCCGCGGCGAAGGTGGCCGAAGCACAACAACATCTGGCGACACTCGACGCGCAACTAAGCTATGCCATGATTCGTTCGCCAATCACCGGCATCGTCACGGATCAATTTCAATACCAGGGCGATTTTGCGGCCGCAGGAGCAAAGCTCGTTAACATTGCCGACATCAGCCAGGTGATCGTCAAAGCTCCGTTCTCCGATACTGTCGCGGCGCAGTTGAAAGTCGGCGACCCCGCGACCGTCCTTCCGACCGATACTTCCAGCGAAGCGATGAAGGGACAGATTTCGCTGCTCGGCCGCTCGAGCGACGCCACCAATCGCACTGTCGAAGTCTGGGTCACCCTCGCGAATGAAGGTGGCCGGTTGCGCGCTAATGGCGCCGCGCAGATTAGCATTTCGACTAACTCAAAGAACGATGCGATTGTCGTACCCGCTTCAGCAGTCACGCTCGAAGCCAGCAATGCCAATGAAGGAACCGTGATGGTAGTCGGAGACAATTCAATCGCTAAGGAAAGAAAAGTGACTGTCGGCGTGCGCACGAAAGACAAGATTGAGATCACGGAAGGCCTGCACGAAGGCGAGACGGTTGTGATCGAAGGCAACTTCGCGTTGCCCGACGGCACGAAGGTCGAGATCGCCAAGGAATAATCAGAACCGCCTGCGGTAGCGGGCGGTTGATCTCTGATATTGATTCACTCGCGATTACTAGAGTTCAACCGCCCGCTACCGCAGGCGGTTCTGACAAGAGAACGTTGTGAGACTCGCTCGTCTGGTTTCAAATCAATCGCGCGCCGTACTGGTGATGGTCGCGCTGCTTTGCGCGGCGGGACTGTATGCCGCCTGGCAACTGCCGATTGCGATTTTTCCGCAAACCGATTTTCCCCGCATCGTCATCATCGTCGACAATGGCGTCGCACCGGCGCCGCAGACACTCGTCTCCGTCACGCGTCCAATCGAAGAGGCGATGAACGGCATTCCCGGCATTCAACGCATCAAGTCGAAAACCTCGCGCGGCTCTTCTGAAGTCAGTCTGTTCTTCAATTGGAACGTCGACATTCGCCAGTCGCTGCAACTGGTCCAGGCGCGACTTTCGCAACTGGCATCGACGCTGCCGCCCACCGCCGAGATTCGCAACGTCGAGCGCCTGACGTTTGCTGTCTTTCCCGTCGTGGGCTACAGCCTGACATCAGCAACGCGCGACCAGGCGAGTCTGCGAGACATCGCTACCTACACTATTCGTCCCCGGCTCGCTCGACTGCCCGGCGTTGCCATTGTCGGCGTGGCCGGCGGCAAGGTGCGCGAGTTTCACGTCACGCTCGACCCTGAACGTCTGGTCGCTCACAACGTTTCGGCCCAGCAGGTCGTCGACGCGGTCCACAACTCAAACATCATCGTCAGTCCCGGACTCATCGACGAGAACCATCAACTCGAACTTGCGCTGATTAGTGGCCAGGCAAAGAAACCCGAAGAGCTGAACAACATCGTCGTCGCCACCATCAACAACGCGCCCGTCACACTTGCTGACGTGGCGACTGTCGGCCCCGGCGTTGAGCCACAATACACGACGGTCACGGCCGCTGGTCGCTCTGCCGCGCTCCTCAACATCAACCGTCAACCCGACGCCAACACAGTCGCCGTTGTCGATGAAGTGAAAGCTGAATTGGCCGCGATGCGTTCGCAAATTCCGAATGACGTAGTGATGGCACCGTATTACGATCAGTCGCTGCTGGTGCGCGAGTCGATGAAGTCCGTGCGCGATTCTATAATCATTGGCTTGCTGCTCTCAATCGTGATCCTCTACGCGTTTTTGCGGAACTGGGGCACGACCTTTGTCGCGATACTGGTGATTCCGGTAACGGTGCTCGTCACGTTTCTCGTGATGTGGCTCGCCGGATTGAGCTTCGATCTGATGACGCTGGGCGGCGTTGCGGCGGCCATTGGACTGGTGATCGACGACGCGATCGTGGTCGTGGAAAACATTTACACCCACCTCGCCCGCGGTCAGTCGCGGCGTGAAGCAGTACAGGGCGCGATGGCGGAGATCACGGTGCCGATCGTCGGTTCGACGATTACGCCCGTGGTCGTGTTTTTGCCGCTGACTCTTTTGACGGGATACACCGGAGTTTTCTTTCGCTCGCTCGCGCTGACGATGGCGGTGGCGCTGCTCACGTCGCTGGTGTTGGCGCTGTCGTTCACTCCGGTGCTTGCCGAGCGTTTCGTCAGAGCCAAACGCCGCCAGCGTGATGAAGCTGTCGAACCAGCGCGCAGCGATCGTGAACTGATCGCCGATGAACGCGAAGAAGCAGTAGAGCAGGGTCCGATCCTGCGCGCGATCGTTAGCCGCTACGAATGGGTGCTTTCGCGCGCGCTCGATAGCCGCTGGCTCGTGCTCGTGATCGTGGTGGTCGTGCTGGCCGGATCGTATCTGCTCTATCGTACGCTTGGCTCGGAATTCCTGCCTGAGTTTGACGAGAGCGCGTTCGTCCTCGATTACTGGGCGCCGCCGGGCGCGTCACTCGTGGAAACTGATCGCATGCTCCATCACGTTGAAGAACTATTGATGAAGACGCCTGAGATCGAAAGCTACTCGCGGCGCACGGGTCTGGAGCTTGGGTTGTTCGTAACCGAACCCAATCGCGGCGATTTTGCGGTCAAAGTAAAATCGGGCCACGCGCGCAAAACGGCTGAAGTAATCGCCGAGTTGCGCAAGGAGATTGAAAAATCCGAGCCTGCTCTGGAAATCGAGTTTGTCGGCATTCTGCCTGATTTGATTGGCGATTTGAGCAGCTCGCCGGAGCCAATCGAGATCAAGCTCTTCAGCGAAGATGCGAAGGCGTTGCACCAAAAAGCCGAAGAGATCGAGCAGGCAATCAAAAAGTTGAGCTACGTGGTCGACACGAAGAGCGGCGTCATCGTAAGTGGGCCCGCCGTCACTTTCAATATCGATCCGCAACGCGCGGCGCGCTTCGGCGTTAGTGCCACCGACATTGCAAACACGGCGACGACCGCAATGTCCGGCGACGCGGCCTCGTCTATTTTGCAGCAGGATCGTCTAATCAAAGTGCGCGTTATCTTTCCGCCTGGCGTGCGCACCTCGCTCGACAAACTGCGCGCGTTGCAGGTTCGTTCTTCGAGCGGCGCGCTTTTTCGGCTCGATCAGGTTGCGGACATCGACTACGATCAGGGCCAGACGGAGATCGCGCGAGATGGACTGCGCCAAACCGTGGCCGTCACAGGCCGTCTGGAAGGCAAAGATCTCGGCACCGGAATCGCTGAAATCAAGAAGCTCCTCGCGAAGGAAATCAAAGTTCCGCCCGGGATGACTATCGAATACGGCGGAATCTATCAGGAGCAACAATCGAGTTTTCGCGAGCTGGCAATCTCGCTCGCGCTGGCGGTGCTGTTCGTATTCATCACGTTGCTAATCGAGTTTCGTTCGTTCGCGCATCCGATCGCGATCGTAACCGGCGCGGTGCTCGCGCTCGGCGGCGTGCTGCTGGGACTCTTCCTTACCGGCAAGACGCTTAACGTCGTTTCGTTAATGGGCATGATTATGATCGTCGGCATCGTCGCGAAAAACGGCATCCTGATGCTCGATGCGGTTGAAGATCATCTCGCCGCGGGCGACACTTTGCGCGAGGCGCTGCTGCGATCCGGCCGGCGCCGCTTTCGTCCCGTGTTAATGACGTCGCTCGCGGCGATGCTTGGCATGCTGCCGCTGGCGCTGGCGCTCGGATCTGGCGCTGAACTTTTGCAGCCACTGGCGATCGCAGTAATCGGCGGATTGACCGTGGCGCTGTTGCTCTCACTGGTCGTGACGCCGACGGTTTATTCGCTGCTGCGACGCTGAGTCCGATAAACTTCAGTTTGTCGATGTGGACGCAAGGAGTTAGATAGAGAGATGACGACAAACTGTGAAGTCTATCGGACACCTTGCTAGATTCATTAGAGGTGACAAATCTTGGTGAAACTCTTCAAAGCTTATTCGGTGCTCGCAGCACAAGTGCTGCTCATCACCACAACGATTCAGGCCGCGCCGCAGAAGATGAATGGCGCTCCAAAACAAACTGACCTGACTCTAACGAAATCCGAAGCGTCACATTTCGCCCAGCTCGCGCTGAAGTGCGTAACTAAAGAGTATCCGAACAAACCTGATCACACGATCAACGACGGCAACGACGTGAAGAGTCCGCGCGCGATGCATCCCGCGTTTTATGGTTGCTTCGACTGGCATTCGTCCGTGCACGGTCACTGGATGCTCGTGCGACTGCTGCGACTGTTTCCCGATTTGCCCGAGGCGGCTCAGATTCGCACCGCGCTCAACGCAAATCTTTCCGCGGAAAACATCGCGGTCGAAGTCGCATATCTTAGTCAACCCAACCGGCAATCTTTCGAGCGCACGTATGGTTGGGCGTGGCTCCTGAAACTCGCTCAGACCTTGCAAGGCTGGAACGATCAAGACGGAAAGCTTTGGGCAAAGAACCTGCAACCGCTTGCCGACGCGCTGGCTCAGAAGTATGTCAGTTTTCTGCCGAAGCAAACCTATCCAATCCGCACCGGCGTTCACCCGAATACGGCGTTTGGGTTAGCGTTTGCTTTGGATTACGCCGTAGCGTCCGGCAACAAACAATTAGCAAGCTTGATCGAAGAGCGTGCCCGTACATACTTTGGCAAGGATGCAAACTATCCCGCGGCGTGGGAGCCGGGCGGCGAAGACTTTTTTTCCCCCGCGTTGATGGAAGCCGACCTGATGCGACGCTTTATGAAGCCCGCTGAGTTTGCGGAATGGTTTCATCACTTTCTTCCCGACTTGATCAAAGGCGAACCACAGACGCTGCTTCATCCAGCGACCGTAACTGATCGCACCGACCCGAAACTGGTCCATCTTGACGGTTTGAATCTGAGCCGCGCGTGGTGCATGCGCAGCATCGCTTCTGCGTTATCAAAAGACGATCCAGTACGAAAGGTTCTGGCCCAGGCAGCCACCGAGCACGCGAAAGACGCGCTGGCCCATGTCGCCAGCGGCAACTACGAAGGCGAACATTGGCTGGCGTCGTTCGCTGTCTTTGTGCTCTCGACGCCGGCGCCGTAATCGCGCGCGCAAAAACTGAAGGAGAGGAATATGAAGCTGCGTCTTCTGCTCTTGTTGGCAAGTCTGGCATTGTTTGTTCCCGCGGCGAGCGCTGCGGAAACGTCATACCTTTATAAAGCGAAGCTGGTGCAAGCAGCGCCGGGCAAATTGCTGGACGTGATCGATCTCTGCAAGGCATCTTTCGCCGGATACAAAAACGCGGGCGACGAGCCGCCGCTGTGGATGCGTCACAGCCAGGGCGACCATTGGGATCTCTTAATTCTGATTCCGATGAAGAGCTACGGCGAATACTACAATCCGGATCGCGTGGCCAAGAGAAAACCTCTAACCGATGCGTCCCTGAGGCTCGACGAACTCATCGCGTGGCAAGAAGACGTATTTGTTTACGGACCACCGCTCGATGACTTGCGAAGGGCGTTTGCCGCGTCCGCTTTCTTTCATGTGGAGATGTTTCACTCGCTCGCGGGAAAGCAATCCGAACTTTTCAAAGAACGAGAAATGGAAAACGCCTATCTGAAAACGCTCAAGCGTCCGGAAAACTTTATCTTTGTTCGCGATCAGGGCGCGGCCTGGGATCTGTTTACGATAGGCGCCTATCGCGACCTCAAACACTTTGCGGAAAGCGCCGGCATTCCCGAAGCGGATCAAGAGGCCGCGGCTAAAGCAGCCGGCTTCGAAGCAGCAAATCGCATTGGGCCATACCTGCGTACTCTGATCAGCTCGCATCACGATACGTTGGCAGTGAGCATCAGGTAATCGTCAGCGCTAGTCTCATGAAGATTCTCATCCTAACTTACGCGGAAGTTGAACAACTCCTGCCGATGCAAGAATGCATCGCGGTGATGGAAGAAGCACTTCGTGCGCTCGCGCGCGGTGAGATGCATCAACCGCTGCGCATGATCGTTAAGCCACCCGACGCATCGGGCGTGATCGCAATGATGCCGGCTTACAAGTCTGGCGCTGACCCGGTGTTTGGTTTGAAAGCGATCTGCGTCTTTCCGGGAAACGCCGCCAAAGGAAAAGACGCGCATCAGGGCGGCGTGTTGCTCTTTAGTGGCGAGACTGGCGAACCGTTGGCGTTCATGAATGCTTCAGCAATCACCGAGATTCGTACTGCTGCCGTGTCGGCCGTGGCGACGCGCTTGCTCGCGCGAGAAGATGCACGCGAGCTGGCAATAATCGGTTCCGGCGTGCAGGCGCGTTCGCATCTGGCGGCGATGGCCTGCGTGCGTCAGCTCAAGCGCGCGCGCGTCGTGAGTCGAAGACTCGAAAACGCGCGGAAGTTTGCCCGCGACATGCGGGCGAACTATGCGTTTCCGATCGAGCCGGTTGCGACCGCCGAAGAAGCAATACGCGGCGCGGACGTAATCGTCACCGCGACCACTTCGCGCGAACCGGTTTTGAACCGAGATTGGATCTCACCCGGCGCGCATATCAACGCCGTCGGCACTTATTCATTCGCGGCGCGCGAAATTGACACCGCCACAATGGTCGCGGCAAAGTTGTTTGTCGATAGGCGCGAGTCAGCGCTGAATGAAGCCGGCGATTACCTGCTGGCCGCGCGCGAAGGCGCGATTGGACCTGAGCACATTCGCGCGGAAATTGGCGAGGTGCTGCTTGGTTTGCAACCCGGACGGACCGACAGCGCGGAGATCACGCTATTCAAATCACTCGGGCTGGCCATTGAAGATCTGGCAGCGGCAGAGCATGTTTTCCTCCAGGCTCAAGCGAGAGGAAAGGGAAACTGGGTAGAGTTTTGATCTTGCCCTTTGCCCTTCGCTCTTTGCGATTCGTATAATGACACGACCTCGTGGCGGGGTAGCTCAGATGGTTAGAGCGTGGGATTCATAACCCCAAGGTCGGCGGTTCGATCCCGCCCCCCGCTACCAATTTCCTCAGTAGATTCAATTCTTACCGATCTCAAAAGAGGCAACGTAACGTAAGACGTTCTCAAGTTATAGGTCACAATGAACCGAATGAGATTAAAGCTGCTGATTATTTCTACTCTGCTGATGGCAATTCCGGCTGACTCTGCCCTTGGCACGACCATAGTTGTCGCGCGGACGACCAATGAAATCGTAATCGGCGCCGACAGCAAAGTCACAGACAGGTACGGGAATAATCTCGAACGGCGCGCCTGTAAGATTCGGCAAGTTGGCGACCTCTTCGTTGCGACCGAGGGCCTTGAAATCGATCGCCAGACAGGTTTCAGCGTTCCGGAAATTTCGAATAAGGCGCTTACGTCGAGGGGATCCGCGCCGGCGGCGGAAAGGGTCAGCGTGCTGATGGGCTTCCTGGTTTCGGAACTCTTAACCGAACTGTCGCATCTTAAAACACACGAACCGGAAACCTATTTCAAGAAGATCGAAGGTGGTCAATTGTTTCTGAGAATTATCGTCGCCGGCTTTGAAAAAGGACGTCCGCTGGTCTTTGTCCGAAGTTTCAGAGCGCTGCAATACAATCCCGGGCAGATTGGCGTGGCAGTGATTCCGGATGACTGTCTGGAGGATTGTAAGGCCAAGATTGCCACCCGATTTCTGGGAGAGAGCGACGCGATCGATGGTCTATCGGAAGAAACGCCTGACTTTTGGAAGGCAGGTTTGAGCGATGGCGTGCGCCGTTTGATTGAAACTGAAATCGCTGCGCGCAACGAGTACGTTGGGCCGCCAATCGATATTGTGCGAATTAGCCCAAATGGCGTGCAGTGGATTCAAAGGAAGACTGAGTGCGCTGAAGCTGCAACCCCAGGTAAATCGGTTCAATGGGGTAATCCATGAGTTTAGCCCGAACCAGAAAATCACACGGACATTTGAAATGGAGAATACGCCTTTTGGCGTCCAGCTTGAGTTCTTAGAATTTGAAAAACTCACTGACGACACCAAACTCAATATGCATATAGTATATGGATCAGTCGCACACAGAGACCAAATGCTGCAAATAGGTATGTCTCAAGGCATGAATATGGCCCATAACCGATTACAAGACATAGTAAACAAATTAAAATAACATACCATGACGAAGAGAAATAAAATTATCTATTGGACTTCTACTATCTGGCTTGCATTAGGAATGCTATCAACTGGAACAGGACAGTTAATCAAAGTGAAAGCGGGAGCGGGAGGAGTAGATTGGGTTACACATTTGGGCTATCCTATCTATTTTCTAACAATACTAGGTATTTGGAAAATTTTGGGAGTTGTAGCATTGCTTATTCCTAAATTTCCTTTACTAAAGGAATGGGCTTATGCAGGCTTTTTCTTTGCCATGTCGGGAGCGATATTTTCACATATCGCAGTGCGTGATCGCATGAGTGAAATAGTTCCCTCGTTGCTGCTTCTAACCCTGACTGTGGTGTCGTGGTATTTCAGACCTGCGGATAGAAAAATCATTTCAGTTAATCAATAAATGAATAGAATGAAAAAGGAATTGTCACCAAAACAACGTGAAGAACTACTCAACACATTAAAAGCCCGTTTTGAGAAAAACATGAACCGCCATAAAGGTCTTGAATGGGCTAAAGTGCAAGCAAAGCTGGAAGCTAATACTGAAAAACTGTGGTCGCTCAATGAAATGGAAAGAACTGGCGGTGGACCGGATGTTGTTGGTCATGACAAAAAGACGGGCGAATACGTTTTTTATGATTGTTCAGCGGAAAGTCCCAAAGGCCGCACGAGTGTTTGTT
>JBGPWL010000005.1:0-101471 GCA_041492185.1 Pyrinomonadaceae bacterium | reverse complement strand
CTCAACACCGGCGAGCAAGGAGGAAGCGGTCAAGACTCGCATCAAAGATCTGTTTGCTTTCTGCAAGGCCGACAACAAAGCCGCGGCCGCTGCCTACATCATGTATCGCGGTCCCGATCAAAGTCGCAGCGGTAAGGACGTAACGCACTACGACGGCAGCAGCGAGGACAAGCGAGATGTTGACAGCACCTGCGCGAACATCAGGGGAAATCTCGACAGGAGCGAAGGCTATGATTTCGGCAAGTTCATGACTCAACCCAAAGGCGACGCTTCAGAAGTCGTGGCGTATGAAGTGTACTTCCGCCAGGGCAACAGCAAGGTCGGGGCGATCTATGCTTTTACGCTGCTCGGTGGCAAGTATGTGCTCGTGGATATCGATTCGATAAGCGCTGACGTTCCGCCTGTAAGAAAGGGAGTTGCTACCATAGTTGGCGCAGAGTCGCCGAACGCCGCAGCTCCAATCGCACCAGGACGGGGCGGTGTTGCCGGCGGTGTAGCGCAAACAAATCAGAACACACCACCAGCCGCAACAAAACCTTCTCCTCACGCGCCCATCTCAGGTGGTGTGCTGAACGGCAAGGCGCTCAGCTTGCCGAAACCTTCGTACCCGGCAATCGCGCGTCAGGCGCATGCATCCGGCACGGTCGTGGTTCAGGTGCTGATAGATGAAAATGGTAACGTGATTGCCGCTCATGCAGTATCAGGTCATCCGTTGTTGCAGGCAGTGGCGGTTGCCGCCGCTCATCAGGCGAGGTTCTCGCCCACGAAACTTTCCGGACAGCCAGTAAAAGTAAATGGCGTGCTTATGTACAATTTCGTTGCGCCGTAGACGCCCTTAATCGTCTCGAACAGTGGGTAACTCGATGAATACCTCGCGGGAGCTGGAAGCAGTAACGCGCGTTCGCCTGTCGCTGCTGGCGGCACTTCTTATCAGCTTCGCTACGCCGGTGCTCGCGACGCGGCACGAACGCACCGTAGATGCGTGGCGTCCGCTCGCTTACAAGGTTGCGATAACTCTTAATGACGATCTCACCACGATTACAAAAGCGCGAACTGAGATCACGATTCAGGTATTGAGAGAAGGCCTGGCGCTAATTGATCTCGACTTTGGCGAGATGAACATCGACACCGTAACGATCGGCGGACAAGTTGCAAAATTCGATCGCGCTCCCGGCTTGCTGAATGTCCACCTAGCGAACCCTGCTGCCAAAGACAGTCGCGTTGTCATCGCCGTTGAATATCACGGCAAACCGAGAGACGGCTTGATTCTCACTGCCGACAAAGACGGCAAGCCGTCGGCAACCGGCGACAACTGGCCCAACCGCGTGCATCACTGGATTCCCTGTCTCGATCATCCATCGGCGAAAGCGACCGTGACGTTCAGCGTCACTGCGCCGGCAAGAGATTTGGTCGTCGCTAACGGCCGGTTCGATCGAGTGAGCGACACTTCGCCAAACTTGCGTACGTGGACCTATACCGAGGGTGTGCCGATTCCGGCGTATTGCATGGTGATTGCCGTCGGCGAGTACGCGAAGCTCGAACCGAAGCCGCCGGCGATCACGCCGCTTTCTTATTACGTTCCGCAATCGGATACCAGGTCTGCGATGCGGGGATTTGTCGCGGCCACGCCGTCGTTGAAATTCTTCAGTGAGACCATCGCGCCGTACCCTTACGAGAAACTCGCGCTGATTGTCGGAGCAACGCGATTTGGCGGTATGGAAAACTCAAGCGCGATTGTTTTCGCGAGTACCTTGTTCGACTCAAAGACTGACCAAAGAATGAGCCGCGCGTTCAATATTCCGGAACGCCTCGAAGACGTGGTGGCGCACGAGATCGCGCACCAATGGTTTGGCGATTCGGTGACCGAATCAACCTGGTCGGACCTCTGGTTGAGCGAAGGGTTTGCCACTTACTTTGCCGGCCTGATGGAACAACAAGTTGATGGCGAGGATGCGTTTCGTGCTTATATGAAACGCGCGGCGGACGCCTACTTCGCTTATGAGAAGCAACGGCGCACACCGATTCACGACACCGAGACTGAAGATTTAATGGCGCTACTCAATCCGAACAACTATCAGAAGGGCGCGTGGGTGCTGCACATGCTGCGTTCGCAGTTGGGAGACGATGCGTTCTTCAGAGGGCTGCGCGATTACTACCTAACACACAAAAACGCAACCGCAACCAGCGACGATCTTCGCGACGCGCTGGAAAAGTCTTCTGGCAGTGATTTGAAAGATTTTTTTGCGCGCTGGGTATATGGAGTTGGTCATCCCCAATATGAAGTGCGTACGGACTGGCTCCTCCCAAACGTGTTAAGGATTACTGCCCGACAGCTTCAACAAGGGTCTGCATTTTCGGACCCGCTTCCAATCCGGTTAACGACCGCGAAAGGTACGCAGATCGTGTTGCTAAAACCGACCGGCAAAGAAACTGTTGCAGATTTTCATCTCGATGGTCCGCCGACAAATATCGAAGTTGACCCCGCCAATACCGTGCTCAAAGAACTCATCGTGCGCCCAATGATGTGATCCATCACGTTAATGCACGCCAGCACACTCGCTGTTCGTATGCGTCACAACTGAACTGAACCTTAGCTGATACTCTGCTGAGGTAATGAACGCGCAGACCATTCCGTGATAGTTGTTAGGCTCGCGATTGTTAATTACATCCAGCCAGAAGGCGTAGCCGCCCGCATCGGCGTCACGTCGCAAGTAACCAAAATACTGCATCAGCACGAACGACGGATTGTACTCCCGATCCTTGAACGCCTGAATCTCGATCACATCCGTCACAACCTGCGCGCGTGTCTTGCCCATGTTCATCGCGTCAATCTGCTGTTGCCGCTCCGTCGTAAACGGAGTCAGTCCTGCGATATCGAAAAGCTTATTCACAAACTGCACGTTGGTCATTGCGTCCGGATAGAGCTGCTTGAACTCCGGCCGCAACACAAAGTCGTTTGCGAGCGCGATTTTGTTCACGGCTAAATCCGCACCGCCGACGATCTTTGCGCGGTCCGCTGCAAACTCAGAATAATTTGGCTGACGACCCACCGCTCCTTTGTAGAGACGATAGACGAAGCTTCCGGTTTGCTGAAATTCCTGCTCGATGAAGAAGGCCGCCGAAACGTTAATGCGTTGGGCTTTGACGCAGGCCGAACTGCCGCCGCATTGCGTGATCTGACTGGTCCAATACGCGAGTCCGCCGAGGTCTGGCTGACGACCGAGAAAATCGAGGTAATGCTGGTTGATGAAGAACTGCGCGTCGTCGAGCGGATTAGTTGTAGGCGGCGCGGAATCATTATCAACGATCGTAAGCGTCGCCGCTGTTGGACTGCCGAGGAGCGCGCCGCCTGTCGGATTACTGAGAACGAGCGTAATCGATCGATTGCTCTGAACGTAGGCGTTATCGATGAGCGGGACGGTGAAAGTCTTCATCGTATCGCTCGGCGCGAAATGCAAGGTGCCGCTGACTGGAGTGTAATCGGTGATTGGCGAGGCTACGTTTGAGCCACCACCGCCGGGAATGGAAAAATCGATCGTTGCCGCCTGCGATGTGTTTCCGAGGCGCGTCACCGTGATCGTCGCTCCGCCCGCGCTTTCAGAGATCATGTAGCTCGCACTGTTGAATTGAAAACTGCTCGCGCTCGCCGGCGATTGGAACTGCCCTCGTATTTCACCATTGGGAAAATTGTTGCTGTGCACGTTGATGTAAAGCAGGCCATTCTTAAGATTCTGCACGTCGGGCGGCGTTAGCGCGATCAAGAACTCGCCGAAGTTCCCGGTAGCAGGCAAAGGGAAAAGTATCGGCGCGATCACACCCGCAGCTCCCGGACCATGAATGTGCGCCGCGGTTTCAGCGCTCGAAAGACCGCTGAAGTTAAGCGAAACACGCGCCGTCGCTTCGTCAGCACTGAGCAATACCGTAGCTGTGCCGGTCGCGGTTGAAGCGTTGGGCGGCGTCTCCTGCGCGCCATTCAAATTGGCAACAAAGAGCGTCGGCTGTTTGCCCGAAATTTCATAAACGGCTGCGTTGGTATTTGAAACCACGAAGAGATCGCCGTTCGGACCGGTCTCGATGTCGGTCGTGATGCCAAAGTCACGGCCTATGAGCAGACTTTCGCTTTCAGTGATGTCAAACTTATCGACGTTATCAGCGACCAGATCGTTAAGACGCGAATCAGTGAAAGAGAAGTGCAGGCGATCGGGCGTTAGCTTGAAGCGGAAGAGAAAGCCGCCGTCGAGAAAAGTGCGGGCCGCGCCGACAAACATGTCGCCTTCGAATTGCGGTCCTAGTCCCCTACCCTGCTGAAATCCCAGTGGCGCCGCAGGCACTGCATATTTCCAACTGAACTCCGGATCGTTGTAGTGCGCGCCGGGCAGCAGGTAAAGACGCGACAACGCATCCGCCGGTGTATCGGCAATCAGCGACGGCGGCCAACGCACCTGCTGCAAATTGCCGGCGCCGTACGTCGTTTCGATCTGTTTGTACTGGGCGATGCGACTAACCGGTCCCATGATTTGCACCCAGCCGTTGTTCGAGCCCGCTGTGACGCGATTCATCTCGTCAAACGCGTCGTCGCCATTTTCCTGATCCCAAAGATTGCCGGAGAGCGGATCGAAGGCCAGGCCGAAACCGTTGCGCACACCGTAAGCGAAAAGTTTTTTGATGTTGGCCGCAGCTTCGCCAGTAAGATTTGTCTGCGCGTTATAAAAAGGATTGTCCGCCGGCGTCGAGCCGTCGTCGTTGAGACGCAAGATGAATCCGGTCAGGTGCGCGTTATCAGGTTCCGGCCCGCCATATTGATCGTCGGGCACGGGCGCGCCGCTGGTGACGTTTTGCAGGAAGCCGCGCCGGCCGTTATCGCCCATCAGAATAAAAAGTTTTCCATCGGGACCGAATCGCAGTACGCCGCCATTGTGATTGCCGCGCAGCGGTTGATTTGCATCGGCCTGGTAGGAACGCAGATGGATCAAGTTCCGATCGAAGATCAACGTCGATCCATTCCAGACGTATCGATCGACGCGATTGCCAAGCAGCGGCACGTCCGCAAGGTTTGTTGAATCAAGTCCGGTGCTGCTTTCCGTCCAGTAAAGATAGACGAAGCCGTTGATGTTGAAGTTGGGGTGCAACGCGATGCCCAGCGCGCCGCGCTCAGAAGCGCTGTTGACGGCCAGATCGAGCACCGTGCTTTGAACGGACCCGTTCACTATTCGCTTAACTTTTCCAGTATCTTTTTCGAGCACGAAGAAGTCGTTCGCGCCGATGAACGCCATGCTCGTCGGTTGACTCAAACCCGTGACAACCGTTTGCACGGTCAAGTTTGGATCGGTCATCGAAGGGCCGCTTGATTGAGTTACTACCGGCGTGCTGATGGTTGATGAGTTGTTGCTCGTGTCCGGATCAGATTCCGACGCACTGACGGTAGCGGTGTTGTTCAATTGGCCAGTAGCCTGTGGCACGACAACGATGTTCACCGTAGCCGAAGCTGCGTTGTTCAGACTTCCCAGATTGCAGGTGACCGTAGTTGTCCCGCTGCACATTCCCTGCGAGGGTGTCACAGGACCAAAAGTGACGCCCGCCGGCAAGGTGTCGGTTACCATTACATTCGTCGCCGGAGATGGACCATTGTTAGTGACAAAAAGCCTGTATGTAACGTTGGCGCCAACAATTGCCGGATTGGGCGACGCGGTTTTCACGATCGAAAGGTTCGCGCTCGTCGTACCCGACACGATCAATGAAACTGACGTCGAGTGCTGAAGGTTTCCGCTGGTGGCCGTGATGTTGAGAACGTAAGTGCCGGGCGGCGTCGCGGCAGTAGTCGTGATCGTCAGCACTGAAGACTTCGCATTTGCATCCGTGATGTTCACCGGTGTGGGATTGAACGAGCCGTTTGCATCGCTCGACAATCCGCTTACGCTCAATCCGACATCACCAGTGAAGCCGCCGATTGGTGTGATGGTGACGTTGTAGGTAGTCCCTACTCCCGGACTGACGGTCTGAGACGGAGGCGTCGCGGAAACGGAAAAATCCGCCGCCGGGTTAGCGTCGGAGATCTTCGCGATGAACGCGTCGCTGGCGCCGCCTGCGTTGGTCGCCTGAAGCGGCGCAACGGTCGGAAAGTTAGTTGACGCTGTGAAGCCCGTTATGTACGCGTTACCGGATGAATCCAATGCGATGGGATTCGTTGAAGTCACGGTGCTCGCATTGTTCTCGTTACCGCTACCGCCGAGATACGTGGAATAGAGAAATGAGCTGCCGGCGGGATTCAGCTTCGCCACGAAAGCATCGAAGCCACCGCCCTTTGCGCTCTGGATGGGACTGACTGTTGGAAAGTTTGTCGACGATGTAAATCCGGTCACGTAAACCGCGCCACTCGAGTTAACGGCGATGCCTGTGCCGCGATCGTCGCCGCTGCCGCCGAGATACGTTGCATAGACTTTCGTTCCGGCGCTGGAAATCTTTGCAATGAACGCATCGAACGAACCTCCGAACGAAGGCTGTGTGGGATTCAACAACGGAAAATCGTTTGAGGAAGTCTGGCCCACCACGTAGACGTTGTTGCCCGCGCTATCAATCGCGATCCCGTAAGCTTTGTCATCAGCAATGCCTCCGAGATAACTACACAAGAGCAGTGAGCTGAGACCGCTGGCGTTCGTGTCGATCTTCGCGACGAAGGCGTCGAAGCTGCCGCCAAAGCTATTCTGAAAAGCGTTCTCAGTAGGAAAGTCCGCGGAACCGGTGAACCCGGCAAGGTATGCGTTGCCGCTGCTATCGATCGCGACGCTGCTGATGCGATCAGTTCCAGAGCCGCCAACGTAAGTCGAGTAAAGCAAACCTGAGCCGCTCGGGTTAATCTTCGTCAGGAACCCGTCGGTGTCGCCCGCGCGCGTGCCCTGGTAAGCGTTGATCGTTGTGGGAAAGCCGATCGACTTTGTGCCGCCGGTCACGTAAGCAATTCCGGCTGAGTCTACGGCCACGCCCTCTACCGAGTCGTTTTCTTCGCCCCCAAGAAACCCTGAATAAACCAGACCGTTGCCTTGCGCATTCAACTTGAAGACCACGCCGTCGAAATCACCGCCTCGATAGCTGCTGGCGAATGAGCCCGGCGTCGAGGGAAAGTTGATCGATGACGAATCGATGCGGCCCACCACGTAAGCGTTTCCGTTGCTGTCAATCGCAATCCCGTCGCCGCGATCGAGCCCGCTGCCGCCGACATAAGTGGAGTAGAGAATGTTAGCGCCGGCGGCATCGATCTTCGTCACGAAGATGTCAGCCAAGCCGGCGCTCGCGCCAAAGGCGGCGTTCTTCAAAGGAAAGTTGGTTGAGCTGGTCGTTCCTGCAATGTAGATATTGTTGTTGCTGTCGACGGCGATACTGCTGCCAACATCGTCACCACCGCCTCCGAGATAGGTCGAGTAAACCAATGTCGGGTCAATCACCAGAGGTCTGCTTCGATCGTAAGGTCCGATCGCAAAGCCTGCCTGTCGCTTGCCAAGCAAGATGAAGTGACCGTCGATTAACTGACGACGCCCTGCGACTTCCTGATAAATGACAGGCTTGCGTTGGCGAACTTCACCGCCCGGCGTGCGCAGCACGAGATCACCTTCAGCGGAAATCCGCGGCCGGACTCCCGCGTCGAAAGCCAATTTAATCGTTGCTGGATCTGCGCCCGCGGCAATCTCGAAGTCGTATTCGAGCTGTTGTTGATTGCCGTAGTACGTGAGCGTGATGCCCGGATAAATTTCTTCATAGCGCACTGCGCGAAAGGTCGGAACGTCCGTGCGCCACTTTCCTGGATCGTTGCCGATAAAATAATTCCGGTGACCAGGAAGTTCGACAACTCCGTTCACCGCAGCGTGCGCGTTCGCGCCGAGCAGCTTGAGCGTCATCACGGACGGCAAACTGCCAACCGCCGCCTGTGTTTTGCGCGGCCACTCATCCCGGGTTTTATTCGGCGTCTTTGATTTGATTCGCGGCAATTCGAGCACGGCGCCGCTGGCCGTCAAAAACAAATTGTAGCCCGCGCCGCGCGAGGAAAACTTTGCGCGTGAGTCTAATTGTCCAAGATTCTGTTCGAAGCTCAGGGGCAGCCGCGCCGTCAATTCGTGAAGATCAGGTTTATGCCCGCCTCGAAGTTCTGGCAATCTGTCAGACGCTGAATGTGCCGACGTTTTGGCGAGCTTCGCATTTGCTTTCGCGGGAAAATCCGAACGCAAACAGACCGGTGCGACAACAACGCAGAGCCAAAGAGCCAAAATGATTTTAGAAGTCACTGTTCAAACCAAAAAATAAGACCGAGTGCGAGTGAACACCGAAATCCATTTGTGTTCAACCCGCCTCGGTCCTCTTAGCATCCGACTTGATTTTGAACCAGTCGTTTGCTTTCGTTCCATTAAGGGAGGAAAGGCACAGTCGGCGTTGCAAACGTCGCGAGATTCGGAAACACCGTCGCCCTGTCGCTCACCGCCAGACCATACCAGGTTGCCAACGTTGCCGCGTATTGATCGATCGAAGTCGTTGGTATCCATTGACCACGGTTACTGGTGGTGTCATCCGGACCGCCGAGTTGTAACGCGGGATAACCATACGGGAGACCAGTGAGATCGGGCCTGGTTGATCCATAGAACTTGCCACCATCTACAGCGCCGCCCATGATGAATGCGTGGCTGCCCCAGGCGTGATCGGTGCCAACGGTGCTCGTCCCTGATCCGGATGGCTGCAAGGTCCGGCCAAAATCCGAGAGTGTAAAAGTGGTGACGCTATTGCTCATCCCCTGGGCAACCATCTCGTCGTAGAACGCGCGCATCGCCTGGCTCAGTTGCGTGAGCAAACCGCCTTGCGTGCCCGATTGCGAACCCTGGCCTCCCGGATTTGTCGGGTCGGTGCCGGTTTCATTTGTGTGCGTGTCATAACCGCCAAGGGTACAGAAGAAAATCTGGCGCTTCATCGTTATACCCACTGCGTCCTTTATCTTGATCAGCTTCGCGATCTGCTTCAACTGGTTTCCCAGTGATGTGGATGGGAAGGTAGCAGTGAGCGACGGATCCGGCTGATTCAAAGCCGTGTCGGCTGTAAGTGCCTGACTGGTGGTATCAGTAGCTGCCTTGACCAATGCAAAATTCTGATCAAATCCGAGCAGCGTCTTAAAGCTGCTGCCGTTGTTGTTTGGATTGGCCGAGCTGACTCCACTCCAATTCAGTACCAACAAGTTCGCCAGCGTCGTCGGGGCCGGCGCGATCGCCAACTGCCGCGAGTTGATGCCCGTGCCAAAGAGACTAGTGCCTGCCAGCGAAATATTCATGGGCAGGGCCACGGCTCCGTTCAACGGGTTGGTCTTGTCCGCTACGCGTCCACCCCAACCGGTCTGCCCTACAGTGTTGGCTACGGACGTCATCTGCTGAGTAACCTGATCCGAGTGCGAGAAGAGCTGATAGGGACGTCCAATACCCGCGGCATATTGGGCGCGCGTGATCGGTCGCACCAGAGAACCTACATTGCACAACACGGCAAGTTTATTTGCGATCCAAATATCCATCAGGCCTTTGGCCTGTCCCGGGACGGAGCCGAATTCGGGCGAAAGATTTGGGTGAAAAGCATACGAAACGCCGCTGGTATTCGACGGAGTGATCTTGGTGTTCAAGAGCGCAGACTTGGGCACGGCAAGACCAGAGCCGGTCCGCACCTTATCGTAGTCGCTATTGGGGAGGACCCCGGAAGAGTAGTCATCATACGGAATGACCATGTTATTGCAGTCTGATCCGCCCGACAGGAAAATGCAGACCAACGCTTTGTAATCCCCTGCTACTTCGGGCTGCTGTTGGACCATCGCATTGACCAGGTTGAACCGATCCATGCTGGCGAGCATTGCAGCACCAGTTAAGCCGCACGCGGATGTTCTGAGAAATTTTCGGCGTGATTCGTTCATCTCTTCCTACCTCTCCACTTGATATTGCGCTGAGGTCGCGACTAAATAGATTGCCGTGCGTGTGCGTCCTGCCGGATCGCCACTCGATATGGCGTTCACTGTGGCCACGATGTTCGCGTTCACCGCCGAGGACATCGCACCGTGCATCAGCCTGGCGTTAAGCGCGTCGACAAGCTGTTGCGGATTACCGGCCAGCGCTTGAAAGGACGCGTAGTTGAATTGCGTACCCGAGGGTCGGTTAGGCGGACTGGCCGCAATGCCGTTCCCACTATTGGCGAGGAATAACGTGTTCATGAGATTGGTACGCCCATACGTCGAAGAGGTGTCAAGGATGCCGAACTCCGGACCAAACAGAGTCGTTCCGGGCAAACCATAATCAGCCGGGAAATAGCTGAACACAGTCGGTGGATTGAATACGTTCTGCCCGAGCGAGCTCGTAAAACTGCCGGCCCCGGAGACGTTGGTCACCAGCACTCCATCGCTGGTTGCATTGAATGCGCGCAGCAAGTGCGTCATCAACAATACCGGCTCGCGCAAATGACCATAATTGGGATCAGTCTTCACATCGCCACGAGCTTCGGGATCCAGTAGGATGGCTGTGATGACGGCCTTCATCTCACCGCGCACGCCGGAACCGTTGTTGGCGAATGCCGCCGAGCAACGTCCGACATAAGCCGGGCTCGGATTGCTGGTGACCATTTGATGGATCAGTTGCGTACAGACATACGGTCCCACATTCGGGTGATTAAATAGGTTGTCAATCGCCCCGTTCGAATTGGTCGCAGTACCGCCCAGCTCAACTAACGCGTACGCCTGGCAGGCGGCGGTCTGTTGAGCGGTATTCCCAGTTATACAATTCGCACACGCGGGAATTACGACCGGCGAGGCGTGGCTGATATCGGTCAACAGAGTCTTCGCCGCAATGTCGTAGCGGTTTCTATTGCCGTTCGGCACCATCGGATCCAGATAATTCGCCACCGCGGTTGTGCCGTCAACGCTCCAGACCTTGTTGGCTGCGAGATCCCAACCCGTGAAGACTCGCGCCAGATTCGAAATGGTTGTCTGGTCGTAGGTCGGAACGCGATTGCCCTGAGCGTCCAGTACCGGCGTGCCGTCCTGATTCAACGTGTCCACGCCGACCGAGAATAGCTGCATGATCTCGCGAGCATAATTCTCGTTAGGAGTCGGATTGGTTCGGTCCCCTACGGAGTTCCCTCTCATGTTCAGGTATTCGCCCATTCCTGGATTGAGCGTGATTTCGTAGAGCATCGTCCGGAAGTTACCAAACGAGTTGCGATCGATTGTTTGCAGATAGGGCGCAAACCAGAAGGGCTGATTGGCGTTCAACACCTGGCCGCCGGCGACAATGAATTTGTGAAAAGCAAACGATACGCGTTGCCTCAATTGATCCGGCTGCGTCAACGCATTGACCATGAACTGCTTCTGCAGCGGATACAGCGAGTAGTTATCGCGAAGGCAGATGGCATCGCATGCCGGCGCCGGCGGACTGGCTGGATAGAACTGTGGATAGGGTGTAATCGCAGGATAATCAGAGAACAAGTTCGATGGCGCGTCGACAAACTGCGGCGCCATATTGAACTGCTCGGTGATGTAGGCAGCTATGCCAATGCTTCGAATATGTTGAAAGTCGCTATCGTCGCCCTTCCCTCCCCAGGTTGCCTGCTCGAGGAGTCTTCTTATGTCGTTGTCCGACGGGAATGCGGGATTGTTGTACTGGGCCTGATATTGAGCAAGCGTCAGCGGTGTCACCGGAGCTGGCGGCGTCGCCGGCGCCGGCGTGGGCACTGACCCCGCGTCATCCGCAGGACCACCACCGACGTGGCCGATTGCGACGCGCACTCGATTGCTCGAAACACCGTGCAGATTGAGACGAACCAGCACGTCGCCGAGGTCGCCCATCGCATCGTTGAGCCGCACAACGATCATGTAGATGCCTCTGAAATCGGTTGTGTTGAGGCCGTCAAAGGCCTGTGGGACCTGGCCAACATACTCAACGGTGAGCGGATAACGAACGTGCGCCGCGTCTTCGGCGTCGGCGCTCAAAGCAGTGGCGCAACCCGCACTTGGGGGGGAGCACGCTTCGCTGGCCAGCAAATCGAGATTCATAGCAAAGATCGCTATCCGCGTGCGATTGTCCGCGCCGCCGAAATTAACAGTGGAAGTTAATGGAAAAGGCTCGTGCTTCAGCGTGACGGACTCGAGCGCTATGGCGCGCGTCGAGGCTGAATCACTGATGAGCACCGGCGGATTCGCCGCGTGCGCGGCCGTCAATGCACCGGCGACACCGATCAGGATTGAAAGCTGAAAAGCTTTAGGGAAACGCTCACAGCACCAACGCAGGAGATTCATTTTCATACGGCTCTCCATCACAGGGTTAGAACTAACACCGCTTTATGAGGTTTTGCTCAATACCGTTCGGAGGGGCCACCCGGCCGTGAAACCCAGGTTAAACGAGACTATACCATGTTAGACGGCCCCCTAGTCAATAGTATAGCCAACAATTAGACGACAATGGCAAAGGGAAAGCCTAATTAACTTCCCGATCTACCCCTTCCTGTTTGCGCCCGTCAAGAGGCCGCGCGGAGCGCCGCGCCCAGCAGTGCCGTTTTGTCATTCATAATCACGCGCACCGGTATCGCTTCCATCAACGACCGCATTCGGCCTTTTGCAACGAAGGTTTCGATAAACCCCGACTTCTTCAGCTTTCGAATGATCTTCGGAGCAATGCCCCCACCAACGAACACACCACCGGTGGCCAAGACTCTAAGCGCGAGGTTTCCCGCTTCGGCACCATAAATTGAGACGAAGATATCGAGGGCCTGAACGCAAAGCTCGGACTCCTCCTCCAACGCCATCTTTGAAATCACCGCCGAAGGATCTTTCTTGCTCACTTGTTCGGCGAGCCACGCGGGTTCGGCAAAGCGTTTCGTGTCGCGCAGGAATCTGTAAATATTGAGCAGCCCGGGGCCCGAAAGGACGCGCTCGCAACTCACGTGCGGAGTTTCCGCCATAAGAAACCGCAGCAGGTCGATCTGCAACTCATCGCGCGGCGCGAAATCCGCATGACCGCCCTCGGTCGCAAAAGGGCGCCGCTTTCCGGCTTCAAACCGAAGTCCCGCTTCGCCCAGTCCGGTGCCCGCAGATATGATTGCTTCATTTCCGCGAACATCAGGCGCGCCTTCGTTGAGTAAGACAAAGTCGTCAGAGTCAAGTCCGTCCAGGCCGTAGGCGTTCGCTTCCAGATCGTTGATCAGCGTAACGGGCGCACTTCCCGTCAGCCTGGCTAACTCACTTGCATCTATGACCCACGGCAGATTCGCCGTCCTCGCGCGTCCGTCTCGCACTGGTCCCGCAACTCCGAAGCAAGCGGCTTTTACATTCGCTCCACTTTGCGTCAGAAACTGACTGACAATTTCTTCGAGGTTGCCGTGTTCCTTACTGCGATAAGTCTGTTCGAGAATAACTTTTGGCCGCTCATCTTCAACTTCAAAGATCGCGAGTCGAGTATTTGTGCCGCCGATGTCGCCTGCAAGAATGATCATCTTGTTACAGAGCTTGAGTCACTTTCGCGCAAACGCTCTAACCACCGGCAGCGCGCTCGACGTGGCCGCCAAATTCAAAGCGCATCGCGGAGAGCACCCTTGCAGCGAAATCATCTTCGCCTCTGGACGTGAAGCGCTGATAGAGTGCCGCACTGAGCACGGGCGCCGGCGCGCCTTCTTCGATCGCCGCGGTGATGGTCCAACGACCTTCGCCCGAGTCCGACACGCGGCCTGAGAATTTTTCCAACTGCGGTTGTTTGAGCAAAGCGCTCGCGGTGAGATCGAGTAGCCACGAAGCGATCACACTGCCGCGACGCCAAACCTCGGTGATGTCGGTCAGATCAAAATCGTACTGATAGTGCTCAGGATTCCTCAGCGGCGTCGTCTCCGCATCAACGCTCCGATCCTGCTTCCCCACGTTTGCGTGCCGCAGGATGTTCAAGCCTTCAGCATATGCGGCCATCAAACCATATTCGATCCCGTTGTGAACCATCTTGACAAAGTGTCCCGCGCCCGACGCGCCGCAGTGCAAATAGCCGTCTTCGGCGGTGCCGCCAACGCCTTCTCGTCCCGGCGTGCGCGGAATCTCGCCGCGACCGGGCGCCAGCGTTTTGAAAATCGGATCGAGCTGGCGAACTGTTTCAGTCTCGCCGCCGATCATCTGACAATATCCGCGCTCCATGCCCCACACGCCGCCGCTTGTGCCGACATCAACATAGTGAATGCCTTTCGCCTTGAGTTCCCTCGCTCGCCTGATGTCGTCAATGTAGTAAGAGTTTCCGCCATCAATGACGATGTCGTTCGCTTCGAGATGTTGGGTCAGGTCATTAAGCGTACTATCAACAACGGCAGCAGGCACCATCAACCACACGGCGCGCGGCGTTTCTAACTTCGCGACGAACTCCTGCAGCGACGACGCGCCCATCGCTCCCTCGCCTGCGAGTGACTGCACCGCTTCAGCATTGCGATCATATACAACACACTGATGCCCACCGCGCATCAGCCGGCGCACCATGTTCGCGCCCATCCGGCCCAAACCAATCATCCCGATTTGCATCTCGTTTGCTCCTTAATTATTTCCTCTCCGCGCCTGTGCGTTAAGACTTCGCGTCTTTGCGCCTTTGCGGGAAACTTTCCTGTCATACTTTCGATTTTGTTCACCAACTGGGGCAGTTTCCCTCAAAGGCGCAAAGACAAAGATGAGAAAGACCTGCGCTGGAGCTTGACTCATTCACCGGACACTTCTCCAATGACGGAACTAATTATGAAAGCGCTTGCGAGACTGCCTCACTCAGCTTCGCCAGGCCCGCATCCACATCCGATCCAAGATGAACACGAAGCGCACGCCGCCCACCTTTCGCCAGCACTGCAAAATCACCGCGTGCCTGCGCTGCTTTTACCACGCCGAAAGTGTACTTCCTTCCAGGCACGGTCAGGTCCGCCGCATCGTCGCAAGTAACTTGTAAGAACACTCCCGTGTTCGGTCCGCCTTTGTAAGCCTGCCCCGTCGAATGCAGAAAGCGCGGACCAAATCCCAGACACGTGGCCACACGCTTCGCATCGCGTACCGCGTGCCGGAGCTTTTGCAGTTGCACTTCGTGCGGACGGTTCATCTCAACATAGGCGAGCACGGTGAAGTAATCTCCGGCCGACAAACGATTCAAGTGCGCTCTCAAATATCCGACCAGAGATTTATCATCGCCTGCTGCCTCGGCCAAGGTCGGCGCATTGGCTTCATTCGCGAAGAGCTTGATGCCCGCGTCGTCGAGTATCGACGTTTCCGGCGGTAGCGATCCGCTCTTCTCGTATTCATCAGTCAACTGGCGCGTGGCAATCTTGCTTGCTTCGACGTCTGGTTGATTGAAAGCGTTAATCCCGATGATCGAACCAGCGACCGCCGTAGCAATCTCCCAGCGGAAAAACTCCTGGCCAAGATTGCGCTTGTCCGCGATCGAAATACGCACCGCAGGCTGGCCGGCGCTTTCCAACGCATTGATTGCCAGCTCCTGCTTCTCGTCGTCGTCAGAATCCAAACGCAGGTAAACAAACACCCGATCGTAGTCATACACTTCTGGCGGACCTAACGTTTCGCGATCCACAGGAATCAAGCCGTGACTTTCCTTCCCCGTGGACTCCGCCAGCAACTGTTCGAGCCACGCTCCAAGATCGGAAATGCCAGGCGAAGTCACAATCGTGACTTTGTTGCGCTTGTCTTTTTCCAGCACGCCAAGAATGTTGCCGAGCACGACGCCTGGATTCTGCTGGGCAGGAACATCGGCGGCGCACGCCTTAACCATCTCTTGCGTGCGACTAAGAAAATCGTTTACGTCGACGCCCATGATCGCTGACGGCATCAAACCAAAATCCGACAATGCGGAATAGCGCCCGCCGATGCTTGGGCGGCCAAAAAAGATGTGGCGAAATCCATCGCGCTCCGCAGCGTCTTGCAGTTTCGATCCAGGATCCGTAATCGCAATGAAGCGCTGCCCTGCCTTGCCGCCAATCGCTTGTTGCGCGCAATCAAAGAAATAGTCTTTGAAAATGTTTGGTTCGAGCGTCGTGCCGGATTTGCTCGAGACAACAAAAACCGTTTTCGCAAGATCGATTTTCTTTTCGAAGGATTTGATCTGCGCCGGGTCAGTTGAGTCGAGCACGTGCATTTCAGGATAGCCATCTTGTTTTCCGAAAGTCATGGCCATCACTTCCGGACAAAGGCTTGATCCGCCCATGCCCAAAACGAGGGCATGCGTAAATTCGGCCGACCTTATTTCTTCTGCCAGATCAGAGAAACGTTGGACCTGGACAATTTCCTCATCGACGATGCCAAGCCAGCCGAGCCAATCATTTTCATCGTTATCGGTCCAAAGCTCAGCGTCGCGCGTCCACAGGCGCTTCACCTTGCCGCTACTCTGCCAGTCTGCCAATGAGGATTCGACCGCCGCCGCCAATTGATCAGGCAGCTTGTAGGTTTGACTGTTGATCGTCAAATTCAAAATCTACCTTCGAGTCTGTCGAAATCAGGACAACGCTTGCTTCTTTGCGTCTTACCTTTTCTTTCTTTTGCGGCTTGGCGCGAAATAGTTTTGTTTCACGCAGAGACGCAAAGGAAAGAATCTCGTAAGGCGCAAAGAGAGATTCAATACCGCTGCTCCAACGCTCTCACTTGCGCCAGCCGTCGCTGATGTCTTTCTTCGCCCGAAAACTCTGCGCCTATGAACGCGCGCACCAACTCGTGCGCCAGCTCACTTCCAATAACTCGCGCACCGAGCACGAGCACGTTCATGTCATCGTGCTCAACTCCCTGATGCGCTGAATAAGTGTCATGACACATTGCAGCTCGAATGCCCGGCAGCTTGTTGGCGGCAATCGACGCGCCCACACCACTGCCGCAAATCACAATGCCCCGGTCACAACGCTTCTCGATTACAGCGAGGCCAACAGCCTCGGAGTAATCAGGATAGTCGTCGGGAGTGCTTGCATTGTCCGCGCCCAGATCGATCACGCTGTGCCCAGACGCACGCAGATAATCCGCGATGTCCTGCTTGAGATCGTAACCCGCGTGGTCTGCGCCAATGGCGATTATCATCAGTGCCTCACTTACATCAGGTTGGAAACGCTAAACGAGCAAGCCGTGCGATTAAGGCAGTAAGAAAACTCCTCAACTCTTCAACCGAAACGCCTCCGGGCGGGATCAAGTCCTCGCCTAGTTCAATTTGGCGTAGGACCCACCCGAGTTGCGCAGGAGTCAATCCCCGATCCTTGACGGCCGCTGCCGCAATCACATCCTCCGCCCGGTAGCCGGCAATCTCGAGCGCGCGAACATCAACCAGGTCGCGAATTTCTGATCGCGATAACAACGCGCAAAGCTTGTTCGCAAGGATCTCTTCAGGTGGATCTACGCGAATACCATTTACCAACGGTTTGTCCGAGACGAGTTGCGTGGTGCGATCGCGAACCAGATCGACCATCACGGCCTCAGAGCCGCGCCGCAAAAGCAGCCGACGAAAATCTGGCGCAGTTTGGATTGATTCGAACGTGGCGCCAATCTCTCGGGCTATTTCGGCGACCAAGACAACGCCTTCGTCGAGAGCATCGCTGAGCGTGAATAGATCTAGATCGTGAGTCTCGCGGTGGCCCAGATAAAATCCAGAGAGCACTGCTCCACCAGTCAGGAAGAAGCGATCTTCGCGTCCGAAAAACGCATTCAAAATCTCTTCCTGCAAAGCGGAAAGTTTATTACTTACCAATGAGGCCCTCTTTGTACCACTGGTCAAGAAGAAACTCCCAAAAACCTTTGCGTCGACCCAGGTGAGGCGAAAGCGCTGCCCACCTGCGCCACACTTCTTCAGGCGTCGTAAATCTCCAGACATCGCTATCACGAGCTTCGCGCAGCACCTTGGCCAGCAGCCGGGTCTGTTCAGCAGGCGACGCTGTTTTCAAACGTTGCCCCAACTCCGATACTGTCATCGGCTCGTCCCACAGAAAATATGGAACGGCAGCGGGGTTGTCTAGATCCGTTGAAAGAGAAATCCTCACTGAACCTCCGAACACAAAAAACTGTGCGTGACAGTCTACCTCATCACGCGACGCATCGAATACCTCTCCTGACTCCTCGCTCCCTACGCCGGCAGCAATTCCCCTTTAGTCTCCTTGCCAAATGGCAACAGCAACAATCCGACGATGAATGCCAGCGACGTAAGCGCGACCGGCGTCCCAATCGTGTGAAAGTGTGACACGCCGGCGCCCACCAGGAATGTGATTCCTGCGCCGGCAAAGCGCCCCACCGAAGTTGAAAACGCAAACGCGCTGGCGCGACATTCCGTCCGATACTGTTCCGGCAGCCACAGCGTGTACATCGCAAAATTTGCCCCGCCGATTCCGAGAAAGAACAGACAGATCATAAACCAGAACAAGGCGTGCGTTTGCAGGTAGAACACATAGCCAAACGCAAGCGAGATAAATACAAACATCAAGACAAAAAAGATCGCCAGCGTCAGCCTGCGTCCTAACTTCTCAGCCAGCAGCGGCAGCGCAATGCAGCCGATGATCGTCCCCGTCGAAAGAAGCATCGTGCCGTAAGAAGCCAACTTGATGCCTTGCGCCTGATCAAGACCCGACTTCGTCGCCAAATAGGTTACCGCGGCGGGCACATAAACCGAGCCGGCCCACAAACCAGTGATTGAGACCAAAAGGTAAAGCGAGTTCAACACGGTGCGCTTGCGATACTCCGGCGAGAACAGCGCGAGGAATGCGCGAGCCATGGTCAATTTCCTGCCGACCTCTTTGATTTTTTCCTGCCAACGCTTTGGTTCTTTCACGCCGTAGCGAATGAATCCGACGAGCAGAGCGGGCGCCCCGCCGACAGCGAACATCGCCCGCCAACCGTAACGCGCCCCAATCGTGTAGTTGGCAATGGCCGCGAGAAAGATGCCGAAGTAATAACCCGTGTGCATTAACCCCGCGCCCATCTTCCTTCTGTTCTCTGGCCATTCCTCGGCGATGAAGGTGCCGCCCATGGACCACTCACCGCCAATGCCCACGCCCGCTAACAATCTGAAGGCCGCTAGTTGCCAAACACTGGTTGCGATTGCGCCAAGAAATGTGAAAGCCGAGTAGCAGATGATTGTGAGCATGAGCGTGTGCACGCGCCCGAATCGATCGGCGATTGGTCCCCAAACGAGTGACAGTCCCCAACCCACCAGGAAGAGCGCGAAGCACAATCCGCCATAGAAACCAGTGTGGGCCGCATCGTTCGAGATTCCCGATCGCGGCAACAAGTCGTGCAGCGCCGGCACCATCACCAGCGCATAGATAAACGAATCCATGCCGTCAAGGGCCCAGCCGCTCCACGCCGCTCCAAAACCCCAAAACTGGTTCTTCGTCAGGCGAGTTGCACGTTGAGTAATGTTCTCGTCAGGGACCGGCATCCAGCGCTCGATTGTTCACAAGGGTATGGTGATCCGCAATATCCACGTCCTTACCCTGATTAGTGTTGTTATGATCACGCGAGACCTCAGTGGAAACTGAATCACTGCTGGTTCGTCGACGGTTGATTTGGTTGGTGACGACTGATTACTTCGGATGACTCAGCACTCAGTTCTTAGTACTCTGATCACGTCGCATACCACAACACCGCAAAGAAGTGACACGTTGTACCCGCGATGACAAACAGGTGCCAGACGAAATGGTTGTAGCGCAGACGGTGCGCGGCAAAGAAACCCAAACCGCCCGTGTAAGCCAGACCTCCGGCCAACAACCAAAGAATGCCTGGCAGCGGCACATGCAACCAGATGGGCTTGATCGCAATGAGGGCCAGCCAGCCCATCGCCAGGTAGAGCCCAATCGAAAACCAACTATGCCGAGTGCCTTTGAAAACCTTCAACGTCAGCCCGACCACCGCGAGACTCCAGACCAGAGCTAACAGAGTCCAACCCCATGGCCCGCGCAGCACACCCAGAGTGAAAGGCGTGTAAGTACCAGCGATAAGCAGAAAGATCGCGCCGTGATCGACGATGCGAAACAAGCGCTTTGCTCCCTGGTGAGTTAATGAGTGATAAAGCGTGGACGCGAGATAGAGCGTCACCAGTGTGCCGGCAAAGATGCTCGCTCCGACCACGTAAGACGCGCTACCTGCGCGTGCGGCAGTAACAACCAGCACCGGGACCGCGGCCAGCGCCGCAATTAATCCCAATGCGTGACTGATGCCGTTCGCAAACTCCTCGCGGGATGAGAGCGGACGTGTGAGGTGTGATTCCGGTTTAGGATTTAAGTCTCGCGTAAAATGCAGTTTGTCCATGCCGGCCTAATTCTACACGAGTTTTCGCTAAGAACGGCGTTAGGATCACTCCAAATTCTTCTGAGCTCTCAGAAACGTTGACCCTTGATGCGATGATCCAAGTCTGGAAGCTCAACCGCTGCGCGAGGGATCGACCTTGCCGTTATAGGTCGTCTCGCGCTTCAAATTGCGAGGCCATCAACAGATACAACGCCTTGGAATTTGGCCGCGAGTCGATTAAAGTATGCGCCTGAAAAGCATTGTCGGTAATCAGTTGTTAGTGGTCAGTCGTCACACTTCCGTTTACAGCTCTCAAAATGCTCGGAGGAATCTTCAGATGCGAAAGCTAAACCTGTTCTTTGCTCTAGTCTTGGTTGCTCTTTCGATTTCGATCGGATCGCTATCGCCTATCGCACGGCGCGCGACCGCGCAGAATCAGAACCCTGCCGCAGCGCAAACCGAAGGGTCGTCGGGCGGAGTGCGGCTCGCATATCCAACAACCAGGACCGTTGGCACAGTTGATAACTACTTCGGAACCAAAGTTCCGGATCCTTATCGCTGGCTTGAGGATGACAACTCGCCGGAAGTGGCTGCGTGGGTTGAGGCGCAGAACAAGGTCACGTTTTCCTATCTCGAAAAGATTCCGTATCGCCAACAACTCAAGGAACGTTTAGAGAAGTTGTTGAATTATCCGAAATACACGTCGCCTACGCGCAGAGGCGAGTGGTTTTTCTTCACGAAGAACGACGGCTTGCAAAATCAGAGCGTGCATTACCTCCAAAAAGGTTTGAATGGAACGCCCGAGCTTTTGCTCGACCCGAATAGATTTTCCGCCGACGGCACATCGCGACTCGGAACCTTTTCGCTTTCGAAGGATGGTAACTACGTCGCTTATGGCATCTCGCAGGGCGGTTCTGACTGGAACGAAATCTATGTAATGGAAGTCGCCACTAAGAAGACTTTGCCCGATCGTCTTCAGTGGATCAAAGCGAGCGGCGTGGCCTGGCAGGGCGACGGCTTTTACTACAGCCGTTACCCAGCGCCAGAGAAAGGCAAAGAACTCACGTCGAAGAACGAGTACCAGGCCGTCTATTACCACAAGGTTGGCACACCGCAATCGGACGACCAGTTGATCTATGAGGACAAAGAGCACCCGCAACGGTTTCACAACGTGAGCACTACGGAGGATCAGCGGTTCGCCACTCTCACAGTTTCGGAACGTGGCAAGGGCAAGAATGGTAACGCGCTTTTCTATCGCGATCTTTCCAGGGGTGAAAAGAATTTCACTCCGATTGTGGCGGAGATTGGCAACGACAGTTATCGCGTGGTTGATGACGTGAATGGCGGGTTATTGATCGAGACCAATCACAACGCGCCGAACCGCCGGGTGATTCTTTTCGATCCGAAAAACCCTGATGAGAAGAATTGGAAAGACGTAATACCGGAGCGGCCTGAACCGCTTGAGGGCGTCTCCTCAGCGGGCTCAAAGCTCTTTGTCACTTACCTGAAAGACGTTTCGACGCGCGCGTACGTTTACAGTCTCGGTGGAAACCTCGAGAACGAAATCAAGCTGCCGGGCCTTGGCACGGCAAACGGATTCGGCGGCAGGAGCGACGACAAATTCGTCTTTTATAATTTCACCTCATTCAACATTCCGCCGTCGATCTACAAGTATGACATTGCGACGCAGAAGTCGTTCGTCTTTCGCGCGGTTGATATCCCCGCATTCAATCCGAATGATTACCTGACAACTCAAGTCTTTTACCACAGCAAGGACGGCACGCGCGTGCCGATGTTTCTGGTGCACAAGAAAGGGATCAAGCTCGACGGGAATAATCCGACGGTGCTTTATGGCTACGGCGGTTTCAACATCACCACGAATCCGTCTTTTAACGCGCTGCGAATTGCTTTGCTCGAACAGGGATTTGTCTACGCGTCGGCGAACATGCGCGGCGGCGGCGAGTATGGCGAGAAGTGGCATGAAGCGGGAACGAAACTGAAAAAGCAAAATGTCTTTGACGACTTCATCGCGGCGGCAGAGTTTTTGATTGCGAACAGGTACACGTCGCCGGAGAAGTTGGCGATTCATGGAGTGTCAAATGGCGGACTGCTGGTCGGCGCGGTTTCTAATCAGCGGCCTGAATTATTCAAGGCCGTGATTCAACAAGCAGGCGTGATGGACATGCTGCGGTTTCACAAATTCACGATCGGCTGGAACTGGATTGCAGATTATGGATCGAGCGAGAACGAAGCAGAGTTCAAGGCAATCTATGCGTACTCGCCGGTTCACAACATCAAGCCAGGCACGAAGTATCCGGCAACACTGATCACGACGGCTGATCACGACGATCGAGTTGTGCCCGCGCATTCATTCAAATACGCGGCGACGTTGCAGGCGGCGCAAGCGGGAGATGCTCCCGTCCTGATTCGCATCGATACGCGCTCGGGTCACGGCGCAAGCAGCACCACAAAACAGTTGGAGCAGACCGCGGACCTGTATTCGTTTCTGTTCAAGAATCTGGGAGTGACGCCGAAGTACTAGCAACTTGGTAGCGCCGGCATCCTGCCCGCATGTTAACAAGGCGGGTGGGCTGCCCCGCATTCCCATTTGATACCCAAGAAAGTTTGTCTTAAAAGCTCAACTGAGCTTCACAGCTCGCGGTCATCAAACGACTGCGCCGACTGTGCACAGCTTCAAACGAAGAGGAGAGTTTTCATGTGCGCCAACCTGAAATCCAGTAGATTGTTCTTATCACTCGCTTTGATCGCGCTTTTGATCGTTTCAGCGCTCGCCGCGTTTGCGCAAAAAGAGAAGCCGGCCGAAAAACCCGCGACGCAACAGCCGAAACAAGAAGCACCTGCCCAACAGCAACCGTCGCCTGAGACAGCAAAGCCCGGCGAGACAAAAAAAGCCGAAGAAGAAAAGCCTGACGAAGAGAAGAAGCCAACCGATCCGATGTCGTCGCCGACTTTCAATGGCTTGAAACTTCGCTCGATCGGTCCGGCGTTCACTTCGGGTCGCGTCGTCGATATAGCGGTTGAGCCGAACAACAACGCGCGATACTTCGTCGCCGCAGCTTCCGGCGGTGTTTGGAAAACGGTGAACAATGGCACGACCTGGACGCCGGTTTTCGATCGCGAGGGTTCGTATTCAATCGGCGTCGTCGTGCTCGATCCGAGAAATCCGCTGACAGTGTGGGTCGGCACCGGTGAGAACAACAGCCAGCGCAGCGTGTCGTACGGCAACGGTGTCTATCGATCCGATGATGGCGGCAAGACCTGGAGGAATGTTGGACTGAAAGCGTCGGAGCGCATCGGGCGCATCGCCATCGATCCTAAAGATTCAAAAACTGTTTACGTCGCAGCGCAGGGACCGCTGTGGGGGCCCGGTGGTGATCGTGGGCTGTTCAAGACGACTGACGGCGGCAAGACCTGGAAAAATATTCTCAACATCAGCGAGAACACCGGCGTCACAGACGTCGCGATCGATCCGCAAAATCCAGAAACGTTGTACGCAGCTTCGTATCAACGGCGTCGTCACATGTGGACTTTGATCGATGGCGGGCCGGAGAGCGCGATCTACAAATCAACTGACGCCGGCGCGACGTGGAACAAAGTGCGCGCCGGATTGCCGACTACCGAGATGGGGCGCATCGGTCTGGCGATCTCTCCCGTTGATACGAATGTTATTTACGCGACAGTTGAAGCAGCAGACCGCAAGGGTGGGATCTTTCGCTCGACTGATCGCGGCGGCAGTTGGGAGAAACGCAATGAATTTGACGCGGGCGCGATGTACTACGGTCACATTTTCGCAGACCCGAAAGATGTCGATCGGGTTTACGTGATGAATGTGTTTCTGATGGTCTCGGATGATGCCGGCAGGACCCTGCGTCGTCTCGGCGAAAAGTCAAAGCACGTTGACAATCACGTGATCTGGATCGACCCGACTAATACGGATCACTACCTGGTCGGCTGCGATGGCGGCGTTTACGAGAGCCATGACCGCGGCGCCAACTGGGATTTCAAACGCAACTTGCCGGTGACGCAGTTCTACGATGTGACTACCGACAACGCAAGACCGTTCTACAACGTCTATGGCGGCGCGCAGGATAATTTCGCCTTTGGCGGCCCATCGCGCACGCGCAACGCGTCGGGCATAGTTAACAGCGATTGGTTCGTTACCCAGGGCGGAGATGGCTTTCGTACTCAGGTTGATCCCGAAGATCCGAACACTGTTTACGCGGAACTGCAGAACGGCAACCTTGTTCGCCACGACAGACGCACGGGCGAACGCATGGGCATTCAGCCGCAGACTGGTCGCGGTGAAGAGCCGTTGCGCTGGAATTGGGATTCACCTTTCATCATCAGTCCGCATTCGCACACACGGCTTTACTTTGCCGCGGACAAATTGTTCCGCAGCGACGATCGTGGCGATAGTTGGCAGGTTATCAGCGGACAGCTTTCGCGCGCGCTCGATCGCGACAAGCTGCCGGTGATGGGCCGCGTTTGGAGCATGGACGCGGTGGCGAAGAATCAATCGACCGCTTTCTTCGGCAACGCTTCCGCGCTCGCCGAGTCGCCAAAGAAAGAAGGACTGATCTACATCGGCACAGACGACGGCTTGATTCAGGGGACTGAAGACGGTGGCAAGAACTGGAGAAAGACTGAAAAGTTTCCGGACGTCGCCGACATGGCTTATGTCAGTCGCATCATCGCTTCGCAACACGACACGAACACTGTCTACGCAGCATTTGAAAATCATCAGAACGCAGACTTCAAGCCTTATCTCTTGAAGAGCACGGACGCGGGGCGCACGTGGGTCTCGATCAAAAACAATCTGCCCGCGAGCGGTCCGGTGTGGTCGATTGCCGAAGATCCTGTTAATCCGAATTTGCTTTTCGTCGGCACAGAGTTTGGCCTCTTCTTCTCAATTGATGGCGGGCAGAAGTGGATTCAATTGAAGGGCGGACTGCCGACGATCCAAGTCCGCGACCTGGCGATTCAGAAGCGCGAGAACGATCTGGTTGTCGGCACGTTTGGCCGAGGGATTTACATTCTCGACAACTACACGGCGCTGCGTTCGCTCAAACCCGAGATGCTTAGACAGGAAGCCGTTCTCTTTCCTGTAAAAGATGCGTTGATGTACATCCAGGCACAGCCGCTCGGTGGGCGCGGCAAAAGTTTTCAGGGCGAATCGTACTACACCGCTGAGAATCCACCCTTCGGCGCGACGTTCACGTATTTTTTGAAGGACGAGCTGAAAACGAAGAAGGCCAAACGGCAGGAAGTCGAGAAAGAGGCAACGAAGAAAAACGCTGCCGTCAGTTTGCCCAGCCAAAATGATCTGCGCGCAGAAGAAGAAGAGGAAGCACCAACAATCATCTTCACGATCACGGACTCGACTGGTCGCGTCGTCCGTCGTCTGACCGGGCCGATCACCGCAGGGCTGCAACGCGTCTCGTGGGATTTGCGTTATCCACCGGCCTCGCTACCGCCGCCGCCAAATCCGGAAGCGGAAGATCCGTTCAACGAAGGACCCGCCGGACCGTTGGTGATGCCCGGGACTTACAAAGTTTCCGTGGCAAAGCGAGTTGATGGCGTGACGACGCCGCTCGGCCAGCAACAGGAATTTCAAATCATCGTCGATGGACAGGAAGGTATGCCTGCTTCGGATCGCCTGGCGCTGGTTGAATTTCAACAGAAGGTGGCGAGGCTGCAACGCGCGGTGCAGGGCTCGTTGGACGCAGCGAGCGCGCTCAAGCCGCGCCTGGTAGCAATCAGACGCGCGCTGTTGGACACGCCGTCAGCGCCCGAGAAACTTCTGGATGACGCAGCCTCATTGGATAAACGCACGAACGAAATTCTGCGCGCGTTGCGCGGCGATCAGGCATTGCGCGCTCGCAACATGAACCTGCCGCCTTCGATCATCGAACGCGTCGGTGAGATCGTCGGGTCGCAACGAATGTCGACCGCTCGCCCGACGCAAACGCAAATCAATCAATACACCGCAGCAGCGCAGGAGTTTGAAACGACGCTTGCGCAACTGCGCCAGTTGATCGAAGGCGATCTGGCAAAACTGGAGAAGCAGATGGAAGCAGCGGGTGCGCCGTGGACTCCCGGTCGCATTCCTGAATGGAAGGACCAGTAAGCAATTAGGTAAGTTGGGAAATTTCAACGGAACGGGCGGGTGCGCTTTGGAGTGCGGCGGCAACGACGCCGCTTTGGATTCGCTGCTGAGAAATCCTGGCGGGAGTCTTCATCCAATTAGCTTTATCCAAAGCGGCGTCGTTGCCGCCGCACTCCAAATTTCTCGTATCAGGAATTCAAGCGTGAGGTGTGCATGACCTGGTCACAGGTTTACGACCCGCTGGGCAACGCCGTGCTCTCAACGTTTCTAGCCGCGTTGCCGATCGTGGTTTTGCTGGGAACGCTTGGAGTCTTGAAAGTCAGAGCCCACTATTCAGCGTTGCTGGCGCTTGCGACTTCTTTGCTCGTGGCGACTCTGGTTTTTGGGATGCCACCGAAAATGGCTCTGAGCACGGTTGTCTATGGCGCGGCGTATGGTCTGTTTCCGATCGGTTGGATCATTCTCAATGTGATCTTTCTTTATCAGTTGACGAAGGAGCGAGGCCTGTTTGATGTTTTGCGCCAGAGCATCACGGGACTGACTCAGGATCGAAGACTGCAACTCCTACTCGTCGCGTTTAGCTTCGGCGCGTTTTTTGAAGGTGCCTCAGGCTTCGGTACGCCGGTCGCTGTGACCGGGGCCATCCTCATCGGACTCGGATTCACACCGCTGGCCGCTTCGGGCCTGTCGTTAATTGCCAACACCGCTCCCGTTGCCTACGGCGCGCTCGGCACTCCGATCATTGGTCTGCAAAGTGTGACCGGCCTCGATCTTCGAGCGTTGAGCGCGATGGTCGGACGACAGCTTCCTTTCTTTTCACTCATTGTTCCCTTCTGGTTGATCTGGGCGTTTGCCGGCTTCCGCGCAATGCTGGAGATCTGGCCCGCGATCCTCGTTGCCGGTGTCTGTTTCGCCATCCCGCAATTTCTGATCTCGAATTTTCACGGCCCGTGGTTGGTGGACGTCGTGTCCGCGATCGTTTCCATTGCTTCACTTACGCTCTTTCTGAAGTTCTGGCAGCCAAAGCGCATCTGGCGTTTTCCCGGCGAAGAGGGAGAGCAAGCCACAGAGGCACAGAGGCACAGAGATCAGGAAAAGAAGGAAGTGAATTCCGCAATTCGCAATCCGCAATCCGAAATTCTCCGCGCCTGGGTCCCGTGGATAATTCTGAGCGTCGTTGTTTTTGCGTGGGGCTTGCCACAGACCAAAGCGCTGCTGGATGGAATCTCCGCGCCAAAGATTTCGGTTCACGGTTTGGACAAGCTGGTGCTGAGAGTCCCGCCTGTCGTTCCTAAGCCAACCGCTGAAGGCGCGATCTTCAACTTTAACTTCCTATCGGCCACGGGCAGTGGGATTTTGATCGCATCGATCATTGCCGGTCTGGTGATGGGTTACTCGCTTCGTGGTCTGGTAGTTGTGTATTGGAAGACGCTCAAGCTCGTGCGTTTCTCGCTGCTGACAATTGCCGCCATGCTGGCGATTGGATTCACCACTCGTTACTCCGGTCTGGACGCTACGCTCGGGTTGGCGTTTGCGAAGACCGGCTTTCTCTATCCCTTCTTCGGCACAATGCTCGGATGGCTGGGAGTCGCGTTAACGGGATCGGACACATCGTCGAACGTCTTGTTTGGGAGTCTGCAAAAGATCACTGCGAACCAGCTCGGATTGAGTCCAACACTGATGGCCGCAGCGAACAGTTCCGGAGGCGTGATGGGCAAAATGATTGACGCGCAATCAATCGTCGTCGCCAGCACGGCAACGCGCTGGTACGGACATGAAGGAGAGATCCTGCGCTACGTTTTCTTTCACAGTCTCGCACTTGCGGCGCTGGTCGGTCTGCTCGTCATGCTCCAGGCGTATGTGCTTCAGTTCATGGTAGTGCACTAGTCACGCCTTGATTAGCCTCGTATTAAGACAAACGAAGGAGTGAGAGAAAGGAATTGAGTCTCTTAAAGAAATTGGTCGGGGCGAGAGGATTCGAACCAGCGGAGCAAATCATCTTGAGTTTGTCTTGAAAGGTAGGTCTCTATCTTCAATTTCGACTGGTCAACGGACGTTTCAAGAAGAAGCAATCGATCTTCGCTAATACTGGGGGTAGAGCCCGACTTCGGCTTCAAGCCATAATTGTAATGGTCTGTGATCCCTTCGACGATCTCTTCAGGCGGTATGGTACTCGTGCCTAGGCGAGCATTTTCTGTATGTCACATCACGCAGAATTTTCATGTTTTCAGATTGAGATCCGCATCGAAAGCACACGTATCCGACGCTCGGAATCTTTCACGAACATCATCACTGTTGTCGCTCGCTAGGAGCTGGCCGTTGCCGTACGTTCGGTTGCTTGGACGACCTGGACTTCGGCTAAGATCGTGATGCCCAGACTTTTCAACTGCTGTCGCCACCTAACCAACTTTTCCTGCGTTTCGAGATCTAATTCGGCAGCAGTCATCGCCCTCACCGTTGTCTCCAGGAGACTTCGAACCGCGAACGCCTCGGTATCGCTCCAATTGTTTGACTCAACCTGTCGATTAACATGTTGTGAGATGACATCCAGAGTTTGCGGCGGCGCGTCAGGATATTCGAACTCGCTGGCCCATTGTTCCATTGGCCACACCGCGCCTCCTCTAGGACCGGCACCTCCGCCCCCACCTCCTGGCGGAAGCGGTAGAGCGTAGAGCGTGACATCGAGTCGGGCTGTCTCCCGACCATTGAGGTACGCTAACGAGGTGGGAGCAAAATGTCTTGAAGTGTCATCCACCAACACAACTATTGGTTCCGGTGGATCTGGTAGTGTGATTCTTGCTCCGAATTCATTAGGGCCAAGAGTTGCACCCATCTGAATATCCAACTTCTTCCAGAAGGGATCATATTCCCGAATTTCAATGAAGTTACTGGCTGCGGCAGTCAGTTGGTCGTCGTAAACGTAAACTGTACAATCTGTCATTGCCCTCTTACCTCCTAGCGTTTAGGCCTTTCTATCAACTTCTCAGATTTCCTCTGGAAGTTGTCTTTGCAAACCACTTTTATTTTGTCAGCCCCAAAAGGAAAACCCAACAACAACTCTGCTTTCAACCCCCACTCGCTAGCGGGCAACTGGAACGTCATGATCCCAGTCGGCGCTTGCTGTCCTTGGAGAACTACGCGTTTCGGCGACTCAACGATGCAGAGCCCGCGAAAGTCCAATACCGGCAGGCCAGATTCGGACCACGCGCTTACTTCCAGAGTTAATTCGGGAGTCGGCTGGCTCCTGTTGAGCAAGAGTGGGAACGCATTGTCCTGGGCACCCGCCTGCTTGAATTCTATGTCCGGGACGCCGTCCTGCCGAAACCGAGTGAATGATCCCATTGTAAGATCAAGTTCATAGTTGGGTGAGATAGGCTGCATGGGACCCCGGCGCCAGAACGTACGCAGAAAGCGAGCGGCGTTTGCCGCAGCAAAGGTGCGCCAGGCATCTTTCGTTGTCTTCTCGAGTTCACTCTTCTCTTCGTCGGCGTAATCCGATATACCGCGAACCATCAGCCCATCTGTGCGCTTGGCGTCCATGTAAAGCGCCTGAAAAAGGCCCCGAGCCTCCATCTCAACGGCTTTAATTTTCTGGCTGATCTTCTCCTGCAATTGTCTGCCGAACGCTCTGGATTTGACAACAGAGTTTCCGGATGCAATCGCCTCAATATGTAGCTCCGGAGGGCGCGTCACTCCTTGAAGGCCAATGGCGGTGCCGGCTTTCAAGCATTCCTGTTGCCATTTAGCGTAGGCCTTCGGATCATTACGAAAAGTGCGAACCCGATCAAAATCCACCGCGCCAATCTGGTTGAATGTGGGCCGGAAATTAAACTGGCCAACTTCTGCGTCCGAGACCTCATAACCGTATATTTCATCCGACACTACAACATCACCAAGCTGAAGCTGCTCCGGCTCAAGGCTTCCGGCTATTCCCAACAAAACTACGCGGCTGGGCTTCCACTGTTTTAACCCGTGAGTCGTGACCACGCTGGCCAGAGCTTCGCCACCCGTTCTTCTAAACATTGGGGCGGCGGCGATCAGATATTCTCCGAAAGCGTATGGAGGCTGTTTTACCGGCTGCTTCCACAGGTAATAGGTGATGGGGTCGGTCTGGAAAGTCGTGATCTTTTTAGGGCCCAGAACGCTTCGGACAGTACGCCATTCTTCATCGAGAGGTGTTAGGAGGAGATAATCAACCAACGGCATTGCTTTGATGCCCTGCTTACTTAATAGGTGACGCGACGATGTGTGTGAAAGTGCGCGTCTGGAAAAAGTGGTCGGGGCGAGAGGATTTGAACCTCCGACCTCTCGGTCCCGAACCGAGCGCTCTACCAGGCTGAGCCACGCCCCGACAGTTTGGAAGTAAGTTTACAACTTCAAACGAGGTTCGATTCTAGGTGAGCATCCGTTGACTGTCAAACCGATCCACCGATCACAAAGTTGACTTGCGATCACGAGGTGTGACTTGACCCTCACGCAGCTCGCTCACTCTTCTGCTCTTTCAATTGCCGCAGATGTCGCCAAACCCACCAGGCAACCGCCACAACGCCGATGATTCCGATGATGAAGTCAAAGCGATGAAACAAGGTCTTGAGCGTCTCGTCTTTGTTCCACTTTTCGCCAAGTTTCTGGCCCACATAAGCGAGTCCTAAACACCACGGCAGTGAACCAGCAAACGTGTATGCGACAAAGCGCGTTAGATTCATCCGCGCAACGCCCGCGGGAAATGCGATAAAGGTGCGGATGACCGGCAACAAGCGGCTCGTGAACACGATCGCTTCGCCGTAGCGACCAAACCAGCGATCGGCGAGATCGAGGTCGTGATGCGAGATGAGAACGTAGCGGCCGTACTTTTCAATTATCGGACGGCCGCCATACATTCCAACCCAGTACGCGACGAGCGATCCCACAACACAACCAAATGCTCCGGCAATGCCAACTCCCCAAAGGTTGAACTGGTGTGTCGAAACCAGGTAACCGGAGAAAGGCATGATCACTTCCGACGGCAAAGGAATGCACGCCGACTCGATCGCCATCAGCAATACGATGCCCGAATAGCCGAGTGCCGAAATCGTAGCCACGATAAAGGCAGAGAGTATCTCGATAATTTTCGCAACCATGATCGTCGCCTACTAATTCGCCCACCCATGCTTGCCCACCAGCGGCACGAATGCGCAAGCGCCATGCTCCTCTTCCTTGTAGCCCTTTTCCGACTTGATGACGCGAATAAGTCGCTGCGATTCACGCGTCGCTCCTACAGGAATCACCAGCCTTCCCCCAATCTTCAGTTGCGCAATCAAAGGCTCCGGAATATTTGGGCCGCCCGCCGCAACGAGAATCGCGTCGTAGGGCGCGTGCGCACTCCAACCGAGCGTGCCGTCAAAACACTTTACCGTCGCGTTGTAGATGTTCAATTGTCTAATCCGCGTTTGCGCTTCGCGCGCGAGATCGGCAATGCGTTCGATCGAATAAACCTGCGCGGCGAGTTTTGCTAATACTGCCGTCTGATAACCAGAACCTGCTCCAATCTCGAGGACACGGCTGTGCTCGTCAAGCTCGAGCAATTCCGTCATGCGCGCCACAATGTAGGGCTGCGAGATCGTTTGGTTGCCGCTTATAGGCAAAGCGTGATCGCCGTAAGCGCGACCTTGCAGCGCTTCGGAAACAAAGAGATGCCGCGGCACAGTGCGCATCGCCTCAAGTACTTTTTCGTCGCGCAAACCGTAATGGTCGCGCAGCCGAGTAACCATTCGCTCGCGTGGGATAGCAAGTTGTTGGGCCGCGTCTAACTGCTTTTGGGTTGTTGGTTGCACGGGCTCTTTCGCCTGCGGTTAAGCCTTTTGCAGGACCTCGGTCGCCGTGATGTAGTTCCACGAGTCTATAGTCGCCAGAGCGCGGTGGTCTGTCATATCACTCTTCAGCGGCGTGACCGAAATGAAGCCTTGTTCGATCGCGTTGTAGTCCGTACCACCGGCGGCGTTCGAATTGAAATACTCCTCGCCGATCCAGAAATATGGTTTGCCTCGCGGATCGATGTGCTCCGTGATCACTGGCCTCGCGTTTTTGATTCCCTGGCGCGTGACGCGCACGCCTTTGATTTCGCCTTGCGGAATATTGATGTTGAGCAGCGTGCCTTCCGGCAAGCCTTCGCTCAAGACCTTGCGCACGGCCGTTAACGCGAAGCGCGCGGCTTGCGTGAAATCAAAATGTTCGCGCGCCACCAAACTGAAAGCCAAACCTGGTACGCCCAGAATAGTGGCTTCCAGCGCGCCCGCAACCGTGCCGGAGTAGGTCGCGTCGTCGCCCAAATTACCGCCGTGATTAATCCCGGAGACGCAGATGTCCGGCATTTCCTCGTCCGTAAGGATCTTGTTCAGCGCCAGCGTTACGCAGTCAGTAGGCGTGCCATCGACGGTCCAATGCCGCGCGTCAAGCTGTCGGATGCGCAAGGGTCTCGCCAACGTCAAACTGTGAGAGGCGCCGCTCATCTCCGAAGCGGGCGCAACCACATACACGTCGCCCACGCCGGAAAGCGCCACCTCCAGTTTTGCCAGGCCGTCGGAATGGATGCCGTCGTCGTTTGTCAGCAGAATGCGTGTCATAGCCAAACCACAAATCCCGTTGGCGCCGCTTCAGTCACACGTCGCTCCAGTCAGGCTCGCTCTCTCGCGAGCGTCCACTTTCGCTTTTGATTGAACTGTAGACGACTGGTGAGATTAAGAGCGCGCGGGACGACTGTAACAGGGACGCTGGGTTAGTCGCGGAAAGTGCGCGGGCGGCTCTTCTTCTTATTTCGTTTGCGCGCCAGGGCCGACTTGAGTTTCGCCTTTTGACTAGGCGGAATAAAGAACGCGTGCTTCTTCGCATCCTTAATTATCTCTTCGGTCATCACCTTGCGCTTAAAGCGTCGCAATGCGCTTTCAATCGATTCACCCGGATTAACAGTAACTATCGCCATTCCTTCTCCGCCTCTATTCCACTAGGATTTCCGTTTCGATGGATTCTCAAACCGGTCTATTTAACATGTCCTCGTCGCCGATGGTCAAGTTGCCACGGCGCATCAGCGCCGGAGAAAGCACTCTTGACCCTATGCAATACTCGCGACAGCATTGAACCCCGCGAACGAAGAGCGATGCTCGCGGGGTCCGTTAAGCTCTTTCCGAATCCGACAATTAAGGAAAACGATGCCTGCGCTTATGACGCTCAGGCGGACACGGTTTCAGCGACGGGTGCCGACTTCTTCGCACTCAGGCCCTTGATCTGAACCGGCTTATCCGCCTCGGTGGTGTTGAGCTGTTTCTTGAACACGATCTCCTGATAAAGCTTGCGCATCATCACAGCCTCTTCATGCGCTGTCTTTGGACCTTCCATTTCCGGTTTGTTAGGACGAGATAGGTCAACGGGATTCAGCACCAAGTTGTGCGTCGCATCGCTGAGGTCAACTTCCTTGCCCCGCGCAAAGATCTCGTGACGTCCGTGCTCCTCATACCATTTTGCGACGGTCGCATTCTGGTGCATGTTTTCGATGATGTTCCGCCAGCCGATGCCAGTGTTGTAGGCACAGAATGAAATCTCGCCTTCCTGAGTGCCGTAGGGAATGATGCACATCTCCGTGCGGCGGAAATCATAGTTGAATAGATCCTGGAACCACATTCCCGCGATGAACAGGAAATTCCAGCGATCTGCTCGTCGTATCTCGATGTCGTCCTTCGTCCGATCGCCGCTGACCTTGCCGTAGTTCTTGCCGGTCAAACCAAACGACTTGTCGAATTTCTTGAAGAGTTCGTAAAGCGTGAAAGCAGTTGGTGACTTGTAAGGGTTATAGTGCTTCAGCAGCGCCAGACCCATCATGATGTTTGACGCCCACTTTCCACGCGCGGCGTCGGTGATCTTCCGCATGTCCTTAACAAGACCAGGAATACTCAGAAACTCCGGAACCGGACTCATCTCTCTCGTTTCCTTGTCAACCATCACGGCCGTACCAACGCCGCAGTTGGGATGGCAGCCGCAGGAAACCTGGCCCCATTCGGCTTCGGGACCGTGAACGAGATCCGCAAAGTCAGCAAACGCGCCCATCAAGGAAAGGGGGAACCAATCGCGAGTCGGTTCAGTAATGCCGACCTGGTTCTTCACGTCGTGCGCCAGGTGCGAAAGCGTGTAGCGCTGCTGCAACCGGCGCTGCTCCGTAATCTCTTCGTCGCGACCTGTGAACGAAACTGGTTGGAACGAAAGGAACGCAATCTTTTTCGGATTGTCGAGCGCGAAGCGAATGATCGAGCCAACCTGATCGTTGTTGATGCCATTTACGAGAGTCGTCACCAGCACGATCTCAACGCCGGCTTCGTGCAAATTGTTAATCGCGCGCAGCTTTACATCGAACAGATTGCCGACCTGACGATGGCTGTTAGCATCGTTGCCGATGCCATCGAACTGAAAATAAACGTAACGCAGACCAGCCTCCGCAGCCTCACGGCAGAACTCTTTGCTCTTGGCGAATTCAATTCCGTTTGTCGCTGCCTGAACGCTATTATAACCAACCTTGCGGGAGTACTTGATCGCTTCGATGAAGTGCGGAGAGATCGTCGGCTCGCCGCCCGATAACTGGACCGACATCTGCCGCCGGGGCTTGATCGAGATCGCGTTGTCGAGAATCTGCTTGATCTCTTCCATGCTCAACTCATGAACGAATCCCACCTGGTTAGCGTCCATGAAGCAGGGGTCACACATCATGTTACAACGGTTAGTCAAGTCAACTGTCAATACCGCGCCACGGCCATATCTAACGGTGCTCGTTCCATGATTGTGTAGTTTTTCATCATTGTGTGCCTGGATATCGCGACCGGGAAACATGTTTTCGATGTGCGTGAGAAACTTCGAGTCGATGGCCATCATGTCTTCGAAGTGCCCGTGGATCGGACAATCTTTCACCATCCAGATCTCGCCGTCGCGCTCAATAATCTGCGCCTTAATCTCGCCGACCTTCTCCTCGATAAGCACGGTGACGTCTTTCTTGCCGCTCAGGATTGCTTCGCGCGCCTCAATCACGCAATTAGGACAAAGCGAGTCGGTTGTTCGCGGCCAACCAAGAGTGGGCTTCGTCTTCTGCCACGATTTAAGCAACGGTTTGTCGGACCACTTGGGAGTAAAGGACGGATTTGGCTTGTATCTATTTACAACTTGAATTGAATCAAAAACGACTCCGGCAGCAAGGGTCAGGCCTCGCTCGAAATGTTTAATCGGTCGCATCGTTTTCCCTCGAAAGATTGATTTTGATTTATGAACTGCCACCAGGTAGCACACGGCGGCTCACAGAATTACGCCCGAGTGTTGGCAACGACTGTGCCGCCAATCACCTGCGAGACGTAAGTGAAGAAATAGTAAGGCTTAGTTCGAGATCTCCTTGACGTTTCTCTTGCCGGCGAGAGTCAACGCCCGTGTCATGAGAACACACGGAGGCTTTCAACTGAGTGCGCGTGGCATTTTGTCCGTTGTCTGATCCCCAAGTCCAGGTAGGAAAGCCTGCTTACTACTTCGGGGCGTAGTAACCAATGCGCGCTGACACGCGATAGGCGGGCTCAGTCTGAACACTCACTCTGCGAAACCTGCCGTCGCGGGTCTTGTTAGCCGGCGAATAATATAGCGCGTACTGATGACGCAATTCGTTGGCAACTTCCGCGTACGTGCTGTCGAGATCTCCAAACGATCGCGGTCTATAGAGTCGACCGCCGGTCGCGTTAGTCAGATTCTCAAGATTCTTTTCGCTGGCATCAAGCGCTTCGAGACCCATTCTCAGATCGTCAATCTGAATTTGATTGAAGCGGACGCTTGCCGTAGTGGCGCCCAACAGACTACCGAGTTCTGATTCTTTCTTCGCCCGCTCAATCTCGGTGTTGCTGACGACGTAGACTGTTGCCTGGGCTTCAAGTGCGACGCGAAGAGCAACAGCAAATGTCGTCCCGCGGCCGCTATCGATTCCGTCGGTTAGCACGATGATTGCGCGTCGTGCGATGCCGCGAGCAAATTGTTCGCGCGCGGCAAGCACGATTGCGTCATTGAAACGCGTGAACATGCCTGGCGCCACTCGTCGCAGCGAGCGACGAAATTGCACACGGTTCCTGGTCCAGTCCTGAAGCAGCACAACGCGATCATCGAATTGAATCAAACTGATTCGATCATCCGAAGCAAGGTATTGCGCAAATCCTTCAGCGGCGCGCCGAAAGTCGTCGAGGTTATCCGCTACCGATGAGGAGGCATCAACCATCAATACGACATCTAGAGGTACCTGACGCAAGCTGAGCTCACTAAGAGGCTGTTCGATACCCTCTTCAAAGACGCGAAAGTTCTTGCGAGTGAGATCCGTCACGATTCGCCCCTCGCGATCTCGTACGGTCACGGGCAGCAAGACCTCTGTCGTGTTTACAGAAATGATGCCGCCGGGGTCGATCTCCTCTTCGTTTGGCTTTTGTGGCGAAGTGGGTTTAGTTTCCTGGCCCAGCGCGACCCGTGAGTAGGTCATGCCAAATGAGAAAGCGGCAAAGATCGCAACCTGAAACACCACCCAGGGCGCGATAGCTCGCCTGAATGACAGCATCGCCCTAGTTCTCCTTTGGTCTTCCGGGCGTGCTGGTCTTTGAATTCGAATCATCTTTCATTGCTTCTTGCATCGCTGCGATGACGGGTTCGCTCACGCGATGCTTGCGAAGCTCGGCGAGTTTTGGTGCGGACAGGTCAAACTCAACTGGTGAGTCCTCGATGCGCTTGATAATCGTGCCTTCCGAAAAACCGGCGTCTACCAATTTGACGATCGACTCATTGTCGAGCGTCGGTGTCTTCTCGAGCTTAGCCGTGCCCCCTCCTCCCTCGGAGGGTGGTTTCAGGATTCGCACCGTGGCGCTTCCGGTTGTGAGCGTGTCGCCCTCGCTTGAGCCGCTCCTGCCCCGACCACGCGTTTGACCTCTTGACGATCCATTTGAACCGAAGATATCGGCGCCGGCCTGAGGCTTATCATTGCTCTTTTCCTCAGTCGGTTTCTGCGCTCCGCGGAAGAACGAATCGTCGCCCCAATCGTCACCGGCGGCGATCGGCGATTCATCCTGTGCGAGCATCGCGAGGATGATATTTTCGCTGACTCCATTGCGCTTCAACTCGATCAAGCGATCCGGAGCCAGATCAAATCGGTTTTGACGCGAGTGAATGACGGCGATAACAGTCTTTTCTTTGAAGCCTGCGCGAACCAGTTTGATAACGGCGGCGTTGGTCAATGGCTCGCTGCGTTGTTGTGCAAACGCAGAGGGCAACGCGGACACGGAAGCCAACGCGCATACCGCAAGTATTCTAATCAACATTCTTCTCATCTGCTTTCGAGCTTCGATCTCACATCTCTCCCGCATTCGCCGGACTGCCGACGGCGCGAACGACGGGCGCCTTTGTGCGACGATAGCGATAACTTATCCGCTTCACGTAGTCGCGTGTTTCTCTGTAGGGCGGAACCTTGCTGCCAAATCTGATCACTGTTCCCTCCCCCGCGTTGTAGCCGGCCAGGACCAGATCGATGCGACCGTTGAACTGTTGGATCAGTTGCTTCAAATAACGAGTTCCCGCGGAGATGCTCTCAGCGGGATTGAAAGGATGCCTCACCCCGAACCGCGCGCTCGTGCCCGGCATCAGCTGCATCAAGCCCCTTGCTCCCTTGGGTGAGACGGAATGCGCGCTAAAGTGTGACTCCTGTTCCATTACGCAAAAGATCAAATAGGGATCGACGCCATACCGCGCGCCGTTCTGCCTGATCAATGCGTCAATCTTTAGACTCCCCGTGCTCCAGCCCCGCTCCCTGTTGGAAGAAGAATCGGATTCCGCCGCACTTTCCAGTTCTTCGCGCTTGAGGTGATCGATCCGACTGCGCTCAATGAACAGCGCGAGCGACCCGCGGTGGAACCAAACGCCTGCGGTGGATTCTTCCGCCTTGTCGGCTTCCAGGCGCGCACCGCCAACCAGATAGATCCACACCGGACGACTCGCAGTCTTGATTTCCTGAGCACCAGTGACGATGGCGTTTGGAACCCCGCGTGCTTGTACTGTCGGCGCGGAGTTTCGCTCGATGGACTTGACACGTTCGCGCGCTACCAGATAACTCACGCCGCCTTGTTTGTACCAAATACCCTGTGAGCTTTCCCAAGCTTCATCCACTCGGATGAATGTGTTATCGACGAGCTTCAGCCTCACCTGGGGCCCTTCCTGAGAGGGCTGCGCCGGCTCAACCTCTTCCTTTGCAGGCGAGGCAGGCTTCACGCTTGATGATTTCTTGTGTGCTGCACGTGAATGTTTCCTGGGCCGCGGGTAAACTGCATTCATTGAAAGCAGCAACACGACACCAAGCACAAGAGCACGCCACACTGTGGTATTGATTTTCATTCTTTGGATCGGGTGGCGGGGTTGCGACGGAAGGGCGATCAGATCTCCAACGGATCCGCCAATGTCCTTTCAATCATCGTTTCCTGCGTCGGCACCGGAGCGAAGCTGTGAGACGCGCCGAAATAGTTTCGCCACGCAACATCGATTACTTCAGGTGTCAGCTTGAGTGTGGCTCCTTCGAACAAACAAATATCCGTCGCGCGATCAATCAGATCGCGGGGCTCGCATCCTTTCATCTGTCGTCTTTCGATTTGATATTTGTTAAGCACGTGATCCAGGCACCCCGGCTCGCAATCAATGTCGCGCGCGTACGCCACGCGTCTGAAGATTTCGGCGTACGCCGCTGATGTCGGCGGCTCGACGCGCGCGCGATATCCCATGCGTCGCAGGAACGCCTGATCGGTAAGATCGTTTTCGTTGAGATTCGTCGAGAAAACCACAAGCTGCTCAAATGGTACCTCGATTTTCTTGCCGGTATGCAAAGCGAGATAGTCGACGCGTCGCTCAAGCGGAACGATCCAGCGATTCAAAAGATCCTGAGGCGGCACGCGCTGCCGGCCAAAGTCGTCAATGACCAACGTTCCGCCATTCGATTTCATCTGGAACGGCGCTTCATAAAATTTCGCTGACTCGCTCCAGGTAAGGTCCGTATTCTCAAGCGTCAGTTCACCGCCGACGACTACCAACGGACGATTAATCAGCACCCAGCGACGGTCGTATTCGGCCGGCGTATAGTCTTCAGAGGCGAGCTGGTGGCAGTGGGCATCGAACACGCGAATGATCTGGCTGTCAATTTCCACCGCGTAAGGAATCCAAATCGCGCCCGGCAAGGCTCCGTTGATGCGCTCGGCAACGGCGGTTTTTCCCGTACCCGGCAGACCCGTTAAGAACAGCGACCTGCGCGAATTGATCACACAACCGAGTGTTTGAAGAAGTGAATCGGGCAGCACAAGATCGTGGAAGGCGGCGCGCACTGTTTCCATCGCCGCTGGAGTTGAAGGTATCGATTGCAAGCGCATCATGTGCGCGTAGTCGGCCAGCGAGACCGGCGCGGCTCCGGTGTAACCGCAGATGGAGAGCAAGCGCGAGAGTCGATCCCAACCATGGTCCAGCATTGCATATCGAGTGGCGCCCAGAGTCTTTTGCAGTCGCACTTCGATCAACTTCTCGCGATAGAGCTTCTGCAACAAATCCTCGGTAAGCGTGCGCGGCAAACATAAGCGTTCGGCAACCGCGTTCGTCGTCGGCTCTGCCAGCAGCGCGACGTGTTTGAGCGCCAAATCGCAAAGGAAACCTTCGGCGACGCCTGTCTCCGACAACTCTTCGGGGACGGGCGGACCCATCGCTTCCATTTCGGCTCGCGTTAGAATTGCGGTTTGCGACATCATGACTGATTCCATTCGACTTTCCTAAATCATCTCTCCGCGATTGACTGGTTAACGACTGAAGAAGACTGCGCGCTTCTACCGGTTCGTTGGTAAAGATCCGCGAGGCGTCTCGACGCGATTGAATTGTTCGGATCGATGCGTCGCGCGGCTTCGTAGTATTTGATTGCTTCGTCATCGCGTCCAAGTCTTTCCAGCATCGCCGCCGTGTTGAGTCGGCCAGTGAGTTCGCCCCCTGCGCGCGCAAAGTTCTTGTAAGCGTCTTCAAACTTGCCAACGCGACAGTACGCCAATGCCAGATTGTTCAAGATTCTCTCGTCGGTTGGCGCAAGCTTGGCGGCACGCTTTAAGCGATCGACCGCTGCGCGATAGTGGCCGCTTTGATAAAGTGAAAAGCCGAGGTTGTTGAGCGTTTGGGCATCTTCGGGCTCCGCGCGCATTGCCTTCTCGTAGGATTCTTTCGCGCGGTCGCGCAAGCCTTTTTGATCGAAAGCCAGACCCAGCAGGCTGTGCGCCTCGGCAAGTTTTGGATCGAGCGAAACGGCGGTTGATAACTCAGCGATCGCTTCGTTGATTCGTCCTGCTTGCAGAAATGTGCGGCCCGCGGTGAGGTGTTCCTTCGCGGAGCCTGTGCTCAGTTTCTGTTGCTCGGCAGAGGGGCTGTCAAACCTCATCACGCTCGCGCTCTCAAACCTCTCGGCATCTTTTTCAGTCATCCGTTCAAGCTTGTGATCCTTGTGTCCGAAGAGCTTGCCGATGGCTTTGAATGGGGCCGACAAGACGCGCGCGACTTTGTTGCCCTTCTTTTTTTCCGTGCTCGGACCGGCGGGCGATCCGGAATCTTCCATGACATTTGCATCGGTGTCACCGTCGCGCTCGATGGTCGAGCCGCTCCACATTGCAGTGGCCACAATGGTCAATACCAACGCGATGAAGATTGCGATTATTGTTCGTGTACGCATGGTCCAGCTCCTTTACATCTTGCCGAGAACGTCAATCAGATTGAGGGCCGCGGGGCCAAGAATAGCGATAAACAAAGTCGGAAAAAGAAAACACGCGAGTGGAAACAAGAGTTTGACGGCAGCCTTTTGCGCCTCCTGTTCGGCGCGCTGGCGTCGCTTGGTGCGCAAGGAATCCGAGAACACACGCAGCGCTTTTGCGATCGAGGTGCCGAAGCGATCCGTCTGAATCAACATCGCCACCAGACTGCGCAGGTCGTCAATGCCGGTGCGCTCTGCCAGGTTGCGCAGCGCTTCGTCGCGCTCGCGGCCCACGCGAATCTCCAGATTCGCGATTTCAAATTCTTCGCTAACGTCCACGTGGACTTCCTTCAGCTCGCTGCTGACTTTCATCATTGCGGCGTTCAAACCCAGGCCCGCCTCAACGGACACAACCATCAAATCAAGGGCGTCCGCCAAACCCCAACGGATGCGTCGTTGGCGCGAGTGAATTACTCTCCGCAGAACGTAACGCGGCAGGAAAAAACCCATCACGAAAGCGAGCAGGATCAACATGAACGCGGAGTTAATTGGCCGGTTAAGTGCCGCGCAAACCAAAGCAACGGCGACGGGAAGGCCGGCCATCATGCCCAGATGAATCGCGCGAAAGATAAAGGGTGCTGCCTGCGATCGAAACCCCGCTTGCATCAACTGCTTCTGGAGTTTCTGCACCTCAGCAGCCGACGCCGGTACGAGGCGATTCAACGGCGATGCGATCCTCCCCGCCAACTCCGTGACCGGACGGTCATCGTCCATTGAAAGCGAGACGGAAGAAGAACTCGCGCCTCTGTCGCCGAGCTTCTTCAATCGCTCGGTGGCAGCGCTCTGTGGCCGCACGAGCAGCCAGTAGACGCCCATCATCACCAGCGAGATGCAAACGAAAGTCGAGAGTGCAATTAGTATGAGCATGTTGCTATCAGATCTTGATATTCAAAATCTTTCTTACGATTAGCATGCCGGTAACTTGCAAAAACATCGCCGTCGCAATCAGCCAGTGCCCACGATGGTCCTTCCAGAGCACACTCATGTATTCCGGATTCAAAAATGTAACGGCAACCGCGACGAAGATCGGCAAGCCGCAAAGCAGCCAGGCCGACATCCGCGAGCTGGTCGTCAGAGTTTTCAGATCGCCCATAATGCGGAAGCGCTCGCGGATTGTATAAGCAACCTTTTCCAGTATCTCCGCCAAATTGCCGCCGGTCTCGCGCTGAATCAGTATAGCCGTCACGCATATCCGCAGATCCAGCAACGGCATTCGCTGCGTGAAGTTTTCGAGCGCGAGCTTGAGTGACAAGCCAAGATTTTGTTCGTCATAAGTCTTGCGAAACTCAGTGGCGGTTGGTTCGGGCATCTCGCTCGAAACCATTTGCAGCGCTTCCGAGAAAGCGTGACCGGCCATCAGCGCGCGGCTCATCAGATCGAGAGCGTCCGGTAACTGTTCAAGGAACGAGTTGAAGCGTTTCTTTCGCTTCCACCAGACATGCACGAACGGCAAGGCCGCTGCGATCAGACCGCAGGCGACCATCAACAAAATGGACTCGCTGATTACCGACACAGCCAACGCGGCCAGGATGCCGGCCATGCCCGAGAACATCACGAGACGTGAAGGAGTGATGTGCAAGTCCGCTTGATCCAGGATGCGCTTCAACTGCATCGCGGACTGAAGCTGGACCAGCGAGCGATTCACCCACGGTATTTCGCTCATCAGTTCGTTGCGCGCCAGGACGACTTCGACGTCTTCAGTGTGCGACGAATGAAGCAAAGCCTCCGCCAGCCGCTTCTGCATTCGCGCGCGCTTCTTGTCCGTCCCGTGCGTCGCCAACAAATAGGCGCCGAGCACAAGAAAAAGCGCGAACACAAATACCATGAAGGAAATCAGCATTTTCAGTTACACGTCCTCAAAAAATATTCGCGGCAGTTGCAGACCAGAGGCCTTGAGCCGTTCGGCAAAGCGCGGACGAATACCCGTTGGCCGGAAACGTCCAATGACCTGTCCCTGCGAATCGACGCCGGTTCGTTCGTACTGGAAAATCTCCTGCATGGTTATCGTGTCGCCTTCCATGCCGGTGATTTCGGAGATGGAAGTGACGCGCCGCGCACCGTCGGAGAAACGCGCCACTTGCAAAACGAGATCGATCGCCGACGCAACTTGCTGGCGCATCGCGCGCTCTGACAGCCGCATGCCGGTCATCTGGATCATGGTCTCGAGCCGAGCCAGTGCATCGCGTGGCGTGTTAGCGTGAATCGTTGTCAAGCTGCCGTCGTGTCCGGTATTCATTGCCTGCAACATGTCGATCGCTTCGCCGCCGCGCACCTCTCCGATGACTATGCGATCGGGCCGCATGCGCAACGCATTCTTCACGAGATCGCGTTGCGTAACTTCCCCGCGGCCTTCGATGTTTGGCGGGCGTGTTTCCAGGCGCACAACGTGCGGTTGCTGCAGTTGCAGTTCCGCGGAGTCTTCAATGGTGACGATGCGCTCGTATTCGGGAATGTGAGCTGAGAGCGCGTTGAGCAGCGTCGTCTTGCCTGCGCCGGTGCCCCCTGAGATCAAAACGTTGAGCCGCGCGTTGACGCACATCTCCAGCATCTCGGCAATATCTTTGGTCAAAGCTTTGTTTTCAATCAGCGCATCTATCCGGAGGGGCTCGGCGCCGAAGCGGCGAATCGAGAGCACCGGACCGTCGATTGAAAGTGGCGGGATGATTGCGTTGACGCGCGAGCCGTCGCGCAGGCGCGCATCAACCATTGGCGAAGATTCGTCGATGCGCCGGCCGACAGACGAAACGATTCGCTCGATGACGCGCATCAAATGCTCGTCGTCTTTGAAAGCGACGTCCGTCAATTCGAGCTTGCCGCGGCGCTCAATATAGATTGTCTTATGCGAGTTGACGAGAATGTCCGAGATGGTTGGGTCTTTCAAGAGAGGCTCGATTGGCCCAAGTCCAAACAGCTCGTGCCGGACATCGTTAACCAGCCGTTCTCGTTCAGGTGCCGACAGCGGCATCGCTTCCTGGGCCAACACGCTCTCCGCCAGGCGTGACACCTCAGCGTGAACCTGATCCGGGGCGAGCGAAGCGAGCTTACTCAAATCCATCTTGTTGATGAGCGCGCGATGCAGGCGCGACTTCATCTCCTGAAAGGTGGGCTGCCCGTTGCCGTTGCCATCGCCCGGAACGTTCAAGCCGGCAAAACTCGTTTCTTTAATTAGTCGTTCGCGTAGTGCCATGATGATTACCGCTAGTCTGTCCGACAAACTTCATCTATCTTGATCAGAGGTTCCTTCAGTTTGTCGCTGGTCTGTTCTCTTGCTCAATTCACGACAAACTGAAGTTTGTCGGACATTTCATTTGCTAAACTTTTTCCATTCTGGTCTGAAAATCAAATTGCGGTTGAGTTGGCTCACGCCGAAAGAAGGAGCCCCAGAAAGCGCGTCTTGGTTTTGCTTCTTCCAATACAGGTTTACAGCCGGTAATGGTGCGCGCCAGGCGTTTGATCTCTTGCGCGATCTTCGAATTCGATTCTGATTGAACCAGCGGTCGCCCCAGGTTTATCGAGGTAACGGTTGTCTGGTAATCGCTGGGAATGAAAGCGGCGACCGGCTCGCCAAGAAACTTCTCGACCTGGCGCAGATCCAGATCGATCTGCTTGCTCCAGCGATTGACGACGATCCGAATCTTCTGCCGCGGATAACCGAGCCGGTCGAAGATTTCCAGCGCGCGCTGCGTGCTGCGAATTGCCGGAATATCGAGTGTCAACACCAGCACTATATCGTCCGCCTGGTCCAGCGCCTGCAAGGTGATCGCGTCAAAAGTGTGCTGCGGATCAAGCACGATGTAGTCAAACGATTCGCGTAATCGTTCGAGCACTTCGAAGACGTGCTCAGGCTCGATGTCGTCCGCCGAATCAACCTCTCTCGGAGCAGCCAAAAGCGAAAGATGCGACGAATAAGGCGTGAGCAAGCTCATGATCAACGCTTTGTCGAGGCGCGATCGGTTTTCAGCGACGTCGGCGATTGAATACTTTGGATCGACACCCAGGAAGAGCGGTAGATCCCCCGCCTGCAGATTCAGATCGACGAGTACTGTGGGCGCTGAATTGGCCGCGGCAAGATTGGTGGCGATGAACGAAGTGCCACAACCGCCTTTGCTGGAAAAGACCGCGATCATGCGCCCTTTCTTTTTGGGGGCTTCGATCTGTCCAGCGGAAAATTCAGACGTGCGATCGAGGACGGTCTTCAGCTCGTCGACGATTATTGGCAGCCGCAAAAAATCGCGCGCACCGGCCCGCAGACTTCTGAGAATCAGATCCGGGGAAGTCTCGTGACCGGCGGAAATCACCGCCATGGCCGGTCGTTCGAGAGTTAGTCGCTTAATTAACGTGATCGCTTGCTCGGCGTTGGCGCCAAGCGTAATGATCGCCGACGAAGGTTTCAATCGCAAAATCTCTTCGTACACCTGCTCGATATCATTGCCGCCCGCAAGCAGGCGCACCCGACTGTCGGCGGCCAGCGCCGTCCTGATCTCTTTGAAGTTGTCGAGACCAGTGCTCAGTACAACGAAAGAAAGTGGTTGGGTCATAGGATTGTCAATTGTGGATTCTGGTTTTCAAATACGCCGGCCGCTCGCTACCGCTCGCGGTTCTGTATTAGTTAGGAATGATGTTGCACGGAGCGAAAGGAGTTCCGCTGGGCACATCGCAGGGGACATAGCCGGCGCTCTCGCCAGGCAACGACGTGCTGTAGATTGGCATGTCCAGCGTCCCGCCAATCAACGGCACCGAGAATTGAAACTGATAGCCAGTGATGGTGACAGTGGCTCGCGAACTCAATTGAAGTCCGTTGTAGTTTTGATAATTCACAGCCACATTAGCCGTCGTCAGACCGCTCACAACGGGTGTTCCGGAACTTACATTTGGATCGCCGTAAACAACCATGTTCTTCACCGCCGCGATCCCGGCTGCATCGTTCTTGCGAACGGTGGCATAACGGGTTCCGCGGCGCGCGGCGTCGCGCAGCGCGTTGTGCGTCCAGAACATCCGTCCAAACTCGATGACTCCAAACAACACCGTCAGAAAAATTGTGGCGACGATCGCAAACTCCACGAGCGCCGCGCCTCGCTCGCTCTTGTTGGTTTGATATTGCATACAAAACTCCCTGTGTTAATGGTCTTCAGGAATCTCACGAGCCGGCCGTAGGGCCGTTGTAAAGTTGATGCATCGTTGCGCTCGCATTCATATCAATATTCAACGACAGCGCAGGAATGCCCGTCAGCGCGCCGATATCAAATAGAGGGACGTACTTGTAATTGACTATCTTCACTGTCACTGAATCAATGTTGTTCACTGAAGGGCCATTCGCCTGAACCACCACATTGCTCGTGCTTAGACCCGGCAAAATGGGGCAGGGCCCAGGCTGACCGCTCGGGCAGGCAGTTGACGTGTTGGAAAAATCGCCATAAACAACAACGTTGCTGGTTTCCGGAAACGTCCAGGAAGCGTTTCTTTCCCATTTGCTGGCATGACGAGCGCCGGCGCGCACCGCGTTCGTAAGCGTCGTATACGTGTAAAAGAAACGCGCAAACTCGGCGACTGAGCCCATTAGCATCAGCATGACGGGGAGCGCGATCGCCAACTCCACTATTTGAATTCCTTCCTCACGACCGAGGAAACGACAGAGCCTCGGAAATCTGATTGGCCGCTTTTGCATCATTCACCTCACTTGTACAAAACTGGAATTGATAAGCCGCCGATTTGCGGTAAGCCGGGCGAGAAAGTGCCGTCGGCTACTGCGATCGCGTTGCTGCCGATGTATTCGATTTCGAGTGTGCAATCCGCGCCGACCTTCCGGCGTACGAAGAACGGAGCAATGCGATTTGCGGTCACGGTGCGATTCGTTGTGTTGTAGGTAGTGTTCAAGGCAATGGGCACCGTGAAAACGCGACGGTTCCGTACGCCATTGGCCGCCTGCACCACGCCGTTACCTTGCATGGTGGTGTATTGCGCGTAGGTAATGTTCTCCTGCGTAATAGTGTCGGGTGGCTCGTCGGTGGGATTGACGTTCGGGTGCACGGTATAGTCACCGAAGCGAGTGTTCATCCCAATCTTCGCGTAACGGCACATCTCCGAGCTGATCAAGTTCGCTACGTTGTAGCTCGTTCCGATGTAGCCGTAAGCGTGTAGCTGTCCCGTCAGAATCAGATCGCCGTCAGGTCCAGCCAGTACACGATAGCTCGTGGGTGAGTTATTGTTGCCCGCTTGCGCACTCAACGTGTAGACCTGGCCCGAATTGATCGGCGCTCCGGACGACTCGATGAATGTGTAAGCCGTGTAGAACTTGTTCATCGTCAATCCCACTGACAGCCCTGCCGTCGCTGTGGCGCCAATGTTCTTGGTCTGGCCCAACACGATCCCCGCGAATGCGACGTTCACAGGCTTTGGCGGTATCGTCACTTTTACAAACCGCATAGCCGTCGGGTTACTCTGGGCTGTGGCGAAATCCACGTACGCGCCATTCAGGTTCGAGCTGAAAGTAACGTCCGCGCTGGATAGGTTGACAAGGTTTTTGAAGTCGTAATTGTTCAGCGACTTGGTGGCCTCGGCAACCGCTAAATTGATGCCGCCCGAAGTTGAATTCAACTGCGACGCACCCGCGAGCGCGGCCGCATCCGCCGCGTTCTGCAACTCAGCCTTGGCTGTGTAGAAGTGACTAACATCGACAGCCAATCCGGTGGCGAGCAGCAATCCGAGCATCGCGATGGTGCTCACCGCCAGAACAGAACCACGTTCGCCGCGTCTCGCCTGGATTCGATCCGTATTCATCGTAGACCTTCCTTCTGAACTGTCTCGCGAGGAAAAGGGCCCTCAGTCAAACATGCGCGGAGTTCGAGGTTTTCGTCCGCGTTTCCCTACTCTGGTTGCGGGGGCGTTTGTGGCTCAGGACGGCTGGCCGATGCCGTTCCGCTGTCGGTGGCGACCTTGGGCTTCGGCTCAGAACTCTTTGGAGCACCGGCGGGAGTCTCAGAATTCTTCGGAGCGTTCGCCGGATTGATTTCTTTGCTTTCACCCGGAGTCGAGAAACCAGTCCTGCCCTGGACGCCTTCGCCCTTCGGCTCAACGCCCAATGGTGAACCTTTCTTCAGTCCATCAATGCCACGCATTTGCGGCAGATCATCGCGATTCATGGGCTTGACTATCTGCGCGGTGACGATGAACATCAGCTCCGTCTCTTCCTTCTGAAACGATTTCGATTTGAAGAGATTGCCGAGCACCGGAATTTCTGAAATGACAGGAATCTTCGAAAACGATTGGACCTCCTGGTTGTTGAGCAAGCCCGCAAGTGCAAAGCTCTGGCCATCTCGCAATTCGACGCCAGTTTTCGCCCGCCGCGTTTTTAGACCAGGGATCAGGAAGCCACCGAACTTGACGCCGTTAGCAAAATCGATCGTAGAGACTTCCGGTTCCATCTCGAGCCGAATGTGATCTTCGTCAACAATTGTCGGCTTGAAATTGAGGCGCACGCCGTATTCCTTGAACACGATGCTAATTGAATTGTTACCGCTACCGCTGCCGCCGCCCTGTACCACGGGCACCGGAAACTCACCGCCAGCAAGGAAACTCGCCTGCTCACCGTCCATGGCGATCAAGTTTGGCTCGGCGAGAGTGCGTGAGTTGCCAGTTTGGCGAATCGCGCGCAACATCGCCGCGACGCCCGCCGGGTTGTTAAGCAGAAAAATATTCAGTGCGGACGACACTGTGCTCTGGATCAAATGATCCGGCGTGTTGAAGTCCGACAGGTTGCTGGGACCAGAGCCGCTGTTGGTGTACGTCGCCGTTCCGTTCTTGCCCGTCATAAATGACGTGCCGTAATCGCGCATGCGATTGCGGCTAACTTCGGCAACGCGAACCTGTAACTGAACCTGCGCAATGTTCTTGACGGGCGTGGCGAGCATGTTAACGGTTTTGAAGCCGGCGGCCTCGACAACGCTCTGCACCTGCGCCGAAGTTTTTTGGTCCGCGACACTGCCGGAAAGCACAACCGAACCATTCGCCTGGCTCAAGCGAATGTCTTCTTTCGGAAACAGCGCGCGGATTTGAGAATCGATCAACGATAGATTCGTCCGTACGTAAACGTCGAAGACCAGATACTGTCCGCTGGTCTGCTCCCAGGCGATGAAGTTGACCTGCCCAAAGGCTTTGCCGTTAACGAGTACCTGATCAGGGGTCACTAATACCGCTTCGGCAATTTCCGGGTTGGAAACGGAGAACCTTCCGACCGGTCGGTCGAAGTTGATCACTCGCGACTGTCCAACCAGAACGTTAACCGCAACGGGCTCCTTGTTCTGCTTGAACGAAGCTTTGTAAGAAGTCTCCTGCGCGTGTGCAGTGGTAGCGAGAACGATGATCATTGACGTCAGCGTCAAAACTGCTTTGCGTGCGATCGCGAAACGGCTGTGCATGATGTAGCTCCTTTTGCTAGTCAATCGAATCGAAATTGATTCGGTATTCGTGGCTGATTTCGAACTCACGGAAAATCAACGCTCCGCTTTTTTGCGCCTTCGATCATTTCGACGGAAGCGCGCGGCGGCGGTGGAGCTGCCGGAGCTGCGGGTTTCGGCGGCGCTTGAACCCGCACCGCATGCGAGGCGGACTTAATCGGTTTCGGTTGTTCGCTCTTTAGCGAGCCAGGCTCAGGCGCCGGCGTTGCGCGTTCGCCAGACAGCAGACCTCTCTTATTGACACCGGGAGTCTTTTCGTCACCCTGGTCCACGGAGTTGCGCATCACCAGTTGCAGTTTGCCTTCGCTCGATGCGAGTGCGAGCTTCTCTGCTTGTTCCGGTGTGACCTGCAGGGTAACCGCCTTGACGCTGTTGGCCTCGCGCTGATTCTCCGGCTTGTCGATGTTCTGACCATTCGCGAGGACCTTGATGTTCTGCAATACGATCTTCGAAATTGGATCCTGCATGCCAGCATGCTCCGCGGGATCGATCACAACAACGACGTCCACAAGCGTGCCCGGCATGATGAAGCCCGAGATTCCAACTACGTCGTCAACCTTCACGGTCATCGCTCGGTAGCCTTCGGGAATCACAGCGGACAGCCCACCGGCAGTTCCTTCGGGAGCAAGCCGCGATTCGGTGATTGGCTCGCGCGGCGCGATGTTCGTAATCGCCACGCGACCGGCGAGCTTTTCCGGTGAATCAAACGTTCCATCAGGAGTCGATTCCTTCGGGAATTGAACAACCATAATCTGCTCAGCAATGATCTTTGTGCCGACGGGAATCGCCACCTTCGCGACCGCTACGCGGCTCAGGCCTTTTGTGTAAGCCTGGGCGCTCGATAAGTAACGACTTACTGAAACGGCCGCGAGCAGTCCGAACAGGAGCGCTCCAGCCAGTACAAAAAAGAAACGTTTGTTTCGCATGATTAACTCTCCCTTTTACTATCCCTTTTTGACCGACCTAATGACGCTTCCATCAAGCGCGGAAGAAGGCGGTTGAAATAATGCTGCCGAGGGTGATCGCGACGCCGTAAGGGATTGTGCCTCTGCGATCCGTTGGCACCGCAAAGCGCGGCATTTGCCACCCGGGCAAGAGTCCTACCAAAATCTGAAGTACGCGCGGCATCGTTGTTCTGACCGCTCCTGATCTCACAATCGAGACCAGCGCGAGCATGCCTCCGGTAAGAATCACCACCAGAAAAGTTGGCAACACAAGATGAGCGCCCATCACTGCGCCGATCGCGGAAAAAAGTTTGACATCGCCGGCGCCCATTGCTCCGAAGAGGTGAAGCATGAACATCAAAATGAAGGCGAGAACGCATCCGCCCACACTGTTAAGAGCGCCGCTCACTCCTCCGAAAATGATATTTATGCCGATGCCACTAATCAGCGTGGCCAGCACGAAAGGATTCGGAATGCGCCGATAGCGCACGTCGTAATAGATGATGACGATCGCCAGGGGAACCAGAAATATTTCGTATGCGATCCACACTGGACTGAACATGCGACACCCTCTTAGCAGGAAAGTTGTTTCGCTTCGTCGTCAGGGTCCGGGCGCTGGCACCCGAACTATCGGTGAAGCGGCGGCGCGCTTTGCCATTGATGTCTCGACAGAGCGCGCCACCATTCACGGCGGTCATCACTGCGGCAACTACTTGACGTTGTTAGCCAAGGTGGTAATGCGGCTGCTGATGTTGGTTCCCAGAAGCTGGAACGCAGCCACGGTTGCCAAGGCGATCAAGGCGGCGGCAACCGCGTACTCCGACAGCTCCAGGCCCTTTTCATCCGTCAAGAACTTCCTAATCATCTCAGATTCTCCTGTTGGCGCGGCGTTAGTTCACTTCGCAAACTCACCAACTTGAGCCGCAATTACCTCTACGGCTCTCGTTTGTAAGTTCACTCGGGTTACTTAACCGTATTCGCCAAACTGGTGATCTTGCCCGTGATGTTGGTTCCCAGAAGCTGGAAAGCAGTGACGGTCGCGAGTGCGATCAGCGCTGCGGCTACAGCGTACTCCGAGAGTTCCAGACCTGTTTCATCGTTAAAGAATTTCTTAATCATTTTCATGTGCTCCTTCGAATGGGGTTAGGTTATTGCTAGTCCCTGATCCGTCTGCTCGATGCCCACGGTCGAGGGCCTGTTGAACTTGCTCAAGGTGCTCAAGATGGAAAGGCAACGCGCTGTTCGGTCACCCTCGGCCTCCGTGTCGCGCGGGCGCGGTGCGTTACCGTGCGACGACCGAAACCGTTGATACCGCTCACGACAGCACCCGCCAGAGCCAAAGCAAGCACTAGTAGATCGTTCTCAAGTGCCACAGCGCGCGCGCCGACAAGAATTGCCAGCACAAACACTGGGACCGCGAGCGCGATACCTGCAAGCGATAGAATCTCTCTGACGGTGGCCTTCATGAATTCCTCTTCGGTGTCTTTTCAAGTTGAGCGCGAGCATCACTGCCTCGCAGCAACAAGCTTCTTATCAATAGTCGTGCCGCAAGTCCCGGCTCTTTGTTTTTGAGCAAACAGTTGGCCCCTTGTCATTTCTGCGTTATTGAAGTGTCGCCCAAGGTTTACAGATACCTCTCGGTCCGCAGGTCGAAACGAACCATCAAACCTCATTCACGCTTCGATCTACTTGGCCTTCCGCTTTGTCTCCTTGCGTTGACAAGGCCCTCCACGAACTTCAACCACTGGCTACGCCGACTCTACCAGCAAAACGAAAGGCACTCGGGATTGCTCCCGAATGCCTTAAGACTGTGCGGGGTCTGTGCGGTTCGTTTCAGTGGCGCTCGGCGCGGAGTTGCAGCCCGGGCTCAGTATCCTCCTGGAGAAATTCGCTGATATCGATTGCCAGGCGCTTGAGCTTCTTGTACAGCGTTTGTCTGGAACCCAAACCTAGCGCCTCGCTTGTACGGGCCACATTGCAATCGTTACGTTTCAGCGTCTCTGTGATCAACTGCCTTTCGTAGTCCTCAAGCAGTTCGTCGAGCTTTCTGGCGGAACCATTCTCACTTGTTCGAAGCAGAGAGCTTTCGGGCAGGATCCGAGGACTAATGTGTTCCACCGAAATGTAGCTGTTCTCATCAGCGTATAGAACCAGCCTCTCAATCTCCGCAGCCAACTCACGAACGTTGCCTGGCCATGCGTATTCTTGTAGCGCGCGAATTGCCTCCCAGGTGATCCCTGCAACGGGGCGGTCATTGCGCCGCGCGTAATAAGAAAGAAAGTGAGAAATCAGAGCCGCTGTATCGTCGGGCCGTTCTCTAAGTGGCGGAACTCTTAGCTGCAGGCTGGCGATTCTGTAGTAGAGATCCTCCCGAAACAAGTTTTGCCTTACCAGTTGTTCAAGATCCTTGTGGGTGGCCGCGATCACGCGAACGTTGACCTGCCTTGGTGCAGTATCCCCAAGCGTATGAACCTCTCCTTCTTGCAAAAAGCGAAGCAGCTTCGGCTGTAGTGTCAACGGCAGGTCACCGATCTCATCCAAGAAAAGCGTACCGTTCTCAGCAGCGCGAATCAGTCCTTGATTGTCTGACAGTGCTCCGGTAAAGGTTCCTTTTCGGTGGCCAAACAGAAGACTCTCAACCAATTCGGCGGGCGCTGCTGAGCAATTGAAAGGAATAAACTCCCGGTCGGACCTTCTGCCCAGCCGATGGATGGCGCGGGCGATCAGTTCTTTCCCCGTGCCGGACTCGCCGGTTATCAGAACTGTTGAATCTGAATCCTTGATCCGGTCGACCGCTCGAGCCAACTCAGACATGACGCGACTGGTATACACGACCGCGGGGAGAGTCGAGGCCGTAATGGCGATCTGCGGCTGATCCTGAGCACTCAGCACGTGGTCAGCCCTTGAGTGCATATGAGCCCGCGCGAGTTGCGCCAAACCAACCACGGCCCTGAGGTCGTTCGATTGTGCCTCCGTCAGAGGACGCACACAGCGCGCATACATAACCGAGCCTTCTCTATTGAAACCAGGCGCTACCAATACCAGGCAGATTGCGACGTCGCCAACCTTGATTACTGCGTCTTTCGCCGCGATGGTAGCCACGACTAGCCGCTTGCCGTCATCGAGCTCTTGCTCGTTGAGACCTTCCGCCCATTTGACCCGTGGCGGCTTCCCCATCTCCAAGGTCCACGTGGAGAGGCCATAACTTGGAATAGCTGCCTCCACTATCAGACTCAGCTTTAGCATGACCTCGTGCAGCACATCTGGAGTTAAGTCGGCAGCTTCGCAGATCGCACGGACAAGTGATGTCAATGGCAGCTTTCGCTCAGCAATAGCTTTCATTTGCATTTCGGCGTCTTGCAGGCCAGACATGAGAACGCCCTCAAAAATTGACTAGCGATAAGTGAGCTTCGAAAGCCTAGCTCGCTACAGGCAAGAACCCGCAACGATTCGATTCCTTGATGAAGGGCAAGACTGACAAGTGAAAAGCCAAGAAGGCTCCGAGAGGCTTGGACAAATTGGACGGGACGCACCCGGCCAGCGTTAGTGAGTCTAGAGCCGAATACATTCAAGTGTCAACAGGATTCAAGATCTTGGTGCTTAAGGCCGGATTTCTGTTCGCCTGCTGTTCGCCTTCCGCTGCTCTTAAGCGTGCTTACTTCATGTAAACACTAAACTTAGCGTTTCAAACCACTGGAAAGAAAGATCTTTACAGCTCCTAGCACCAATGCTACATTCCGGCCACCTTGCCGCTAAAGTATTGACTGGCAATGGATTGGCAACAAAGCGAGCACAGTGTATTGGGGTCTGGCAGTAACTAAGGCCTGCTATCTTGTGGTTTCGACGCTCATCTTGTTAAGCAGACTCTTAACTTTTGACATGTCAGTTCACTTTGGCACTTCAGGATGGCGCGCGGTGATCGCTGACGAGTTCACCTTTGCACAGGTGCGGACGGTCACCACAGCAATCTGTGCACACTTCCGTTCTTCTTCCCCTGACAATAATGTCATCGTGGTCGGCCACGACACCAGGTTTCTGGGCGAGCAGTTCGCGTCGGATTGCGCCGCCCTGCTTAAGTCAGGTGGTTTTCGGCCTCTTCTATGCGACGGACCCACTCCGACCCCGACGATCTCTCATGTAATACGAACTCAGAAGGCCGTTGGTGCAATCAACTTCACGGCTTCGCACAATCCACCCGAGTACAACGGCATGAAGGTCTCATCTGCGGACGGAGCGCCCGCTTTACCGGAAGTCACCAATCAGATTGAACGGTTGATTAAGGAAGCTCAATCAGCACCGTCCAAGGCGGCCAAGAATCACAAGGGCGGCTACGAAACACATCGTCCCCGTTCGGCTTACTTCGCGGATCTCGAAAAGAAGATCGACTTTGCCGCCATTGAGCGTGCCGGTGGTCGCTACGCTTACGATCCATTGTGGGGAACAGGCCGGGGGTACTTAGACGAAATCCTTAGAAGCCACGGTCTCGATGTTTATACAATTCATGACTGGCGCGATGTTCTATTTGGCGGACGTGCTCCCGAACCGGAAGCCACGCATCTTGACGAGTTGCGTGAAATCGTATTGAGGACCGGTTGCGTGCTGGGTCTGGCAACGGATGGTGACGGCGACCGCTTCGGTGTCATTGATTCAAACGGCAGCTTCATTACGCCAAACCAGCTCATCGCACTGTTGTGTGATTATCTGGCTGAGTCAAGGGGATGGCCAGGGGGTGTAGCTCGTTCGGTTGCAACTTCCCATCTCGTAGACCGCGTGGCCCAGGCACGACGCCTGCCGGTTTATGAGACTCCAGTAGGTTTCAAATACATCGGAGAATTAATCAATGAAGACAAGATCATTCTCGGTGGTGAAGAGTCGGCGGGACTGTCGATCAAAGGTCACTATCCGGAGAAAGATGGCATCCTTGCGTGTCTGCTTGCAGCGGAGGCAGTTGCGGCGCGCGGCGCGAGTTTGAGCGAACAGCTTAATGCCTTGTACGCGCGTGTCGGAAAGCTTGAGAACGCCCGAATTGGTGTGCGCCTAACACCACCGCTAATGGCATCACTCAAAGATAAGCTTGCTCAGGATAAAGGTGAATTTGCTGGGCGCCGCGTCGAACATATAAATCGCATGGACGGAGTGAAGTTTATTCTAACGGACGGTTCCTGGTTGCTCTTGCGTCCTTCCGGCACGGAACCACTCGTCCGCATCTACGCAGAATCTGAATCAATAAGGGACTTGGAGGTGCTTCTTGAGCAGGGTCGCAAATACCTACTGGGTTGATGATCGCATTCGTTCGCAGCGTGTGGTTCCGCGAACAACTTCAACTCTGCCGTCTGTGGGCGAGATATCCATCGGGCTAATCGGTAGCCGCACCGAAGTTCGTCGTCGGGGTGGAGTAATACCGTCGTGGGTGATCTTTGGAATGATCATACTTGCTATAGCGGCTCTTTGCGCTACGGTCACGATGCGTACTCACGCACAGAGGCGCACCGCATCGTCGCAATACGTAAGGATCAAGAACAACGTTGAGACTCTGCGCAGAGGGAACGCTGCGTTGGAAATGGATATCCATCGTCTGCAGAAAGATCCTCGCGCCATTGAGTCGGCCGCTCGCTCACTGAACATGGCGCGCGCCAATGAGATTATCGTGCCCGTAGAATGAGCAATAGAAAACGTTCTTTCGCAAGCGTGGTGCAATTATTTTTTCCGCCCGTCGCCTGCCGTAAGTTGGCTGCTTGAAATCCCGCGCAACCTGGTTTCCTGCGGTTGTGGCGGGGCTGTGATGACAAATCACAGCCGCGCTCCCCTCTTGTCGATATCTAAAGCTCAGCGATCGCGGTTGACACTAAAATAGCTGTCAACTAATATCGAATTCTGCATCGTAAACTTAACAACCGAGAGGTCTATGCCGGAAACTAAAGAGATCACTTCGCCGGAACAGGCCGAAGTCGAACGTTGGGAAGACAAGACTCTCGGGTCAGTGCGGCACAAAACTCCAGAGAGAAAAGAAAAGTTCGAAAGCGTATCACTCGAAGCAGTCGATCGCCTTTACACGCCGGCTAGCCTGTCGGAAGTCGATTTTGCGCGCGACATCTCTTTTCCCGGAGAGTTTCCTTACACCCGCGGAATTCATCCCACTGGCTACCGCGGCAAGCTCTGGACCATGCGCCAGTTTGCCGGTTTCAGCACGCCTGAAGAGACAAATGCTCGCTTCAAATACCTACTGGACGAGGGGCAGAACGGACTCTCTGTTGCTTATGATCTGCCAACTCTGATGGGTCATGATGCCGATTCACCACTCTCCGAAGGCGAAGTTGGCAAGTGCGGAGTCGCCGTCTCTTCTCTTGCTGACATGGAGGTGTTGTTCGACGGCATTCCGCTTGAGGAAGTGACGGTTTCGCAAACCATCAACGCTCCTGCTTCCGTGCTGTTGGCGATGTACCTTGTGGTCGCGGAAAAGCAGGGAGCTAATTGGAAAAAGATCTCGGGCACACTACAGAACGACATTCTGAAGGAATACATCGCTCAGAAAGAATGGATCTATCCAATCCGGCCGGCGATGAAATTGGTCACGGATACGTTTGAGTTTTGCGCTGAGCATGTACCACGTTATAACCCAGTTTCCGTTAGTGGTTATCACATTCGCGAAGCGGGAGCCACCGCCTTTCAGGAATTAGCCTTCACCCTGCGCGATGGTCTTGAGTATGTCGAGTGGGGCGTGCGGGCCGGGCTTGATGTCGATGTGTTCGTTCCTCGCATCTCATTTTTCTTTAACGCGCATAACGACTTCTTTGAGGAGATTGCGAAGTATCGCGCCGCCCGACGTATTTGGGCTCGCGCAATGCGCGAACGATTCAACTCCCAAAATGATCGAACGTTGAAGCTCCGCTTTCACACGCAGACGGCGGGCGTTTCGTTGACCGTGCAGCAACCCTTAAACAACATCGTGCGCGTTGCGATCCAAGCACTTGCTGGTGTGCTTGGCGGCACTCAAAGTCTGCATACCGACGCTTACGACGAAGCGCTCGCGCTGCCAACGGATCGCGCCGCGCTGATTGCGCTCCGCACTCAGCAAATAATTGCCGAAGAGACTGGCGTCGCCAATACCATCGATCCGTTGGGTGGCTCATATTACATTGAGGCTCTGACCAATAAGATGGAGGACACCGCGCTCGATTACTTCGAGAAGATCGACGCGATGGGCGGCATGGTAGCGGCGATTGAGAACGGATTTCCGCAGCGAGAGATCCAGGAGTCTGCTTACAGATATCAGAAGGCCGTCGAACGTGGCGACCAAACGATCGTTGGTGTGAATAAATACGAGATGGATGACCAGCCTGAGATACCAACACTGGTAATTGATGAATCGGTGCGCGAGCATCAGATCGAAAGGTTGCAGCAGACTCGTGACCGTCGTGATGCGGGCGCCGTAGCGAACGCGCTCGAGAAATTGCGCCAAGCAGCGCAGCACGCTGATAACACGATGCCCGCCACCATCGAAGCGGTTCGCGCCTACGCCACGCTGGGTGAGATTTGCGCGGCGCTGCGGGACGTTTACGGAGTTTACGAAGAGCCGGCGTTTTAAGATTCCATCTGAACGCACCCAATAGAGCCAAACAATGCGACTTCCTTTGTCGACGCTAACTTTGCTTATCGTCTGTGCCGGGCCAACGGTTCTTTCTGCGAGCGCCTCGGCTCAGGAAAACCGAGTCATTGTCCGCGAACAAAGGGTCGTGCTGGTTCGCAGTGGCAGGCTTGCAAAGGAGTTTCCTGCGCGAAGGAGAGCTATTGTCAAATATCCCGTGGTTAACGGCCTAAGTAATCCAGTCGTTTTGCGAAAAGTCAGGCAGCTTCTGACATTAAAGAATCTCTTTGATTGCTCACTTGAAGACTACAGACAAGATTCGTGGCTGACTGATTTCGGTTACAAGGTCAATTACAACAAGAACCACATTTTCGATATTACTTTTTCGCAGAGCGGAATCGGCGCCTATCCTGATACGCAAACGAAACACTTCTTGATTAATCTGAAAAGCGGCGAGGTAATCAAAGCCGCGGACGCCTTCACTTCCGGCTCACTCGCGACGCTGGCCACGATGGTCAATCAGAAGTTAAGAGCCGAAACGGAACGAATTATGAAGAGCGTCGAGACCGAAAAGGATGTCGAGGCCAATGAGAAAAGCAGCCTAAAGGAACAGTTGGATCAATTGCGATTCGACCTCGCAAACTTAGACGAGTTCTCAGTCAGCGATCGCGGAGTAACATTTCTCTTTGACGCCGGCTTTCCTCACGTTATCAAAGCTCTTGAACCGGATGGTCGTTACTTATTAACTTATGCCGAACTCCGTCGCTACATCAAGCGCAATGGGCCACTCGGCATTTTCACTTAGGAATCGCAAATGAGTGACAGGAAGATTAGAGTTCTGGTAGCCAAGCCTGGTCTCGATGGACATGATCGGGGCGCAAAGGTCATCGCGCGCGCGTTGCGCGATGCCGGCATGGAAGTTATCTACACGGGCCTGCGTCAGACGCCTGAGATGATCGCGGCAGCCGCTTTGCAGGAAGACGTCGATGCGGTCGGAGTGTCAATTCTCAGTGGCGCGCATAACACGCTTTGCCCGCGCATAATTCAGCTCCTGCGCGCGCAGGGTATGAACGACTGTCTGGTTCTGGTTGGTGGAATTGTTCCGCAAGACGACATTGCGCGGTTGAAAGAGATGGGAGTTGCGGAGATTTTTCTTCCCGGTACATCAACTGAGGAGATCGTCAAGTTTCTCCGGGAAAACGTGAAGCCGCGCGAATGACGCTCCAATCATTTAGCCAAACGCGGTGGCGCCATCCGCAGTAGCATTTGAGTTCCGGCTTCCAACTTCACATTCTTGCCCTTGCTCGCAAACACTGTAACGGGCGGCGGCGCCATGAGACGCCATGATAAGGACAGACCCTCGTACCCTTCGGCGCCTTGAGAGTTCTCGTTCAATAACGAAGACTCATCCATTCCGCCTTTAAGGTTCGCAGTCGCGACAGCGGCTGTGGAACTAACCTTGCTACTCGCTGACAACCCGCCTGTGCTTGCGGCGCTGCTAGCGCCACTGCCGATCATTTTTGGTTCATTGGAATGCATCATCCCGTAGGTTGGGTCAGACGACAGCGCGCTCTTTGGCCGCGCTACCGCTGCGATGATCGCTTGCAGAAGGATTTCCACTCCCTCCGTTGTGACTGCCTTGTCGATTATGATCGCAAGCACCGACTGGGGTTCATCTTTGCCCCTTGTGGCGACTTCCGAGACATGACCCACCAATTTCGAGCCCTTCGGTATGATCACTTTTCCATCAACTATGACATCGCTGATCGACTGCAGGATCACTTCCTGATTTGCAGTTGCGCTCTTCGACTCCAGCGACTTCGTGAGCACCGCAAACACCGTAGTGACTCGGGGCTGGTCGCCCGTCTGGGCCATTACCGAAGTCGAGAATAGCAACGCGATCAGAAAGGGCAGGACGAGCGCGAAGAGTTTGCAACCTCGCCTGTTTTGATTCACGTTCCTTCCCCTTTCGTAATCTCAAGATCGCGACGGCCAATAGGTAAAAGGGTGGCAGACTCTAACTGCCACCCCTTCCCTTCTAAAGGAACTCGTTGTCAGGTTAGAAACTAAATCTAACTCCGAGTTCGGCCGACAAGCTGTGGGGAACAATCACACCAGCCGGCGTAATGAAACCAAGCGGAGTCCCGAAGGTTGTGTTCCGGATGTTACCGTCAAAGTTGTTTCCGAAGTTGGCGCGGTTGGTAAGATCAAAAACCTGGAAGATCGCTTGTAGGTTAGCTCGCTCCCTGATCTTGAAGTTCTTAGTCACTCGCACATCAAGCTGGAAGTAAGGCTGTCCGCGCAAATTGTCAAAAGAGGTAATTGAACAAGCGCCGGACCTTAAACAGTCTCGGTACAAGAACAAATTGGCCGAGGAACTCCCAAAGGCGTTGAAAGTACCTTTTAGATCGTTCGGACTAGTCTTGAACACGATCACGTGCGAAGTTCCCGCTCCGCCGCCACCACCAATCACGTCAAGCGACCCATAGCCTGAGTTGTAAGGACGCGCCGATTCCCACTGGATGATCGGAGCAACCTGGAAACCTCCGGGCAGATTGACTACGCTTCCCATTGAAAAGCGGTGACGCGTGTCATTGGGGGTTGGACCGAGATCGTACGACCCGAAGATGTCAAATGGATTGAAGGCCCGATTCCGGAACGCGGCCGAGTTGCCGTTATAAGCAAGGGCCCTCGATAGCGTGTAGGTAGCGTTAACGGTAAAGCGCCGGTATAAACGCCGCCGATAAGAGACGTTCAGTCCATCGTAGCGCGAACGACCGGACGATTGCTCCAAATCGATTCGGCCCAGGGCAGGCAGACCAGCCGCGGTGAAAGCCGCACTCAGCGGACGAGTTGACTTAAGGCTTTCGCTGACGAGCGCGAGCAGAGGATTGATGTTGACGGTCTTCGACTCATGAACGCCAAGAATGTGCGTGTAGTCAAACTCCAGTACTGAATAGGAGTTGAGTTGGAAAGAGTATCCGGCGTTCCATTGCTGAGTGTACGGGTTGCGGTAATCCGGATCCATTATTCGGCCCGTGTTACCGGCTGCAAGTTGTGTTTGCGGCGGAGGGATGGTCGGTAATGGATCTATTCCGAACCGCCAATTGGAGAGCTTTATAGCTGTTCCCGGCACAAAATCGTTAGTGCCTATGCTAAACACGCTCGCAAAGATCGTTGGGTTAGCTTGCTGAATCATGAACAACGGAATGTTCAAGAAGGTCTGTCCGTAATAGAGACCGTATCCTGCCCGCACGACGTGCTTGCCGTTGCCTCTCAAGTCCCAGGCGAACCCAACCCGAGGACTGAAGTCGTGGTTATCATCGTGAGGCAGCGCCCTGGCAGCGGGATGGTTAATAGCTTTGAGAGCGAGGTAAGTCCTATTGAGAGACTGAGCGCTCGTTCCGATGAGATTGAAATCCTTGTCCCAACGCATTCCCAAATTCAGCGTAACATTGCGGCGCACTTTCCAGTCGTCCTGGAAATAGACGCCGAACATCTTGGCCCCGCCTGGAAGATTGAAATAGGGGTTACCGGACGTCGCGGTCATGCCGGTGACCTCGCCTGCCGTCGCGAAGCCCGCCGGCTTGGCCAGGATCGCGCTCGGCTTTTCGAGGAAGTCGATCTCGAGCGTCGGATTGAATTCGAAGAAGCCGCCCAGTTTCGGTTCCCAAAGATAATCGAACCCCGTCCGGAATGTATGCTTGCCTCTATTGATCGAAAGATCATCCTTGAATTGATATTTGACCTGATAAGACTGCTGAGGCACATTCACGTTAGTGCCAAAGCTAATGCCGCTCGGGAAACTAAAGAACGGCACCTTTTGGTCCGTATCAATCAGGTTGTTCCAGTATTGATAACCGATCGTCACCGCGTTGACGACTGAACTGGACAAAGCCGAGTTTAGGTTGAAGCTACCGAGCAGCAACTTGTTCTTCGTAAAATTGCCCTCTGTCAGATCGTTTCTTTGGCCCGACTGGTCGTTAAGACCAATATTGGTCTGTTCGTTGAAAACGAAGAACATGCTGTGTTTGGAATTGAGCGTGTGATCGATCCGCGCGTTAATACGCCAATCGTGATAGGGAGTCGGAATTACATCAACCGGCACGGCGCCAAGAAATTGAACGAGTTTCAATTCGGACAAAGCATCGGCCGCAACCGGATTAGAAGTGGCTTCAGCTTGCCGCTCAAGCGCAAAGAAGAAGAAGGTCTTATGATTAAGCGAGTAATGAGTTGGACCGCCTTCACCGAAGCGTGGTAGATACACCGGCCCCCCCACTGAACCACCCCACTGCTTTCGGTTGAATGGTGGTTTCGTCGTCTTCGGCAGACCCGTCGTGGCGTCGACTTCGGTCGCATTCAATTTCTTGTCGCGCACAAAAAAGAACGCAGAGCCGTGATATTGGCTGCCACCCGACTTTGTGACCACATTAACGGCGGCGCCCTCACTACGACCGTTAACTGCTGAGAAACGCTGCGTGCTGATTAGAAACTCCTGGATCGCCTCAAGCGGGAATTGCATTACCGGCCCACCCACCGTGTTGTCCTTGTTGTCGATGCCATTAACGGTGACGTTCACGTTGCGGCCGCTTGAACCATTTATTCCGAAAACTGCGATGCGATTCTTGGTTGGATCGTATGAGTTTACCGGCTTGACGCCGGGAGCGAGATACGCCAGATTGCCGAGGTCGCGGCCATTAAGCGGCAAGTCCTGAATGTCGCGTGGAGTGATGTTTAGACTGATATCGGTCTTCTCCCTGTTTACCAATTCAGCTTCGCCGGTGACCGTAACGTTTGCGGTCTGGACGCCGGGACTCATGGTGAAATCGAGACTCGTAGTCTTACCGACCAAAAGATTCAGGCCCTCGGAGGTGGCATCGCCGAATCCACTTGCGGAAACTTTGATGTCGTAAAGGCCGGCAGGCAGAAGGTCGAATCGATACTCTCCGCTGTCGTTGGTAGTCGCAGTTCGGCTCTGCCCCGTCGCCTTGTTCGTAACAGTTACTGACGCGCCCTTAATCACCGCGCTATTCTTATCTACAACGGTGCCACTGAGAGCACTGCTCGATGTGCCCTGGCCCAATGCAAAGCTGCTCAAAAGCAGCATCGATAGCGCAAAGCACAGAATGCTGATTCCCGCTTTTCCCAATCTTCTCACTGACTCTGTTGTGTTCATCGCATCCTCCTCGGATTTGGTGTAGTGGAGACAGGTCATCAACTAGCAATCGTTCAGGCAAACGCCGTTCTCAGCGCGCCTCGTAACGGTCAATTCGCGGAATTCCTAAGATAAAACCAATATGACGCTATCAGATCTGCTGGTGGTGTGAATGGTCGAAATCCAAAATTCTAAATGCTAATCGGGTTTTCTGGATGCTGACCGGCGGCTATGCTACTCCTTCTTCAAAAAGCGCGCAATTCCTTTTTGACAGTCGTCAGTCATGCGGGCAATGACGTTTACGTCGGCGCCGGACTGCAGAGCCTCGACAAAAGTCATCGCGTCCATCTGGTAGAGGAGTTTCTTTGAAAGGGCCACCGCGGACTCGCTTGCATTCTCAAACGCGTGGGCATAAGCATCGACTTCGGAGTCAAAGGTTTCGTCGCTGAATACGTGATTGACCATGCCGATTCTTTCCGCCTCCGTGGCGCTGATCTCCGCGCCCCGCGTGAGTAATTCAAACGCGCGCTTTTCTGAAACGTTGCGGCGAAGGATGGCCATCACCATCGCGGGCACAAATCCGATCTTTATTTCCGGATAACCAAAGCGAGCGGAACTCGACGCGAGCACAATGTCGCAGGCAGTCGCCAGACCGCATCCCCCAGCCAGCGCTCTGCCTCGTACGGCGGCAACGACCGGCAAGCGCAAGTTGCGAATGATCAGGAGAAGTTCCATCAGAGATCGCGCATCTTGAAGGTTCTCTGCAACCGTAGCCGTCGAGATCTTCTGCAACGCCGCCAGGTCGGCGCCGGAACAAAAGTCGGCGCCAGCACCTGACAAAACAACCACCCGCACCTCTTCATCGTGATCGGCACGGCGTAGCGCTTCTTTGAGCGCAGCGATAAATTCGTCGTTGAGGGCGTTGCGTTTCTCCGGCCGGTTGAGCGTGATGCGCGCAATCGCGCCGTCGACTCCGTAGAGAACCGTGGCGTTATTTTCTTCTGGCATCAGTTACTCTCGAGAAATTCAAGCAAAGCGTTATTGACTTCTTCGATCGCTTCATTCTGCACCCAGTGCCCGCTGTCGGGGATCCGCAGTTCGCGATAGGGAGCATCGATGAATCGATCAAGACCGCGAACAGTATCAGGGACAATGGCCATATCGTGCTCGCCGTAGATGAACAACGTAGGAACCTTAATTTTGCCCTGGTCTGGCGTTTCGACTCCGCCACGGATCAACGATCGAAAGACATTCGCCCGATAGTAATTGATCGAAGCGGTCAGTGCTCCCGGCTGACGCAGCGCCTCTTTGTATACGGCGATATCTTCGGCACTGAAAGCGCCGGCCCTGACAGATGTCTCGCGAAACATCTTGTCGATGCGGGCGAAATCATTCGCGCTCGCCCACCACTCTGGTAAACGCGGTAGCTGAAAAAAGAACATGTACCAACTGTGTCTCAATTGCCGCAGCGTAAAGTTCACTCGCCAGGCTGCCGGCGGCGGCACCTGCATCGTCACCAGCTTAGAAACAAGTTCCGGATGTCTTTGAGCAAGGGCCCAGGCGACACCGGCGCCCCAATCATGAGCCACAATAGCGGCTTTCTTCTTACCGAAATAATCGATTAGCTCAACTATGTCCTGGACCAGGGGTTCGATGCGATAGTTCTCAACACCTTTGGGTTTTTCGCTGAGGTTGTAGCCCCGCATATCCGGGGCCACCACATGATATCGCTCGCCCAACACGGGCAACTGGTGCCGCCATGAATACCAGCATTCAGGAAAACCGTGCAGCAGGATTACGAGATCGTCTCCGCCGCCACACTCGGCGTAATGCAAGCGGACATTACCAACTTGCGCATAATCGTGCCGGATAGTTAGGTCTCTTTCAGCCTTCATGAGCGGAGCGATCAGTTCCCGGACTGATCTACCTAGGATTCTGTTTTGCTTTCAAACTAACCCCAGGCTCTGCGCTTCGCCATCGGGAATCTCGATTTCCATCCTCAGCAGCGCGGTCGAAAAAGTTTTGCCTTGCGCATCGGTCATCAGCGAAAGCGTGCCGCCGCCACCCAGGCTTTCGTGCAAGAGAAAATTCAGCGCGTGAAGATTCGGCAGCTCGAACCGCTCGACGTTGCCCTTGCAAATTCCATTGAAGTGTTGCTTCACGCGCTCGGCTGTTACTTCGCGAACGAGCAACGGATAGAGGTCGTCGTGCAAGGCAATCAGACCCACATTGGCCGTATCGCCCTTATCGCCTGAGCGCGAGTGGGCAAGTTTCGTTAGTTGTACTTTCATGTTTCGTTTTCTTATCTCCCTCTCCTTTTGGGAGAGGGTTGGGGAGAGGGCTTAAGCGAACCGCCCCTAATCTTAGTGTTGTCCTCGATAAAACCAGGCCTTGTGATCAAAACAATCCTTTCACCCTAAGCTTCGCACCCTTTCCCCTGGCCCCTCTCCCAAAGTGAGAGGGGAATGAAATCTATCAGTTACGCTTCGATCACTTCAACGCGCGGCTTGATCTCGCTCTTCGGAATCAGCGCGGGCCAATACGCGACGATCTCTTCGACCTTGGGCCGGCCACCGGCGAATCCAGTCACGGCTGGTGGTCCAGTCAGGATCAGCGGCGCAATCTCTTTGGTGAATCTTTCAATCGCGCCGCGATCGTTGCCGCGCACGCCCACGCGTAATTGCACTTCCGCTAAATCGCGCGGAGGCTCGCCTGCCAACGGTCCATGTGTGGCGTTCGCGCCGACAAACTCAGTAAGCACTTGATCAAAATGCAAACCGAGGCGTTCTAGCCGCGCCCGCAGAATTCTGTCAGCCGCTTGCGCTTTCTCGCAGGCGTCCGGCCACGCGTAGACGAGTGTGCCGACCGCCTTGTAACCGGCTGAATAACTAATCGAAACCTTCAAAGTGTCAGTCGCCGCTCGCCCCTTGATCCCGAATACCCGCACGCGATCCGATCCATCGTCCTGCAACTGAACTGTAGAGAAATCCGCCACACAATCAGGCGTGATGTATTCGCGTGGATCGCCCATCTCATAAACCAACTGCTCTTTAATCGTGGGAATGTTTACGCGACCGCCCGTGCCTTCATGTTTGGTGATAACGAACGTGCCATCAGAAGAAGCTTCGGCAATCGGAAAGCCGACGTCTGACAGATCAGGAATTTCGCGCCACTCAAATTGGCAGTTGCCACCCGACGCCTGCGCGCCGCATTCAATGATGTGTCCCGCGATCGTTCCTGCCGCGAGCCGGTTCCAGTCGTCATTGGCCCACCCAAATTCGTGAATCATCGGCGCGAGCGTCAGGCCCGTGTCAGTCGCGCGTCCCGTGATCACGATCTGCGCGCCGTGATTCAGCGCTTCAACCATTGGCCACGCGCCTAAATACGCGTTGGCGCTCTGAATGCGGTTGCGAACCTCAGAAAGCGGCGCGCCCGTGTCCATGTTTCGCAATTCTATCCCGCGCGCCAGCAGGTCGTCGATGCGCGACATGATGTCGTCGCCCGTCACGATCCCGATGCGCACCTTGCCTGCCAAACGCAGCTCGCGCGCCGTTGCGCGGACCGCGTTCGCGCAACCTTCTACATTGACTCCACCGGCATTGGCCGTGACCTTTATGTTGCGCTCGACGCATGCCGGCATGATTTGCTTCATCAGCGGCACGAAGTCTTTGGCGTAGCCGGCGCTCGGATCGCGCGAGCGTTGCTTCTGCATGATCGACATCGTGACTTCGGCGAGATAGTCGAGCATTAGATAATCAATCGGTCCGCCTTCAACCTGGCGCACGGGCGCGTCAGGCAAGTCGCCCCAAAATCCCTGGCCGGCCGCGATGCGGATTTGCTCTTTCATTGTGAAAACTGATTGCTACGGAGTCACAGAGACCTTGAAAATCTTTTCTCTGCGTCTCTGTGCCTCTGTGGCGAAATCCCTGCGTCACACCAGCGACGGCGGCAGCACAAACTGTCCCAGGTGCGGGCCGCTGTAATTCAATGCGGTGCGCAGTGACAACTCCAAAGCGTCGCGCGTGTCCTCCGGTGCGATGACGGCATCGACAAAGCCACGCGCCGCGGCGTACTTCGCGTCCAGTTCACGCTCATAACTCTCGCGCACATTCTCCATCGCCGCATCCAGTTGCTCGTCAGGCTCTTTCCCTCGCTGCTTCAACTTCTCAAGCTCTGTTCCGAAGACCGCCTGCACAGCGGAGTCGCCTTCCATTACGCCCATCCGTCCCGTCGGCCAACTGTAAATGAAGTCGGGATCGAAACCCTGCCCGGACATCGCATAATAGCCGGCGCCCGACGCGTGGTTCACAGTCAACACGATCTTCGGCACCGTCGCCGTGGCCATCGCCTCGACGAAACGCGCGCCGGCGCGAATGATTCCTGAATGTTCGGCTTCCGATCCCACCATGAAACCGGAAACATCCTGAATGAAAAGCAACGGTGTTTGATGACGACTACAAGTCTCGATGAAGTACGCCACCTTCTCCGCGGATTCAGTGTAGACGATCCCGCCGAACCGTGGTGGACCACCGCCGGGCGCGCGCATCATCCCGCGATTGTTTACGATCACGCCCACTTGAATGCCTCGGATTCGCGCATGACCCGTGATCATCTCTTTAGCATAGTCAGCCTGAAACTCATCGAGGTGACCCTCATCAAGCAGACAGTCAAGCAGGTGGCGAACGTTGTAAGGCTGGCGATGGTCCTCTGGAAGAATGTCGTAAAGATTGGCGGCGGGGCGTGCCGCTTCCACGCTTTCCGTGATCGAAACTGCGCTTGGGGGCCTGACGGGAAGTTCAGCAACGAACTCCCTGATCTTTGCGACACAAGCGTCGTCGTTTTCGACACGGTAATGCGCGACGCCTGAAAGCTCGTTGTGCGCGCGCGCCCCACCCAAAGCCTCATTGTCAATTGTCTGCCCTGTTGCGCCCTTAACCAAATTCGCGCCGCCCAATCCCATGAACGACGTCCCCTCAACCATGATGATGATGTCCGAGAGCGCAGGCAGATATGCGCCGCCGGCGATGCATGGACCCATCACCGCCGAGATTTGGGGAATTTTCAGATAGCGGCGCATGATTGAGTTGTAATAAAAAATTCGCGACGCTCCGTACTGCCCGGGAAAGACTCCGCCCTGATAAGGTAGATTCACTCCGGCTGAATCAACCAGATAGATGATCGGCACATGCGAACGCATCGCGATCTCCTGCGCGCGCAGGATCTTCTTAATCGTCTCCGGCCACCACGATCCGGCTTTGACCGTTGCGTCGTTCGCGACGACGACGCATTCGCGCCCACTAACGCGCCCGATTGCCGTGACCACGCCCGCTCCGGGCGCACCGGCATCATATTGATCATATGCAACCAGTAGCCCAATTTCCTGCGCGTATGAATCTTGATCGAAGAGGAGTTTGACGCGCTCGCGCGCCGTCAGCTTTCCCTGCTTGTGCTGTTTCTCGATCTTGTCCGGCCCGCCCCCGCGACGGAGCTTTGCCTCAAGCCGCTTAAGATCGGCCGTGAGTTCGCGTAAACGTTTTGGAGATTCGTTTGCTGCAGATCGTGCTTCAGATCTTTTCATGATTCAGCGTGATTTCGTGATGAAGGAAAAGGTGCAATCTTCTCGGCTACCAATCATCTGGTATTCCTATTTATCGAGAAAGTCCCAACTCCTCGACGACGTCTTCAAGCGGAACGCCCGGCGCGTTGTGTTCTTTCTTTTTCGCGGCTCTCAACGAAACCAAGTCGTCGGCATCGGCCAATGCCTGCTGAATCGCGACAAACTCTTCATATGGCAAGATGACAAACTGCTTCTCGCCGTTTTTTTCTAATATCTCCGGATGTATTTCGATCATTGTGGCTTCCCCCTCAGGAATAGGCATCCTTTCGGTGTCGTATTCGATAGATTATCACTTTATCGCCTTCCACTTCGAACAGCGCGCGGTAGTCGCCGACCCGGAGTCTGTACTCCGGTGTGAAATTGGTCAGACGCCTGACGTCCCCGGCCAGGTCACTCTTCATCGCCGTGATCTTGTCGATGACGCCACTGGCCTCGCTCTTGTCGATGGCTTTTAGGTCCTTTAGCGCTCGTGGTTTGAATTCAATCTGCTAAATCATTCACGCTCTCAGAGTCGAATGGCTAGAGGATTCCGGCATCTTATCAACGAGTCTCACGATCTTAGTATTAAACTGATGACCTTGGCGACTCAAATTGAAGGCTCTTTCTTCAAAGCCGCGGTCTAAGGCAGGGGTTTTGACAGGACGGTGGAGATTAGCTCGTTCAGGCCGGCGTCAGAGTTGTCGTGAAAGCTTTTGTAAAGCGCCGTCAATTGTTCCAGTATTTTGTTTCTGGCCTCTTGTTGTTCAGGCTTGGTGCTGAGGGCGACGGCGCGGGCGTAGGCATCAATCGCTCGTTCACCGAGGTGTTTGATTCGCTCGAACATCGCAGCCTGTTCGGCGGACGGCGGTTTGTTGCCATACTTTTCGTTGTATTCAGCCGAAACTTGTGCAAACTCGCCTTTGAGAATTGCGATGCCCAAACGGTGGTAGATCGACGGGTCATCTCGATAAGGGCTATCGGTTTGTATTGCCTTCAGAAAGGCTGCGGCGGCTTCGATCGGCTTCTCTTCTCTGACGAACCATCCCAGGGCAAAGTTGAGGAAGCCGCGAGCAATGTCCATGCTCTTAAACGGATCCGCGTTCTTCACCTTCCCTGCTTCAAGAAGTTGAACCGCTCTTCGCAAGTAATCTATCGTCTCGGCATTAAGACTCGCATTTCCCGCTTGCGCGTTTTCGAAGCCGGCTTCGGCCAGCACGCCGAGCGCAAAAAAATCCTCGGGCGCCTTTTGCAGAAGGACACGACCAAGTTCAAAAGTCTTCACGTAGTTCCTGGCGCCGTAGGTTGCAAAGAGTTCGCCTTCGCGCGCCAGCCGCTCGTAATCGGTTACATACTTTTGCACCTCTTTCGCGTAAGCGTCATCGTCGACTCCGAATCTACGGAGGAACTCCCTGGCAGCTCGGTAAGCAGTTCGCTGGCGCTCCGGACTGGAGACTCTCTTATTCTCAGAAAACTCGGCGTAGAGTTTTTCCTTGTCGTAGTCGCGCTGCTGTTGCGTCATGGTGGGATTCCGCTGGGCCGACGTACCGGGAGCAAGTCCGCAGGACAACAGGGCGGTCGCAATTGCAATCAACAATAGTCGTAGCGATTTCGGCATGGCCTGATAATATAGCAAACAGTAGCCAGCAATCATTAAATGGATTACTGCCACAGCGCTTTCGCCAGCGCATTAACATTCGCGTTCGCCGGAACACCTTCAATGATTAGAACCCGTTTGCCGCGCAACTCCAAAACAATGCCACCTTCGCTCGTGCTCCACTCGTGACGATCGTTCTGCGCGACGGTCTCGCGGCCCGTGTTTTCGTATCGTAGTGCGGTACGTTTTGTGTAAGCGTCGAAGAATTCTCGCGCGTCGTTTTCCGTGTCCCAGGCGCTGAGCTGTGCGAGGAGGACATCCTCTGGTTGCGGCCCTTCGTAGATCTCGTAACGATCCCCTCCCCAACCTGCCGCCGCGCGTCTCGATTCAGCCGGTGAGTTCAAGAACTGATCAAGAATCAAGTAATAGCTCCATTCGCCGTTGACGTCATAGTCGATTCGGGTCCACCTGGGACCCAGCAGCGCGCGTACATCCGGCAGACTGACTTTGACCGGCGTCTCGTGTGAAAAATATTTATCCGGATGCAGAATCTGTTCAGTCGATTGCGGGAGTTCGGTAAAGGCCTGCGATACAGTGTTCCAGCCGCCGCGTTTATAAAGTATGGTGGCCCACTCGGCTCCTTGTTCGTATGGAAACACCAGCGACTCGCGCAAGGCGCGCGGCGCCTGCTTAAACTGTTCGGAGGAAGTGTTGCTCGATTCCATCGCCCGCACGAACGCCAGAGCTACCAGCGGATGCCTGGTCATGTAAATCTTCATCGATAGCACCGCGTCTCCTTCGATCAGCGCGTGCGCCGCCAGCTCGGCGTCGGCATCACCCTTTGGCCAGTGCTCGAAGCGGCGCAGATTGAAATGCTGATCCTGCAACGCGTGCGTCAACTCGTGGGCCATGACCGGTTTCTGACCTTCGAGATCGATCCAATCGGCAAGAAAAAATTCCTGTATTTTGGGTTCATAGTAACCAGCCACTTGTTCGGTGAGTAGCTTGATCACAAAAGGGCGATAGCGAAAGTCGGGCGGCGCCAGACCGAGTTTCCTCAAAGCAACTTCGGTGGCGTGCATTTCGGCGGGAGTAGTTTGGCTGTCCAGATTCCGGATAACCATCCTTTCTATTTCGGCGCGCGACTGGGCGCCGCTCTTGACAGGGTGCAGAATCGGCAGTTCCCTGATCTCGCTCGTTTCTTTCAGGACGGCGGCAGTTGTCGCCACAATCGCCGCGTTTTTTGCAGAACTTGACGCAACGGTGGTTCGGTGTCGCTGCGTTGCCGCGGCCGAGCCGCCAATGAAAACCGAGGCGGCAAGCAAACATGACAGGAGGAAAACGGCGAGGACTGTTCGGATTTTCTTTGACATCGTCGGGCCTTCGCTCTTATAGTCCGCTAAACGTCGCTGTTCGTGGCTCATTAAGTTACTCTCTTCCGACATAGGTTGGAGGTATTCGTTTCGGATGACCAGCCCCGCTCAAGAAGATGCACCGATTTCAGATTGGCACGAAACACTTCTGCGCGTGCGCTATTCTGAAACGGACAAGATGGGCATCGTCTATTATGCCAATTACCTCGTCTGGTTTGAAATCGGGCGGGCTGAATATTGCCGCGCGCGTGGCTTCTCGTATCGCGACATGGAACAGAACGACGATGCGTTTCTGGTCGTTGCCGAGAGTTATTGCCGCTACAAAGCGCCCGCTTACTACGACGACGAATTGCTGATCCGCACTCACATCACGGAGCTGCGGCGGCGTTCGCTCAGATTCGGCTACGAGATTCTGCGAGCCGCCGACGGTCAGATAGTTGCTGAAGGAGAAACGGGGCACGTCGTAACTGACCGCAGTGGTCACGTTCGATCATTCCCCGAAGGATATGCGCAACGACTGACCGCTCCTCCGATTGTCAAAACAACCCCGACCACGGGCAACGTCGTTCCCAAGGAAACCGGGCCGGCGTAAATAACAGTGGGCAGTGCATAGTGCGCAGTGGGCAGTGAAAGTCCAGTCCCTAACGTCGCTGAGCGCAGAAACGTACGCCATCACTTGCTCAGCGAATTGGCCAAGCCATTGATCAACCTTCCAACCTCCGCGCACAATTCAAGCAGGCTGTCGGCATTCGCGTTTGCCAAATAACGCAGCCTGGTTGCAATGAAAACCTGTGTCTCAACCTCTCTCAATGATCCATGTGCGATAGACAAGTGGTGAAGAAACTCAGCAGTAGATCTTCGTCCTTGCCCTTCGGCAATGTTTGAAGGAATTGAGACCGAGGCACGTCTGACCTGGTTTGTCAGACTGTAAACCTCTTCCTTTGGGAAACGCTTCGTAGCAGTATAGATCTCCTCAACAAGATCCATCGCCTTTTGCCACGCAATCAATTCTCTATAGTTCTTCAGTTTCATACTCGCCCTCCTTTGAGATGTGAAGTGAAGATCGGATATCTCCCGTTTACCGCCCACCGCCCACCGCCCACTGCTCACTGCCCACTGTTCTTACGATTCGTGACTCAGATTGAGGCGCTCGATCGCTCGCGCGCGGCCGCTCTCTTCATCTATGTCAACAACAGCGGCGCAAATCCGCACTTCACCCGTCGCATGTTCGGCGCGCCGGAAAGTCACTGAAGTAAAGCGGGAGATTACGTCCGCCGTTCTCATTCCGATCACGCCCGCGTAACTTCCTGTCATGCCGATGTCGGTTACGTAAGCGGTGCCATTTGGCAAGATGCCCTCGTCCGCGGTCTGCACGTGCGTGTGCGTGCCGAAGACCACCGAGACGCGGCCATCAAGATACCAGCCCATCGCGACTTTTTCAGACGTCGCCTCGGCGTGCATGTCCACAATCCGAACTTTGAAATCGGGAGATAGAGAGTTCAATACGCTGTCAGCCGCGCGAAACGGATCGTCCGACGGCGGCATGAAAACGCGTCCCATGAGATTAACGACGGCGACGTTTATCCCATTCACCGCTCCGCTCCACAAACCGTTTCCCGGCGTATTCGGTGGATAATTTGCGGGTCGCAGCAATCGTGGCTGCTTCTGAATGTAGGGAATCGCTTCCTTCTTATCGAAAATGTGATTGCCGGAGGTCATCACGTCGATGCCGGCTGCAAAGAGCCGTTCGGCGTGCGCCGGGCTAATCGAAAAACCGCCCGTCACATTTTCCGCGTTCATGATTGCGAAGTCGATCGCGTATTGTTCGCGCAGATCCTGAAGCCTTTCGAGCACAGCATTGCGCCCGGGCTTGGCCACGACGTCGCCAATGATTAGCACCTTCATAATTAAAAAAGCCGCAAATCGTGAATCCTCAATCGTGAATAGAAATCTCCTTCTATTTACGACTCACTGTTTACGATTTACGACGAATAGATTGGCAGGAGGGAGATCCGCATGAGTCGTTCCGAAACCGTAATTGAACCTGCTTAACAGGTGGGTGACCTCTGGTCTACCGCAGCCTCTGGCAATTCTTAACAATGAAGAAGTGCACGGGCTTGAGCGGCGTCGGTCTCCCTTTTCTACGGCGTTGGCTCAATCATCATAAATCGGTGACGAACCCCGCAGACTGTTTCCCTCCGCCGGGGGGATACTAGCACAAGCGAACTATGCGGGAGAAGCGTTATTATCTGAGCCCTAAGAACTCCCGCTGGATTTCAAAACGGTACAAGGTAAACCAACAATCTGCAAAATTCCGATTCAAAGATGGCAAGATATTGATTTGGAAAAGACTCAGGATTGTTGGTGTAGCAGGTCCGAAATCTGGTTACATCAAGAATGAGTCAGTAGAGGCAGTAATGCGATCCACGAAATCACACCAAGTAACTCGAAAAAGCAGTTTATTAGTGGTCTTTTCGTGTGACTTCGTGGATCGTAATCAGTTTGTCAGCATCATCGAGTTACGGACTTATAAGTAAACATCTGTTTGACGCACCACTAGCTGAATGCGATGCCGCCGCTTTCTTGTGCTGCATCACCCTTACTCCGCGACTTCAGCAGGCGATCCAGCATTTCTGAGCACTCGGTGCTACGCGCGGCTAGTTGTGAGTCGGCCTGTTCGTGAAGATTTTTCAAGCGGTGCAGTTCATCTGCAATATGAAGGGCAGCCAGGATTGCAACTTTTAGAGAATCTACCGTTAAAGTCCCGGACGAAATCTCACGCATCCGGCCATCGACAAATTCGGCGAGCTGAATGATATACTCCGTGTCTCCATCCGAACGGATGCTGTAGGTTTGGTTGTAAATTTCCACTCTGATAGTGGGGCTGGTAGTCGCGGTTTCCATGGGGCTTTTGCCTATATTAAGGCGGCCATTGCCGGTCGTCATCTACCCAACTCCTCAACCAATTCCGGATCGAGAATCGCCACCGCATCGAGCATCGCTTCAACTTTCATACGAATCGTATCCTGCTCGGCCAGCAGCTTCTCGACCTGTGTTTCCAGGCGCTCCTTCTCATTTAGCACGCTGCCAATATCCCGCCGCATCATGGCGTTCTCTTTTTGCAGACTCTCGTTTTCCTGGCGCAGCGACTTTGTCAGTTCGATCGTGCGATAGATCTTGTCCTCAAGATGCGAGAATTTTTCTAAGCCTGAAAAGCCCACCATTGCCTGTCTCCCCGGAAAATTCTGTCGCCTGACCGAAGCGCTGCGATTATGCGACTTCGCGGGCGCAAGCGCAAGACTACGATTGCCATCAAACGTGATTTATTTTTCAGTGGAGCTCGGCGCCGAACTTGGCCGCGACCAGGGCGACTATGCGCCGGTGCATTTCTTCCGCTTCTTCGTCCCGCAGGGTCCGTTCATCCGAACGATATTCCAGACGCAGAGTAACTGATCTCTGACCGACCGGAATGTTGCTGCCCTGGTAAACGCCAACGAGTTTTGCATCGCGACAGAATTCAATTCGTTGATCGACTACCGCTCGAAGCAGATCTGCAAGCGCTACGTTGCCATCAACCAGAAGCGTTACATCGCGCACCACCGACGGATAACGTGAAAGTGGCCGGTACTGCGCTGACTTTTCTTCGGACTCAAGCAGCGTCGACAGATCGAGTTCCGCAATGTAGACAGGCTGACGAAACTTGTAAGACGAAGCGATATCTTCGGAGAGTCTGCCGGCGGCGCCGACCGTTTGCCCATCGCCAAGTTTGATCGCGGCCGCTTGTCCCTTACGCAGATGTTTCGCGCTCATTCTTTCAAACTGCAGCGGTCCAAGTTTCATTACATCGGCCGCCGCCTCCAATGCGCCTTTCAAGTCGTAGAAATCCAGTTCGCGCGGCGCCTCGGCGCGGTTCTCCTCGGTCGCGCCACCGGTCGCCACGATGGCCAGGGCCTCTCGCTCCTGGGGAAGTTCGTTTTGTCCACGATTCGCGAAAATGCGCCCAATTTCGAACAAACGCACGTCTCTTTCACCGTGATTGAGGTTGCGGCGCACACAGTCCAGCAGTCCCGGGGTGAGCGTGGGCCGCATCCTGACAGCCTCGTCGATTATCGGATTTCGCAGTGTCACAAACGGTCCGTCACTGTTCGCGCCCACAAGACTCGGCACGAGTTCGTGCTGATCGTCGTGCGCTGCGTCGATGAAACTGAAGTTGATCGCTTCACTGAAACCGCAGGAGGCAAGCGCGCGTCGCATGGCGCGAAATTTCATCTCATTCGGTTGGTGCTCTCCCGCCGAACTGGCAGCCGGCAACTCAGAACCAATTTTGTCATAGCCCGTGTATCGCGCAACCTCTTCGATCAAATCTTCCTCGAGCTCGACATCTATGCGCCACGTCGGAACAATAAAAGTCATTGACGTAGATTCACTCTCGCCGGATTCCACTTTGAGAAATCCGAGCGCAGTGAGGATTCGCACCATCTCGTTGGTGAGCACCTCCAGGGCCGTGAGGGCTGCGACTCGCGCGGGGCGTAACCTGACGCGACGCTCGACTGGCAAGTCCCTGCAAACGTCGATCGCTCCTTCAGTGGCAACGCCACCAGCAATCTCGCAGATCATTTCGATGCAGCGATCCTGCGCTCTCACCACACCGCCGTAGTCCCCGCCACGTTCGAAGCGGCGCGAAGCTTCCGTGTCCATGCCCAGCAGTCTCGCCGTTCGGCGTACCGAATCGGCATTGAAATAAGCGCTCTCGATCAGAACGTCCGTGGTCTGATTGGAAATCTCGGAATCCTCGCCACCCATCACACCCGCAACTGCGACCGCGCGCTTTGCGTCGGCGATTACCAGCATGTCTGTGCCCAGCTTGCGCTCCACTCCATCCAGCGTCTTGATCGTTTCCCCGGCTCTAGCGCGTCTGACGACGATTCGCTGTTCTGATAGTTTTGCCAAATCAAAGGCGTGAAGCGGCTGCCCCAGCTCGTGCAATACGTAGTTAGTAATATCGGCAACGTTGTTGATTGGCCGCTGGCCGATCGCTTCGAGACGGTTTGCCAGCCACGAGGGCGAAGGAGCGATCTTTACACCACGAACGATGCGAGCAGCGTACCGAGGACAAAGATCTGGATCGAGGACCTCGACCGCAGTGTGGCCGTCGGTGCGGCCTGCAACTATTGGCGGATTCGACGGCGGGTAAATCACTTGTCCTGCTTCGATCACCGCCACTTCGCGCGCGATGCCGATGTGCGAGAGGCAATCGGGTCGATTCGACGGCACTTCCACGTCCAGTACATAGTCGTCGCCGGCCTCTTCAACGACATCGATCGCCAAGCCGACCATCGTCAGACACTCGCGCAACTCGCGTGGCGTCAGAATCGTGCCGGTTAGTTCGCGCAGCCAGTTGTAGCTGATGTACATAAGACGATCTTTGACCTTAGTGCTTTGAACTCTGATCTTTCGCGACGGGCAAAGATCAAAGTCCAAAGTACAAAGATCATTTCCTAATCAAACTGCTCCAGAAACCGCACGTCGTTTTCGAACAACAAACGTATGTCGTCGAGGCCGTACATCAATGCGCACATGCGGTCGATGCCCAGGCCAAAAGCAAACCCTGAATACTTTTCCGGATCAACTCCGGCCGCGCGCAGGACATTCGGATGAACCATGCCGGAGCCACCCAATTCGATCCAGCCTGAGTTCTTACAGATGCGACAACCATCGCCGCCGCACTTGAAGCAACTGAAGTCGAACTCAGCGCTGGGTTCTGTAAACGGAAAATACGAAGGGCGAAAACGCGTAAGCGTCTTTGGGCCAAACATGCGGCGCAGAAATTCCGCCACCGTGCCTTTCAAGTGCGCCATCGAGATGCCGCGATCGACGCACAGGCCTTCGACTTGAAAGAACATCGGATTGTGGGTTGGGTCAGGGGTGTCGCGCCGAAAGACCCGGCCCGGCGCGATCATGCGCACGGGCGCGCCGCGTCTTTGCATCGCGTGAATCTGCACGGTAGATGTCTGCGAGCGCAATGCGAAACCGTCAGTTGTATAAAACGTGTCCTGCGACGCGCGCGCGGGATGATTCTCGGGAATATTAAGCGCGTCGAAATTATAAAAGTCTGTTTCGATCTCGCGATCATCTTCGATCGCGTAACCGAGCGAGACAAAAATATCCTCGATGCGCTCGCGCAAAAGGGTAATCGGATGCAGATGGCCGCGCCGCGGACGCCGTCCGGGAAGCGTTACGTCAAGGCTCTCACGCTGAATACGAGACGCTTCGATGAAGTTCTTGAGAACTTCTTCAACGCGTTCCATCTTTTGAACAATTATTGATTCAGTCTGCTGAACACGTTGGCCGAAAGCGGCTCGACCTGTGGGAACGACACCCCCAATCATCTTCTTACACGCTGCCAGCGCGCTCTTCTTGCCAAGATGCCTGGTGCGCAGTTCGTTCAACGCGCGCTGCTCCGCTTCAGCCTGGTCCAGGCCGAAATTTCCTGGCACGGCCGCTCCACTGGTAAAGCGTACAAAGCGCTCGAACTCCTGCTCGAACGCTTTGCGTGCCGCTTCAACCTGCGAGGCTGGCTCTTGATTCTTTGCGCCGTCGGTCATCAGAAGAATCCGTGATTATCCTAAGGTGTTTTCTTTGTCGCCACCCACTTGCCCTGCATCTGCCCGGCGTAATCAAAGTCCCCTACCAGCTTGCCGTCAACAAGCGTCGCGGTCATGCCAATCTGGCCGGTCCCTGATTCGAGCACAAATGTCAGCCGTCCATCTTTCCAGCTTCCGCTCGCGATCGGCGAATCGCCTAATTGCGAACTGCTCGATCCTGTGACCTTCTCGCCATCGATCTTGAGCGATAACGAAAATGGAAAGCCCTGGCCCTGAACGTCAGCAAGCGCCAGCCATTCACCCGTCAACATAGCAGCCGGGTCGACTTTCTTTAGTTCCACGGAACGCTTTTGTGCTCCGGTTATCCAATCACCGGTTAGTTTGTCGTTCTGCAGTTGCGCTGTCAGCGCTCCATCGCGGCTTCCAAACTTGAGCGAGACCTTGTCGCCGGCGAGAGCGCCTTCGCTAATCTCCACCGGCCCCTGCGGAGTTATCAGACGGCCGGAAAGTTTGCCGGCTTCGTTTTTTAATTCAATCGTCAACTGAATGTCGGCGACGCCTGCCGCTTTGGCTGTTCCTTCGTATCTACCTGAGATGGTGTCCTTCGCGGCCGGCGTTTCGTTAGCCGGAGTCGGAGTGCCGACGGGCCCTTGCTGGCCAAGCGCAACTGCCGCAACCGACAAAACGAGTAACGCAGCCCGAGCCGTCTGTGTTATGAATTTGCCGTTGTTAGTGTGACTCATCCTTTTAGCTTCCCTCACGAAGCAGATTTATTTTCTTAAGCCGCCTGGCTTCGCTGCTCGTTATCCAGCGCACTTTTCGCCTGCACCGCCACGGCGGCAAATGCTTCAGGCTGGTGTACGGCAAGGTCCGCAAGAACTTTGCGGTCGAGTTCGATCCCGGCGACCTTCAGCCCGTGCATGAACTGCGAGTAGTTCAGGCCATTGAGCCGTGCCGCCGCGCCGATGCGCACGATCCAGAGCGAGCGAAAATCTCGCTTCTTCAGCTTGCGTCCGGTATAGGCAAAATTCAATCCTCGCTCGACCGATTCTTTTGCTGACCGGTAAAGTTTTGATTTAGTTCCGCGATAACCTTTTGCTAATTTAAGAATCTTCTTGCGCCGTTCAAGGCGCTTGTTTCCACGTTTTGCTCTCGGCATGATTGCTCTCCTTCGCTGTCCGACAAACTTTAGTTCGTCGCATCTCGCTCATTAATGCTTGGTGTCCAAGATCCCAGCAGCTTGCCGACAAACTGAAGTTTGTCGAACATCGATCCATTAATCTCTTCCGTACGGCAACATCGCTTCGACGCGCTTCTGATCCGCTTCGGCGACCAGCCCGTCAATATCCAGCAAACGCTTTCGCTTGTGCGTCTTTTTCGTCAAGATATGACGCGCATGCGAATGACCGCGTTTGATTTTTCCCGTCGCGGTCAAACGAAATCTTTTTGCCGCGCCCTTGTGTGTTTTTAGTTTTGGCATAATTCACTCCTCTTCGCTCTTCGCTCTTTGCCCTTCGCTTACTGCTTACTGCTTTCTGCCTCCGGCTTACTGCTTTCTGGCGCCGGCTTACTGCTTTCTGGCGCCGGATGCTCCGGCTTGGCAACGCCCTTATGTTTCTTTGCGCCAAAGATAATGAACATCTGATTCCCTTCCATCCGTGGCCGCGCTTCAACGTCGCCGACGTCGGCCAGATCTTTTTCGAGCTTCTCCAGAATCCGCGCGCCCAACTCGCGGTGCGTCATCTCGCGGCCGCGAAACCAGATCGTCGCCTTGACCTTGTCACCTTCCTGTAACCATTCGCGCGCATGCTTCATGCGATAGTCGTAGTCGTGAACGTCCGTGCCGGGCCGAAACTTCACTTCCTTGACGGTGATCGTAACCTGCTTCTTCTTTGCCTCGTTTGCCTTCTTCTTCTGCTCGTACTGAAACTTGCCAAAATCGATGATGCGGCAAACCGGCGGTTGAGCGGTTGGCGCGACCTCGACCAAATCCAGGCCTCTGTTTCTCGCCTCGCGGATCGCATCCTGGACATTCATCACGCCAAGCTGCTCTCCTTCCTCGGCGATGACGCGCACCTCAGGCACGCGAATCCTTTCATTAATGCGCACGGCCGGCAGTCGCCTGTGATCCGGGCGGGGACGACCTCGAAAGCCTGTAGCTATTGCTGCACCTCCTTAAGTAAGAGTTTTGAGTTTCGGGTTCCGAGTTTCGAGTTGATCAATTGCTTGAACTCGAAACTCGAAACTGCGAACTCGAAACTAACCGTTTGTTAAAGCGCGCGACTCGACCAGCCCGCGCACCATTCCTATAAAATCTTCGAGCGACATCGCGCCGATGTCACCCTTTACACGTTCGCGAACCGCAACCATTCCCTGCTCCATTTCGCGATCACCAAGCACCAGCATGAACGGAACCTTCTGTAGCTGGGCGTCGCGAATCTTCGCTCCAATCTTCTCACTCTTAAGACTTGCTTCAACACGCAAACGACTTGCTCGCAGTTGCCCGGCGATCTTCTCGGCGTAGTCATTGACGCGATCGGTAATTGGCAACACCGCCACTTGCACCGGCGCAAGCCAAAGCGGAAATGCGCCCGCGTAATGTTCGATCAGCACGCCAAAGAACCGTTCCATCGAACCGAACAACGCGCGATGAATCATTATTGGTTGATGCGGCTTGTTGTCCTCTCCGATGTACTCGAGTTGGAAGCGCTGCGGTAAATTGAAATCAAACTGTACCGTCGTCAATTGCCAAAGACGGCCAATCGAGTCTTTCACTTTGATATCAATCTTCGGCCCATAGAAAGCCGCCTCATCTTCCATTCGCTCATAGGAAAGGCTTTGCTCTTCCAGAGCCTCAACCAGTGCACTCTCCGCGCGCACCCAGTCCTCATCGGCTCCGAGATACTTCTCCGTGGAATTCGTCCCCCTAACCGACAGCTCGATTTTGAACTCATCAAAGCCGAAAGCACCCAGGAGGGCGAAAGCAAAATGGATACAACTGACAATCTCACTGCGCACGGTCTCGGGGGTGCAGAAAATATGCGCATCATCCTGAGTAAAGCCGCGCACGCGCATAAGACCATGCAGCGTACCCGATAGTTCTGCGCGATAGCAGGTACCGAGTTCGGCATATCGTAAGGGCAAGTCCCGATATGAACGTTGCGATGACTTATAGATGCCAATATGGAACGGGCAGTTCATGGGCTTGAGCCTGAACTGCGTCTCTTCCAACTCGGTCGGCGCGAACATCACATCGGCGTAGTTTTCTTCGTGGCCGCTCAACTGCCAAAGCTCGCGCTTGGCAATGTGCGGCGTGAACACCAATCCATATCCGCGCTGCTCAAGTTGTTCGCACAGATAGTCCTCCATCTGCTTGCGAATAGCACCGCCTTTCGGGTGCCAGAGCACGAGACCCTGCCCGTACTGTTCCTGAATCGAGAACAGATCAAGCTCGCGTCCCAGACGACGATGGTCGCGCTTCTCGGCCTCCTCGCGTTGTTTCAGCCACGCGTCTAATTCTTCCTGTGTAAAATACGCCGTGCCGTAGATGCGTTGCATCTGTGGCCGCTCAGAGTCGCCCTTCCAATAAGCGCCGGCCAGCGACAGCACCTTGAACGCGCGCAAACGATTTGTGTTCGGAACGTGCGGGCCGAGGCAGAAATCAATGAATGGTGAGCCGTCAATATAATAAACGCTGACGACAGCACCGGCTTTCTCATCGATCAGTTCACACTTCAGCGGCTCGTCGCGCTCGGCAAAGATCCGTAGCGCTTCGGCTTTTGGAATCTCGTCGCGGCGATACGGCATGTTCCGTTTCGCGATGTCGCGCATCTTCTTTTCGATCACGGGAAGATCAGCTTCCGTCAACGCTCGCGGCGCGATGACGTCGTAAAAAAAACCGTAGCGCGGATCTTCAAGCAGCGCCGGCCCAATTCCGAGCTTGGTTCCGGGAAAAAGATCGAGCACGGCAGCGGCAAGCAGATGCGCTGTCGAGTGCCTTAACACCTCGAGTCCTTCGAGCGTCTGCGGCAGTACTGCTTCAATGTTCACTGCCTCGCCGTTAGGTTGCGAGTCGAGCGTGAACGCAAGATCAACCTCACGACCATTGACACGCGCAGCGAGCGCCTGCTTCGCCGCGTCGCGATCGAGCCGCTTCAGCGCCTCTCCCACCGTCGCCGGTCCGGAAATTTGCGCCGCCGCGCCGTCTTTCAGTTGGATATTAATCTCGCTCATTCCTAAACTTCCGAAGCGGCTGTTATTCGTTTGCGGCTTGGCCGCCTGATGTGCGGAAAGGCTCTGCCTTCCGGAGTCACTCAATTCAAGTCTGTCGAGGCTGCGCCTCGCTTCGGAGGCATAGCCTCTCAAACAAAAGACGTCACATTACAGAAGGCCACAGGCCTTCCGCACATCGGACGGCAGAGCCGCATTACGCATCGGCTCAAGCGCCCTACCATTTGCGATCAACCATTTTCGGTTTACTAATGCCGTCAGATCGGATTCGATAGGAGCGCCTTCGTCGCGCGTCTGCCATGCAAACGCGAGCATCAAAACGTAAAGAATCGAGTGTACGTTCGATTCATAACGAAGGTCTTCCGGAGCATCCTATCAAAAGTTAGAAATCGATAAGTTCCTCAAACTGCGGAACTCATCCTGTCAACAACGAAGTGAGATTCTAGCAAAGCCCCCAAAGGAAGCGCAAGCGAGTGTGCGTAGCAGGCAACCTACCACCATCATTTTGCTGACGCTCAACGCCTTGTTTGCGGTACCATGCAGTCCATTTCAAAAGCGTCAGCCATATTTCGAGTCCAGAGGAGAGCTACAGCATGCGCCGAGGATCGCAAATCCTGACATCTGTTTTGATCGCCGCGCTCGTCGCGAGCAGCCTTTTCTCATTCGACTCGCGGGCGCAAAAACCCTCCGACAGCTCGCGCAATGATCGCCGCGATCGCCAAACCGGTGCTGCCACGGATGGTGTCGACCCTGCTGATCTCAAGCGGCCTGAAAGTGAGATGCGCAGTGTCATCGAGCGCTACACGGTCGACCGCGCGAGCCTCACTCGCTCGTATCCCGTGCCTCTTTCGCCGGCGCGCCAGTCACGCTTCCGGCAGTTCTATACAGACTGGCTCACTTCGCTCGCAAAGTTGGACTTTGACGCGATGGGCCAGGATGCAAAAGTCGACTATCTGCTTTTCAAGAACCATCTTGAGTACGAGCTGCGGCAGTTAGACATCCAGGCCAAACAACTGACGGAGATCGAACCGTTCATTCCATTCGCGAAGAGCATCACCGACCTGGAGGAAGCGCGACGTCATATGGAGCCGATCAATGCTGCGAAGGCTGCGACGTTGCTGACTGATCTGAAGAAGCAAATCGACGAAAAAAGAAAAGCAGTCGAGGCGGGCCTCAGGCCGGAAGGTAGAACTGCCAATGCGACCGATGCGAACACTGAGAACAAGAGCGAAGCCGCGAAGAAGAAGACCGTTGCGAATCGCGCGGTGGTTGCGATCAATGGCCTTAAGACTGCTTTGAAGAATTGGTATACGTTCTATGACGGCTACGATCCGGAATTCACCTGGTGGACGCAGGAGCCTTACAAAGCGTTGGATCAAACTCTGACAACTTATGCTGCGTTCCTGACAGAGAGAGTCGTTGGCATAAAACCTGATGCGGCGGCGCCGGCACAAACAGGCGATTCGCGTCCGGCCGATCGCGGAACCGGCGCCGCCGCCGGCGCGGGACAGGGTCAGCGTCCGGCACCGCAACGAGCTGGACCGCCGCCAAAGCCCGGTGATGCGAGCGATATCATTGGCAACCCGATTGGCCGTGATGCTCTCTTGAGCGAGCTGCGTTCAGAGATGATTCCTTACACACCGGAAGAGTTGATCGCCATCGCGGAAAAAGAGCTGGCCTGGTGTGAGACAGAAATGAAAAAAGCCTCGCACGACCTTGGTTACGGTGACGATTGGCATAAAGCGCTGGAATTCGTCAAGACTCAGTACGTCGAACCGGGCAAGCAGCCTGAACTGATTCGCGATCTGGCGCTCGAAGCGATCAAGTTCGTTGACGATCACGATCTGGTCACCGTGCCACAGCTCGCGCGCGATACATGGCGCATGGAGATGATGACACCCGAGCGTCAACTCGTTAGTCCATTCTTTCTCGGCGGCGAGATCATTCAGGTTTCGTATCCCACCAACGGCATGGCGCATGAGCAAAAGATGATGAGCATGCGCGGGAACAACATTCACTTTGCGCGCGCGACTGTTTTCCATGAACTGATTCCCGGCCATCATCTGCAAGGCTTCATGACCGCGCGCTACAAGCCGTACCGCAATTTGTTTAGCACACCGTTCTGGGGCGAAGGCTGGGCACTCTATTGGGAACTGATGATGTGGGATATGAATTTTGCGAAGACGCCGGAGAATCGCATCGGTATGCTCTTTTGGCGGATGCATCGTTGCGCGCGCATTATTTTTTCACTCAGCTTCCATCTGGAAAAGATGACGCCGCAGGAGTGCATCGACCTGCTCGTCAAGCGCGTCGGCCACGAGCCCGAGAACGCGACTGCCGAAGTGCGGCGCTCATTTGACGGCAGTTATGGACCGCTTTATCAGGCCGCATACCTGCTCGGCGGTTTGCAACTTTATGCGCTGCATCACGAGTTGGTCGGTTCCGGAAAACTGACGAATCGAGCATTTCACGATTGGGTGTTGAAGGAGAATCGCATTCCGATCGAAATGGTCCGCGCGATCCTCACCAGGCAGAAACTCACACGCGACTGGCAATCGAGTTGGAAGTTTTATGGACCTAATCCGTCCGCCCAAGCGTCAGGCGAGCCGTGAGGTCGACCTGGCAGACTGCCAACAAACTTTTCCGTGTGCGCCGGGCGCAAAATTTGGAGTGCGGCGGCAGCGACGCCGCTTTGGATGCTCGACCTTGACGGAATCCTTGATTTTGCTCGCTGCTTCACCCCGAATCCAGAGCGGCGTCGCTGCCGCCGCACTCCAAAAACATAGCCGCCTACCCTAACGCTGTTCGACAAGACCAAGGGAAGGAAAACTACTTATCTTCGTCTAACTAATGAAACGCTCTTAACTCTTCCGTTCTTGAGATCGAACTAGGCCCGAACGCCTGAAGGTATTTGTTGGAAGTGGAATACCGAAAGTACAGGAGCCAATGATGCAAGTCCTGCGCGGAACATATCGTCGAACAGTTTTGACTCTTGTTGCGGCGTGTCTTCTTTCAACTCCAGTCCTGGCTCACCCCGGATCGGGCATCGCCGTCGACCGGCTCGGCCAGATCTATTTTCTTGATACCGGCGCGGGGCTGTGGAGGATCGACGCGCACGGCAAGCTGGATCGTATTTCCGAAACAAGGTTCCACTGGCTGGCCCTCGACGCGAACGACCGGTTCGCCAACACGCCTTTGCCATCGGGCTCGGACTGGGTTATTGAGAGGGCAGGCGCACACCCCACGCTGCTTCTTGCCAGCGACTTTCCCATCGCGATTGGTCAGGACGGAAATCTGTACTACCCATCACGCGGTCCCAGAGTCAGTCTGCGGATCATGCGATTGATTCCTTCCGGAGAAACATCGGAGTTGGCAACCCTCCCGGCGACGGCAACGGGGCCGCTCCAGTGGATAAACGGGATCACCGCCGGGCTCGATGGTTCCCTGTACTACACCGAGGACAAAGCAATTCGGCGGATCGACGCGCAGGGCCGCGTCTCGATCGTCGCGGCAAACATCGACCTCGCCGGCTCGCCAGCGATTCCCGGGATCTCAGTGGACGCCCGCCCTTATCTGCGTGGACTCGCCGTTGACGCGCGTGGTGTGGTTTACGTGGCTGCCAGCGGGTGCGGCCGCGTGCTGAAGATCACACCCCACGGCAAGGTCACCACCGTGATTCAAACGCAGAGCCCGTGGTCACCTACTGCGGTCGCTCTCTCGGGCACCGACCTGTATGTGCTCGAGTACTTGCATACCGAGGTGGAATCGCGGCGCGAATGGCTGCCTCGCGTCAGGAAGATATCAGCAGATGGGACTGCCACGATCATCGCGACCATTGATCGGCGCGAATGATTGGTTTTCTTCGTGTGATTTCGTGGATCGTTTTCCGCGGACAGAGACTCGATCCACGAAATCACACGAAGAGGAGCCTCTGAAACGTTAATTGAGAAATTCCAAGCTTGCCCTCCCTAACGGTCGGGCTTCTGATACGCGCTCGGGTATAAGGACAATGATGCAAGCCATAAAAACAATTCGCCAACTCGCCAAAAATATTTCCATGAAAACTTTCACTCGCGTGGTCGCAGGCTTGCTCTTCCTCATCGCTTTGGGTTCGCAGTCGCAACTCTTAAGTCAAAACCTGCACCCGAGCATCTCTTACCAAATTCACGTCGACGCGGCCGATTTGTCCGGCTTTGCCGTTGAGATGCGAGTTCGTGGCGCGGGCGACGTGGTGCGTATCGCAATGCAAGCGCATCCGGAATACGACGACCGTTACTGGCGGTACGTCGAGAATCTCACTGCCGAGTCGCGCGGCGCCATGCTCAAGGTCACGAAGGAAGAAAACGCATTATGGCGCGTCGATCAGGCTCGCGGTAATCTGACTGTGAAGTACCGTATTCATCTTCCGCCACAAACGACACCAACACGCGCTGCGTGGAAATCATTCCTCTCATCAACAGGTGGACTCATCGGCGATCTGCACTCATTCATGTACGTCGTAGGCGCAACCCAGGCTCCGGCGCGCGTGACGCTCGACCTCCCCAGCGGTTGGGCAATCGCATCGGGACTCGAGCCTACGAGAGATCCAAAAACATTTGCGGCCTCATCCGTTGAGTTCCTGTTGGATTCGCCGATCATTGTCGGTCAATTCCACAAGTGGGATTTCGCGGTCAATGGCCTGCCGCATCACGTCATCTATTTGCCGCAACCGAACGCGACGTCATTCGACACTGTTGCTTTCGTTGCCGGCATTCAAAAGCTCGCGACTGAGGCTATGCAGATCGCCGGCAAGCCGCCTTACCGCAGTTACACGTTTCTCTATCAGGATGGAGCGTACGGCGCGCTTGAGCATCTCAATTCAGTCACCATCGGCGCGACCAGCCAGAATCTTGCACAAGGATTTACTGACGTCTTCAGCACGACGGCCCACGAGTACTTCCACACCTGGAATCTGATGCACGTGCGCCCGGTCGAGCGCGTCGGTGTTCGCTATCGTCCCGCAGACCCGACGGGTGAACTGTGGTGGTGTGAAGGCGTCACCATCTACTTCAGTGACCTGATGGTGCGGCGCGCGGGGCTTCCGAGCTTTGATCCAACACGTGTGGTGCACCTCGAAACTTACATCGCGGCGTATCTGCTCACGCCCGGCTATTCACGCTACTCGGCTGAACGCATCAGCCGCGCAGCCGACGATCCGCTCGCGCTGGGCGATGACACTGCCAGCACGCATCTACAGGGTAACCTGCTCGGCACCATGCTCGATCTGTTGATCCGCGAGGCAACGCGCGGGCAGCGTTCGCTCGACGAAGTGATGCGCATATTGAGCGGACGCTTCACCCCACAACGCGGCGTCACTGGTCGTGATATTGAGCGCGCGGTGCGCGAAGTCTGCGCTTGCGACGCCCACTCATTCTTCGAAAAATACGTGCGTGGCGCGCAGGCTATCGATTTCGATCACTATCTGCGGATGATGGGAATGCACGCACAGGTGTCGTGGTCACCCGCGCTCGGCACTGATGGAAAGCCGGCGCCGGACCTTCGCGTCTCGACGTTTACTAAGGACGAAGACCCAACTCTGATACTCCACCTCTCGAATCCTGCCAGCGCCTGGGGACGTGCAGGTTTGCACACTGGCGATCGCCCGGTCGCAGTAGACGGCCATCCAGTAGCAACCATGACGGATTTCAGAGCCTGGCGGGAAACACTTCACATCGGCGACACCGCACGGGTGGAAGTCATACGCAATGGCGTCGCGTCGCAAGTGTCGGTTTCTATAACTGGCTACGATCGTCCCACCGTGCGCGTCGTCGAAATTTCCGACGCAACGCCCGAGCAACTGAGATTACGAACGCAATGGCTGACCGCGGCGCGCTGATCAAGTATTCGAACGTGGCCGTAAACACGTTCACGTTCGAACCGATTCATCGGTGGGATCACCAGCGAAAACAGATTCCAGTCCGTGACGCACGGCTAAACCTTTCGAGTGCGGGGACTAGTCAGCACACACCATCTTCAGTCGCCCGCTTCACGGGCCTACTGTCTATTCCACGACGCATCTCGCGACCCTCCCCAGCAATGTTGTTCCAAATGACTTGCAAAGTTATTCGTAAAGGAATATAGGTTGCAATGAAAGTAGCAAATGTTCCCTCGCGCAGGAGAATGACAGGTTAGCAAGGCTGCTTCTCTCGATTTCGCTAGACCCGGCCGCTGAGCTTTTTCGGCGACTACCTGCCAATCTCCACCACATCACCAGCGCTGTGCCCCAAGCCTCAGCGTTGCTCTTTAAGGAGAAAAAAACCATGAGCGATAAGAATCCAAATCCCTTCGAGGGCCTATTTCCGCCCGGGCCGATGGGCGCGACTCTGGCACAGTCGCAGGCCCTCGGCGCCGCTGCCACTTGCGAGAGAATTGAGGATCTCCTCGACGACGTTCTGCGCGGCCTATGCGCGAAGAAACAGTTCGAGCTCACATCCGGCAATTGCAAGAAGGAGTGTCAGACGATCGAAGAACCCAAGATCGAGCCCTGCCTGCGCCTGCGGTGGGGAGATGGCCCAAACGACCATCTGGAAACGGACGACACTGAGGTTCTCTGTATCACCGTCTGCAATCCCTATTCGAACGTGACACTCAAGGACTTCAACCTGCAACTAATTGTGACCAACGCGGCCGGTGGTCCAGTGGCGAATCAGGCCGACGGTACTCCTTCGGTTATGATCAAACCCCAGTTCAATGTCTGCTTCGACGACATTCCGCCGTGCGACCCACAGAAGCCTAATCAGAACTGTGTGTCGCGCGAGTTCGTGATGATAAATCGCGGCGCGATAGCGGGCCAGTACAAGGTCCTCGTCGTGTATTGCTTCGAAGCGTGCTTCACGAAGCTTGGTGTTGATCGGGCAGCTTTTGTGCTGGACTTGGTGAGTAGCTAGGTCATCAGGACAGGCGGCAGTTTCCCGACACCTGTCCGAGGCGTTGGGAGCGTGATGTGTGTCGAGCGCGCGATGTTTTTAAGTTCGCGTTAACGGCCACGTCACGCTCCGCCGCAAACCATGAGTTTTCCTAAATCGCGCCCAGATCAGTGAGCAGTGAGCTGTGAGCAGTGAGCTGCTAAGAACAAAGAGCGAAGGGCGTAAGCAGCAATTCATCAGACGTAAAGCACCCCTAGTCCTTCCAATAACCTGCTAGTTTGATCTCGCTACCTACTTTTCGCGTGTAAAGTAAAATGACCGCCGGGTGACCACGTTGCAAAGTGATGATGACTACGAAATCGTCATGACTGAGACGTAAGTCGTTCAGGTTTCTGTGATTAACTTGCACTAGTCCAGCGTTGACTTCGGGGATACCCGTTAGCTGCAAATCTTTATCGCTGAATTCCGTGATCGGTACGGCTTTTTTGCTTCGGACCGGATCTTGATCCCAAGCTTTAGACCCTGGCTTACGCTCTGCAAAAACCTTCTTTAGTTCCTCGCGCATATCTTCGGTTCTTGACAGCACCTTATCGATGAGAAGAAATGGAGCGTCACATATTCGGACAAAAGCTTCAAAATCACCCCGATCCAGAGCAGCGAACCAATCATCGAAAAGCTTTTCTGCTGCTCGTCTCGCATTGTCGGCTTCCAGACTGGCAACAACACGAAACCCGAAAACGACATCGCCGCGGGGAACCTCCGGCTCCAGTTTGAAGCGCGCCGCGGAGCGCAGATCCTCTTCTTCGCCCTCCCCAAAAAACGAACCGCCACGCAGCACTCGTTCCTGCCCGCTGCTTGGCCCTTGAGGGTCAAAGCTCGGACTGCTGCCATAATAATTCGCGTCATACCAATCCTGGCACCATTCCCACACGTTGCCGTACATGTCGTACAGGCCAAATGCATTTGGTCGCTTGGTTCCCACCGGATGCACGTCGTTGCCGGAATTGCTCCCATACCAAGCCATTGAATCAAGATCGCCCGCATAGTCTCCGGTCGTCCCAGCGCGACACGCATACTCCCACTCCGCTTCTGTGGGAAGGCGGTATTTGAACCCGTCGTTCATCTCATTCAACTTGCTAATGAAGTGTTGGGCTTCACTCCACAAAACACCACCCACCGGCAGGTTAGCTCCTTTGGAACCTGGTGGATTGTGACCCATCACCGCGTGCCACTGCGCTAGTGTCACCTCATACTTTCCCATGTAGAAGCCTTTGCTGATGGTTACTCGATGCACCGGCTTCTCATCCGCACCTCTGTTCCCTGACCCCATCATGAACTCGCCAGCCGGAATCCACACCAACTCGATTCCGAAGTGATTGGTCACGTTTGCAGGGCGACTTACAGCGTCAGATATCGGCTGTGACGTTTGGCTTAAGGCTTTTTTCGCAGCGGCAGCGGCTTTCAGATTGTTGATGCGGCTGCGCGCGATGTCGGCAAACTGCCCGTTGCGATACTTTCTCAGATAGGCTAAATAGTCTTTTGGGTCTGTGCTGTTTTTGATCCTCTCCCAGAAGGCCTTATCCAGATTCTTGCCCGACGTAGGTTTTGGTGTTGGCGTGGGCGACGGTCTTTCCGGCCCTTGCCCGCCAGGCATCACCGCCCCAACTTTCCGTGGCAATAAAACGTGAGTAAGAAACAACAACACGACGACTAAGACTGCGCCGATCAGGTGCACTTTGGAGTCTAACGGATTCGTTCTCATCACATCCGCCTACAGCTCACGTCTAATCTGCTTAGCCAAGCATTCGGTCATTTGTCTTTAGCGCAGCGAAAACCGCTCGTTGCATAACTGGATTGTCCTCGTGCGCCATACGGAAAGCGGTACGTTGTTGTCGCCGTTTCCTTCTTCGTCTGAAAAGATCCACCTCGAATCACTTTCTTGTCGCTTCCCACTTTCAAAAGCTTACCGCCCGGGTACGGCTTCAATGCACTTGCGGTCCACTCCCAGGCATTACCAACCATGTCAAAGGCACCGAACGGCGACGCACCCTTGTACGAGCCCACGTCAGCCATGCCACTCGATGCACCGTTAGCGTTGGCGAATTCTGGCTTCCATTCATTGCCCCAGGGATAACGGCGACCGTCTCCACCACGGGCAGCGTACTCCCATTCCTCTTCAGTGGGAAGACGTTTCCCTGACCACTTGGCATAGGCGTTCGCATCATCCCAGTTCACGCCAGTCACGGGATGTCGGGCCGCGCCCGCTTCGTAATTTCCACTCACCCAGCCTTGAGGGGACTGGCACTTCTTCTCGTCAACACATTTCTTGTACTCTTCACAAGTAACCTCGTAGAGATCTATGAAGAATGACTTGACCGCGACCTTGTGAGCGGGACGTTCGTACTCGTCACCTCCATCTTTCTCGTCGCGGCCCATCATGAATTCGCCTGCCGGCACGTATGCCATTCCAGGTGGAAGCGCGGGTGACACTGCGGGCGTCGGCGTACTCGCTGCATTACGATTTTTGTTTGTTTGTGTCCCATCAGATGAGCCCGTCGCGACTGACTTCGATCGCCAGACCCAAATGAAAGTGGCAAGGGTCACGATTACCACCAGCGTTGACAAACCGATTAGCAGTGTTCTTGGACTCGTGAACCATCGAGGTGTTGGCTTCGGAGGCGGCTGCGGACCAGGGGGAGGGGGAGGAGGCGACGTGGCGAGCAATTCCTCAACCTCCGCGGCGAAGTCCGCAAAAAGATCACGACGTTTTCTTAGCCTGACGAGTAGCCTCCGCGCATCATGAGTGGTCCCAGGATCGCGTAAGGCCCTTCTAAGATCAGCCACCAACACACTCTGCGCCTCGTAGCTCAGCGGGGACTTAGACTCGACCTGCTCGGCTAGACCCCCTAGATAAGAGATGGGGGCCTCTGGGGGAGGAGGTAAGGGATCGGGTAAAGGTCCGGGAGGGGGAATGGTATAGAGGGCCCTGGCTAAACGAAGGGCAGTTTCACGATCCTGCTTGCGGTAGTCTACAAATTGAATCCGCGCTAACGCGGGGGGCAATAGGTTCGTCGACACTTCCTCAGAGACGAGGATCGGTAAGATTGGTTTGCCGAGCGCGGCAGCATAGCCGTATTCGCTCTTACAGGCCGTAGAGTCCAACGACGCCGCGTCTAATACGAAGACGAATACATCACACTCGCGGACCTGTTTTAGGATTTGATCCCACCAGGCCCGCCCGCCGCTTATCTCCTGATCGAACCAGACGGTATGGTCTAATTCTTCAATATCGGCAGCCAACGTTACAGCAATAGCTTTACTTTCACGGTTATAGCTGATGAAGATGTTAGCCACAAGTCTCCGTTCCTATAGCCGTCTCTGCCGGTACTATCCTCATGAGACCTGAAAAAATGGATGAAAGGCCCCGGAAAATCCGAATATAAAGACGAGTGATGAGTAAAGCCCTGCGAGCGAGCGTAGCTTATTCCTGGCAAGCGTTCGTGTCAATAATTCTGCCTGCGCTTCTCGACGCGTAGCGTCGGCATGAGTTTAGCCCGGGCTTTCAAGCCACGGTAACCGATCGCAAGAATGTTTCGTCGCGTCAGCGACAATTGAATCATTGCACGTCGCTAACGCGACGCTGGAATCATCCAAACGATCTTTCCCGGCCTTGAAGAGGCTGTGTCAAAACTCACTTGAGTGGCGACGAATCGATCAACTTAAACGCAAAGTACGCAAGGTTCAGCGCAAGGGTCGCAGAAAGACCCCTTTGCGTTTCTTTGCGGATTCCTCCGCGTCCTTTGCGTTTAGAATCAAGTTTGACTACCTCACAAGCTGAGTTTTGACACAGACTCTGAGAGGCCGGGCTAAATTCATGCGTCGCTCCGCGACGGAAGTCGCGCCATCTCTCACGGTCGGGCTACTGACCTGTCAGCTGGCATGGTCTGGCGGAAAACAGGCAAGTAGTATGAGCAACCAGCAATCGTCAGAGTTCACAACTCTTAACAATTTTTTACTTGCGCTTGACACAGAATAAGTGACACCGGTGTATGCTTTCGTCCGCATCGACAAGGCGCGTCTCGGAGGTTCAAAAGGAAATGAAGAGAAGAAAATTCCTGGGAGGCTTCAACCGGTTCCGGCTCATGCTGACGCTGGGTCTGGCGGTTCTCTTGCCGGCGGCGGCGCTCATATATCTCAATTTCAGCGAGTTGAGGGCCTTCCAGCGCGACAAAGTCCTGGAGGCCTTCATTCATCGCGATTTTCAGGAGATGCTGGCGATCACCGAAAAGAAGATGAACCAGAAAGCTTACACAATGACCGAAGAGGCAAGGGATCTTTTCCCAAGTCCGGATGCCGAAGCGTCTGAGAAAGAGAGAAAACTCGATCTCATTCTGTCAAAGTGTCAGTGCTTGACACACGTTTTTCTGTTCGACGAAAAAGGCATCGTGTTTCGTTCTCAACCTCAACAGATGAGTGACAAGTATGTCCATGAAGAGCATGAACGCATGGCCGAAAGTTACCGTGTGTGGTTCAGCAGCATAGAAGGCAAGTCAACGGTGGAGATGCTGCGCAAGAAAGCCCGGCCTATCAATTTCTACAACGGTCCAACAAAACGGGCCGATGGTCCGGCTTTCATGGTTGGTGCCGTGTTCGTCCTACCTCAGGTCTCCAGCGATAGGGTTGTGTTGGGCGGCGTTTTTTTCGATCCTCTTTATCTCAAACAAACTTTCTTTCCCGGTATGCTCGACGAGCAAGTAAACCAGAAGACAAATGAGCAAGGAGGAACGCGGCTGGCGATGATGGTGTACCCGGTAGACCCCGAGGGCGGGAAAGAATTGAAGCCGATGGTTGCTACGACTGGTTGGGGCGAGGGGAAGCCAGAAGTCATGCGCAAGTTCGACGATGTTTTTCGCGGGTTGGGGCTGGGCATCAAGTATGAGGGCACAAGTGTGGAGGCGATGGGCCAGACCTGGGTTCATCGCGGTTTTCTAATCCTCGGAATCCTTTCGTTGATGATCATCGGCGGGCTGGTGTTGACTAAACATATCGTCAGCAAAGAGATGGCGCTCGCTCGCTTGAAGTCTGACTTCGTTTCGAATGTATCGCACGAGCTGCGCACGCCTCTGGCCTTGATCCGCTTGTACGCAGAGACGCTTGAGCTGGGCCGCATCACCACTCAGGAAAAGAAGCAACAGTACTATCGCATCATTCGCAAAGAGAGCGAGCGGCTGACTGCTCTAATCAACAACATCCTCGATTTCTCGCGCATCGAGGCCGGACGTAAGGAGTACGAATTCCGCGAGACGGACATCGCGGAACTGGTGCGCAACACGCTCGACTCTTATCGCTATCAAATCGAGCAACAGGGTTTCGAGTTTGAAGAGAACATTGACTCAGACCTTCCGGCAGTGCCCGTGGATCGCGAAGCTATCGCGCGCGCTCTCGTCAACCTCGTTAACAATGCGCTGAAATACTCGACTGACCAAAAATTCCTGGGTGTGAAACTATACCGGGACAATGGCGCGTTGAAGCTCGAGGTGGTTGACCACGGTATCGGCATCGCGCGACGCGATCAGTCTAAGATTTTCGAGAAGTTCTATCGCACGGGAGATCCGCTGGTCCACAACACCAAAGGAAGCGGCCTGGGTTTATCATTGGTCCGCCACATTACGCAGGCACACGGTGGGGACATCGCGGTGGAAAGCACCCCGGGAAGAGGCAGTAAGTTCATTCTGTCGTTGCCGCTGGCATCAGGCAGTCAGCAATCAGGTATGGCGTCAGCCTAGGTAGCGCAGACTGCTAGTCTGCGCAAGCTGGCAGCTTGCGCTACATCAAAGGAATCATCGGATGATGAAAAGAAAAATTAAATTCAGTGGGCATGCAAACGGCGATGCGATCGGCGGCCAGTTGGACGCTGGCGCCGCGACCAACGGGAACCTTGCCGAAGCCGGGGGCATCAGGAAAACGCGCATCCTGATTGTGGAAGACGAGCCGGCGATGGTGGCCGGTCTGCGCGATAACTTCGAATACGAAGGTTACGAAGTGATCAGTGCAGCCGATGGAGCCGAAGGCCTCGATCGTGCTCTCGCCGACAACCCGGACCTGGTCGTTCTCGACGTAATGATGCCGCGGCTGAGCGGTCTGGACGTCTGCAAGCAACTAAAAGCTAAGCGACCGTCGATTCCGATCATCATGTTAACCGCGCGCGGTCAGGAGATCGATAAGGTGGTGGGCCTGGAGTTGGGCGCCGACGATTACGTCACCAAGCCGTTCTCAATTCGCGAACTGATGGCCCGCGTGAAGGCAGTGCTGCGACGTGTCTCTCCGCACGCGCCCGCACCCGAGGTCTATCGCTTCAGCGACGTCGAGGTCAACATTCGCAGCAATGAAGTGCGGCGCTCCGGCGCCACAGTCGATCTCTCCGCGAAAGAGTTCGCGCTGCTCGCCTACTTCGTAGCGCATCCGACTGAGACGCTCAGCCGTGATCGGCTATTGGATGCGGTGTGGGGTTACGAAAATTATCCGAACACGCGCACAGTTGATACACACATCGTCCATCTCAGACAGAAGTTGGAACCAAATCCCGAGGAGCCGCGTTTCATTCTTACCGTTCATGGCAGTGGCTACAAGTTTGTGGGATGAGGCAAGTAGTGTCATGAGGCAATCAGGATTCAATAGCGGGTTAGGGACTCGACGCGCGATCGCTCTCCCAGTGACTTCGCCACAACGTCGGAGTGTGGGTCGGACACGCCGTCAGGAGTTGGAACTGAAGCTTGCGACACTCCAGAAGGATTACGCTGAGTTGCAGACTGCAGTCTTTGAAGCGGCGCAAGTGCACCGGCGCCTGTGTGCTCCTCGTCTGGTCCGCTATGGTGACTTCGAGATTGCGAGCGAAATTTTCGCTGTTCGCCACCTGCCCGGCGACTTTTTCACCATCAAGCAAGCGAGCGACGGAGTAATCCTGGCGCTGGGTGACATCTGCGGCAAAGGTCTGGCGGCCGGAATGTGGACCACGCACCTGGTGGGACTGGTTGGCACCCATGGGGCCGCGTCTTCTGAGCCTGAGACAATCGTTGCCGGCGTTAACCGCGACGTGTGCCGGATGGCCTCGGTTGCGCCACTGGCTAGCTTGTTCCTTGCGAAACTTGATCCGGTCAGCGGCAAGCTTGATTACTGCAGCGCCGGTCATCCTCCGGCGTTCCTCTTACGCGCGAACGGCCAATTGGAATTGCTTTCCGAAGGTGGCTTGTTGCTCGGCGTCACTCCAACTGCTCCGTATAACCGCGGAAGCATTGAACTGGGTTCTGGCGACGTCCTGCTGACTTACTCCGACGGCGTCCTCGAGTCTTTCAACAATGCAGACGAGGAGTTTGGCTATGCGCGAATTGAGGCACAATTGCGCCGCGCCCAAAACGACTCTGCGGATGCGATGTTGTTCTCGGTGTTGGGCGCGGTCCAGGATTTCGCCGCCACGCGCCCGCTCGCGGACGACATGTCGTTGGTGATTGTTCGGCGAAGCACGCAACCAGAGTAGTTGTGAATCGGTCCGCTCCCGGGTTTGACCCGCTTGCGTTTCTCGACGCGTAGCGTCGGCATGAGTTTAGCAGTGGCTTTCAAGCCACGGTAACCGATCCCAAGAATGTTCCGTCGCGTCAGCGACGATTGAATCATCACTGCGAACCGATGAGCTTAAACGCAAAGTACGCAAAGTCCCGCGCAAGGGTCGCAGAAAAGCCTTCTTTTGCGTTCCTTTGCGGATTCCTTCGCGTCCTTTGCGTTTAGGATCGAAGCTTGATTACCTCACAAGCTGAGTTTTGAGACAACCCTGAAAGGCCGGGCTAAAACTCATGCGTCGCTCCGCGACGGAAACAATCCGGTCGCTACCGCTCCCGGTTCTGTACTTGAGCCCTGAAGAGTTCGTTATTCTTTTAGCTTTACTTCCTCCAAACAACACCCCGCTTCCCACCAATGGGGCCGCCCTTCCCATATTTCGCGAATCGACTGCGTCTTAACATTTCCAATCGGTCCCATCCTAACGCAAAAGGTGACATTACCATCTGACTGAATCTGTAGCATCGTCAGCGCACTGCACAGCGTCTGTTTCTCGTGTGCGCTGTGAGATTGGGTCGCAATCCGTAACGCCGCGGGGTTCTCAAAATAACGAATCATGGCTTGGAGTTGGGCGACGCTATTGACGATGGGTAAACCCTCGGCTTTCAACTGACACAGATTCTCGACGGCGGCGACGGCCCTTTTTGTATCGCTGGGCCAGGTGTCGCTGTGCCTAAACCAATCGGCATCCTCCACGGTATTGTAGTTTTGCTCGATCGGTTGGTAGAAGACTTCCAGATCTTCATGGCGCGCATAGCGGGCGATCTCAGAAAGATCACCGAGGTTCTGCTGCATGATTACTGTCTTCAGGCGGATGGCTTCAGGGAAACGCCGCTCGTTGCGCACACGTTTGAGAGTCTGAATTGTTGCCTCAGTCTTCTCGAAGAACCCATCACGGCCGCGTATCAAGCTGTGAGTGGCGCCGATTCCGTCAAATGAAATCGTGACGCGCGACGGACGCGCTCGTGCGAGCTTTTCGATCTTCTCCTGATCTTTCCAGAAGCCATGACTTAACAGTTCAACGAAAAGACCAATGGAGCTCGCATATTCAACCAGGTCGATCGTGTAAGCCTTCAACAGCGCTTCGCCGCCGGTGATGACAACATGCACGGGACCAAGCCACGCGCGCAAATCGTGAAGCACTGTCTTCCACTCTTCAAATGAAGGTGAGGCCTCCTGTCCACGGTTCTTCCAGATATCACAATGAACGCATCGAGCGTTGCACCTCTCTGTTATTAGCAGCGCAATTGACGTCGGTCGACACGCCCCGGCAAATCGGCCGCGAGCAAAAGTGCGGAGTCGATAATTGATACCTTCGTACAGGCGTCTTTCGATGAAATCCAATGAACGCATTGCGGCAGATGGTCGGATCGGAAACCTAAGATGTCTCTTTCCGGTTTGAGCGCACAGCCCCAAGCAGGATGCTGAAAAAGTCCCCTCTCCCATTGGGAGAGGGTTAGGGAGAGGGCGTGAGTGCAGCAGAAAACCAGAAAATATTTAATAGCCGCGTCGTCTCAAACCCTCTCCCCGGCCCTCTCCCAAAAGGAGAGGGAGTCTTTCAGCAGCCTGCTAGGGCCACGGTCCCGCAAAGCAAGGGTCGCGCCGGAGTCTCTCCGGCCGTAAGAATGCGCGGGTTTTAAGAGAAGATTCGCATTCGTTGATCGCGAAACTGCGAAATATCCCGCAGCAGGATCGCTTGTTACCCGCAGGATTCCGCAGGAAGCGCTGTGCGTCGCTGGTATTTCTTTCGGCATAATCATTGCTCAGATCACCCAGGAAGGATCGTTCCCGTAATCACGCGAGATTAAGAATTCATTCGAACAATTATGACAATAAACACACTAACAACCGTGCGCGAAGTCGCAATCGCGCGCCCAGAGGCGACGAGAATCTTCGAGAGACTCAGAATCGATTACTGCTGCGGAGGCGATAAGCCTCTAGGGGAAGCCTGCGCAACCGCCGGAATCGACGTCGAAGACCTGGTGCGAATGCTGGAAGAGGCTGGACAGGTCACGATAGAAAGAAACGGCCAGCTTGATTTCCAGCAGCTCACCCTAACCGAGTTGATCAAGCACATCCTCGATAGGCACCACGTGTACACCAAGGAAGAGATGGTGAGGCTGGCGGCTCTGACTGACAAGGTCATCGGCGCACATGGTGCAAACCATCCGGAACTGCATGGGATGGGGGAACTGTTCCAACAACTCTGCGCCGATCTGAAACCGCACATGTTCAAGGAAGAGCAGATTCTGTTTCCATACATTGTCGAGATGGAAAGAGCAGCACTCCAACATAGTCCGGCGCCATTCGCGCCCTTCGGCACTGTCAACAATCCGATTCGCATGATGATGATGGAACACGAGACGGTCGGAGAGATTTTGCGAGAGCTGCGCGCACTAAGCTCGGATTACGCGGTGCCGCCGGATGGCTGCATCAGTTACCAGACTCTCTATCAGGCGCTTGACGCATTCGAGAAGGATCTGCATCAGCACATTCATCTGGAGAACAACATTCTCTTTCCGCGGGCGATCGAGATGGAAAAGGGCAATTCAGCGCGATGAAGAGCTTCAACGATCTGCTCCGGCTGCATCGGCAGCTTGATGAACTGTTTCTTGAGCACCAGCGCGCGCTGTTGCGACTGGATTTCAAAGCCGCCACCGCCGCGCTGGAGGCTTATGAGACAGAACTTTTCGCTCACATGCGAGATGAAGAGGAGTTGATGATTCCGCTCTATCGCGAGCGAGCGAATGCGCCGGTTGGCGGCGCGGCTGAGATTTTTATCGGCGAGCACGACAAGCTGCGCCAATATCTTGTCTTGTTCAAAGAAGAGATGGGTAAGTTGGAATCTGAAGAGGATCTCGAACGCGGAGTACTCTTCCTGCTTGATTCGCAGCATCTCTTCAAACGTCTGCTGGTGCATCACGACAATCGGGAAAAGAAGATGTTGTATCCGTTGCTCGATGAGATCACGACCGACGCAGAGAGGGAGTCGCTTTTCGGATTACTGCGTTGCGGCTTTGCCGCTGACCACTGCGGTAAGGCTCGGCCTTACCGGAGGCTACCGAGTCTCTCTCGCGGCTCCGCGGCTTCGTAACGAGATTAGCAGTGCGCATCTTGAACGCAGCGGCGTAGCCACAATAGGAGAAAAGCTGATTTCACGGTAAGGCAGAGCCTTACCGCACTGGCCAAGCGGCAGAGCCGCGGAAACTGGACCAAGAACTCTACCTAAACCAACCGTTTAAGCCACATCAGAACCTGAGGTCAATTACAATGACGGAAGTCGGAAAGATCACCGCCGAAATGCTTTTACCAGAGATGGTCGAGCGTTATCCATCAACCCGCGCCGTGCTCGACCGCTATGGTCTGCATGGTTGTGGCGGTCCAAAAGGACCTCGAGAACAAATCGATTGGTTCGCGCGATTGCACGGTGTGCCAATCGAAAAACTGCTGCACGAGTTGAACGAAGCTGCAAGTAATCCGACCGCCGCTCCAGCTTTCGAGCCGTCAATCGCAGACACCATTTATCGCCCGTTCTTTCTCGCCGGCATCGCTACGGTTTTGACGCTTGCCTGTGTCTGGGGCGCAATTAATCTGCTGACTATTGGCCGGCGTCAAAGTTTCAGCGCGGTCGCTTATTCGTGGGTGCTGGCGCACGGGCACGCGATGGTCTTTGGTTTCGTCGGTTTCTTCATCATGGGTTTTGCGTATCAGGCCTTCCCACGATTCAAACATACGACATTGTGGCGGCCATATGATCTGCGTCACACATTCGCGACTCGCTTACTCGAACGAGGTGTTCATCACTTTGTGATTTCCGCCTTGCTCGGACATGCGACGCCAATGATGGGATTCGGCGCGGCGTCACGAATGACACCCGGCTACGCCCATGCGACTTGGGAGACGATGGTGATGGCCGTTGCAATGCTTGAACAGCCGTTAGAGCCCAAGCAGATCAGCTTCGCCGTGGCTGGAAGTATGCCTAAAAGCGATCAGGGAAGGAAGGTTGGTTAGTTAGCTGAGAAACGACCACGAAGACTCACAACATCAGCTCAATTTTTTGAGAGTCTGCCAAAAGTCTGCCAAACTGTGCCGTGAACGATAAAGGGAGGACAAAAGTAACGAAATAGCTCAATAAAAATGGTAGGCGCGTGGGGACTTGAACCCCAGACCTCTGCCGTGTCGAGGCAGCGCTCT
>JBGPWL010000017.1:0-63454 GCA_041492185.1 Pyrinomonadaceae bacterium | reverse complement strand
TCCTGGCTCTTGCCGAAGCCGATGCCCGGATCGATGACGATCGAATCGCGTTTGACGCCGTGGCGCTCAGCCATCGCGATGCTGCGGCGCAGGCTGTGCGTGACTTCATGCATGATGTCGGCGACGGGCGGCAGACGATGCAACGTCGCCGGCGTGCCGCGTGAATGCATCAGGACCAACCCCGCACCCGCCTTCGCCACTTCATCGGCAATGTGAAAATCGAAACGCAACGCGGAGATGTCGTTGACGATGGCCGCGCCGGCTTTCAGCGCCGCGGAGGCGACGAGCGCTTTCGTGGTGTCGATGGAGATTGGAACGATGGCTCGCTTTGCCAGTTTTTCGATTACCGGTATCACGCGCTGAATTTCTTCTTCGGGCGAGACGAGGCTGGCGCCGCCCGGGCGCGTCGACTCGCCGCCGATGTCGATGATGTCCGCGCCGTCGGCGATCATCTGTTCAGCGTGTGCGAGCGCCTGGTCGAGTGAAAGAAACTGCGCGCCATCGCTGAAGCTGTCGGGCGTGACGTTCAAGACGCCCATCACGAGCGTGCGCGGACCGATCGGAAGTGTGCGGCCGGCGATGTGCCAGTTCATAAGGCAAAAGTAAGAAGGAAAAAGGTAAAAGTAAAGAGCCGGAGGGACGGTTTAAACGCAAAGGACGCGAAGGTCGGCGCAAAGTTTGCAAAGGAATTGCGTCCTCTGCGAAGGCCTTTTGCGTACTTTGCGTTTAGAGCAGTGGAAAGAGGTAAAAGGACGATTTCAGATTGCAGATCTCAGATTACAGATTACAGATTACAGATTACAGATTTCAGCATTTCAGATCTCAGGATCGCAGATCACAGAAACAAAAAAGCAAAAGCAAAGACTGCGTATTCACTTTTGCCTTTTTACTTAACGCCCTTGCTCACGCGCGGGCTTCTGCCCCGAGGCTCACGCGCGGGCTGCCCCGAGGTCTACGCCGGCGCGGGATTGCCACCGGTAATTGGCGGCAGGATTGGTTTCAGCGGACTGGCTGATGGTTCCTTAATCAGCGGCCGCTCTTCTTCCGAGGAAGCATCAGTCGGAGCCTGCTCCTCGAGTGGCAGACCCGCGATGATGCGGCGTATCTCGACGGCATCGAGCGACTCGCGCTCGAGCAAACACTCGGCGAGCCGCACGAGCGCGTCACGATTCTCCTCGATAATTCCCTGCGCGCGTTCGTATTGCGCGGTGATGATCTTCTTCACTTCCTGATCGATCTTGATCGCCGTGTCTTCTGAAAAGTCGCGATGTTGCGCGATCTCGCGTCCAAGGAAAATCTGTTCTTCCTTTTTGCCGAAAGTCAGCGGCCCCATCGCCGACATGCCGTATTCGCAAACCATCGCGCGCCCGAGTTCCGTTGCGCGTTCGATATCGTTCGACGCGCCGGTGGTAATGCTGCCGAGGAATTTTTCCTCCGCGATGCGGCCGCCCATCAGGATCGCGATCTGGCCGAGCAGATACTCTTCCGTGTAGTTGTGGCGATCGCCTTCAGGCAGTTGTTGCGTCACACCAAGGGCCATGCCGCGCGGAATGATCGTGACTTTGTGCACCGGATCGGCGTTCGGCACTTTCAAGCCAACCAACGTGTGGCCCGCTTCATGATAGGCAGTGACGCGCTTCTCTTCGTTTGAGATCACCATGCTCTTGCGCTCGGCGCCCATCAGCACTTTGTCTTTGGCCAACTCAAAATCGCCCATCGCCACAAACTTTTTGTTGTAGCGCGCCGCGTTCAATGCTGCTTCGTTTACGAGATTCGCAAGGTCGGCGCCGGTAAAGCCGGGCGTGCCGCGCGCGATCACGCTGATGTCTACGTCTTCGCTGAGCGGAATCTTGCGCGTGTGAACTTTCAAAATGCCTTCGCGGCCGCGCACGTCGGGCCGAGATACGACGACGCGACGATCGAACCGGCCTGGTCTTAGCAGCGCCGGATCCAGAACGTCCGGACGGTTAGTCGAAGCGATCAAAATCACGCCGTCGTTCGATTCAAACCCATCCATCTCAACCAGCAACTGATTCAACGTTTGTTCGCGCTCGTCGTGTCCGCCGCCGAGGCCCGCGCCGCGATGACGACCGACGGCATCAATCTCGTCGATGAAGACAATGCACGGCGCATTCTTCTTGCCCTGTTCGAACAGATCGCGCACGCGCGACGCGCCGACGCCGACAAACATCTCGACAAAGTCGGAACCGGAAATTGAGAAGAAGGGAACATTCGCTTCACCCGCAATCGCGCGCGCGAGCAAAGTCTTGCCCGTTCCCGGCGGGCCCATCATCAGCACGCCTTTGGGAATGCGACCGCCAAGTTTCTGAAACTTTTGCGGCTCTTTCAGAAATTCGATGATCTCCTGCAACTCTTCCTTCGCTTCTTCAACGCCGGCGACATCTTTGAAAGTGACACGCTTCTGCTGATTGTTGAGCAACTTCGCGCGCGACTTGCCGAACGACAAAGCCTTGTTGCCGCCCGACTGCATCTGCCGCAGCATGAAGACCCAGATGCCGATGATAAAGAGCAGCGGCGCCCAGGTAATCAACATCGGCCAGATATAGTTGCTACTGCCCGACTCGTCTTCGACCTTATCAACACGTTTCTTGCCGTTCACCACCTCGCGAGCTTCTTTGAGAATCTCGGCTTTCGTGTGTTCGTTTGTGAGCTGCGCGCGAAACTCGGCGCCGCGAGCGTCAACGGCAACAACTTCGTTTTGTTTGGCGGTGATCGATCTCAGTTCGCCGGGCGTCGTTATTTTTTCTTCCAGCGCAGTAAGATCAATCGCGGTGGAATTCTTGCTGTTCGGGTTCACCAGCTTATAGAGCAGCAATGCACCCGCAATGATTAGCAACCAAAAGATGATTTGTCGTGCAGTAGAACTCAAAGTCCAGGCCTCCGTGTCCGATCATACCCTATGTCGGCACTTTTTGTCGCTCCCAAAAAGTCAACAAAAGCTTTGCCGGCACGGGAGCGACTGCATTTTCCGGCAAGAACTTCGTGGGTTTTGATGCCGCCGAACAACCGGCGGGTTGTGGCTTCAACTCTTTTTTGTCCTCAGTTCGAGCCTCCCTCTCGTTCGCAGAACCGATGCACCGCCCGGCAATTCCGCGACGCGGCCACCACGATTGCCCTCCAGCAATTTCTCAATTCCGACCAAATGAACCAGCTCGAGCCGACGAAGATCTCCACGTCCGTTCGAGATCCATTTCCGCAATGCACGCCGGCGAATTGCCGCGGGCGCGCGAGCCAGAACATCTACGCTAAGCAACGGCGATTTGGTTTCATTTTTATCTTGCGAAAAACCGTTGCCGGCTTCGCTTAGAAGTTTGTCAGTCCCCAGATTCAGGAACTTCGCGTCCTCGCGCAGAAGTTCGCCGGTGCGAGCAAGTGCTTCGACGATTTTGGGATTAAAAGATCGGAGCACAGGCAAGAGCTGCCGGCGCACTCGCACGCGTGCGAACCTTTCATCTTCGTTCATCTCATCCTGGCGAAACTGAATCTCGCGCTCCTGACAATAGCTTTCCGTGTCCGAGCGTTTGGCCCACGTGACCAGCGGGCGCGCGAGCACAATGTGAGATTTCGGATCGAGAAACCGCACGGGCTCGATTCCCACCAGACCATCCGCGCCGCTGCCACGCAGCAGACGCAGCAACATCGTCTCCGCCTGATCGTCCATCGTGTGGGCCGTTAGCAGCAACCGAACTCGTTTTTTCTTTGTCGTCCTTTCGAGAAACTCATAGCGCGCGCGGCGCGCTGCCTGTTCGAGGTTGTCAGTAGTTTCTTTTGCCCGCCGGGCAACATCGGCTCGTCCCAACTCGAATTCAAACCCGAGTTCTCTCGCCAGTGTCGCAACCCACCGCGCATCTTCCTTACTCACCTTCTTGCGCAGTCCATGATCCAGATGCGCGACCGTAATATTCAGCGCCAACCATTTGGCCCTGATCAATTCGTCAAGAGCCAACAGCAGCGCAGTCGAATCCGCGCCCCCGGAAACTGCGATGACAACAGCGGCATCCATGAGCGGAAGTTGCAAACGGAGCCACTCGTCGCGCAAGCGTCGCGCAAAATCCGAGAGTCGAATCTTTGAACTCCTCACCGGTCTGGACTCAATTCGGCGCTGGGCACTCTTATCTTGCATCTCAATCAGATTGTCGGGCTGCAATCCACGCGCGTCAACCCGTCACAGTTTGAGCAGTGAGCCAATGGAGAGTCGGCGGCTGGCGGCCCTGCCGGGCGGAACTCTAACGCAAAGCACGCAAAAGGGAATTCGCAAGGTAGCGCAAAGGAAGTTGTTTCCGTGCGACCTTTGCGCAACACGCTGCGACCTTTACGTTTAAGTCAAATAATTCGTTCTCACCTTAGCCTTTGACACAGGCTCTGAGCCTTACCGCACTGCGATGCAGCAAAGCCGCAAAACCTGAAGTCACCACGCTTCGTGCTTGATTCTCCTGCTTTATCTGGACCAATATGTGACCGACCATTTTTGACGTAACGGTACCTTCAAAGCAGGAGGCAATCACATGGACTTGGTGCGAAGACAATGGCTCGCCGGCATTTGCAGCGTCGGCGCAGGCGTAGTGCTGCTGGGCTGCGAGGGAAAAAATCCCGAAGAAGAAGCTTCTGAAAAAGCGGGCAAAGAAAGCGCCGGCAAGGAAGTCACGGCCACTGAGGATCTGATGCGCGAGCACGGCGTACTGCGCCGAGCGCTCCTGGTTTATCAGGAGAGCGCAGTCAAATTACGCGCCGACGCCTCAAAGATTTCACCGGAAGCATTACAGAAAACAGCAAAACTCTTTCGCGCGTTCGGCGAGGAGTATCACGAGAAGAAACTCGAAGAGACGTACATCTTTCCCGCCGTCAAAAGCGCCAACGGTCTGGCGGCGGCCTACGTCGGCGTGCTTATCGCTCAACACGACCGCGGCCGCCAGATTACTGATTACATTCTGTCGGTAACGAATGCCGCGAAGCTTGCTTCAGGCAACGTCGAACCGCTGGCGCAGGCGCTCGAAGCGCTTGGGCGTATGTACCAACATCACGCCGCGATCGAAGACACGATCGTGTTTCCCGCGTGGAAAGAGACGATGACAAAGAATCAATTCGACGAGATCAGCGACAAGTTTGAAGAGATCGAACATCAGCAATTTGGCAAAGACGGTTACGAGGATGCCGTAAAGCAGATTGGCGATATCGAAAGCAGTCTGGGGCTCGCCGATCTCGGTCAGTTCACCGCGCCGCCACCGCCGGTGCTGACCGAGACGAAGCCGCAAGAGAAGACAGAGTCAAAGTCCAAGTGAGCGAAGAAACAGGTGTTCAGAGTTCGACCTTTAGGTTGTCTGGAAAAAAATACCAAGCTAAAGCTCGAACTCTGAACCCCTGTTCTTGCACGGTTTTTTAGCTGGGTGTGATTGAAAGGTTACTTAAAACTGCCATACCGTGAGGTGATAATGAAAAGAAAGCGACTGATCACCGTTCTTGTAGCGCTCATCATTATTGTCGTCTCCGCTGACCTGATTAGTGCTCAGGCGCCCACTCCGATCGCCGAGGTTCCCTTCGAGTTTATTCACAACCAGATCGTGCTCCAGGTCAAGATCAATGGCCGTGGTCCCTTCAACCTGTTGCTTGATACCGACACTGATCCTTCAGCCATCGATCTGGCCACCGCGCGCGACCTTGGTCTGAAACTCAGCGGCAAAGGCCAGCAGGGAACCGGCGGAGGCACCGACGTTAATCTCGCCTATGAGACAAAACTCCCGCTGGTTGAACTCGGCGGCATCACTGCGAAAGATGTTTATGCGGCAGCGATCAATCTCACGAAGATTGGTGACCGAATGGGTAAACCCGTCCACGGTGTGTTGGGCCATAGTTTTTTGCAAGGCCGCATTTTTCAGATCGATTACGCGGCACTGAGAGTTCGCTTCTACGATCGTTCACCGTTCCCCGCAAAGTTAGAGAGCACACCGACGCGCGCGGTGATCAAATTTCGCTACGACAGCGAGGTGCTTGTAGACGATGTCTACATCAACGGCCAGAAGGTCCGCGCGGCGCTTGATACCGGATCCAGTGGCACGTTTGGGCTGACGCCGGCGGCGATCAAAGCGCTGGGCTTGGAAGACGCCCCAGTCAAGGTGGAAGAAAAGACATCGGTTGGCTATAACGGTGCGTTCCAAACGAGAACTGGAGTATTAAAGACGATTCGCATCGGCTCGATCTCGATCGACTCAGCCGAAACCTCCTTCTGGCTTCCCGGCGCCGGCCACGACCATGCCAAGTTTCAACTCAACATCGGCAACGTGTTTTTCAAAGACTTCGTCGTGACCTTCGACTTTCGCAGCAAGGTAGTGGTGATTGAGAAGCACTGAGGTGTTGTCAGAGTATTCCAAAGACTAATTCCCATCCAAGTGATGGGAACAATTAAAGTGGGAGTTCATTCTCATTCTCACCCGGTTTTAACCGGGTGGACACGGGCATCAAAGAAATCTTCGGAACCGTTTCAACGGTTTTCTTCGTCGCGCCATTCCAAGCCATACCGTTTGACGAACAACTCATACTCCTCCGCAAAAGTTCTCTTTCGGTGATGCTCTTCTTGATGAGCAATGTAGTTGGCAACCTTACTTACGTCTGAATGCGAGACCGAAAAAGCGCCGTATCCGCGGCCCCATGCGAATCTCCCTTTGACCAACTGGTTCTGATTGATCCAATGTGACGAGCTACCCTTGAGGAGTTGTATCACCTGTTCGATCGTTAAGTTCGTGCGAAGATCAATCAGCGCGTGAGTGTGCTCCGGGTTGAAGTAATTGACCTTCATGTAGATGCCTTTCTCATACGAGTACTCTGACAGATTTGCGGAAGCCTGCGCGGCGGCTCGCTTGTCCAGCATCGGCTCCCGCCGAAGAGTTTCCCAGATTAGATGAAGCCAGCAGCGCGAGTAAGAGTGAGTTGACATTCGGAGCGTTTCCTTTTCAGGTTCTTGAGTTGCGGTGGACCAATGCGATCCTGACCCTAAAGTGTCATCTGGCACAAGTGAAAACCGTTGGAAACGGTTGGGCAAAACTGGTTTGGCGTCTTGGTCCACCCGGTTGAAACCGGGTGTGAATGAGAATGAGTCCGACTTCTAATTGCACCCCCAAGTGATGTAGGGTATGCCGCCTGGGCGTGTAATATATCAGGTTGATATATACTCAGAGTTAGTCCGCGATCGGAGCCCGTCGTTTCCTAACGAGGCAAAGAGATGGAGAAAACCAAAGGCCCACAGTTTCTGCGATTCTGTATTCCAATCGTTGAGACCTTGCGAGAACTCGACGGTTCGGGGCAACCCAAAGAAGTGACGGACACGGTTCTAGAGCGTCTGAATATTTCAGAGCAGGAGCAGGCTCAAACGAACAAGAACGGCGGTTCGCGCGTTCGGAATCAGGTGGCTTGGGCTCGATTCTACTTGGCAAAGGCGGATTTACTGGATGCTTCACGACGTGGTGTATGGGCGCTGACAGAAAAGGGGCGTACCGTACACCTCTCCCAAAATGCAGTAGCCCAGCTTTTCAAGGATGTACAGGCCAATCTTCCGACCAGAAGCGAGAAACCAAACGTGAACGATGCGACAGAAGTCACGCCACCGATGGGTCCGTCTGATGACACTGCGAGCAAGCGCACGCTACTGGATATCTTGAAGTCGCTTTCGCCGGGAGGATTCGAGCGCCTGTCACAGCGATTACTGCGCGAGTCCGGCTTTGAGCGGGTCATTGTCACTGGCAAGTCTGGCGATGGGGGCATTGACGGCCATGGCATTCTGCAGGTCAATCCCTTTGTGAGTTTCACCGTCTTGTTTCAGTGTAAGCGCTACGCTGGTTCGGTCTCAGCGTCGCAAGTGCGCGATTTCCGCGGAGCGATGATGGGACGGGCCGACAAAGGCATCGTCATTACGACCGGCACGTTTACGACCGAGGCGACGAAGGAAGCCAGACGTGATGGCGCGTCGCCCATCGAGTTGGTGGACGGAGAGACTCTCGTCCAGATGTTTGAGCGCTCGGAGTTTGGCGTAAGACCGAAGACCGTCTACGAGGTAGACGAAGCATTCTTCCAGGAATACCGCTGATAGCAACGGCTAACAATCGTCGCGTTGCTTCTCGATTTGGTTTTGACAACAGCGCTTGAATTGAAGCCACGAACGCTCCGTGTCATCAATCACATTGAATCTTGGTGACAGAGCAACGGCAGAAAATCACGTTATGTGGTTCCATCGAGCGCGCCACCTGCAACTCATTCCAGCGGAGCGTAAGGAACAACAATGGCATTCTCGAAATCTTTCGACCGTGAGTTGAACGGCCTGTTTGGTCAACGTACGCACTGGTTGCGGCGAGAGCTTGGTACCAAGAAAACGGGTAAGCCTCCCCGGTTTAGTCGGAAGAAGGTCGATGCTGGAATTAGAAAGCCCCAGACGATTGTCAAACGAGTCACGATCTTTGCAGTAAGTGGGAATAGTCATATTCCAAAATTAGAATGCCTGGCCATTCATCATTTCCAACCGACGCGCAATAAGAACAAAGCTGCCACAAAAAAATGGACTAAGGCCTGCCCGCTTTGCACAACACACAAGTACATCGAGAGTGAACTACGTGATATTTTCAGGTTCAGGTGAGCGGTCGAGTTAACAATTATGCGATATGCGATGATCATCGAACCAGGTGAGCGAAACTATTCGGCTTATTTGCCTGACCTGCCGGGGTGCATCGCCACGGGCAAAACCATCGACGAGTTAAGACAGCGCATGAGTGAAGCAGTTGAACTGCACTTGCACGGCATGCGCGAAGATGGGCTGCCGATCCCTGAACCCACAAGTCTCGCAGACTACGTTGAGGCTGCCTAACCCGTACATCCACGAACGCCATACGACAACTCGGGACCGGAGCGTGGGTAGCGCGTTCTTTGACTTGTTCTAAAGCACGAATAGAAAGTCATTAGCTCAAGAACTGGTCAGCAGAAGCCGAATTGAAGTTGCGCCTTTAACAAAAAGAACATAGGCTGACAGATATTTCATTAGGTGAGGTGTAGAGTGCCAAAGGTCATACTAGTCAATCCGTCGTTATCAACCGTAGGCTACAGCGTTATCACGCCGCGGTGGCTCTACGTGATGGCTCAAGCAACCCCGGTCGACCTGGTCGGTGACCCTATACTCATCGACGAATCAATTCAGAGATTTAATCCCGACATTCTCAGTCCCGGAGACATAGTTGGCATCGGCATCAGCAGCGGCAATTGTCTGCCCGGATACCGTGTCTTGAAAGATGCCAAGCTCAAGGGCGCCACGGTAATTATGGGAGGCATTCACGCCACCATTTTCCCGGAAGAACCGCTCCGCATTGGCGCTGATGCCGTGGTCACCGGCGGCGGAGAAGTGGTATGGAGCAAGGTCATAAAGGACGCGCTCGAGAATCGCTTGCAGCGGAAGTATGACGGAGGGCGCGTCCCCGGCGAAGCCATGGTCAAGGCGAGATGGGATCTCCTCGACCCAACCAAATACATGTTTCCTTCCGTTCAAACCGTCGCGGGGTGTCCGGAGAATTGCAGCTTCTGTTCCGTTTGGGTGACTGAAGGACGCACACCACGCTTGCGCCTTGACGACAAAGTCATCGAGGAAGTCAACGAGCTTCATGCCATGGGGTTTCGTTACCTTGTCTTCGCCGATGATAATTTCAATCCGTCAACTTTGAGCCGGATAGCTCGCGAGCCGAACGCACAAAAAAGACGCGAGTTTGAAAAGCTCCGCGAAAATCGCTTGAAGTTTTTTGATGAATACGACCGGTCAGTCCCCAAAGACATGTTTGGTTTTGCCCAAATGACCACCGAGGCGGCAACCGATGAAGAGTACTTGAGCGCCCTGCATCAGAAGATGAGAATCAGGACGGCGCTCATCGGCGTCGAGTCCTTTACCGAAGAAGGATTGAAGAGCGCCGGCAAGCAGTGGAATCCGGTGGGCGAGAAGATGGTGGAGGCCATCCAAACAATCCAGCAAAGCGGGATAATGGTGTTGAGCTCGATTATCTGCGGTCTGGAATCAGATACGGTTAACACGATTCAAACCATGAGCCAGTTTGCGACCGAGTCCGGCACCATGTTTGCGCAATTCACCGTGTATAACCCCTATCCCGGCACCAAAGACTTTTATGAAATGATGAACGACAAAAAGAATCTTGGAAAACCAGGGTTCAAGCCCAAGCACAAAACCCAAATCTTATCTGAGGAGTACTGGCTGACTCCGATGAGACCGGTTGATATTATCAAACATCCCAATATCAGTAAGGATGATTTGCACACCGAGAATAAGAAGTGCTGGGACAACTTCTACTCGCTTAGGGAAAGCTACAAGCGGGCGAGACGTGGACGGGCGAAGAATTGGAGGCCGGCGAAGAAGTTTGCCTACCTGATGGTGTGCATAATGTTCAGACAAGCATACGCCGGATATGGTATGGCGGCCGACAGCGTTCGTAAGACGGAAATGGGACTGGGTACCAGGTTGCTTATCAAGTCAGCCATGAGTTTCTACAATTATTTCTTCCGGCGAATGAGCCTGCGAAAGATGCCCCTGACGCCCAACAGTCAGAACGAGCTTTCGGGAGAAGGCCAGGAAGCAGAAGTTGTCGGAGCATAGGATTCTTAGAATGATTATGATCGAGGCTTAAACTTCCGGGGCTTGTGTCGCGCGTTTCTCAAAATGAAAGATAGGATCCACGTTGTGTGCCGCTGCGCGGCCGCCGAAACTCTAACGCCAGGCGGTTGCTGAGAATCGGATGACAACTCAACAGATCCTTCTGATGACTGACCTGTACCTGGTCGCGTTGGTCGTGGTCACTCACTTCACCCGGCATCAGTAGCCCACAGCGCGAGCTGTGGGTTGGCGAACCACGATAATTGAGGGTTTTGTAATGGCTGTTCGGCTGGAACATGCGAATCTTACGGTTCGTGATATTGATGGAATGATCCGTCTCTTGCAGACGGCGTTTCCTGAGTTTCAAGTGCGCGCCGAAGGCAAAAATCAGGACGGCTCACGATGGGTACATATAGGCACTGATGAAACCTACATTGCCTTAAGTCCCGCGAACGCCGATCCCGAGCAGGGCTGGATACCGTACAGCGGCCTGCCGGGCGTGAACCATCTCGCTTATGAGGTCGACGATGTCGAGGCGCTGCGTCAACGGATGAAGGCAGCCGGGTACCGAGACTCGACGGTCCCGAACGCGCATCCGCATCGCCGGCGCGTGTACTTCTATGATCCAGAGGGCAACGATTGGGAATTCGTCCAGTACTTCTCCCAGGATCCCGCCGAGCGGCACGACTACGAGTTATCTGATCGATAGCTCATGCTCGAAGCGGCCCAACATTTGGTTTGGATCGGCGCGCGGACAGCGCATTCTTGAAGTCACAACGCGCCAGAGGTAAGCATGTTTGTTGTCCGCGCGATCACTTATGCCGCGCTGTTCATTGGCCTCGTGCTCGTCTATGTACCGGCCCGCCTCTTGTCATGGTCGGGCATTGTCCGCCCGGCGACCAAGGTCGCCAGATTTTACGAGCCCCTAAGTTACAAGTACTCAGGGCGCGGAGAAGTTATCCCTATCAGTCTTGAAGACAATACGCCATTCGTAGTCGCTAAGATCACACGACCTAAAACAGTCGAAGGTAAATTTCTGATTGACACCTTGCGACTCGATGAGGATTGGGCTGAGAAGCTTCATAACTTGATCTATCCGTAGCCGCTGAAGGACAAGAATCTGATAGTATTCGAATGAGGGAGGAACTAAAGATGAAGTCTCGCACTACTCTTCTAATCGTGGCGCTTTTCCTGGCAGCCTGCAGCAAGCCCAGTGCTCCCCCAAGACAATTCGATCTACTCAAGTTGACTTACAAGAACCAGGGCCAACCAACTGAGAGACAAATACCCATCGCCTTTCTCTTAATGGATACGTCTAGCGCCAGCTTCACACCGGAATCCGGTCGGACGATTTCATATTCCGTTTACTCGCTCTGCCTCGCCAATTACGAGATGTTAAGCGAAAAAGAAAAACCGAATCCTGAGGTAACCAGGGGCCTTCCTCCCGAGGCAGACACATTTCCCACCAAGGTGTGTCTTAAGGTCAACGGTAAAGAAGGCTCTGACGGTATGTCCGCCATACCCCCCGGTGTTTACGCCATCGGTGGAAATCAATCAATGGACAGCCTTTCCGGCGCGGTTATCATTTGGGACAAAGGTAATAAGATAGGCTAGTCCGCGGGGTTCAATATGAGGCAGACAACCGGCTATCTCACGATTCATTCTGCTTCCGAAGATCTAGTGAGTGGCGAAATCGAACTGCGCGACAACGATAGTTCGGTAACCGGAACCTTTAGTCTCAAACCAAAGATGAACCAAGGAAAGATGCCGCCGAGGAGGTAGCCGGACGGAACGCGTCGACCTCTTATCGCTCCCCGGTTACAAGAGAGAAATCATGAACAGTCTCAAGTGCGCGGCCTGCGGATTCGTTTCATGGGCGACCGCGGAAAGTTGCAAGAAGTGCGGTGCCCGGCTTCAGCAAGATGACGACGCCGGCGCCAGTCAGGAATTACCAATCGACGTGGTCGCGACGTCTGGTGTTGGGAAAACACTGCGCAAGCTCCTTGTGGTGCTCGTTCTCATTTCAGTTCCTGTGGGATATTTTGTGTTCCGGGCCTCGCGCAAACATCAACCACAGACTTTTGTTCTCAGGGACGGAAGCAAGAGAACGTCGAAAGCATGGTTCTACAGCTGGTTCGCGAAGGATCCTTCAGTTGATGAGATCTTTGCCCAGTACCTCAAAGTCAGCGGTTGGCAGGCACACCCCTCGGCGCTGAAGACCCTTATCGGCCGCGGACATCTCCAGATAAAGAATAACCTTGAGGAAACGTACGCCGCGACGCAGGCCGCGCCCCATCTAATGGTACATGTTCACTGGAGCACTGCGGATGGGGAGCTGGAATTTGAAAGCGAGGCGCCTAACAAACTTGTCGTTACGCAAAAGTTTGAGGATTGGAAACGCGTGTGGCAACGCGGCACCAATGGCGCAAAGGGATGGTCGAGAAAGGGCTGGGCCGAGCAGTCTGCGAATGTCGATCCTCACATCCAACTGGTTGGTCCTGTGTACACGAACGATCTCGGCCCGCGTGTGGCCGACGAAGTAAAGCGGGGAGGCGAGTTCATAAACTATTTCCAACTTGAGAACAGGTATCCAAACCTCCGTCTCCTCGGAAAAACTTTGGTTGGCGACCGCGTCGCGTATCAATTGACGAACCTGAACTTCGGCACGGACGGAGTGTCCGAAATGTACTTCGATGTTGAAACCGGAATGTTGCTGAGAGTCGACTCTCGCCGGGTTGATCTGGTGTACAACCCTATGCTTGATGAATATATTGACCCACACGGCGCCTCAGGTTCCGAGGATGCCGAGACATACCTGGAAGACTATCGTGAAGTGAACGGTGTTAGCCTCCCCTACCGGATCCGCCAGAAATATCAGGACGTCTGGATAACTACCACGATTACGGAACTCAAAGTGAACGAACCAATTGATCCGGCTGTTTTTGAAAAGCCGTCCCACGATTAAGGGCGATCACGGACGCGGTTTGCGGTGTCGTTGCAATGCCCTGGTTGTCGCTGACCGCCTGAGTTATCGAGTCAGCCGCGGGTGCTACAATCACACAGAGATCACAACTCGATCGGATGACAACACAACAGATACTTCTGATGACTGGCCTGTACCTGGTCGCGTTGGTCGCTGTCATCTACTTCACTCGCGCGACTGCGCGGCGCGTCGCCGGGGCACTGGTCGGTGGAGCAGCCGCATCGTTCATGGCGCTGCGAGCGATCGCTCTGTGCGAAGCCCTCGGTTGGTGGCACGTACCGTTTGCCTCAACGCCATACTTCGTGACCATGTTTTACCTCGGACTAGTCATCTCGTTAACTCCAATCTACCTCGTCACCTGGCGAGTGGCTCGCCGGTTCGGATGGCGCGGGCTGGCAGTGTGCCTTGGCATCGTAGCGGTAATCGGCCCGCCGCGCGACTATTGGTACGCCACTGTGTTCCCGAAGTGGATGGTCTTCGCTCCGGGCCTTGCGCCCATCCTCGCAGACTCCGTAACTTACGTCGGCGTGGTGGTCGTGGGCCACACGGTGATGCGCCTTGTGGCCGGCCCCGCGCGCGCGGACCGGCTGGCCCGGGAGGCCGCCTAACAAATTCTTACGGCGGCAACAACTCATCGAGCGATTTCAACAACGCCTGTCCTCGAAGCCCTGGTTGCTTCTTCCGGGTTTGGCCCAGCGAGACTATTTTTCCGTCGGGCCCCAGTAACATGGTCGTCGGAAACGCGTGAATGCGGTAGCGGTCCTCCAGTGTCCGAATGCTATCTTGCGTTGCCTGCGGCCAGTTGAGTCCATTTTTTCGCAGCCACATTTTCACAATTGCGGCGTCATCGTCGTTGTCCATTCCCAAGATTTCAAAATCGCGCGCCTGAAAACGTGAGTAGGCGGCTTTCTGATAAGGCAATTCGCGCCGGCATGGACCGCACCACATGGCCCAAAAATCGACCAGGACGTATTTGCCGCGAAACTCTGAAAGCTTCCGCTTCTTGCCGTCGAAATCGGTGAAAGTAAAGTCCGGCACTTCTGCTCCGATCATCAACTCGACACGCTTGTAGTCCGACGCCGGATGCTCGCGCATGACGATCTGGTTCTTTTCCAGATCCACCTTCTTGGTCGAAACGTAGTGAGTGCCAATGCGGAATACGACTGTTTCTTCACGTGCTTCGGCCGCTTCGGGCGAGAAGTGATCGAGGTCGATCTCGCCATCGCCATCGTTGTCGACACCAAGCCAACCGTTCGAGACACTGATCTTTTTTGATTGAGCGTTGAACTGGTATTCGACCAACGTCGACTTTCCTTGAATATCAACCTTGCCTTTGGCAAAGGCGATCTTCGATTGCATCACCAGGCGCTCATCCTCCTTCAACTCCTCCCACTGAACGTTCTTGAAATACTGAATGAAGATAGGAAAGCTCTTGAACAGGGCGTTCCTCATCGGCAATTGCAAAGTCGCTTGCAGTTCGTAAGGGTTGCCGTTTTCACCAGGCACAAGCTCAAAGCGCTCGGCGTCGGACATTGTGCCATCGCCATCGAGATCTACGTAAAACACTGGCGGACCGTCCTCTTGCTCAATCAGCACCGCCAGAATCGCCGACTTGTCGCGGAGCGGATCATAAAGCCGGCCCGCGGTGAGGTGGCCGCCCGCTTCCGGCGCCTTCGCAAATTTGACCCTGGAAAGATCGCGCAGCGGGTGGAACACAACCTGATCTAGTTCTTCGGTGTCCGCGATGAGTTCGCCATCGAGGCTGCCGACATACTCGCTGTCTCCAGGCAACCTGGTGGCGTCGGCTGTGGCGCAACAGAGAACAACCACAAAGAGGCTCAGAAAGAAAGGGATGCGCAGGGTCTTTCGGTGGTGGCCGTGAGGCATGGTGATGATTCTCCTCACTAAGGTCGATTTTGAACGCAGCAGAATTCTATGTAGCTAGCGGTGTACTGTCAAAGAAAATCCAACAGGAAGCGAAATGACAAATGCTCACGCGACGATCATCGTGCCGGTGCCGCTGTCGGTGAAGACTTCGGCGAGCAGAGCGTTGCGTGCCGTGCCGTTGATGATGTGCGCGCTGTGGACGCCGCGACGCAGCAGCTCGGTGATGCTTTGGAGTTTGGGAATCATGCCGCCGGTTGCGCTGCCGTCGCTGATGAGCGCGTCTGCTTCATCCGCGGTGAGACGTGAAAGCTTTGAGTGTGGATCGCCTGCCCGTAAATAAATTCCTTCCACGTCGGACAAGAGAATCAACTTTTCCGCTTGTAGTTGAACCGCAATCTCCGAGGCGATCGTGTCTGCGTTAATGTTGAAGACCGTGCCTTCCGCGTCGGCGCCGAGCGAAGAGATAACGGGCAGGTAACCGTGATCGAGCAAGACCGCGAGCAGACGCGTATTGATCTCAACCACGTCGCCGACGTGACCGAAATCAACGTGCTCATGTTCGCCGGTCTCGCGATTGAGGATCTGTCCTGGCGGCCGGCGCTCCGCGTGCACGATGTTGCCGTCAACTCCGGACAGGCCGACAGCCTCAACCCGACGGTGACGCAGCGCCGAGAGAATGTCGGTATTGATCTTTCCCGCAAAGATCATCTTGGCCATCTCGAGCGTGGCATCGTCGGTGACGCGCCGGCCGTTAATGATTGTCTGCTCGATTCCCATCTGCGCGGCAAGTTCGCTTAGTTGCTTGCCGCCGCCGTGAATGACGCAAAGACGAATGCCAACCTGATGCATCAGGGCGAGTTCTTCAGCCAGAGAGATCAGCCGATCGTGATCTTCAGTGACCTTGCCGGACAACTTGACGACAAACGTCTTGCCTTTGAAGCGCTGGATGTAGGGCAGCGCCTCGCGGAGAAGGTCGAGTCGTAATTGATTGCCAACTTCGGTGGTGTCGGTCATAAAAGTTTCTCGCTGGATTTGAATCAATCAAAAGAGAGTTTCCCGCAAAGGCGCAAAGCCGCAAAGAAGCAAGACCGTCGATTCCGTTTGTCGCGACACTTCACCCTTAAGGAGCAAAGGGAGTCCCGCGCGATGCAACTTCTTCTTTGCGCCTTTGCGGGAAATCATTTCTTTAACAACTCAGCCAGAATAGCCTTTTGAACATGCAGGCGGTTTTCAGCTTCATCCACGACCACCGACGAGGGTGAGTCGATCACGCCGTCAGTCACGATCACATTCCGCCGCACCGGCAAACAATGCATGAAGATCCCATTGTTTGTCTTCGACATCTTAGCTTCATCGACGAACCATTTCGCGCGATATTGGGCACGCTCCGCAACGTCTTTTTCCGGCGCCCCGTAAAAGTTCTTGCTTCCCCAACTCTTTGCATAAACAACTTCCGCGTCGACAAAGGCTTCATCGATGTCGTTCGCTATTCTTATCTTGCCGCCTGCCCCTGCCGCCTGCTGCCTGATGTCTTCCATCAACTCATCGTCCAACTCGTAACCGGGCGGATGTGCGATTACGACCTCGTGTCCCATCTGCGCTGCCGCGAGCGCGAAACTATTTGGCACCGCCATCGGCAGAGGCTTCGGATGCCACGCCCACGTCAGCAAGACTTTCTTTCTGCCTTCGCCAAGCTGCTCTCGAATCGTCATCATATCTGCCAGGGCCTGACACGGATGATGCATTGCGGATTCAAGATTGATAATCGGCACTGTCGAATATTTTGCGAATGCATTTAGGATTGGATCGGTTCGTTCTTCTTCCCAATTCTTGAGTGCTGCAAACGCTCGTACGCCAATCGCCACGCAGTAACGACCAAGCACGCGCACAAATTCCGCAACGTGTTCGGTCTTATCGGCGTCCATCACCGCGCCTTCGCGATGCTCAAGCGTCCAGGTCGCACCACCCGGTTCGAGCACGACCGCGTTGCCGCCGAGCTCATGAATGCCCACCTGCATCGACGCGCGCGTGCGCAGGCTCGGATTAAAAAAGACTAACGCCACCGAACGACCAGACAGAGGCTTCGATTGATCGTCGCCGCGTTTGAAACGCAAGGCCGATTCGATCAGTTGATCGAGATCGTTGCGAGTCCACGCCGATGTAGTAAGAAAGTCTCGCCTCATTTTTGTAGGGGCAGGGCTTGTCCCTGCCCGCGTTCGACCATCGGGCGGGGACAAGCCCCGCCCCTACAACTAACTCAAGACCCGCCGCAAAGCATCAACGAACAAATCAACCTCTTCCTTCCCCAAACACAGCGGCGGCAGGAGCCTCAATACCTTCGGATCGCTCGACGTACCCGTAATAATTTTGCGCTCAAGCAAAGCTTCATGAATCAGTTTGGTTTTCTCCGCAAACTCGATCCCCAACAAAAGACCACGACCGCGAACACTCACAACCTGCTCCACTTCTTTCAGCCGCTCTCGTAAATAGAATTCGATCTCACGGACGTTCGCCAGCATCCCGTCGTTCTCAATCGCCTCGAACGTGGCCGTTACCGCAGCCATTGCGATCATCCCGCCCCCAAACGTCGTCCCCAGATCGTTTTCCTTGATATGCGACGCAATCTCTTCCGTTACCAGGCACGAGCCGACGGGAATGCCGCTGCCCAATGCTTTCGCGAGCGTGATGATGTCCGGCACAACTCCGTCACCCGCCTCGCTGCCAGCGAAGAACCATTCGCCGGTGCGGCCGACGCCGGTCTGCACTTCGTCGTAGATCAAAATGATGCCGCGCGCGTTGCACAACTCGCGCAACGCTCGATAGAACGCCGGCTCGGCCATGCGCACACCGGCCATCGACTGGATCGGCTCGAGCATGATCGCTGCAACGGAATCGTTCGCCAGAGTTCGCACGGACTCAATCTCGCCGAATTCTGCTTGCAGATGGCCTGGCACATTCGGCTTTCCGATTTCTCGATATTTGCCCAGGAAAGTCGCGCTGATCGCATCGGCGGTCCGTCCGTGAAAGCCGCCGCTGAAAGTGATGATGTTTTCGCGTCCGGTGGCCATGCGCGCCATGCGCATCGCGTTCTCATTTGCTTCCGTTCCGGAGTTGCAGAAGAAAGCTTTCGTCAAACGCTCTGGCGCAATCGAAACAAGTTTCTCTGCCGCGCGCACACGTGCCTCCGAATAAACCAGGTTTGAATAGAAAAGCAGCTTCTCTGTCTGCTCGCGAATTGCGGCGATGACGTGCGGGTGACAGTGCCCGGTGCCCGCGACTGCGTGGCCGCCATACAAATCGAGATATCGATCGCCGTTGCTCGCATAGATCCAAACGCCCTCGCCGCGCTCAGCGACGATTGGCATCTTCTTGTACGTCGCGAGTTGAAACCGTTCTTCGCTCGCGGCGATCTCCGCAAAAGATGTGGCTGCTGGTGCGCTCATCCTGCTCTTGCTCCGTCCGCGATCTGTTTTTCTGGTATTGCCAACACCGGGGTCAAGCCATCCGCATAACCGATATCGAACAGCATGCCTTCAGAAACCTGACCCATCATTTTCTTCGGCGCCAGATTCACAACAAACAGTGCCTGCCGCCCTTCGATCTCTTTTGGGTTCTCTCGCTCCTGCTTAAGACCAGCGAGAATCGTTCTCCGATGATCGCCAAACGCAACAGTCAGTTTCATCAGCTTCCCCGAGCCCGCAACTTCATCAACCGACAAGATTGTCCCAACGCGAATATCGATCTTCTCCAGATCGGCAAGCTCGACGGAAGGCTTAATTGGCGCCGGCTGAAAATTGCTCTTTTGCATCATCGGCTTGTAGGGGCAGAGGCCTCGTGCCTGCCCGCGCGTGTTTCTTCCAGAACCGGGCAGGGACAAGCCCTGCCCCCTACATCAAGGATTGGTCCCCAGCAACATCAATCCCGTTTTCTCACACAGCCCAAACATCAAATTCATATTCTGCACCGCCTGACCCGCCGCGCCCTTAACCAAATTGTCGAGCGCGGAAAAGACGACAAGCTGTCGTCCGCGGACGGCGAAACCAAGGTCGCAAAAGTTCGTGGTCTTGACCCAGTTGATGTCCGGCGAGCCTTTCACGAGTCGTACAAAAAATGAGTCGCAATAAAAGTCAGCAAAGAGTGCGCGAATCTGCTCCTCTGTTTCACCATTCTTGGTTTCGACATAAATCGACGCAAAGATGCCACGCGAAACCGGCAGCGAGTGCGTCATGAAGACTAATTCATTAGTCCAATCGCCGACGCGCTTCAGTTCCTGTTCGATCTCCGGCACGTGCTGATGCGTGAAAGGCTTGTAGGCATAGAACGAGTTGCTGCGCTGCGGGTGATGTGTGTTTGCTGCGGGTTTCGCGCCGGAACCCGATGAGCCAGTCTTCGCATCAACGATCACGCGGCAGCTCAGGAGGTTGTTCGCAATCAGAGGAGCAAGGCCAAGCAACGTCGCGGTTGCGAAACAGCCGGGATTCGCGACGCGCCGCGCCGACTTGATTGCCTCACGGTTTGTTTCCGTGAGGCCGTAAACAAATTCCGACTGGGCCTCCATCGCCGTGTGCTCACGGCCATAATGTTTTGCAAAGATTTCCGAGTCGCTCAAACGAAAGTCACCCGAAAGGTCGATCACCTTCACATTCGCAGGAAGCTGCGGCGCGATTTCCATCGCCTGTCCGTGCGGCAAAGCGAAAAATGCGCAGTCGAGACCGCTAAGGTTCCCAAAGTCTTCCGGCGCTTTGATAAATTTCAGATCGGTCAGGCCCAGGAGATTTCGATGAACGTCGCTGACAGCTTTGCCGGCGTGTTCGTTTGCTGTGACGAATTCGATTTCCGCATTCGGATGAAGCAGCAGAATGCGCAGCAGTTCTGAACCGCCATAGCCTGAGCCGCCAAAGATTGCGATCTTAAGTTTCATCTTTTTGGAGTGCGCCGGCAGAGTCCCGACGCCTCGGGAGCGACGGCGCTTTGGATTGCCCTCGATTCTAAGGTATCGCTGTCAATAGGTCCGTCTGGAAATTCTTCATCCATCACGGTGTTGGCTACGTTGATACAGAAACCAAAGCGCCGTCGCTCCCGAGGCGTCGGGACTTTGCCGGCGCACTCCAAATCTTCTGCTTCACGATCTCGAAGAGCTTTGTTCCATTCCGTCGCACATTCGCAGCCGGCACGTTGAACTCGCGCTCGATATAGTCTTCGCCCATCCGCGAATCAGTAACCGAACCTGCAACGAGATCCACTCTAATGCCACGACGTCGGAAGATCTCGATGCCGCCCCACGCGCCGACGTAATCCGACGCGCAAAAAACCAAAGCCGTCATTGCTGCCCGGAGTTCAGCATCTTCAAAAACCGACTCGACGGAATAACCACCGAGGATTCCATCGCCAAGTTCGATCACGAGTAGATCCGGCGCGCTCTCGTTCAGTCGCGCTATGATCGCTTTTGCCACCGGCGCCAAATCACCCGCGCCCACGGTTGAAGGCAAACCGCAGTCGAGAAAACTCGCCGTCGCAATCGCGCCGTGATCCGCCATGTTGAGTGTGTCGCGCAAACAGGCAATGCCTGACACCTTCGCGGCGGCCACCCGCCATCCCGCGCGCGTGGCCAATTGAATAATCTCGGTGGCCGCGTAAGTCTTGCCGCTGTTCATGCACGCGCCTGCGATTACTACCATCGGCGCCGTCGATCCCAGGCTCTCGCGCACGGGGAGCGCAACATCAGCGATGCTCTTGATAGAGCCTCCACCGTTTGTCGCCAGACCGATGACTTCAACTTTGATCGCTTCGTTGAGGCTGGAATGATGCCCGCTGCAACTTCCGATCACGCCACCCAGGTTGAGCAGGTAAAGCTCATCGCCCGCAGCGATGCTTTCCGGGACATCGCCAACAAAGCCTTTCAGCGCCCGGCGACGACCGAGCACGCCCACAACCACATCTCCCGGATTTACCTTCGCCAATCTTCCGGTCGGCAGTTCCAGCATGTTGTAGGTTGCGTTATCCGTCAGCACCCGCACGACAACTACATCGCCGGCGCGCGGTGAATCGGTCGCGCCAATCACGCTCAGGCTTCGCGAAAGATTTAGAGGCGAGGTCGCCGATCCAATCTTGTCGACTTCGATGATTTTAATCATTGGCCACCTCGCAATCTCAACCGCAGCGCATTGAGCTTGATAAACCCTTCCGCATCGCGCTGGTTGTAAACCGTGTCGGCTTCAAACGTCGCTACGTTTTCATCGTAGAGCGAGCTCGGTGAACGACGGCCGACGACGATCGTGTTGCCGCGATAGAGTTTCAAACGCACGTCGCCGCTGACATTCTTTTGCGTCTCATCGATCATCTTGCGCAGTAATTCGAACTCCGGCGCGAACCAGAAGCCGTAATAGACACACTCCGCGAATCTGACGCTGAGCGAGTCGCGCAAATGCATGACTTCGCGATCGAGAGTGATCGATTCCAACGCTCGATGGGCCGCTTGCAGAATAGTGACGCCGGGAGTCTCGTAAACTCCGCGCGACTTTATGCCGACGAAACGGTTCTCGACGAGATCGACGCGGCCGATTCCATGCGCGCCCCCAATTTCGTTCAGTCGGGACAAGAGCGAGACCGGATCGAGACGTTCGCCGTCGATCGTCACTGGCTCGCCTTTTTCAAAACCAATTTCAAGGTATTCAACCTCGGCTTTCGCATTCTCAGGCGAACGCGTCATTTGAAAAATATTCTCAGGCGGCTCAGCCCAGGGGTCCTCCAAAATTCCGCCTTCGTACGAAACGTGCATCAAATTGCGATCGGTTGAGTACGGCTTGTCGATCGTCGCAGTTATCGGAATTCCGTGCGCTTCGGCATAGGCGATCAAGTCGGTACGTCCTTTGAATTCCCATTCACGCCACGGCGCGATAACTTTAATGTTCGGTAGCAAAGCGTAGTAAGTAAGTTCGAATCGAACTTGATCGTTTCCTTTGCCGGTGGCGCCATGTGCAACGGTGTCAGCCTTCTCCTGGCGCGCGATCTCGATTTGCCGTTTTGCGATCACTGGTCGCGCGAGCGATGTGCCCATCAAATAGACGCCCTCGTAAACCGCGTTGGCCTTCACGGCGGTCCAAACATAATCGCGCACAAACTCTTCGCGCAGATCCTCGATGTAAAGTTTTGACGCGCCGGTCGCTTTGGCTTTCTCTTCGAGGCCGTCCATCTCTGCGCCCTGACCCACGTCGGCGCAGTAGCAAACGACCTCGCACTGGTACCGCTCTTTCAACCAGCGCAGCATCACCGACGTGTCGAGTCCGCCGGAGTAAGCGAGAACGATCTTGTTGATTTTCTTTTCAGTCATTGAGCAAGCGCCCCAACCGTTGTCCGACAAACTTCAGTTTGTCGTCGGGTTGCGCCTAGGGATCCTTTTCGACAAACCATAAAGTTTGTCGGACGTTTTCATCCAAACAACTCCCAGATCTTTTTGATCGCCGTACGCTGCGCTTTCCGATCGTTGACTGCGATGAAGATCGTGTCTTCACCGGCGAGCGTGCCGACCAGCTCGGGAATTGCAGCCGCATCGATCTGAACCGCGACCGCGGAGGCAAGGCCGGGCTCCGTCCGCGCTACGACCAGAACTTCGCCAGCCAGGTCCAAACTCATTAGTCCGTGGGCCGCCGCGCCATTCGACTTCGGCACCGTGTAGCGGCCGTGATGTTTGACGACGCCCAGTTCTTCGAGGTCGCGCGACACGCTGGACTGCGTTGCGGACACGCCGGCTCGCTCCAGGTGCGCCTTCAGTTCCCCTTGCGTAGCAATGGGCTTTCCCTGAATCAAACTCAAAATCTTCTGTTGTCGAACACTTTTTTGCATCGCCATTCTATGCACGAGACTTGCATAGTCAGTGCATAGATGCATAAAATAGCAGTGAGGATGCATCCAAGTCAATCCTCGAGGACGCGATTGGAGGCAACGATGGGCGAGCCGAAAAACCTGTGGGGCGGACGATTCACCGGCCAGACCGATCCGGGCTTTGTCGAATTCAATCGAAGTTTCAGTTTTGATCGCAGATTGTTCGCCGCGGACGTGCGAGCCAGCATCGCGCATTGCAACGGACTGCGCGGCGCCGGCGTGTTAACAAACGACGAAGCAGCGAAGATCCGAAACGGCTTGCAGTCAATTCTCGAACGCGGGAACTCCGAGTCGAACTACTTCGACGAGTTGGCGTCGGAGGACATTCATTCGTTTGTCGAAGCGCGTTTGGTGGAATTGATCGGGGACCTGGGCCTTAAGCTGCACACGGGTCGCAGCCGCAACGATCAGGTGGCGACGGATCTACGACTCTGGTTGCGCGAGGCAATCGACGAAACTGTTGCGCGAACACGCTCCGCTCAAAAAGCGTTGCTCGATCTCGCGGATTCATATCGCGCGACAGTCATTCCCGGCTACACACATCTCCAGCGCGCGCAACCAGTGCTCTTCGCTCATTGGTGCCTGGCTTATTTTGAAATGCTCGCGCGCGATCGCGAGCGTCTGGCGGAAGTGCGCCAGCGGGTCAACGTGATGCCGCTCGGTTCCGCAGCGCTCGCAGGTACGTCTTATCCGATCGATCGCGAAGCGGTCGCGCGTGAGTTGCGTTTTGATTCGGTTTCGCGCAACAGCCTTGACGCGGTCAGCGATCGCGATTTCTGCGTCGAGTTTGCGGGCGCATGTTCGCTCATCATGGTTCATCTCTCGCGGCTGGCTGAAGACATTATTATTTATTCGACGACTGAATTCGGTTTCTTTGAATTGAGCGATGCTGTAGCGACCGGTTCAAGTCTGATGCCGCAGAAGAAGAATCCCGATTCGATGGAACTCGTGCGCGGAAAAGCCGGGCGCGTATTTGGCCACACCGTCGCGTTGCTGACGACATTGAAGGCTCTGCCGCTCGCTTACAATAAAGACATGCAGGAAGACAAGGAGGCGGTGTTCGATACGGCGGACACTGTTAACTCGTGTCTTGAAGTAGCGGCCACCGTTCTTCGGAACATTCGCATCAATGAGGAGCGCACCCGGGAAGCGGCCGCCAGCGGCTACATGAACGCTACTGAATTGGCAGATTATCTGGTGCGAAAGGGAATGGCGTTTCGCGAAGCGCACGAAACCGTGGGGCGCATTGTCGTTCAAGCCATCGGGCGCGGCGTCGAACTTCAGGAGTTAACGCTTGATGAACTGCGTTCGTTTTCAGCGTTCATCGAAGCAGATGTTTACGAGGCCTTGTCGCTGGAACAAACACTGGCGACCAAATCGCAAGCGGGAGGAACATCTGCCCAGCGTGTGGTAGAAGCCCTTTCGCTGGCGCGCTCGTCTTTGTAACCGCACCGCACCGGCTTTATTTCTTTCGCCTTGGTTTTGAGGGTGATGGCGATGGCGACGGGGTCGCCGCAGGTGTTTCGGGCTGAATGGTCTCCTGATAAATATATTTTCCGTCCTGCAGTTTCAAGACGACGGCCGGCTTCACTGCATTGCGTTCATTATTGATGCTGATGACGCCGGTCACTCCGGGAAAGTTTTTCGTTTGCGCGAGAGCGTCGCGCAGCCTGGAGCCATCGGTTATACCGGCGCGTTGAATTGCGGCTGCCAGCACGCGCATTGCGTCGTAACCCAGCGCCGCGTGAGCATCCGGCGCCAGATTACCGTAACGCTGTTTGTATTCTCGCACGAAGTTTTGAATGGTCGGTGACCGGTCTTCAACCGAGTAATGATTAGAGATGTAGGACCCGTTCAAAGAGTCGCCGCCGAGTCCCCATAATTCAGGCGCATCCCACCCGTCACCGCCAAGCAGCGGCTGCGTTATGCCGAGCTGCCTTGCCTGCTTCGCGATCGCCGCGACGTCGCCGTAGTAACCGGGAACGTAGATCACATCGGGCGCTGCCAGACGGATCGAATCTAACTGTCCGCGAAAATCTCGATCACGCGCGGTGTACAATTGTTTGGTTACTATCTGTCCGCCGAGTCTGGTAAAACTCAACTCAAAAAAATCAGTAAGGCCACGGCTGTAAGGTGCATTGAAATCGAAAAGAATGGCTGCCTTCTTCGCATTCAAAGTGCCGAAGGCAAACTTCGCCATCACTTCGCCCTGAAACGCGTCGATGTAACAGACGCGAAAAATGTAATCGCCGATCTGGGTGACCGCCGGATCAGTCGCCGATGGAGAGATCAGAGGAATGTGAGAGACCTGCGCCTTTGGTGCGCCGGCGCGGCTGTTGCTCGAAGTCCCGCCGGCAATTACGGCAATAACTTTGTCGTTGTCGATCAACTTTCCGGCGCGCGTCGCCGCCAGCTCAGCATTGCCCTGATCGTCTTCAATGACCACGTCGAGTTTAAGACCGTTGATGCCGCCGGCCTGGTTGATCTCATCGACGGCCATCAGCACGCCGTTGAGCGCGGATTTTCCGAAGTTGAGCGTCGGGCCGGAGAGATCGCCGTAATAGCCGATTTTGATCGTGCTGTTGTCACGGCCATCACGTGGTTTGCGTTCGCACGCGTTGAAGGCCAACAGCAGCGCGCAGGTTAGCAGCAGAAAAATTCTTCGCATTTCAATTAGCCGGAATCTTCAATTACCTGCAGCTCAAGTTGACGAGGGGCTGAACCGATCAAGTTCAGCCCCTCGAAGTTGTTGCGGTGCTCGCAAGTCTGCGAGCGAGTGGACAACCATCATGGCAATCAGTCGCGCTTGATAGTTGTGTCTATGGGAGCAGCCGGGCTACTCGGTGGCGCATCGGGGTCGCCGACTGCTTCGCCGGCAGGTGACAGACCATGAGCCTTAATCTCGTGTTCGAGACTCCGTTGCTGGGACATCACGCTGTGATTGCGCCCATAGAGAAAGTAGATTACCAGGCCGATAGTCAGCCAGATGATCAGCCGATACCAGTTTTCTGCCGGCAGCGAGAACATTAATAGCAAACAGGTCAGAATACCCAGAATCGGGACAAGCGGGACGAAGGGCGCGCGGAACGGGCGGTTTGCGTTGGGATTCGTCTTACGCATGACCAGCACGGCGCCGCAGACGATCACGAAAGCGAACAGCGTCCCGATGCTCGTCATTTCCGCCAATATGCTCAGCGGGATGAAACCAGCCATCGAGGCAACGAACAAGCCCGTCAGGATCGTTGACTTCCACGGAGTGCGAAACTTCGGATGAATGTCGCCGAAGAAGTGCTTAGGTACCAAGCCATCACGGGCGAGCGCCAGCATCACGCGCGGCTGACTGAGCATCATCACCAGCAGCACCGACGTAATTCCGGTCATGGCGCCGGCGGCTACGAGGTATTGCATCCAGACCACACCGGCTCGCTTGAACGCATCGACGACGGGAGCATTTATGTCGATGTCCTTGGCAGGAACCATTCCGGTCAGCACGGCTGAGACAGCGATGTAGAGAATTGTGCAGATGATCAGAGAAGCAATGATCCCAATCGGCACATCACGCGCGGGCTGCTTCGCTTCTTCAGAGTGAACCGAAACAGAATCGAAACCGATGTAAGCGAAGAAGATGATCGCGGCGCCGGCAAACATCCCTAACGGCTGCCCTTCCGGCGCGTGCTGCCCGAATATTGTGTGGCCGAAGAAGCTCACCCCGGTGTACCCAAACGGCGCAAACGGATGCCAGTTAGTCGTGCCATAAACGGTAAGAACTAAATAGCCTCCGATACCGATCACCATCAGCACAATGACCAATTTGATGGCGACCATCACCGCGTTGAAGCTGGCGCTCTCTTTGATGCCCTTGACGAGAATGATGGTGAGAATGAACGTGATCAATACCGCGGGCAGGTCAAAGTATGAGCCGGTTGGGACGAATCCTGTGCGTGGACAGCCGGTCCCGACGCTGACACAGTAATTGAACGGCGCGGCATGGAACGCCGCAGGTATCTTGGCGGGGATCCATGGCAGACCCTCGTGAAATATGGGAATGAACTCCTGAAAGTGCGCTGACCATCCGTGCGCCACGGTTGCCGACCCGACGGCATATTCGAGTATTAAGTCCCAACCAATAATCCACGCAAAGAGTTCCCCGAGCGTAGCGTAAGCATAAGTGTAAGCAGAGCCGGCGACAGGCACCATCGAAGCAAACTCCGCATAGCAAAGCGCAGCAAAGACGCAGGCGAGTCCCGCCATGACGAACGAGAGCATCAGCGCAGGCCCCGTACGATCGTGCGCGGCTACACCCGTGAGGATGAAGATGCCGGTGCCGATAATCGCGCCGACGCCGAGTGCGGTTAGTTGCACCGGTCCAAGAATTCGGCGCAGACGGTTTTCGCCGGCCATCTCCTGGAGCAACAAGCTGAGCGGTTTGGTTGCGAATAGGTTGCTAGCCATTTATTGAGCCTCCGCTGAAGATTGTCAGACAAACTTCAGTTTGTCGATAATTTTAAAGACTAAGTTGCAAAGCATTGTGCGACAAACTCTAAAGTTTGTCGCGCATCAGTATTCACCTTTTGCCTCGGCTGCCGCTTCAGAGATCGATCCTTCCTCGGGCATGGGCACGCCTACCTTGCGCCAGATGAAATAGACGGGAATGCCTATAGCCACGATCAGCAAACCCGGCCAGGTCTGCGCTGGTTGATAGATAAATAAAACGATCGTGATCACCGCCGCCCCGATGATGTACAGAACCGGCACAATCGGATAACCAAAAGCTTTGTAAGGGCGTTCGGCGTCGGGCCGTTTGAATCGAAGCACAATGATTCCCAGGATCGTCAGGATATAAAAAATCAGCGCGGCCGAGATCACGTAAGTCAGCAGATCGTTGTAGAGCGATCCGAAAGTGCCATCTGCATTAACCGTGCGCGGCAGCACCAACGCAGCGGCCCAGATGCCCTGAACGATCAATCCCCACGCCGGCACATGCTTGTGATTCAACTGGCCCGACGATTTGAAAAACAGACCATCGCGCGCCATCGCGTAGTAAGCTCGCGCGCCCGCCAGAATCAATCCGTTGTTGCAGCCAAAGGTCGAGATCATGATCGCCACTGCCATGATCGCCGCGCCGCGTCCGGGAAAGATCACATTTACAGTTGCGGAAGCAACCCGGTCCGCGGGAACGGTCTTGATCGCCTCGATAGGCAAAGTTACGAGATACGCAACGTTGGCAAGCAGGTAAAGCGCGATCACCAGAAATGTCCCGAATGCCAGCGACAGAGGAATGTTTCGTCTTGGATTTTTGACTTCACCCGCCGTGAAGGTGATGTTGTTCCACGCGTCCGCGGCAAAGAGCGAATTGGTTTGCGCAACGCAGATGCCTACGAACAAGCCAAACGGAACCGCGGCCGTAAGTCCACGCCCAACGTCCTGGAGTTTGCCTCCGACCTGCCAAAGGTGACTGAAGTTCGTATGCACGACGTCAGCATTCCAGCCCAGGATCACGCCGAGCAAGATCAACGCGATCAGGCTGCCGGTCTTGGTGATCGTAAAAACATTCTGCACCAGTTTGCCGAGTCTCAGTCCGCGCGTGTTCATGAAAGTCAGCAGCACAATCATCAACACGCCGACAAGTTGCGCCGTCGAAAGTGAGACCGCATAGCCTGATCCAATTCGGATCGGCGCGATGATGTAATTGTCGATTGAGATCCTGGGCCAGAGGACGCCGAGGAATTTTGCGAAGCCGACGGAGACGGCCGCGACCGTTCCCGTCTGAATCACCAGGAACAGAGTCCAGCCATAGAGAAAACCCCACAGCGGCGAGAAGGCCTCGCGCAAGTAAACATATTGCCCGCCGGCTTTCGGCATCATTGCCGCCAGCTCGCCATAGCTCAGCGCGGCCATTATCGTGAGCAGGCCGGTAACGATCCAAACCACCAGCAACCACCCGGGCGAGCCGACTTGTCGGCTGATGTCGGCGGACACAATGAAAATGCCGGACCCGATCATGGATCCGGCAACAATCATCGTCGAATCGAGCAGACCTAGGCCGCGAATAAAGCCTGTACTTTTATTTGCGGTCAGGACGGCCGAGTCTGCCATCGTTCATCCTCCGTAGCTCTTCGGATTCGCTAACTTGCTTTCAGTTACCCTGGGATCGGATTCGATCCAAATGATACTAATGCAAACTGTAAAAACGAGAACTGCCGGGACAGCAGAACTGGGGAGAAAACTTTCAACGCGGGTTGCCGTTACACCGTTCAGGCCGAGCCCCGCGTCCGAATTCTAATATTACGGTCAAGATAATAGCGGCGAAGTGCGGTCAATGGCAATAGACAATAATCGTAAACGCGCGCCTCGGTTGCAGAACGAGAGCGCATTATACCGATTTGGCGGTTGGTGTCGAGGCCTTTGCGATGCTGGTGTCTCATAGAGTTTTAGAGAAGACCTGATCTAGACTGGCGGCCATGAAACCATTGGAAAGCGCGAAAAACACGACCGCTCCCCAGACCGGTGACATGAACGCCGACGAGTTTCGCCGGTTCGGTCATGAACTGATCGATTGGATTGCAGAGTATTTCGATCACATCGAAGACCTGCCGGTGCTCTCGCAAATTGAGCCGGGTGATCTAAAGGCGCAGCTTCCTTCGGCGCCGCCGGAAAAAGGCGAGCCGATGGAACAGATCATCGCCGACATAGATCGCTTGATCGTGCCGGCGCTCACGCATTGGAGTCATCCTTCGTTCTTCGCTTACTTCGCAACGTCAACTTCCGCGCCCGGAATCTTTGGCGAACTGTTGGCGGCAGCATTCGATAACAAAGCGATGCTTTGGCGCACGTCGCCGGCCTCGACTGAACTTGAAGAGGTTGCGCTCGATTGGTTGCGACAGATGATGGGACTCGATGCGGGACTGACCGGAATTATCTACGACACAGCGTCGGTTTCCAGCATGCACGCGATTGCGGCGGCGCGCGAAGGCGTCGAGCTGCGCATTCGCGAAGAGGGAATGAGCGGGCGCACAGACTTGGCGCTGCTGCGCGTTTATGCTTCCGAGCAGGCGCACTCGTCGATTGAAAAAGGAATCATCACGCTTGGTCTGGGCCAACGGAGCTTGCGCAAGATTTCCACCGACGCGGAATTCCGCATGGATGCAAAAGCCCTCGCCGACGCGGTCGAGGAAGATAAGCGGAACGGTTTCCTTCCTTTCTGCGTCGTTGCGACGGTGGGGACGACTTCGACTTCGAGCATCGATCCGGTGCGAGAGATTGCGCCGATCTGCGAGCAGCACACGATGTGGCTGCACGTCGATACGGCCTACGCGGGATCGGCTGCGGTCGTGCCGGAGTTGCGCTACATTCTCGACGGTTGCGAGCGCGCGGACTCGGTAGTCACGAATCCTCATAAGTGGTTGTTCACGCCATTCGATCTTTCCGTTCTCTATTGCCGTCACATGGATCTGCTGCGCCGCGCGTTCGCGCTCGTGCCGGAATATCTCAGAACGCCTGAGCAGGAGAAAGTGCGCAGCGGATCCGATTACGGCATTCAACTTGGGCGTCGTTTTCGCGCGCTGAAGTTGTGGATGATCATTCGCTACTTTGGACATGAGGGTTTGGCAGCACGCATTCGCGAACATTGCCGGCTGGCAAAGTTGTTTGCGTCGTGGATTGAGGAATCGCCGGATTGGGAGTTGTTGGCTCCTGTGCCGTTCTCGCTCGTCTGCTTCCGCGCATGTCCTCATCTTGAAGGCGAGACTGAACAAGCACGCGTTGTGCGTCTTGATGCTTTGAATGAAGCGATCATGCACGGCGTGAACGCAACCGGCAAAGCGTTGCTCTCGCATACAAAGCTGAATGACAAACTCACGCTGCGGCTTTCAATCGGCAACATCCGGACGACGGAGAAGCATGTGCGACAGGCTTGGGAGTTGCTGAATGAGCAGTCGCGACGACTCTTGGATTAGAAGGAAGGATACGAAGGAAGGTTCCCGCAAAGGCGCAAAGACGCAAAGGGAAGGTGTACCAAGCCGACTAGTCGATGCGTGCATGGAGATAAGATCGTCGAGGTAATTGCCTTCCTTCTTTGCGTCTTTGCGGGAAATTCTCTTGGTTCGGTAGTTTTGCTCTCCAGTTAAACTCTTACAGACCCTCTCGGAGGTACCTCATGACTGAAAATCAAATCGCGACCATCATTGTCGACGCCGCTTTGAAAATTCATAGAACGTTGGGTCCTGGTTTGCTTGAATCAGTCTATGAAGCTACCCTCGCGTTTGAACTAACGCGCTGCGGATTGAACATACTGACTCAGCAAGGAATACCCGTGGTCTACGAAGGCGTCCAACTTGAACTGGGCTTCCGCGCTGACATAATCGTCAACAACAAAGTTATTATCGAGATCAAGTCGATTGAGGCGATCGCGCCGGCCCATCGAAAGCAGCTTGAAACATATTTGCGGCTGACCGACTTACATCTTGGATTGCTGATCAACTTCAACGTGGAGCTAATCAAGAATGGAATACAGAGAGTGGTCAATCGCCTGCCTGAATGAGAAAGAGTTTCCCGCAAAGGCGCAAAGACGCAAAGAGAATGAGACGGGACCTCCATTATTGTGGGTCGGGCCTCAACATAATTTGTTTTTTGTCAGACGATTCAGCCGAAACGTGCCGTTCTTCTGCTCCTCCTTTGCGTCTTTGCGCCTTTGCGGGAAACTTCTTCTAGCTCTGTCGCTCACTATAGTGGCGTCAGCCCAACCGCACCGCTCGATGGCGCCTGCCGACATCCTGCGTGTTGCCAACGTTGCCGATGCGCAGATATCACCGAGCGGCGATTGGGTCGTTTACAGTGTTTCTACTGTCGAAGGCGATGAGACGCGCAACACACTCTGGCTGGTGCGCACGGACTCCGAACCAAACCCGCCCGTTCGCAATCCCGATCAGCGGCGCGAGTTTCGTCCAAGAAATCCGACGACGCCTTTGCTGCCGCCCGGCTGGAACGCTTCGAATCCGCGTTGGTCGCCCGATGGAAAGATCGTCGCTTTTCTCGCCAATCACGAAGATCAGAAAGGGATCTGGATCGTCGCACTCGACAGGCGCCAGCCGCATTTCGTCGCTCAGCTACGAGATACGAACTTCTTCATCACCTACGCCGGTGAATCGTTTGCCTGGTCGCCTGATTCAAAATCGCTCGCTTACATCTCAGCCACCGACGAATCAAACACAATCGAAGAAGCCGCGGCGAAGCACGACGATCCTCGCGTAATCAATCGCATTCAATACAAATCGCGCACGTCGTTTTCAGACCACTCGCGCACGCATCTTTGGCTCGTCGATATTGATAAACCCGAACCACGCCAACTTACTTCCGGTTTATTTTACGATCACGCGATCACCTTCAGTCCGCGCGGCGACGAGATCGCTTTTCTCTCGAATCACGAACTCGATCCCGACGCGAACAATAATTCAGACATCTTCGTCGTTGACTTGCACGGTCAGGTGCGCCAGATCACAAACACTAAAGGCTGCGAATATGATCCCGTCTGGTCGCCAGACGGCAAATGGATCGCGTACATCGCCACGAAACGCGACCTCACGACGATCGATAGCGTTGCTGAAGATACACACGTGTGGGTGATCAGTGCGGCGGGTGAAAATCGGCGGGAGTTGACTGCCGAGCAGGATCGCCGCGCACGCAATCCGCAATGGTCCGGTGACGGTCAGTTTGTTTTCTATCTCGCGGGTGACCGGGGATGTACCACAGCGTTTCGCGTTCCAGCGAGCGGCGGCAGGCCCCGGCAAATCATTCCGGACGCGCTTGAAGGTGGTCAACTTTACTTTGCTGCAGGCGACGTCGGTCCGAAGCCATCGCTCAATCATTATCAGGTGACGAGTTTGACCGTTGCACAACGAAGAAACCCTGGAGTGGTTGGTGGTCAACGAGAAAATGATCCGGGCATTGGTTGGCAAATGGTTTTCACGCTGAGCAGCCCAACGCTGGCCTCTGAAGTGTGGCTGTATCCGGGCGGTGGATCTGATGCCTTTCGTCTGACGGCGCACAACGGCCCGGTTCGCAGTTACGACATGATTGAACCTGAAGAATTTCGCTTCAGGAGTGTCGATGGAACATCGATTCAGGCATGGCTTATGAAACCTGTCGGCTGGCGCGAGGATCGCAAGTACCCGCTCATTCTCAGCATTCACGGTGGCCCGCATGGAATGTCTGGCTATGCTTTCAATCCCAACTTTCAAGTTTTCGCAGCGCGCGGTTATGCCGTGCTTTATTTGAATCCGCGCGGGTCGAGTGGTTACGGCCAGAGATTTTCCGACGGCACCTTGAACGAATGGGGCGGCGGCGATTATCGCGACTTGATGGCGGGCGTCGATGAAGTGCTGAAGCGATACTCGTGGATCGATCCGGATCGATTGGGAGTTACGGGTGGCTCATATGGCGGCTTCATGACGAATTGGATCATCACGCAAACGCCGCGTTTCAAAGCGGCCGTGGCAACAGCGAGCGTCAGTAACTTGATCAGTTTCTATTCGACTTCGCTTTATCAGGATCTGATTCATGCTGAGTTTGGCGGCTTTCCCTGGGACAATTACGATTTGCTCTGGCAGTGGTCGCCGCTGCGTTACTCCCGGCAAGTGCAGACGCCGACGCTCTTCATTCACGGCGAGCAGGACAACGACGTACACATCACGCAGGCCGAAGAAATGTACATGGCGCTGAAGCGTCGTGGAGTTGAAACTGTGCTCGTGCGCTATCCACGCGAGGGTCACGGTCTGCGCGAGCCGCGTCATCGGGTCGATGCGCTCGAAAGAACGCTGGCGTGGTTCGATCGCTTTCTGAAGTAAACTGTCTGGTCTGCGCTAACGAAATAATGAAGGATGGAACATCATGGTAACGCACATCGTGGTTTGGAAATACCGTCAGGACGTCGAGCAAGCGATTCGCGAAGAGCACGTTGCGCGGCTTCGCAGTTTGGCGTCGATCATCAAAGAGGTCGAAAGTCTCTCGGTGGGATTTGACACCCTTCATTTGTCACGCTCGTACGACACGGGTCTTGTGGCCACGTTTCGCGATCGCGCCGGGCTTGATGCTTACACCGTCCATCCCGAGCATGTGATTGTCGCCGACTTTGGCCGCAGCATCAGCGAGCATGTCGCGTCGGTCGATTTTGAAGATTAAGGAAGAGTTTCCCGCAAAGGCGCAAAGACGCAAAGAAAAGCAAGGTCAAAAGGAGTGCTGGACTAGCGTTAAGGACTTTTCTTCTTATCCAACCAAGCTTTTGATTATTAGCGTTGCTTGCGACTTCCCTTTGCGTCTTTGCGCCTTTGCGGGAAACTCCTGATTGCCGAGGTGATGCTCAACTCCGACCAATACATGAAACGTTGGAAAAAGATCGTCCTGATTGTGCTGGCGGTGATTGTTGTCTCGCAGCTTCCATTCGCCTGCCGGCGTTACAAACTCGGCCGTTTCAACGCCGCTATCCAGAAGGTTAACTCCCAACGAATTCCAAATCAGAACGCGAGTGATTTTACCGAATACAAAGGCGTCATTCATGTCCATTCATTTCTTGGCGGCCACAGCACCGGCACTTTCGAAGAAATCATCGCCGCCGCCAACGCGAATCAACTCAAGTTCGTGATCATGACGGAGCACCCGTCGCAAAACTTCGACACGTCGGCGATGACTTTGAAAGGCGTTCACGCGGGCGTGCTGTTTGTGGACGGCAATGAAGTGGCCACCGCCAGTCAGGATCGCTTCCTGGTGATGCCGGGTGACGAAACAGCCGCCCTTGCGGGCAGCGTTGCCACGCAAGATTTTTTGTCGCAAGAGAAAGCAAAGAAAGCGCTGGCGTTTGTTGCGTACCCGCAGGAATTTAAGAGTTGGAACGCAAACGATTTTGATGGTGTCGAGGTCTATAACGTCTTCACAAACGCGCAGCGCATCAACGCGCTTGTCACTTTTTTCGATGGGCTTTGGTCATATCGCAGCTATCCGGATCTGTTGTTCGCTACTTTCTACGCGCGGCCCTCGGACGCCTTAAAAAAATGGGACGAAGCGATCGCGAGGCAGAACCGCAAGCTCGTTGCGATTGCCGGCAACGATGCGCATTCAAACATCGGCATTAGCCTGAATGACTCGTCAGGAAAGACGCTGTTGGGCATCAAACTCGATCCTTACGAAAGAAGTTTTCGGCTCGTACGCATGCACGTACTTGTCCCGAAGGATAAAATGCTGACTTCCGAAACTCTTCTTTCCGCGCTGCGTGATGGCCATTGCTTTATCGCCTTCGATCTGTTCGGCGACGCGAGCGGTTTCAGTTTTAGCGCGACAAGCGGCGGCGAAAAAAGGATTCAAGGCGATGAAATCAGTCTGGGAAGTGGCGTACGATTGACCGTGAGTACTCCGGTCAGCAGTCGTATCGTGCTTATCAAAAATGGCAAACCCGTTCAGGAACAGATTGGAGTTTCAAGCAAGGAATTCGCGGTTAATGAAAAGGGCGTCTATCGAGTGGAAGTTTATTTACCGCAACTCGGGAAACTCGTCAGTGATCAGCCGTGGATTATTTCAAATCCGATTTACGTGAGATGAGAAGACGATGGACGATAGACCATGGACGATAGGCACCGGCTCGTTATTGATTCAGATTATCAGCTCCTGCCGCGACGAATAAACCATCGTCTATCGTCCACGGTCTATCGTCTGCCCTAGACACGACATCGCCCCATCTGAGTTTGCCCTGCAATACCCAGTGGGGCGACGGAGCGCGCGCCGGAAAGCTCCGGCTCTATTTCTGGAAGCGGTGCTTAAGTTCACCGACCGACTGTTGAGAGCCCTGTATTGGACTCTTCTCTCGCGCCCGTCCCAAGTGTCGTAGGGTGGCACGAGTACAGCCTTCCATACACTGTTTTCAAGTACGGCTAGTCTATGCCCCGGCGTCTGGCGCTGTCAAGAATCAGGTTGACCGAATTCTAAGCAAACAGAAATTACGGATGGTCCCTACCAACCCTGTTGCGTATTCCAGCGGTCAACAATTTTCCCGTTTTCGAGCACATGATAATGACTGTGTTGCGCCGCTGTTAGGCACGAGTGATTTGGCACGACGCGCACGCGTGTTCCCACTTTTAGACGCTCGATTACGGCCGAATCAACCGTCGCTTGGCCATGTTCCTGCGAGAGCGATTCGATTTTTGCGCCCAGATCGTTGCCTTCGAGGTCGAGCAACTGGCCATAGCCGCACGCCGGATCGAACTCTACCGGGCCCTCATCCTTGGAAAGGGCAATCGCGCCCGCGTCTATTACGATTTTGTTGCGAGTGCGATCTCGATGAATGACCGCCGCGAGCACGCTCAGCGCGCAGTCATCAAGCTGACAAGCGCCGATCGCCACCATGAACGCGTCGAAAAAGATGTAGCTTCCCGGGCGCGCTTCGTCAATGCCGTTAAGGTGATCGACGATCGTGAGCGTCGGCGTCGAGCCAATGCTGACTGTCGGCACTTCGATCCCGGACTGTCGCAATCGATCTGCGAGTTCCACCATGACGTCTCGTTCGTGCCGAGCCACCGCGAGTCTCTCTTCTTTCACTCCGCAGTGATACGACTGGCCGGCGTGCGTGAGAATTCCCGCGAAGCGAAGATGCGAGAGGTCTGAAATTCGTCGCGGAATCTCCAGTGCCTCGTTCGCATCCGGCTCGACACCGCAACGGTGGTAACCACAATCAACCTTCAGGAACAGATCGATAACGATGCCGGCCCGCTTGGCCGCCTCGTTCAGAAGATCGGGCACTTGCGAATCGTCGGTTAGCAAGTTGAACCGTTCGCAGCCTCGGGCAATCTCAATCGCTGCACCGAACTTGCCCGGCTCGATCGGAACTGCGTAGGTGATGTCGCGAAATCCATTTGCCGCGAAGCCCCGTGCCTCAGCCAGCGTTGAGACAGTGATGCCGCCTGCATGGCCGGCCGTTTGAAGCCGCACGACCTCCACACACTTGTGAGTCTTGACGTGCGGCCGCAACCGCGCGCCCATGTTGCTGACACGGCCACCGATTCTTTCGGCGTTTCGTTTCATACGAGTGACGTCGAGCAGAAGCGATGGAGTTGGCAGGCCTTCGATGTTCATTTGAATTAGCGAATTATAGCGCAGCCTCGCCTGCGCGAACGATCAGCAAAACAGATTTTCTCCGTGCGTCCTCCGAGTTCTTTGTGACTCTGTGGTGAATTAACTTCAACAAACACTCACCACGGAGCACAGAGGACACAGAGGGGGCACAGAGACTCTCTTCAAATGAAGACAGCACCAGCAGATCTTTAGAAAATCATTACGCCAGCGTTTGCGAAGTTGGCGGTTTCATGCTGATAATCTGATTGGCAATCTCAAAACACATTCGGCGAAGGCTTAATAAAACTTATTCATGCTGCTATCAATTTCAACTCCGCGTAGTTTCAACTTCAAGCGCACAATGATCAGTCATGGCTGGCCTGAGCTGCTTCCGTTTGAAATCGATCAAAATAGCTGGACGCTGACGCGCATTCTCGAGCTTGGCAGTTCGGCGCCCGTGACAGTGAAGATCACGGGAACAAAACGCGAGCTGCGAATAAATTGCACCGGCCGGCTCAGCCAAGCCGCGACGCAGAAAGTTGTCCGCGACGTGCGGCACATGTTTCGTCTTGACGACGACATGTCCGCGTTTTATCGAGTGATGGCGGCCGAGCCTGAATTCGAATGGGTAGTACGTCAGGGCGCCGGCCGCATGTTGCGCTCGCCGACCGTTTTTGAAGACCTGGTCAAAATGATCTGCACGACGAATTGTTCGTGGGCGCTTACGGAAAAAATGGTCACCGGGTTGGTCGAGAATCTTGGGCGCGAGTCGAAGGACGGTCGTCGAACATTTCCCACGCCTGAAGCGATGGCGCTGATGCCTTTGAAGTTTTACGTAAACGAAGTGCGCGCTGGTTATCGCGCTGCTTATTTGAAGGAGCTGGCTGATCGCGTGGCCGCCGGCGAGCTCGATTCAGAGGAGTGGTTGGCAAGCGAGCTGCCGACTGCGGAATTGATCAAGCAGATGAAAGGTGTAAAAGGGGTCGGCGATTATGCCGCGGAGAGTCTGCTAAAGCTGGTCGGTCGTTACGATGGGCTGGCGCTCGATTCGTGGACGCGCGCCAAGTTTGCGCGCATCCGCAACAGCGGGCGCAAGGCGTCTGACAAAAAGATCGCGCGCTTCTATTCGCGCTTCAATTCCTGGCGCGGCCTCGCGCTATGGTGTGATCTAACGCGCGACTGGATGGAAGACGGAAACGCGATCGCGTGGTGACGCGACCGCGTTTCGATCAAAGTTAATCCTGCCCTCTGGCTACTTCTTATTGAAGACAAGCTTGGAGTCTTGCGGTCCGCGCGGACTCTCGCTGTGGCGAGTGGCCGTCAGAACCTTGCCATCGCCGGAAAGCTGCAGCTTGTCGGTGCTCGTACTCGTTACTTCACCGTTCGGACCACTGAACGTACTATTCTGCGACAGTTCCAAGGTGGCGCCATCGCTCGACCATTTGGCCTTTCGAGTGAACTTGGACGGCCCCATTTCCCCACTGGTTTCGCTGCCGTCGAGGTTGTAGCTTCGCGGACCCATCGCGCCGCCGCCTGGGCCGCGTCCACCGCCACCGCCGCCACCGGCCATATCACCACCGGTTATTTTCGAATCGATGGAGATCGTTTTGGCGTCTTGCGTGATGATCCACTGGACGCTATCCGCTCCCTGCATGCCTCTGCTGAGACCCTCGCTCTTGGTCTTGTCCAATTCCCAGGTGCCTGCAAAGTTCGCCGGCGCAGCGGCACTCACCGCCAACGCAAACGTCAGAGTTGCTAACAAACTGATTGCGAAAAGAATCTTTCTCATTTAACTCTCCTTCAAAGTAAGTGACTAAGTTTCAGACCTTATGACGCGCATCGTCGGTTCCGGGCCGACTTTCGTGGGAGAAGGCCAGCGTCGCGCTAACTCAAAATTCAAGAGGCGACCGATGAGCGGCGAGTTTACCAAAGCATCAAAGGCAAATGTGTAAGGAACTGTAAAGAATTGTATAGAGTTAGTAAAGAAAAACGCGCGCGTGTGCGGAAGGGACGCTTCGCTTTTGGGGCTTTCTCTTTGTCGCCTCTGTGTCCTCCGTGTCCTCTGTGGTGAAATAGTTCCTCGCCATTGTTGGCGCTCATCATTTTCTTTGTCATAATCCCTGCAATTTTTCACTCGACGATTAGAGGAATTGAACATGAAGCAACGTCGCTTTGGCCGAACGGGTTGGATGGTGAGCGAGATTGGTTACGGCATGTGGGGCATGGGTAGCTGGTCCAACTCAGACGATGCGGAGTCGCTCGGCTCTTTGCAGACGGCGGTGAATCTCGGCTGCAACTTTTTTGATACCGCGTATGCGTACGGCGACGGGAAAAGCGAAGCGCTGCTGGGACAGACTGTGCGCGCCAGCGGCGACCAGCGTCTCTACACCGCCACCAAGATTCCGCCGAAGAATCGACAGTGGCCCGCGCGCGCCGAGTTCACGCTTGACGATTGCTACCCGCCCGATCACATCGAAGAGTATGTGCACAAGAGTCTGAAGAATTCCGGGCTCGAGAGTTTCGATCTGATTCAGTTTCATACCTGGGAAGACGCCTGGGTCGATGACGATCGCTGGGCGAAAGAGATTGGAGAGCTGCGCGATCAGAATTTGATTCACGCCGTCGGCATCAGCATCAATCGTTGGGAGCCGTGGAATGGTGTGCGCGCCGTGCGCAGCGGGCTGATCGATGCGGTGCAGGTCATTTACAACATCTTCGATCAGAATCCGGAAGATGATTTGTTTCCCGCGTGCCGCGAGATGAACGTCGCAGTGATTGCGCGCGTGCCGTTTGACGAAGGCACATTGACGGGCACGCTGACGAAAGAGAGCAAGTGGCCCGAAGGCGATTGGCGCAACATCTACTTTGTGCCTGAGAACTTGATTCCGAGTGTCGAGCGGGCCGAAGCGCTGAAAGATCTGCTGCGTAATTGGAACCAGTCGCACACCGACGCGCCGCCGCTAACATTGCCGGAGTTGGCCTTGCGTTTCATTCTCAGCAACCCGGACGTGAGTACGATCATTCCCGGCATGCGAAAGCTGCATCACGTGAAATCAAACATCGCCGCCAGCGACGCCGGCCCATTACGCGCGGAGCTGCTTGATGAATTGCGAAAGCATCGTTGGGTACGCAAACCAACGCCCTGGTCGCAGTGACTGTCAGGAGCAAGTGGGAGCGCGGCCATCCTGTCCGCCTCTGAGAGCTAGAGTGAGGTACGAACACAAATCGTAAAACGCATTACGATTACGCCAAATGCCACGTCTGCAGCGATAAGCGTATTCATTATTGGAAGGTTGGTGATTCGCGCCAGAGGTCTTATTGTCGACGTCGTCAATGGACGTACACAATCCTCAACAGCCTGATATCATGTTGGCTAGAAAGGCGTTGTAAGTGAACTATTCGAAGAGAATCGTATGTCTCGCGAACTCCCGGAAACATTCGGGAAGATGTATCGCGGGCAAAGAAGTGATTGGTGATGAGATCGGTCCATGGGTCCGTCCAGTTAGCGCTCGCCCAGGTGCCGAGGTATCTGAGGATGAACGCCGCTATGAAGACGGGGCTGATCCTCGAGTGTTAGACATTATTGACATTCCATTCCTAGCGCCCGCACCGGTTCTGTATCAAAGCGAAAATCACATAATCGATTCGCTAAATTACTGGACGAAATCCGGCACACTGTCATCTGGGGATTTGGCACGATTGCTTGACCCAACCGCGACGCTTTGGGATAACGGCTATTCTTCTAGCAACGGAATCAATGATCGCGTGACAATAGAAGCAGCACCAGGTCAGTAAAGTATGCGACGTCAGATCGAATCCTTATAGTCGCAGGAACCCTCAGTTCAACTCTGAAGCCCTTAAACATTTCTTACAGAGAGACGGGGTTTCCTATGTGTTTCTTGGACGTGAGTTGGGTGCCCGCAGTGAGGATACTTCCTGCTATGTTGACGGCAGAGTTCAATACGCACGGCTTGCAAGAACAGATCTTTTTCAAAATGGCCTGCAAAGGGTTCGCGACGAGTCCAAAGACCATCGCCTCGCACTGATGTGCGCGGAAAAAGATCCACTGGAGTGTCATCGGTCTATCTTGGTGGCCAGGCAACTAAATACCTTAGGAATCCTAGTCAATCATATTCTTGAGAACGGTGAAGTGGAGAGTCAAGATGCAATTCTGGAGAAGCTTCTGCATCGTTTCTACAAGAAAGGTGACAACGAAACTGACATGTTTCGCTCACGCGCTGAAATGATCGAGGATGCCTGCGCGATCCAAGCCAAGCGAATTGCATATGAGGAAAACAAGGCTATCAAGGAGTTAGAAACCGCCGGGGGCTACGTCGGATGAAGATCTTCACAATCGGTTTTACTAAAAAATCCGCCGAATCCTTCTTCACTAAGCTCAAGGAAGCAGGCGTGAAACGCTTGGTCGACGTTAGACTCAACAACATCTCACAACTCGCTGGGTTCGCGAAACGAGATGATCTTCGCTACTTCATCGAGACGATCAACCACATCGACTACATTCATCTTCCAGAGCTTGCACCAACCAAAGAGCTTCTTGACTCGTATAAAAAGCATGGCGGTTCTTGGGAAGAATACGAGCGCCAGTTTATTGACTTAATGATCAAGCGAAGAATTGAGGAGAACGTCGCACGCGACGTTGTCGACGGGGGCTGTTTGCTTTGCAGTGAAGACAAACCTCATCACTGCCATCGTCGTCTAGTCGCTGAATACTTAAAGGAAAAATGGTTAGACGTCCAAATCGAGCACATCTATTGACGGCTTCCCTGACCAGCTCGATTGTTTCGTAGGGCATGACTATGCCGGCGGTCTCGTGCGCGTTCCTTATTCGGACTCGCGGCGCTTCGCGCACTAGGATGTGAGTGCCGCCTGATGCTCAATGGCTATGCCGGCAAGGTGCGTGGCAACTTCTGTGAGACGAGCCTCAGCGCCGGTGGGTGCCTGCGGTTGGCGGTAATACATCGCAAATGAGCCCAACACTTTGCCGCGCGCCGAAAGAATCGGCGTTGACCAGCAAGCGCGCAGACCGGCCGCAGTCGCCAGATCGCGGTAATCGTCCCAGAGCGGACTCTCAAAAATATCGGTGACGATCACTGGCTTGCCGCGGTACATAGCCGTCCCGCACGAACCACTCTTCGGCCCAATCGGCCCGCCATCAATGGCCTTGACGAATTGCTCGGGAAGACTCGGCGCCGCTCCGTGTACTACGTGATCCCCATCGGCGCTGAGCAGCAACACAGAGCAGAGCATCTCAGGCGATTGCGCCTCGATCAGCAGCACCAGACTCGTGAGGATTTCGCGGAGCGGCGCGTTGGCGGCAATCATCTCAAGCACCTTTTTCTGTCCTGCCTGGAAGGCTGCTTCGTTTTTTTGCGCGGTGATGTCCGGTAGAATGCGAGGCAGCTCTTGTGTCTCAGCGAAAGAGGATTCCAGTTTCGTAGTCGGCGCTTCAGACTGATTCGAGTCTTTCATCTCTCTAATTCCCTTTGTGAAGCTTGCGATTCCTTGTCGAACGCGGTGCCTGTCATTCTACGCCTGGTCGGACAGCTCGGCGAGCCCGCGCGGCAGACCCTCTGAAAATAGCCCACCGATTCAGAGGCTGTTTCAAAAATAAAAGGAGTGACGACGAATATCTAACTTCACCGCAAAGGTCGCAGAGGTTTGCGCAAGGGTCGCAAAGGAAAACCCCTTTGCGGTACTTTGCGAATTTCCCCGGCGTACTTTGCGTTAAAGTTTAACCCATATTCATGCCGAGCACGCGGACCAGAAATCCCCAGCGGTCGGCGCTTTCTTCGATCACTTTTGAAGTTGGTTTACCGGCGCCGTGACCGGCTTTTGTTTCGATACGAATCAGAATCGGCGCGGGGCCGGCCTGTGCTGCCTGCATAGTCGCGGCGAACTTGAAGCTGTGTCCGGGCCACACGCGGTCGTCGTGATCCGCGGTCGTGATCAATGTCGGCGGATAATTAGTTCCCGGTTTGATGTTGTGAAGTGGTGAATACGCATAAAGCGCTTTGAAGTCTTCGGCATTGTCGGATGAACCGTAGTCCGATACCCAGGCCCAGCCGATCGTGAACTTCTGAAAACGCAGCATGTCCATCACTCCAACCTGCGGCACTGCGGCGCCAAATAGATCTGGGCGTTGCGTTAACGCCGCGCCGACCAGCAACCCACCGTTGCTGCCGCCGCCAATCGCCAACTTCGGAGTTGACGTGTACTTGTTCGCGATCAGCCACTCAGCGGCCGCGATAAAATCGTCAAAGACATTTTGTTTCTTCGCTTTCATGCCGCCCTTGTGCCACTCTTCGCCATACTCGCCGCCGCCCCGCAGAGTCGGTTGCGCGAAAACACCGCCCATCTCCATCCAGACAAGAATGCTCACCGAAAACCCCGGCGTCAGCGAAATATCAAAGCCGCCATAGCCGTAAAGGTAGGTTGGATTGTTGCCGTCGAGTTTCAAGCCCTTCTTGTGCGTGATGAACATCGGCACCCGCGTGCCGTCTTTGCTGTTGTAGAAAACCTGTTTGGTTTCGTAGTCGTTTGTGTTGAAATCGACTTTGGGCTGACGAAAGATCGTGCTCGCCCCGGTCACCGTGTCGTAGCGATAGATCGTTGTCGGCACGGTGAAACTGGTAAAGGCATAAAAAGTTTCTTTGTCTTTTGCTTTGCCACCAAAACCGAAAGCGGATCCGATTCCCGGAAACTGAACCTCGCGCACCAGCTTGCCATTCTGATCGAAACTTTTTACCTGCGAGTGGGCGTCCTTCAGATAGTTGGCGACGAACATGTGATTGATAAAGCTGACGCTCTGCAACGTCTCGGCAGCTTCGGGCACAATCACTTTCCAATTCTTGCGCTCGGGATTGCGCGTATCGATAGCGATGATCTTTCCGCGCGGCGCGTCGAGATCAGTTTGAAACCAAAAGACCGGTCCATCGTTGTCGATGAAATTGTACGCCGCATCAAAATCGTCGAGCAGCTTGACTACAGCCGAGTCCTTCGCCTGGAGGTCTTTGTAATAGAGACGGTTCTTTACATCCGTGCCCTGGCTGACGCCGATGATTAGATAGCGCCCGTCGTCGGTAACACTGCTGCCAAACAGCCACTCCTTCTGATCCGCTCGCTCATAGACAAGCGAATCGTCGGATTGCGGCGTGCCCAAACGATGGTAGTAGAGTTTCTGAAAATAGTTTGTGCTCTTCAACGAGTTCTCTTTGGGCTCGTCGTAACGGCTGTAGAAAAAACCCTGGCCGTCGGGAGTCCATGACGCGCCGGTAAACTTGGTCCACTTGAGATCGTCGGTGAGGTCTTTTCCGGTCGCGACCTCGCGCACTTTCCACTCCTGCCAGTCCGAACCGGAAGAGGAGAGACTATAAGCCAACAACTTTCCGTCGTGACTGACTGACAGACCCGACAGCGCGACCGTGCCGTCGGTCGAAAGCGTATTTGGGTCAAGCAGCATCTTCGGTTCACCGGCCAACGAGGTGACGGTGTAGTAAACGCTCTGGTTTTGCAGGCCGCTGTTGTGCGAGTAGAAATAGTTGTTGGCTTCTTTGAAGGGCACGTCGAAGCGCTCGTAGTTCCAGAGCCTGGTCAAGCGCGCTTTGATCTTCTCGCGCGCCGGGATCTCATTGAGATAACCAAAAGTCAGTTTGTTTTCAGCCTCCACCCACGCGTGCGTCTCTCCGGAATCGAGATCTTCCAGCCAGCGATACGGATCGGCGACCTTCACGCCGTGGTAGTCGTCCATCTGATCGCTTTTTCTGGCTGGGGGGTAGCTCATCGGCTTAATCATTTTCTGCGCGGCGCTCGCGGTGGAATTCTGCGCGCGGGTGCGCGGCAACAATTGAACCATCGCAATTCCGGCTAACAGTACGAACACGCCGAGTCCGGCGCATCTGGGATTCTTCGATACAGGCATAGCACACTCCCTTCAAGATTTTCCAAGGAGAAGCAACGCAGGATTATTTAAGTGGAATACCGAGCGCGAAGAGTATACCGCCAGGCCGGAATCTTCACCAAGCTCAGGCTTGTGTTGGTTAGCGTTTTAACTCAGCTTCTTTGCGGCTTAAGTAATCCCTTTGTGCCTTTGCGTGAAACTGCCGCCATTCTAAAACAGCGGTTTCGCGCAAAGACGCCAAGTTAAGTCGTAAGGCGCAAAGATGAACTTAAGACAGTGCCCTTGGTGCTCGCAAAGTGCTATTGAGAATTCCAAAAAGCAACGCCTCTGAAACATCAACAACTCGATGCTTCAGAGGCGCTGTTGCGAGCCTTGAACTCAGAAGTGTTTACCAGCGCGGCGGGCGATCTCCGCCACCGCCACCACCACCGCCGCCGCCGTAACCACCACGTCCGCCACCGCCGCCGCGACCGCCACCGTAGCCGCCGCGACCGCCGCCACCACCACCACGGCCGCCGCGATCCTCACGTGGCCTGGCTTCGTTGACTTTCAGCGCGCGACCGTTCATCTCGCTGCCGTTGAATTGCGCAATAGCGGCGTTGCCTTCTTCGCTCGAAGACATTTCGACAAAGCCAAATCCGCGCGAACGACCAGTCTCGCGATCTTCCACCACCGTGGCTGACTCGACCGTGCCCGCCTTGGCAAAGAGTTCTCGCAGATCCTCGCTCGATGTTTGAAACGCGAGATTACCCACGTACAGTTTCATTGACATTGATTGATGTTCCTCTGCTCCTGGGAGCGATAAAGAAGCTTTCGAAGGAAGTTGCTTCGATGTAACGGCTGGCAGCGAAGGCTTGCGATCTGGTGCTCTCGGCGAGCGGCTTCTAAGTTGAAATCAGCCTACTCTCGGACTATCTCAAACGCCGCCGCCATCGTTGGCACGGGGCGCATCACCGTTGATGCGCGAGAGAAGGAGTAACTGGTCAATATCATGCACGATCACCCCAATCGTTGCAAGAAGGTTGAAACCTTTCTCGGCGAGAAAAGGTTGAGTTAACTCGATGCAAAGTGTAACGTGCAGGCCAAAAGCAATCAGGAGGAGCGTTCTCAAAATGAGCATTGAAAAAACAGGAGTCTTTTGGGCTGGTTTGGCGCTGGCGATCGGGTTGGTGCTGGCATCCGCGATTTTTTCGTGGGGCTTCGTGAAGTCAAAGAACAAAGACCAAATGATCACCGTCACCGGCTCGGCGCGTAAACGCATCAAATCGGATCTCGTTATCTGGAAAGCAGGAGTGTCGTATCAGTCAGCAGTGCTCTCGGATGCTTATCGAGCGCTTTCCGAAAGCGTGCCGCGCGTGAAAGCTTACATGATCAGCAAAGGCATCGCTGACAATCAGATCACGATCTCTTCAATCACTTCGCAAACGCTGCATAGTAGGAACAATCAAGGCGAAGAAACCGAACAAATCACGGGTTACTCGTTGAAGCAGGAACTGGAGGTTAGATCAAACGACGTCGAAAAGATCGCTCGGATAGCACGCGAGGCGACGGAGTTGATCAATCAGGGCATCCTGTTGGAATCGATGCCGCCACAGTATCTTTACACCAAGCTCAGCGATCTGAAGATCGAGATGCTTACCGAAGCAGCGAAGGATGCGAAGGTGCGCGCGGCAAAGATCGCGGAAAGCACCGGCAGCAGCATCGGCACCGTCCGCTCCGCCAAGATGGGCGTGCTGCAAATTACGCCGGCAGATTCGAACGAGGTCTCAGGTGAGGGCATGAACGACACGACCTCGCTGGAGAAAGACATTACCGGCGTCGTGAATATTAGTTTCGCGGTGGATTGAGGATCCGCGAGAGAACAAGCAAGTAGTTGGAAGCTACGCTGCCACGATTTCAACGTTGGCAGAGTAGCCCAGTTGTTTGAGCAATTCTTCGCAGTCGTTCCACTCAAGACCGAAAGCGCGTACATCGGCAACGCCTAACCGCGACACGACTTTTCTCAAGACGTCCATGTCGCCCTCATCAAACTCACCCTCCATTATCGCTTCTTCAGCCCAGCCCACGAGTTGCTCGCGCGAGACTTCGTGGTGAAGATAGGCCGCAATCTTTTCTGCTACTGTCTTTCTAGTAATCATGGTTGCAATCTTACAACCTCCGATGACCCTTATCCAATGGATATTTTTCGTGAATCTCAACCAGCTTGTCCCGATCATCGTAGATCTCCTGCAAAAACCGCACAGTCGTCTCCGCCTGGTTGACTTCCTTAACGTAACGGGCGCGCCAGCCATGGCGGCTTCCGACATCGAGCCAGTAGCGTCGACCACCATCTGGCAGCGCAATCCAGTTACCGAACTTTCTCTCGTTTTGGCGACGGTTGCTCATCAGTCACCATAGTCCAAAAGAATCGCCTGAGGTTACGTCTGGACCCCTCGCTAATTCTCATCTCCCCGGCCATGGCGCATGCGGCAGAGTCTGCAATACGTCGGCGGGACGGTGTTGTCGACGCGATGCTTCACCGGTTTAAGAGTGCGCAGGTACGCAAAGACCGCTTTCAGATCGTCGTCCGTCATCTTGCCGTAAAACCACCAGGGCATTGAGGCATTCAGTTGACGCGCGCCGACCTTGCCTTCGCGCATCGCGTGAATGAAAAGATTCTCGTCGTAGTACGGGATGCCGGAAGGATCGGGAGTAATGTTTGCACTCGCTACCGTGCCGGTTGGTTCTTTCAAAACGAATCCGCCGGCGAATTCCAACCCCGCGATTGGCTGCCCTTTCTCTGAAGGTGTGTGACAGTCAACGCAGTCTCCCATCTTCACGAGATAAGCACCGCGCGCAACTGGCGTTGATTGGTCTGGTGGCGCCACGGACGCGGTAATCGGCTCGGGAACGTTTTTGATGAAGAAACTGATGGGGAAGGGAATTTTAGTCTGAGGAAGTTCGTTGCGCACCGGCGGCAGCGAGCGAATGTAAACGATCACGGAAGCAAGATCTTCGTCAGACAGGCTGCGATAATTCGGATAAGGCATTAGCGGAAACAGGGCCCGACCGTCATGACCAATGCCTTCGCGGATCGCGCGCGCAAGTGTGTCGTCGGACCAGTTACCCGCGCCGGTTTCTTTATCGGGCGTGATATTCGGCGCGACGACCCACGGCAGCTCCGCATCAGCCCACCGCGCTCCGGCGCCGAGCCGACCTTCGCGCGGCGGCGCACCGGGCTTGCCGAAGTCAGCTTCCGAGTGACACCCAAGACAACCCATCACGGAGTTGACGAGATACTTGCCGCGTTCGAGACGCGCCTGCGTTGCTTCAAACTTTCGGTCCGTCAAGCGCCGCGCTTTCGGCCCGATGATCGGCCGCCAGCCGATTGTGAATGTGATTGCCAGCGAAATGATAACCAGCAGGACAACAATTGTGATCCCGAAAATCTTTACCCAGCGTCGTCGCATACAAGTCCTCCCTGCGATGGAGAGCGCGTGATTAACTGTGGCCCCACGGCGCGCCCATTGTTTAAGAATTAAGAAACGAGCGGCTTTTTTAAGCCACTTCAAGCTCGAAAGTCAATCCGATTTTTTCGGCGGGCCGCGAAGGCCCCGACTGAAATAAAGGTTGACAACTCAAACGGCCATGGGCCAATCTTAGCAAAGCCGCCACTCCGGGCGTGCGCTCCCCGAGAAGATTTGTAAGATGAGAATAACTTCCCCCGTAATCGCCCTGTCGTTGCTCTTTGGCGCGCTGAATATCGCCGAGGCGCAAGCTCAAAATGGTCCACCGACGACGGAAACGCGCCCGCGTGTTGTCAGCTCTGAAGTTTCACCGGGCAAGGTCACGCCTGCCGCCCAACAGGAGTCCTCAGCAAAACAAAAGCCTGCAACAAGTGAGGGCGCCGCAACTCCTCGGTTTACTAATAGTGGGACGAAGTCTGTGGGCGAGAACTCCGATGCGCCGGCTACCTCGTCGCGACAATCCGGACCGACAGCCATTCGCGCGCGCATCGCCGAAGCCGAACGTCTCCTCAAGACGCGTCCGCGGCAAACCGCGATCACGTCGCCCGCGCTCGATACGGTCACGCTGGCGCTCTACGAGTCGGGCGCCGCTCGCATTCACTTGCTGTCGATTTCGAAACAGATCTTTTTGACAAAAGGTTCCGAAGCTTCGATGACCACCTCGCGCGGAACGCTGGTGACGCTCCGAGTGCTGCGCGCCAACGGCGTCAACACCGCCGTGACCGTGATTGACGACAGCGGACGGGCGCTGGTGCCGTTGACGGTCGAGTTTCCGATCGAGAAACAGGGCGCCTTTAAGGAGATGGCCTATTACACCTCGGCCCATCCGGCGTTGCTGTCCGCGGAACTGGTAAAGACGGGGCAGTCATATGTTCGCTCAATGGTCGATCTCGCAGCGAAACGTTTGCGCGAGAAAGGCGTGTTCGTCAATTCAAATCTCGTCGATCTGGCCGAGCGTCTTTGTGTCATCGAGCATATCGATCACGAGCGTTTCCGTCTTGAAAATCGAGTCGCACTCTTCAATGAAATATATTCACTCTACGCGCTGAACGAGTTGGACACCTATCGCTATTCGGTAAGCTTTGCCGGCGCCGGCGGAATGGTGCAGATGATTCCGTGGGCCTACAACCTCGAGCGTCAGCGTCATCCCGGCGTGGGGTTAATGCCCGATTTCGTCACGGGCATGCGCAATCACGCGAACGCCTTGCAGGCGATGCTGCTCTACCTGCAGGATACGTGGAACGATCTTGCGGCCAGCGAAGATGTGCAAATGGCACTCGCGACAAAGATCGCCACTTCGGCGGAGGTGATGGCCGCCGGTTATAATTCAAACGCCGCAAAGCTGCCGGCTTACCTCAGGCGCGGCGGCTCAGCCTGGCGCTCGCTGATTCCCCGTGAGACGCAGGTTTATTTGCAAATATATAAAACGTTCGAAGGTCTCGTGCCCATGAAACCGCGCACTACTGTCGCTCAGCAAAGCGCGAATTGAAGCGCCCGGGCAGCCAAAGAGAGTTCTTAGCGTTAACTGGAAATCTGTAAGTAGTAGTTGTTGTTGTGCGCACTAGGGTGGTTCACTGCTCGCAAACTACCCTTGCGTTCTTCAGACTGTTTGCAGAGTTCGCGGATCGAAAATTGAAGGAAGGGCGTCATTCGCATGACCAAACAAATCTCTCGTCGCTTAATCTTGAACGCCACTATCTCGCTCTTGTTAATCACCGCGGGCTGGCTGGTAACGAAAACCGTTAACTCGAAAACGATTGCGCACGAGCAGCAAACCCTGAGCGTCGTCAGAGAGAACTCAGCAGCAAGCCAACCGAAGCAGTTGCTCACTGCTCGTCACGCGTTCCAGCAGCCCGCGCAAGGCGAGAAGACGATCGGTGAGGCGCGCAAGAATATCAAAGTGCTTAACGCGTACCCCGAGTCGCAATTGATCCCGATGATGAATTTTTTCGCCGCGTCGCTCGGAGTCAAATGCAATTACTGTCACGTCCTTAGGAATGGACAATTGATCCCTGAGCTGGACGAGAAGCCGGAGAAGAGCTCGGCGCGCGAAATGATCGCAATGACACTCAATATCAACAAGACCACTAAGGACACCAAGGGCGAGGTCAGTTGTTTCAGTTGCCATCGTGGCCGCACCAGTCCGGTAAGCATACCGTCGTTGCCTTTGCCATCCCCAACTCCGCGACCTGCTCAGGCTGCTCCGGGCGGTCCCGCTGCGGCCGGCGCTCCGGCAGGAGCTCCCGCGCCAGCGGCAACAATGCCCACCGCGGACGACATTTTGAATAAATACATCGCGGCGCTTGGAGGCCAGGCCGCCCTCGATAATTTGAAGACGCGCGTGATGAAGGGAACTTACGCCGCCGCCAGTGGTTTGACGGCGACGTACGAAGTCGACCAGGCCGCGCCCGACAGATTTCACGTCGTTTTCACCACGCCTCAGGGCACAATGGAGCGAGGCTTCAACGGCAGCGCCGGTTGGGAGAAGAACCCCCGCGGCGTCATGGACATGCCGAGTGATCAGTTGGCGCAGACCAAAGCCGCGGTGGGAATGTTCAGCGACATAAAACTTAAAGAGCAGTTCACAAGGATGAATGTCCGCAAAGACAAACTGGATGGTAAGGATGTTTACGTGATTGTCGGCACCACAGCGGCCGGGAGACGCGAGCGTCTCTATTTCGACGCGGAGAGCGGTCTGTTACTGCGCCGGACCACCGCGACCCAAACGCCGGTTGGAGTTATCCCGCAGGAAGTGAACTTCGAAGACTATAGAGACGTTGACGGCGTCAAGGTTCCTTTCACGATTCGCACAGTGACGATTGATGCCGGTTCAACAGCCACGCGCAAGTATACGGAGATCAAAGCCAACGCGCCGGTGGATGAATCGATATTTAACAAGCCACCCGCGCCACCAGCCGCAACGCCAGCGAAGCCGTAGCAGCTTCCTTAAGGACTCATCTTCCGATCGCGGTTACACCAGCAACCGCATTGGCTCAGTTCTGTTTTAGGAAGGTTCCCTCACAGCCTGCGCCGGCAGTGGCTGTTCTGCGTTGGTAGCGACAGACGCCTCCGGAACTTATCCGAACTCGACGCCCTGATAAACCTCGCTTAGCGCCAACACGCAGTCGATGGATGGCAGAAGCACCGATGCTTTGGCGTCGCCATAGTCGGAGCGTTCCCACTTGTCCGGTTGTCGCAAGAACCGTGTGATATGCGGGGCGTCCTGAGCAACCAACAGGTACTCCATCAGCGAGGGAGTCGCCTGATAGGCCTCACGTTTTTCCTTACGATCACGGCTCTCGGCGGTGGGTGAAAGGACTTCGACGATTAGAATTGGATTGGTCAAGACATCGAATCCTTCAATCTTCTCGAGCACTGGCTTGCCACAGACGACGCTAGCGTCAGGGTACCGATATGGCGGCTGCGAAGGTGTCTTGATCGGAAGCTCGCTATTGAAAGCTTCACAGTGTCCCGCGCCTAGTTGTTTGCGCAGACCGTAATACACGTTTCCGCTGATTCGGATATGCTGCTCGGTACCGCCGCTCATGCAGACGATCTCGCCGTCCCAGTATTCGTAGCGCGCATGGCCTGCGCCTTCGAGGGCAAAGTATTCTTGTAGCGTGTAATAGGGGTGCCGAAATTCTTTACGATTAACAGCCATTGAGACGCCGTCCTTAGTTCCGGGAGTTCGCTCGGACAGTTTAGCACGCGAAGCAAGCTGCTTCCTCACTCGCTGAATCGCAGGCTGCTTGGCACGGGCGCGAGGGGACGCTTCTCGACTGTTTCCTCAACCGCAACCGGGCGCGAGGTGTCGGAATACTGCAGTTTATAAAGCTTCCAATACAATCCGCGCTGGGCGAGCAGTTGCTGATGCGTTCCTTGTTCGCGAAGTTCGCCGTGATGAAGCACGATGATCTGATCGGCGCACTGAATCGTTGAGAGGCGATGAGCGACGACAATTGAGGTGCGATCCTGCATCACGCGCGCGATCGCCTGTTGAATCAGTTGCTCGGTTTCCGTGTCGATCGAGCTGGTGGCTTCGTCGAGAATCAGTAGCGCCGGATCGAACGCGAGCGCGCGCGCAAAAGAGATCAGTTGTTTCTGTCCAACAGAAAAACCCGCGCCGCGCTCCTTCACTTCGCCCTTATAACCATCGCGCAGACGTTGAATGAAACGATCGGCATGCACCTCGGTGGCCGCCCACTTAACGCGGTCCTCGCTGATGTCCTCGCGCCCGAGACGAATGTTGGCTTCAACCGTGCCGCTGAAAAGAAAAACATCCTGCAGCACCACCGCGAAATTTTCGCGCAGCGCTTGCAGCTCCCAATCACGAATGTTCACTCCGTCCAACAGAATGCGCCCGCGCTGCACATCGTAGAAACGCATCAGCAGATTGGTGATGGTGGTCTTGCCGGAACCGGTGTGACCCACGAGCGCGAAGGATTGTCCGGGTTGAACCGTAAACGAAACGTCTTTCAGCACCCACTCTTCGTCTTGGTAAGCGAACCAGACGTTTTCGAATTCGATGAGGCCGCGCGCGCGGCCTGTCTTCAATGGACGTTCCGGAGTGGTGATGGCAACGGGCAGATCCAGAGTCTTGAAGATGCGATGCGACGCGACCACCGCCGCCTGGAGCACGTTGTATTTGTCCGAGAGATCCCGGATAGGCTGAAACAGGAAACTCAAGAGCTGTATAAATGCGACGAGAGCGCCGAGCGTGAGCACTATGTGACCGGGTTTGTTTTGCATCACGTGATGGCCGCCGAACCATATGATCAAAGCAATGCCGGCCGCGCCGATAAAATCGACAAGCGCAAAGAACACGGCATAGTAGACAATTGTGTCAATATTCGCGTTTCGGTGATCGTCGTTAATGGCAGCAAACCGATTCAGCGATTTCGCTTCCGCATTGAAAATCTGGACCGTCTGAGCGCCGGCAAAATGCTCTTGCAGGAAGGCATTGATCCGCGCGAGGCGCGTCCTGACCATGTCATAGCCACGCCGCGCGCCTTTGCGAAACCACGTAGTGGCCGCCCACAACATCGGGATCGTCAGCAGGGTCATGAGGGTGAGCCGTGCATCCATCCACAACATCAGCGCGATGATGGCGACGATCGTCACGAGATCGCCCAGCGCGTCGGTCACACCAGAGGTGAACAACTCGTTGAGGGCGTCAACGTCAGAAGTCAGGCGCGTCATGATGCGGCCGACCGGATTGCGATCGTAGTAGGCGACTTCCTGGCGCTGCAGCTTCTCGTAAAGTTCGCGCCGCAGATCGAACATCACATACTGACCCACCATGTTAATAAAGATGGCCTGTAGATAAGCGAATACCAGGCGAAGAAGCTGCACCCCGAGAAACAGGACGACCAGCAGCATCAGCCCTTCAGTCTTGCGTGGCCGGATGTACCGATCAATCGCCCTTTCAGTGAATAGAGGCTGCAAAATTCCCAGCAGATTGAGTGCGAGCGTCAGCACCAACGCGGGAATCAATAGACGAACGTAAGGCTTCAAGTAACGCAACAGACGGCGGGCAATCGGCCAATCGTAGGTTTTGCCGATCGCTTCTTCTTCGTGAAATTGTTTGACTGCTGTTGACATTCCAGGTTTGGCAGACGCCTCTTAGAACTTTTTGTAACTTGCCGCGAGCAAATGTTCGCGCCGCGGGAAGTTGAGCAATGCGCCGAAAGTCGCAATGATCATCAAGACGAAGTAATAACGATTGTTGGTGAAGAAGCGATCCATCAGACCGAGCAATGCAGCCATCTCACACAACGCAGCCGCCGTGATCATGCCGGCTTGAACCAATGCGACCTCCTGTTTCTCGACCGCGCGTGTCAGGAATCTTTGCTTAACAATGCGCGATACAATCACTGCAAGTAAGCCCACACCTGTGAATGCAAGGGTAAGAAACCTGTTCTCGACCCTATCGGCATCTGGTGGCGTCAAGACGGCATAGAAAAAGAATCCCATGATCGAAACGAACAGCCCAAGCCACAGGATCACCATGGCACGATAACGCGCGTCCTGGGCAGTCTGATCAGAATTCATTGGTGGCATCTGCTGCTCCAGCTAAGTTGCTGCCAACTCCTCCTCGAGTAGCTGTCGTTCGTACAAAGCCGCGTACTCGCCGCCGTGCGCGAGCAGTTCATCGTGCGTGCCGCGCTCGACTATGCGTCCTTCGTCAAGCACGCAGATCAGATCGGCGTCGCGCACCGTCGAGACGCGATGCGAAACGATCAAGCTGGTGCGGTTGCGCATCACTCCGCGCAGTTGGTTGAGAATCTTTTCCTCGGTGTAGGTGTCGACTGATGAGAGCGCGTCGTCGAGGATCAGAATTTTTGGTTCGCGCAAAACAGCGCGCGCGATGGCGGTTCGTTGCTTTTGCCCACCTGAGAGCGTGATGCCGCGCTCGCCGACCAGAGTGTCGAAGCCCGCGGGAAAACCATGAATATCTTCCGTCAGCCCGGCAACATCGGCAGCCCATTCGATCCGCGCGCGCTCAGCCTTTTCGACGCCGAAGGCGATGTTCCCCGCAAGCGTGTCACTGAACAGGAAAGTTTCCTGCGGCACGCAACCGATGCTGGCGCGCAATTGCGCCAGTGGATAGTGGCGCACCGCAACGCCGTCGATGAAGACGGTATCTTCCGGCGCCTCGAGCAGGCGCGGGATCAAATTGACGACCGTGGATTTCCCGCTGCCGGTTCGTCCGACGAAGGCCACTTTCTGGCCCGCCGGAATGGTCAAATTAATGTCGCGCAGTATTGGTTCTTCCGCCGCGTGATAGGTGAAAGTCAGATTGCGAAACTCGATCTCGCCGGCGATTGGCGGTTGCTGTTTCACTGCGGGAAGATCGGCGATTGAAGGTTTGATCGCAAAGATTGCATTCATCCGTTTCAAACTGGCGGCGCCTCGCTGGTAGAGATTCACGACATAGCCCAGAGCAATCAACGGCCAGATCAACCGCCCGAGGTACATGTTGAAAACGGTAAACTCGCCTACAGTGATTGCGCCGCGCACTGCGAGCGGCACTCCGGCCCAGATGATCAGCACGAAGCCCATGCCGATCAAAAACGTCATCAGCGGCCGCATCAAGGCATCGATGCGCACCAGACTGAGATTGCGTTCCGCATACTGGCGATTGAGTTCGTTGAACGCGGCAATCTCGGCATCCTCCTGAGCGTAAGCGCGCACAACTCGTACTCCGGTAATATTTTCCTGAGCGCGGGCCGTAATCTGCGCAAAGAAATCCTGGATCCTTTCGAATCGAATGTGGACCTGCTGGCCGAAGAACTTAACCGTAAGCGAGACCAGCGGCATCGTGACAAACAGCAGCAGCGTGAGCCGCCAATTGATCGTCAACATCAGTGGGAGAACGAGGATCACAACAAAAACCGTCTGCAGCGTGTACATGATCATCGGACCGGCGAGTTGGCGCACGGCGGCAAGATCGTTGGTGGCCCGCGCCATCAGATCGCCGATGCGATGTTCCTGGAAGAATGCCAGCGGCTGATCGACGAGATGAGCGTAAAAGTCCTGGCGCAGATCGTATTCGACGTGGCGCGACATCCCGATCAGGATCCGGCGCTGCAGAAACAGAAAAGTGCCGCTCACAGCACTCGCGCCCAGAACTTTCAGCGCGGAGGCAACGAGTTTCGACCACGTAATCCGATCCCAGTTCGCGTCAACCGCGTGTCCGACGATGAGCGGAATCCAGAGATTGAAGAGAACTCCGGCGAGAATGCACAGAATGCCGGTTATCAAAGATATTTTATAAGGCCGAAAGTATTTGGCGAATGTTCGTAAGTCGTCCATAGGCGCCGCGCGCAGGTTCCGCATTAACGTTTGCCAAAAAAGAAGAAACGCTATGATGCGCGATTTTTCTTCCGGATGCCAAACGCGAGGGCGGGCGGCGCTGATTCAATTGGAGAGGGGAACGGGATTTCTCATTCACACCGGGCTTGAGCCCGGTGACTAGGAGTAAGCCTGGGCGAAGAACCGTTTCAACGGTTTCGTTCCGACTGGCAATTCAATCTTAGCGTGCGGGAACCGTTAAAACGGTTTCGGTTCATCGCCGTCGACGGTCACCCGGCTGAAGCCGGGTGTGAATGAGAGTTCAGGAACCAGTGTCAGCCATGCGGGGCGGCTGCTTCGATTTTCCCCGGGTTAACTCTGCGGGTATCGGCCTGCGAAAAGCTTCAACTTGTCAGAGACTGATTGACTCCATCTCGACATGTTTTTCAGGGAGAGAATCAAGTTCGGAATCCGCCGGTTCCTCCGGCGGCAGGCAGACGCGATTGCGTCCGGTATGCTTCGCCTCGTACAGGGCGCGATCGGCAACGACTACCAGGGTATCTCGCGATGAGGCGTGGAGCGGAAACGTCGCGAGGCCGAAGGAAGCGGTCAGCGACTCAACTCCGGGAATCGATGCTTCTGCGATTCTCTTGCGCAGCCGTTCCGCGACAATCAGTGCTCCCTCAATGTTCGCCTGTGGCAGGATAACGGCAAACTCGTCGCCGCCGAACCTCGCAGGCGTATCGACGGCCCGCAACTCGGCGCGCAAAGCTTCAGCCAGCATGCGCAACGAATTATCCCCAGCCTCGTGACCGGACTTGTCGTTGATCTGTTTCAAGTTGTCCAGGTCGAGCATCATGAGCGATAAGGGTTGGCGCATGCGGGTGGCAAGGTGCAGGTCGCGCTCAAGCTGCATCTCGAAAGCGCGCCGGTTATAGCAGCCCGTCAGTCCATCAGTTAACGCCTGCTGTTGCATTTGCTCAAAAAGATGACTCTGATTGATCGCCACCGTAAGCTGGTCCGCTACAGTGTGCAACAACAGAAGCTCATTCTCGGCCCACGAGCGCGAAGTATCGTCAGAGCGAACCAGGACCAAACCCATGAAGCGGCCATGATAGAGGAGTGGAACGACAGCCCTTGGAAACACAGGAGTGGATTGTGAATCATCGCCATCGGCGAAATAGGTCTTGGGAGACTTCGCTAGTTGCGCGCCAAGCGTGTCAAGGTCGCTCAGCAAACTGCCTCGTTCGGCACTATCAATCTCCACGTCATGACGGAAATAGCATTTGGTGGTTCGTTTTCCGATGGAGTCCCCTTCGACTCGCAACCCGCAGGAGCTAACGTTGAGCGCCCGCCCAACCTCATTCGCAGCCGTTTGCAAAATGCTGTCTAGCCTTAGCGAGTTTCTAATTGCAGTGGCAATGCGGTTGACGGCGATTTCACGTTCGGCCTGTGCCTGCAATAGCTGCGCGAGTTTGGTGGTCACGCCTAACGTAAGCTGCAGCGAGGTAGCTTTGGGCATCGATCTTCGCACGGCGTTTGAGAATTCGGTGCTCCGCTCGGGAAATTCAGCCGTGACGCGCGCCATCAGATATTCGAGCGCCGAATAAACCACGTCGGGCTCGAAGGTCCAAATCACCTCGGTGCCTGACGTTCCGGATTCGTCTTCTTCGTCGCTCGGTGGTGAGGCCAGCAACGCGGAAAATCGCGCGTCCGCGATCACCACGAATCGCTCATCAAACTTGTGTTGCTTTGAGAACTCGAGCAATACGGACTTCAGATCACGCTGCCTCTCGCGCGCGAAGGTCGCGAGGGCATCGTCGCCCGTGACGAGGAAGAAAGAGTTTTGAGCGACGCGTCCGATCTCGCGCACTCGAGCGAGATCGCGCGCTGAGCGATCGGTGGCGAACGGCAGGCTCTCGACAACTAAAGCGGACAGATTGTTCTCAAGAACCACGTCCTCAAAATAACGGTGCAGTTGGGCAATCGTCTGCTCGGCGCAGCGGACCGACGTTAACTGGCGAGAGTGCTGGGCTAATAGAGAATGATAGAGGGAGTACATTCAGGTTTTCCGGAGGACCGATGCCAAGTTCGGAATTTCAGGTGCCGGCAGGTTTGTGTCCGTTGGTTTGCTTGGGAGCCCAGGGAGCACATTAGGATTTTTACACAGTTCAACATATTTGTCCACGAAAATCCTCATCCAGAGCGGCTGGCTGGCGGGTGACTGTTAAGGGGACCTTAGATAGGTGCTAAGTGCGGTAGCGGCAAGGTTTCCGCTGTCGTCCAAGACGTCAGCCGACACCGTTATCAGGCGACGGCCAGTGCGCACAACACGCGCCGTGGCCGTCGCCGTGCCCTCCCTCAAAGGCCGCAGGTAGTTGACCATGAGGTCAACTGTTGAGAACTTCTCCTCGTCCTTTAGCAGTGTCACGATGGCAAAGGCAGTGGCTGTATCGATCAAAGAAGCAATCGCACCGCCGTGCATGACGCCGTGAATCTGCCTGAGTTCGTCGCGCACGTTGAGGCGCAACGTTGCTGAACCGCGCTCGGCTCGTTCGAGTTCTATTCCCAAAAACCTGGCGAATGGAACCTTACTTATTGCATCGCGGATCCTGCTAATCTCAGCGTCAGTAAGCGCGCCGCTGGTCATGCCCGATAACTCTCCCCTGGGTTCGTGGGCTCCACGATTACTGCGGTGCCGTACGCCAGAACCTCGGTTACGCCGGCAGCGAGTTCCGTCGTATCGTAACGTGCGCCGATGACTGCGTTGGCGCCAAGCTCCGTTGCGTGTTGGATCATGATCTCAAAAGCATCGACACGCGTTTGTTCACACAGCGTGGTCCAGACGGTGATGTTACCGCCGACGATCATTTGAAGCGTTGCCCCGATTGTCGCAAAAACGTTTCGTGAGCGGACGACAATGCCGCGGACTACGCCGAGGTTTTGCATGACGCGATAATTCGGCAACTCGAAGGCCGTCGTTACCATTCCGTGTGAAACGGAATAACGCGGCGAGCTAACGTTGTAGGGCACTTTTCGTTGCAAGGGATCGTTGTTCATATGTCATCCTTCAAATAATGCAGTCTATCTTCTGAAAAGCGTGGCTTTCGGTTCGCGCGGCTGATCTTCCAGCGGAATCCAGCGATAACTTTCCAGGTCGCAACGGCCGCGTTTATCAAACTTGATTCCTTCACGTTCGAGCATACGCTGCTGTTTGTCAGCCGGCAAAAGGATCTTATTGGTGGAGCACACTCCCTGAGAGTTTATGACGCGATGCCACGGCACCTTGTTTCCGGACGAGTGCATCACGAAGCCGACAGTCCGCGGTGTGTATCCTTCGCCAAGAATCAGCGCGATCTGTCCGTAGGTCATTATGCGTCCGGGCGGAATGCGCCGCACGATCTGAAACACTCGCTCGCGATAGTCAGGCGTGTCTTTCATCGCATTGACATACATTCAGTGATCAAGCGTCCGCAGAATAGTGCGGGCAGGAGCGCCGTCGCCGCTGCCGTCTGCAATCTTCAGCGGCAAGCAGATTAGTTCGTAAGCTCCAGCCGGCACTGCGCGCAGATCGAGTCCTTCGATGATCACCACGCCGTGCGAAAGGAGCGTTTCGTGGGTCGCGTAGCGCTCGGGCTTAAATCGTTCCACGGATAAGTAATCGATGCCCACAAGCTCTACACCGTCAGCAACGAGTCTCCGCGCGCCGTCAGGAGAAATGTACGTGTAATCAGCACGAAACTGATTAGTCTCCTCGTTCCAAAAGTTCGAGTTGCGAGTCTTGAAAAGCACTCGCTTCGTTCCCAGGGGACAAACCGCTGCGATTGCCTCATCGTTGATTTCCATCACGTCGGTTGAAAACTCAACAACGCGTGCCTCACCGATTAGAATCTCCAGAGACATCGACGGCAGCTTCGGCGCGCCGGGGATGAAATGCGCGGGCGCATCGACGTGCGTCCCCGTGTGCGCGCCGAAGTGCAGCACCGAAACATTGGCGGCATCGCCGGCGGCCATCGATTGCCATTGCCCGATCTCGATTCCGGGATCGCCGGGATAGATCGGCAGTCGCGCCGAGATCGGGACACTAACGTCGTAGATCATTTCGGTTAACTTCCTGCTGCGTTTGGTTGCGGGCCATAGTAGCGCGAACTTGTCATCTTGCGCTACAGTTTGCGTCGTAATCATCAATAAGAGAAATCGGGAGAAAGTCATTAAACTGCGAGGCACTGAAGAGCAAGTTCCGGGCGTCGCGGCATCCAGTTACCTGAATACGGCGCCGCTGATCTGGAGCTTCTCGCGCGGATCGAGACGTGGCGCCGTCGATTTGATCGACGCTGTTCCCGCTCGCTGTGCCAGCCTGCTGACCACTGGTGAAGTGGACGCTGCGCTGGTGCCGGTAATTGAGTACCAGCGAATGTCGGAAGTCGTCGTTGTGCCGGACGTTTGTGTTGGGTCGCTCCAGCGAGTTCGCAGTGTGGTTCTGGTAATCAAAGTGGAAACGTTGAAAGACGTGCGCCGGCTTGCCTTGGATCAATCTTCAAGAACATCCGCCTCGCTGCTCAAAATTATCTTTCGTGAGTTCCTCGGTTTTGAACCCGAATGGCATCCTGCGGCGCCCGATGTAAGTCGGATGCTCGAAAAGAATGATGGCGCACTGATCATCGGCGATCCGGCGATGACTTTTGCGCGCGAAGGTTTGCGCGTTTTCGATCTGGCCGCGCTTTGGCGCGAACACACGGGCCTGGGATTTGTCTTCGCGATGTGGATGATGCGCGCCGATGCTTCGCCGGCAGCGCGGCGGATAGATTTCGCGAGCGCTCGCGACGAAGGTCTGGCACGGACCGACGAGATTGTGGATTTCTACTCGCCGCTGTTGGGACTCGAGCGCGAGGACCTAAGGACCTATCTGCGCGAGAACATCAGCTTTTCGATGAACGACGAGATGCGTGCCGGACTGAATCTGTATTTCGAACTGGCGCACAAACACGGAATCATTCCCGCAGTGAAGCCTTTGAAAACGATCGACGCATAGCTTAGTATTCAAATCGAAGATGAATAATGCCCAAGAGATTCTCGATCGCGTTCTCGCTGGCGAGCGCATGACTACCGATGAATGCACGACTTTGCTGGAGTCTTATGACGTGGCAAGCATCGGCGCCGCTGCCGACGAAATTCGCAGACGCCGCCATCCCGAAAACATCGTCACCTACATCATCGACCGGAACGTGAACTACACGAACGTCTGCAACGTCGTTTGCACGTTCTGCGCTTTCTATAGAAAACCCGGAGCGCCGGACACTTACGTGCGCACCATCGACGAGATCTGCGCGAAGATTGACGAGACGATCGCGCTGGGCGGCACCGGCGTGTTGATGCAGGGCGGACTGCATCCGGACTTCGGGATCGAGTGGTACGAAGATCTGCTGAGCACGTTGCGCGCGAAGTATCCAAACTTTCAATTGCACTGTTTCTCGCCGCCGGAGATTCACAACATCCATCTGATTTCCGGATTGGACTACGAAACGATCATGCGCCGGTTGAAAGCGGCGGGCTTGTACAGTTTGCCCGGCGGCGGCGCTGAGATTCTGGACGACGAAGTGCGGAAACGTGTGGCGACAAAATGTACGACCGACGAGTGGCTGGCTGTCATGCGGGCCGTTCATCGGGTTGGTTTGAGATCGACCGCGACGATGATGTTCGGCATTGGTGACTCGGTTGTGCATCGAGTGCGGCACCTGCAGCGTATTCGCGATCTGCAGGATGAGACACGCGGCTTCACGGCTTTTATTCCGTGGACCTTTCAACGCGAGAACACCGCGCTGGGCCGCCGTATCAAAGACGAGCCAACCGGAATCGACTATTTGAAAATGCTTTCCGTCTCACGACTTTTTTTGGACAACGTAGACAACTTTCAATCGTCCTGGCTCACCCAAGGGCTGAAACTCGGCCAAGTGGCGCTGCGCTTCGGCGCGAACGACATGGGCTCCATTATGATCGAAGAGAATGTAGTCTCGGCCGCCGGCGCGCATAACCGCGCGGATGAACAGATGCTTCGTTACCTGATTCGTGAGGCCGGTTTCATTCCGCAGCAGCGCGACATTCTCTACCGCTACGTTGATCGGACGGAGTCGTCCGCGGTTGGCAAGATGGAAAGCTCAAAGCTGTCAGCGTCAAGCCCGCTAACGATCAGTTAGCGAATCGTCACTCTAGCAAAGCTTTTTCTTCAAGATCGTTCGGTTAGTAATTCACGCCCATCCGCGTTAATCTGTGGTTGAGTGTAGTTCCCCCTATGGATGTTAAAATCGCGGATCTCGCGAAGCCAGAATTCAAAGCCAACCCGTATCCGTTCTATGCTCGTTTGCGCGCCGAAACTCCAGTGTGCCCTACCAAATTCCTCCGTCAGCCAACGTGGCTCATCACGCGCTACGACGATGTGGTGATGGTGCTGAAAGACGAGCGGTTCGTGAAAGACTGGCTCCCGCGCACGCGTTGGCTTCATCGCATCTCCGGTCCGGTCACGCGGCACATGCTCAACAAGGACGCGCCCGATCACACAAGACTGCGCACCCTGGTCCATAAGGCTTTCACGCCCACTCTGGTTGAGCGACTGCGCGAACGCATGCAAGCTGTCTGTGACGAGCTGCTGGACGAGTTAGAGACAAATGGCCGCATGGACCTGATGCGCGGATACGCGCTGCCGCTTCCACTCACGATCATCGCCGAGTTGCTGGGCATTCCCAACCGTTACC
>JBGPWL010000079.1:0-21672 GCA_041492185.1 Pyrinomonadaceae bacterium | reverse complement strand
TCCGCCAAAGGCCGCCGCATTCACGAAGCCGCTGGCTTGCACCGTAACGTTTTGCAAACCAGCGTAGTCTGGGCCGCCGTGCGCGATGCGACTAACACTAAGAATCTCGCGGCCGCTAAACTCAGCCGCCGCATTGGGTATCGTCGTTGTCGTTGTGATTAATGCCAGGACCGCCAGGCAGCAAAAAACAAACAGCAAGGCTTTCCTTCCAGCCAGTCGTCGTAACATATGAAATTCCCTCCCGAGTAAATTTGGACGTCCGTGATCGCTCACCCTTATAGCAGAGTTTGGCAGCAGGTCAAAAGGTGCGGGTAGATGTGCTTCAATCCATTCGTTACGAGGTAACCTGGTGTCCCAGCGCCAGCCGCAAAAAATTCTCGAACAGAATTCTTCCATCGCGCGATTCGTTTGGATGCTCCCAGCGCGTGCGGCTCTTCTGCCAGTCTTCGAAAGATTTTTCCAGGTGAAACTGCACCGCGTAAATCAACTGGTCGTTGACCCTAGAGTTCAAAGGATTCTCAATGCACCGCACCAAGCCATAAGGCCCAAACCTAAAACAAACAAGAAGCCACCGAGATTGAGACACCAATAGGCGACCATCTTCATTCCCTTGTATGGGCGCTCCGTCTGATGTAACACCGCAGCTTTCGCTAACGCTCCTGCGTTGTATATGAAGAAGATTGCCAGCCCTCCGGCGATAAAGGCTAATAAACACAAACCCCACGTAATCATCATTAGCTTTCGAGGAAGGGGATTAGCATGTGAGAAATCCACGATCTTCTCTGAAAATGTGACCGACACCGCCAACACAGCGGCCACCACGGTAAGGAATTGTTTTGTCAGATCCTTAGTTTCTGCATACTCAAACTCAAGAAATGCTTTCGCCTCGTCGGCAACAGTCACCTTTGCGATAATTTCACTCATTTGATTCCTTCAATGGAAGAACGGCGTATCAATGTCCCAGCGCCAGCCGCAAAAAATTCTCGAACAGAATTCTTCCATCGCGCGATTCGTTTTGATGCTCCCAGCGCGTGCGGCTCTTCTGCCAGTCTTCGAAAGATTTTTCCAGGTGAAACTGCACCGTGTAAATCAACTGGTTGTTGAGGCGTCGCACCATCATCTGATTGCGACAGAGTATTGAGGTTGCCAGCAGGGTGAAACCATCGGGGATGCGATCAAGCTGGAGTCCGTGATTCTGCCAGACGCGCAGAATGCGCGCCTCCTTTGTGTAGTCTTGCCACACGCCGGATTCAACTGCTCTAAAGACTGGATCGCGCGGCTGGGTGATACGAACGAAACGATACTGATATTCGACCGGACGATTCTCCCGCTGTTCTCGCTGTTCCAGCTTATCGAGCGTTACCACGCGCGCGCCGAAACTCAGACCCACAAGCTGATGGCCGCCACAAATCCCCAGCACTGGCGTTGTGGTGGCGCGAATGAAATCGCCAAAGTCTGTCAGTAACTTTGGATCGTAGAAATCAAAATCGCGCAGGGTGCCGCTGAGAACAATCGCGTCGGGCTTGAATTCAGCTTCGGCCCGCGCCAAACCGGAGATGTGCGTCACCTGCGTTGTGGGGTGCTTCACCAATCGATGGACATTGTTGACAATGTTTTCAATCGCCATGCCGGCAACCTGGCGTTCGCGTCTCAGGTGACTCGCGCTCGATGCGCCCCACTCTTTTTCCCCGACGTCAGAAAGATCTCCTTCGTCGCGCAGCAAATTGTCCACGACGAGCACGCGCACTGACTCAATGCGTTTTTCGATCGGCTCGTAATTGCAATAGGTTCGTTGATTGAATGGGAAGGGAAGAGGTTCGGCTACTTCGGCGTCCCTGGTCTCGTGCGGCAAGATACTTTGCGTCTCCTGGGTCATTTTAGATTTTAGATATTAGATTAGAACCACAGAATCTCACAACTGCGCGAGCTCAACCGAGCCGGCGCTGTCTGGTGCTCAGCTTAAACGCTGGAACACGCGGACCCGCTCCGGCCTCGGCGATTTCTTTTCTCAGCTTAGCAATCAAGAGACTGCGAATTCGAGTTCGTAACGCGCGGCTTTGTGCCGGCGCGCCATGATCGACGAGCAACAGCATCCGTTGCCACGACGATTCCAACTCGTCCGCTAACCGCGAGATCTGTGTAATGTCGTATGGCAGCGCGACATCCTTACAGCCAGCCCGCGCGAATACCGAAAGATAACGCGCGGTAGCCAGGTCGGGGCAGAGCATTCGCCGGCGTCCCACCTTAAGCTCGACGCCGAGCAACGTGTGCTGAATTTCAACGCGCGCATTGCGCGACGACTCGCCCAGATGATACGAGCGTGTGCGCACCTTCCGGATGCGATCGCGGTAGAGGCGCGGTAACCATGACTCGTGTAATAGGGAGATGATTTCCTGACTCCGAGTGGCGGCGGATGGCATTGTTGATGTTTTCATCGCCGCACGGTAACGGGAATCACCGACTTCGTCTGTAGCGCATTAATCACCCGCCCGGGATAAAGGCCCAGGTAAAAGACGCCCGCAATTGTGATCACCAGCGCAATGGCTGCGCTGGCCGGTATTCTCGGGGCGGTCCAGGCCGTCGTGCGCTCGCGGAAGAACATGACGATGATCAGTCGCAGATAATAGTAGGCAGAGACGGCCGTATTGATCACGGCGATGACTACGAGCCAGACGTAACCTTCCCTGAGCGCCTCGCGAAACACGACTATCTTGCCCATGAAGCCGGCGGTCAACGGCATGCCGAGCAGGCTAAGCAAAAACAGCGACAGCGAAAAAGCCAGCACCGGCGCCTGAAACCCGATGCCGTTGTAGTCTTCGACATCCGTGCGTCGATCTCCGCTGCGCGCGATGAGCGTAACGACGGTGAAGGCGCCGATGTTCATCACGGCATACGTCAAGAGGTAAAACGTCACGGCGCTGATGCCGCTGTCCCTGTGATCAATATCGGCGGCTGCGCCCGCGGCGACCAATCCGACCAGCGCGTAACCCGCGTGCGCGATTGAAGAATAAGCCAGCAGCCGCTTGACGTTGTTCTGCACGATTGCGGCCACGTTGCCGACAGTCATGGTGATTATCGCCAGAACGACGACGGCGGAAAGCCACGCCTTATGGGCTTGACCCGCGATGCTCGGAGTGGCGGTCGCGATTACGAAGGGAAATCCAAAGATGAAGACTCGCAGGAGTGAGGCAAAGCCCGCGGCCTTTGGGCCGGCAGCCATAAATGCGGTGACCGGCGTCGGCGCGCCTTCGTAAACGTCGGGCGTCCAAACGTGAAAGGGCGCGGTCGCTATCTTAAATCCAAATCCAACCAGCATCATCGCCGCGCCGGCAAACAGCAGCGGCGGGTATTGCGAATCAGGAATGCGCGCCGCGATGTCGGAGATGTTAGTGGTACCGCCAAAACCACTGGCCGTGGTCGTGGCGCCGTAGATCAACGCAATGCCGTAGAGAAAAAAGGCCGAGGAGAAAGATCCAAGAATAAAATATTTCAACGAAGACTCATTCGAACGAACATCGTTGCGGCGGAAACCCGCCATCACATAAGTCGCAATCGACAATATCTCCAGACCGAGAAAAATGATCACCAGGTCGCCGCCTGAAGCCATCAACATCATGCCCACCGTGGCAAACATCAAAAGCGAATGGAACTCGCCCGCGGGAAGGCGCTCACCTTCAACCCAGACCATCGAGACGAAAATCGTCAAAGCAGAAACGAGTAGGAAGACGATCGTGAAACCGAGTCGCATCTCGTCGAGCACGATCATTCCGTTGAAGGCCCTGGTGACGCCTTTCCAGGAAGATGAAAGCCAGACGGTGCTGGCGCCGGCCGCGACCAGCCCGGCGAGCGAAATGCTGCCGGTAACCCAACGCTGCGACGGTCGCGCGAACGCATCGACCAGCATGACAGCAACGCCGGCAAGGCAGACGATGAGTTCCGGCATGATCAGCCAGAAGTTAACGTCGGCGAGACTGAGTTGCAGGGCTAGCATAGAGTTCACTGTCTAGACTTCTACCGACTTGCCGGTCCTTTCTGAACCGGCGGCACCGATGCAATCGTTCCGCCGCTCTGACCAGTTGTCACGCGCGTGCGCACGGCTTCGACGCTGGCTTTCGAGCGATCGAGAAATACTTGCGGAAACACGCCCATGAACAACATCAGCAACATCAATGGAACCAACAATCCGATCTCGCGTGCGTTCAGATCGCGCAACTGTTCGTTCTTCGGATTCGTTACTTTTCCAAATACAACCCGCTGCAACATCCACAACATGTAAACTGCCGCCCAGATTACGCCCGTACCCGCAAACATCGTAAAGATCCAGGCGTGACGAACGGCAATCGACGTCCACGATCCGATCATGATCAAAAACTCGCCAACGAATCCATTCAGAAACGGCAAGCCGATTGACGACAACGACGCAATCACAAACAGCGTTGCGAACCACGGCATTGGAGTCGACAGGCCGCCAAACTCGCTGATCATACGTGTGTGCCGCCGCTCGTAGATCATGCCGACAAACAGAAACAACGCGCCGGTCGAAACACCGTGATTCAGCATTTGATAGAGCGCACCCTGCATGCCCAGCTCGGTAAATGAAAACAAACCGAGCACAACGAATCCCATGTGGCTGACTGAAGAATAGGCGACCAGTCGTTTCACGTCGGGCTGGACCATCGCGACCAGCGCGCCATAGATAATTCCAATCACGGCAAGCGTGATCATGATCCACGCGAACTTGCGGGAAGCTTGTGGGAACAAGCCAAGATTGAAACGCAGCAATCCGTAAGTTCCCATCTTCAGCAGCACTCCGGCGAGGATCACTGAACCGGCAGTCGGCGCTTCCGTGTGCGCGTCAGGCAACCAGGTGTGCAAGGGAAAGAGCGGCACCTTGATGCAGAACGCAAAAGCGAATGCCAGGAACAACCAGAACTCAGCGCGTGACGAAAGCAAACCCGGCGTGGTCCGCATCGCTTCCAGCATGGTCGCGTAATCAAACGTGCCGTAAATGAAATAGAGCGCAATGATGCCGACCAGCATCAGGAGACTGCCCACCGCCGTGTAAATGAAAAACTTTACCGCCGCGTAAATCCTTCGCTCGCCGCCCCAAACACCAATCAGCAAAAACATCGGCACGAGCGAAGCCTCGAAGAAAAGATAAAAAAGCAAAAGGTCGAGCGAGACAAAGACACCGACCATCGCGCTCGCCAGCACCAGCATGAAAACGTAATAGGCGAGTTGGCGTTTTACAATTGCGGTCCAGCTCGAAAGGATCGAGATCGGCACCAGCAGCGTGGTCAACAAAACCAGCCACAGACTGATCCCGTCAACGCCGACGTGATAACGCGCGCCGATGAAACCGATCCAGGAAACATTTCGTTCGAAGCGAAAGTCAGCGATGCCGCCGCCGCTCCCGTGAATTAACTGTAGTGACAACAGAAACGTCGCCGTAGAAAACGCCAATGCGATCCAGCGGTAATGCTCTTCGCGCCGGTTAGGCAGAAAGCTGTAGGCCACGAGCGAAAGCGCGCCGACGGCTGGAAGGATAATGATCGTTGTCAACAAATCCTGATGCATAAATTAATGAAGCAGACCCCGCACGCTCGAATAACCGAAATAAGCAAAGAAGCCGATAACCAGCAACGCGCCGAAAAGAATGATCGCCGCATAGTTGCGCACAAATCCGCTTTGCAGGCGCCGAATCACGGCGCCGGTCTCGGTAACGGTCTGGCCCAAGCCGTGGAGCAGGCCATCGATGACTTCAACATCAAAAAATTTCCAGAGGCCCTCGCGCGAGCCGACTTCCACCGGATGAATGATCGCGGCGTCGTAGATTTCATCCACGTAATATTTGTTTTCGAGGATACTCGGCAGCTCCATCAGCGGACGCTTTTGGAAAATCACCCAGCCGATGCCGATACCCGACAACGCGACCAAAAGGGAAAGGCCCGCAAGCATACGTTCTTCGCGAATCTCTTCTGGCGACGACGCGGATTCGCCGGCCTCACCAGGTTCAATAGGCGCAAAGGCAGGCGCGCCATCGATTGGCTGCGGCGGCGGCGTAAGCCAGCGTACCTCCGGCTCCGTACTCGCGCGGCCTGCCGGTTTCACGATTGGGTCAAGAGTGCGCTCAATGTAGTTAACCGGCTTGTTGGACCATAGCGAGCCGAGCGCATACGAAACGCCGATGAAGCCGCCGAAGGTGGAAAGCACCGCGAGCACAATCAGCGGCGCAGTCATGAGCCACGACGATTCGCGCGGCTCGTGCGTGCCATGCAAACCGTGATCGTTATGCGCGTCTGCAGGCGCGGAATCAGTGTGAGATTCACGGAACCGCTCCGTTCCCCAAAACGTCATCACCATCAGTCGCGTCATGTAAATCGCGGTCAACAGCGCGGTGATGATGCCGATGATCCATAACGATTTGCCGAACGCCGGCGGCATATTGACCAGACCACCGCCCAGCGCTTTCACGTTCCAGGTTTTCCAGAGAATCTCATCCTTGGAAAAGAATCCGGCAAACGGCAGGATGCCGCAGATAGCGAGCCAGCCCGCCAGCATCGTCACGAACGTGATGGGCATGTATTTCTTGAGTCCACCCATACGCCGCATGTCCTGCTCGTGATGCATGCCGGTGATCACGGAGCCCGAGCCGAGAAAGAGCAGTGCTTTGAAAAACGCGTGGGTCACAACGTGAAAGATCGCCGCGATAAATGCGCCCACGCCGCACGCGAGAAACATGTAACCGAGTTGCGAGATCGTCGAATAGGCCAACACCTTCTTGATGTCGTTTTGCGCGAGACCGATCGTCGCCGCAAACAAGGCAGTTGCGGCGCCAACAATTGCGACGATGAACATCGCCATCGGCGCGTGCACGAAGATCGCATTGCAGCGCACGATCATATAAACGCCTGCGGTCACCATTGTCGCCGCGTGAATCAAAGCAGAGACCGGTGTGGGGCCAGCCATCGCGTCAGGCAGCCATACGAATAAAGGAATCTGCGCGCTCTTACCCGTCGCGCCAATGAAAAGCAGAATAGCGACTGAAGTGATACCGCCGGCGAAGAGCGCATGCCACGTGAATGGATCGACAACCATGCCGCCGATAGATTGCAACGCGCTGGCAACGCCAGGCTTTTCAAAGAAGCTGATCGAGCCCGTCAGAAAAAAGACAAGCATGATGCCGAGCACAAAGCCCCAATCGCCGACACGGTTCGTGATGAATGCTTTCTTCGCGGCGTCACCGGCTTCCTTGCGGTCGGTGTAGTAACCGATTAGCAAGTACGAACACAGCCCGACGCCCTCCCAACCGACAAACATCAAAAGGAAATTGTCGGCGAGCACCAGCGTCAGCATCGAAAACATGAACAGATTCAGAAAGGCGAAGAAACGATAGAAGCCTCTGTCGCCGCGCATGTAGCCGACGGCGAAGACGTGAATCAGAAAGCCAACAAACGTGACGAACAGCGCATAAACACCACTCAGCCGATCCATCGCCAACGCAAAATCAGCGCGGAACTTGCCGACGTGAATCCAGGTCCAGAGGTGATCGAGGATTGGCGCCGTCGATCGAAGTGCACCGTCCGATTTGAAGGACAGGTAGAAAGCAACGATGGTCGAAATGCCAACCGCGCCGCAAGCGACAGCGCCAATGAACTTCTCGTTGCGCACACGGCGTCCGATGAACCAGTTAATGGCTGCGCCCGCCAGCGGAGCGAAGATGATCAGACTGAGAAGATGTGTTTCGTGCACGATTGTAGGGGCAGGGCTCGCCCCTGCCCGGATTTTTAATTGACTAGACTTGCGGGCAGGGACGAGCCCTGCCCCTACAGTTTCAAAACACTCGCGTCATCCACATCCAGCGATTCGCGATTGCGGAAGATAGCGATGATGATGCCAAGACCGACGGCTGCTTCAGCCGCCGCCACGGTCATCACGATAAATACAAAAAGCTGGCCCGAGACGTCATGAAAGTAGCTGGAAAAAGCGACGAACGTCAGGTTCACGGCATTGAGCATCAACTCGATGCACATGAACATCGCGATCACATTGCGCTTGATAATCACGCCCGCGACGCCAATCGTAAACAGAATGGCCGAGAGCGCGAGATACCATGAAAGTTGTGGAGTCATAGTCATTGCCGACTGGAGTCTTGCTCTTTTTTGGGTGCCTGCGCGCGCGGCACGACGTGGACGACCGGCGACCGGTGAACTACGCGGCGAGCCAGCGTCATCGCGCCGACGATCGCCATCAACAACAGGATCGACGTGATCTCGAACGGCAGCAGGTATTTCGTGAACAGTCCAATGCCGATGGAAGAAGTCAGGCCGACGCCCGAAGTATTGTCGTGTGGTGTGGAAAGCGAAGCCGGCACGGAATACAAAACGAACGCGACCTCGGCGATCAGAATGCCCGCCAAAATGGCGGCCGTGGGCACGAGATAACTCAAACGCGGACGACGATGCTCTTCCTCCTGGACGTTCAAAAGCATAATTACAAAAACCACGAGCACCATAATCGCGCCGGCGTACACTATCACTTGCACCGCGGCGATAAACGGCGCAGCCAGCATCAGGTACAAACCAGCCAGCGCAATGAAGACGCCGATGAGGGAGATGGCGCTGTAAAGCGGATGGCGCTGCGCCACGACCGCAATCGCGCAGCCGATCGCCAACCCGGCAAAGAGTATGAAGAGAAACGTGGTTGCCATCAGATCCAATTCAGAAACACAAGCGTCGCCGTAATCAGGATGTTCAGAATCGCCAACGGCAATAAGAACTTCCAGCCAAAGTCCATCAATTGATCAAAACGAAAGCGCGGCAGCGTGCCGCGAATCCAGATGTAAAGAAATAGAAAGAAAAGAATCTTCGCGAGGAAGTAGAAGACTCCCAGCATCGGAAACTGGGCCACGCCCGGCCCGTTCCAGCCGCCGAGAAAGAGCGTCGTCGCCAGCATCGACACGGTAATCATGTTGATGTATTCAGCGTTGAAGAAAAGCAGGAACTTCATCGAGCTGTATTCAGTATGAAAGCCCGCCACGAGTTCGGTTTCTGCCTCAGGCAAGTCGAACGGCACGCGATTGGTTTCGGCTATGGCCGACATCAAGTAAGTAATGAAACCAATTGGTTGATAGAGAATATTCCAATGCATGCCGTACCAACCCGACTGTTTCTCGACGATGCTGTAGATGTCCAACGTGCCGCAGATCAGGATCACGCCCACCAGCGACAGACCAAGCGAGAGTTCGTATGAGATCAACTGCGAGGCCGCGCGCAAACCACCCATCAGACTGTATTTGTTGTTTGATGACCAGCCGGCCAGCGCGATGCCGTAGACGCCAACGGACGTAACGCCCAGCACGTAGAGCAGCGCGACGTCGAAGCGCGCAATCACAAGCGGAAACGACCAGTGAAGAAAGGGAATCGAAACGATTGGCCCAAACGGGTAGACGACAATCGCCATGATCGCGGTCGTCACGGCAATCACCGGCGCGAGGAAAAAAATAAACTTCGTTGCCTGGGCCGGATTCACGTCCTCCTTCATCAGCGTCTTGATGAAATCGGCGAATGGCTGCAACACGCCACCGTAACCAACGCGATTTGGGCCGAGCCGTCCTTGCAGGAATGCCAATACCCGGCGCTCGGCAAGCACCGTGAAAGCCACGAGCAACATGATCGACAGAAAAGCGATCGTGATCGCGACGAGCACCAGAGCCGAATGAACGAGTGGGTTATTCCAGTCCATGAATCAATTTGCGATTTTGGATTTTAGATTTTTGACTGCCTCAGCGACGCCAAGGCTTTACCGGGGCCCCAATCTAAAATCACAAATCAGAAATCTAAAATCCCTTCAGTCTCCTGCAACCACTGCCTCGTGCCGCAGGTTTTCATCAACAGTGATCTGATACAGCGGCGATATCCGAAGTGTTTCCGGTTTCGGATTGCCGGCAGCGAGCAGATGAAACTGCGGCACCTTGTCAGTCAGCGTTCCAATCTTGAAAAGTTCGTGACCAACTGAGGGCGTTCCCTCGAGCTTCGTGGCCGTCTCGTCCATTTGCTCGACAGCCTTCCGCAAATGATCGAGTTCAACAGCGAGATCGCGTTGCGCCGCAATCGCATGCTTAACCTGCACCGGCTTGGATTCGTCCTTTAACAACGGGTAACGCAAATCAGCGTACGCGGGAATGCGTTCAGCGATCTCGCGGAACACCACGCTTGACGACATCTGAAATCCGAAATCGACGCCAAGCTCCCGCGCGAGCGCATCGACGATCATCCAATCAGGTTTCGACTCGTGCACGGGTGCAATCGACTGCCGCACGCGCTGGACGAATCCATCGTTATTTGTAAACGTTCCGTCGATTTCGGCAAACGAAGGAGCCGGCAGGACCACATCAGCGAAGGCGGTCGTCTCGGTTTCGAAAAGTTCCTGCACCACGAGGAAATCGAGTTTGTTTAGCGCCTCTTCATTCCCACTCAAATGTTCAGGCAGAAAACTTCCCGCGACATACATCGCGCGGATCGTCTCGCCCGCGGCGTCCAGCATCTCGGTCGCACTCATCGCGCCGTTCAGCATTCCCATGTCGTGCGCGCCGATGCTGTTGTTGAAAAGTGGCAGCGGATGCAGCAGCACGCGACGCCCTTCGCCTGCGAAAAGGGAAGGTAATTGGGCCCCGACTGCCTGGCCGGCGGCGCTCAGCTCGCCGCCGAACATGATGATCAGATCGCCTGGAGTCTCGCTGATTGTTTTGCGAGCGGCCTCAAGTTCGCCGGCGTCAATCCCCATCTTGCGTTCCGCAACGGGATCGTTTGCCATGTCTGCCAGCGCGAGCACGAGCGCATCTTCCGAGCCTGGTCGAATATGAATGAACTGCGAAGCCTGCTCGCGCAAACGGATCGGCACGCTATTTATGATGATCAGTTTTGCGCCGCCATTGCGCACGCCCTGGCGAATCTGCTTGGCCGTGAGCGGTTGCAATTCTTCCGGCTCGCCGCCAATCAAAAGAATTGTTTTTGCGTAACGAATGTCGTGATGCGTAGCGAGCGGCGCGCCGAGATTATCGAAGAACGGTTTCAGACTGAAAGCATCCGCCGTTGTATAATTCTCCGTGCCCACAAGTTCGGTCGCGAACTTTTTCAAGACATAGAGCGCTTCATTCGTAAGTCGCGGACTGCCTGCGACGCCAATTGAATTTGGCCCGCGCTGGTTCGCTAACAAGTCGAGTTTCTGCGCGACGTGCCGAATCGCTTCGTCCCACGTCGCCGGAATTAACTTGCCGCCCTTCTTGTAACGAATCAGCGGCATGCGCAGGCGCGCCTCGTGATTAACAAACGGATGACCAAAGCGTCCTTTGATGCAGAGGAACTCGCCGTTTAATCCGTTGACGTAGCGATCGCGCGCGACAATTCGCATCAGGTCGCCGCCGCGCGAGCCCAGCGACATCTGGCAACCGTCAGAACAGTAGGTGCAGGTCGAAACAGTTTGCGTCAGTTCCCACGGACGCGCCTGATGACGATAGGTTGCATCGAGCAGCGTTCCGGTCGGACAGACTTCGATACAATTGCCGCATTGAGAGCAATTCAACCAACCGCCGTAGGTGCCGATGACTGTGTTTGCGCCGCGCCCACCTGCTTCGATCGCGTCCTCGCCCATCCACTCGTCGCAAACGCGCGTGCAGCGCTTACACAAAATGCAGCGCTGCGGGTCGTTGGCCACGATTGGCGAAAGATATTTCTCGGGCTGGGCGTTCTTGCGTTCGGTGAATCGCTCTTCCAAGCCGCCCCAATCGAAGGCCATCTCCTGCAACTCACACTCGCCGCCGCGATCGCACACCGGACAATCGAGGGGATGATTCGCCAGCAGAAATTCCATCATGGCGCGCTGCGCTTTTTCGATCTCTTCGCTCTCGGTCGTGACGACCATGCCGTCGGTGCAGATGATCGTGCACGAGGTTTGCAGCTTCGGCATTTTTTCAATCCGCACGAGGCACATGCGGCATGAAGCCTGTAGCGCCAGGTCCGAGTAGTAGCAGAACGAGGGAATGTCGAAGCCGTTTTCACGACAGACATCAATCAGCCGCGCGCCTTTGGGCACCTGGAGATCTTTGCTGTTGATAGTGACCTTGATCGGTTCTGTTGACATTCGATTTACGATTCGCCGTTCACCAGATGCTTCTCAAAATCTTCCGGAAATCTCTTAATTGCCGATTGAATCGGCCACGCCGCTGCGTCGCCGAGTGGGCAGAACGACTTGCCTTCGATGTTGTCGCAAAGGTCCAGCATCAATTGCGCATCGTCGGGTCGGCCGCCGCCGCTCTCGATGCGCTTGAAGATCTTGACCAACCAATCAGTGCCCTCGCGACAGGGGGTGCACCAACCGCACGACTCATGTTTGTAAAACTCAGTCAGGTTCTTCGTCGATTCAAAGACATCGACAGTCTCGTCCATCACGATGAATCCGCCCGAACCGACCATCGAGCCCGCGGCCACCAGGCCTTCGTAGTCCATGCGCACATCTTTGCCGATGATTTGATCGGCGCGCATGATGTACACGGACGACCCGCCGGGAATGACTGCTTTCAAATTCTTACCGTTCGCCATACCGCCGCAATCTTCCATGATGAACTTTTCCATGTGCGTATAGCCCATCGGCAATTCATAAACGCCGGGACGATTGACGTGACCGGAGACTGACCACAACTTCGTACCGCCGCTCTTTTCAGTGCCGAGCTTCTGATAAGCCTCGCCGCCCATCTTGATGATGTCGGGCACGGCGGTCAGGGTCTCGACGTTATTGACGACGGTCGGACATGCATAGAGACCGGAAATAGCAGGGAAGGGGGGCTTCATGCGCGGGTGCCCGCGCATTCCTTCCAAAGAACTTAACAACGCAGTCTCTTCGCCGCAGATGTACGCGCCGGCGCCAGTGTGCGTGTAAATCTCGCAGGAAAAATTGCTGCCGAGAATCCGTTCGCCCAACAGTCCGGCGCTTCGCGCTTCTTCAAGAGCGACGTCCATGATGTCGATCAGATATTTGTACTCGCCGCGCGTGTAGATGTAATTCAGCTTCGCTCCAAGGGCATAGGCGGCGATCAAGATGCCCTCGATCAGCATGTGCGGATCGCGTTCCATCAGGTAGCGGTCCTTAAATGTTCCCGGCTCGGATTCATCGGCGTTGCAAACGACGTACTTCTCCTTTGGCGAATCTTTCGGCACAAAGCTCCACTTCATGCCCGTCGGAAAGCCCGCGCCGCCGCGTCCGCGCAATGCCGACTTCTTCACCTCATTGATAACCTCGTCCGGCGACATCGAATCAAGGACTTTCCTGATCGCCTCGTAGCCGCCGTTCCGGGCGTACACGTCGAGCGTTCGCGAATTCTCAAGATGAACTCGCCGCAGCTGAAGTGGCTCACATCCGATGGCTTCTATCCGCATAATCCTTTGACCGAATCCAACTTTTAAGAAAACTTCGTCAAGGCGCCAGCGAATATCTGACTTTCAAGTACAAAGTGCATTGCACTACGGGCTCGAGTCCGGCGGAATTAATAACTGCGTCGAACGCGCTTCTATTTAATGGCTCTAAGTACGAAGTGCTGCTTTTGCGCTCGCGCACCACACGCGTTCTCGATTCGTAATTAGGTTCAACCAAACCCGATTCAGCGGCGGTGTAGGTTTGATAGAGCTCGGACGGGTAATAGGTCGCGTAGGTCTCCTGGAAAATAGCGTTGCGCCTGAACTTCAATCCCAGCGAACGAGCATAATTCTCTTCCTTCTGCTTAATGACGTTGCTCGCTTCTTCCTGTAAGCGGTTGCGAATCTTGCTCAGGTCGTTAATGACATAATCAACCTTGATCAGGTCGAAGATTGAAGCCTGAGCGGCAGCCCCGATCAGCTTTTCCAGGAGAGATCGATCTTTGTATTTGATGGAAATAGTCTTCTTTGTTTCAAATCCTGAGAGTCTCTCACGAATGGTGCCATCGCCGGCGGGGGGAGCAAAATTGTAGACACGATTCTGCGTGATCATGTCAACATAGACGTTGCTTCGAGTGACACCCAGCTTGTCGGCTGCGTTGAGAAACTGTTCAATCTGCGCGTTGACTTTTTGATTACTCTCAGCCGCCGTCGGTGCTTCTTGGGCCGCTCCGAAGACCGCAATGAGCTCGTCCGGTGCGGCGTTCAAGAGGACATAGGCCTCGATAAACTGCACGGGTACCAGGTCTTTGTTTTCCGTGCCGTAGATCACGCCGTTGCTGGGACTCTTTCTTTCCGTGGGACGCCCATAAACTCCGCGGTTGCCACTTTCCTGGCCCGTTGCGCTCAAGGTGGCGAAGGCGATAACGAGTGCGATGAGAAAACTTCTTTTCATATTCACTTCTCCTTAGTGCCTAAGGTAAGGCGTCAAGAATCTCGTCAACTCTTTTCGGAGTAAGATTCTCGTGATAGTCAAAATTGATCTGAAACATCGGCGCGGTGCCGCACGAGCCGAGACACTCAACGAGCGACAACGAGAATCGCCCGTCAGCCGTCGTTTCTCCCGGCTTGATTCCTAACTTCGTGCAAACGTGTTCGGTGATCTTTCCTTCGCCCATGATTTTGCACGAGAGCGTCTTGCAAATCTGAATATGATATTTGCCGACGGGCTTCGTGTAGATCATCGAATAGAACGTCGCGACTTCCCAGATGTCGGTGATTCTCAAACCCAAACGATTGGCCAGATAAGAAACGGCGGGTGGATCGAGATAGCCGCGCTCGCGCTGCACGATGAACATCAACGGTAGGATCGCCGAACGCCTCACTGGATACTTGGCGAGATGGCGATCGATCTCAGCCTCGACTTCAGGCGAGAACGTCGCCACCTCGTCCGGCATTTGCACCGGCTGCGAGAGGGGTTGAATGTTTGTTAGCTGCTGACTCATTAACTCGTTTCGCCGAACGTGATTAATCGGCAGGTTTCTTGCTCAAGACGTCCAACACAAGCGGAACAGTGGTAACCACGCCGATGAGAAAGAGCGCCCAACCCGCGGCGCGGCGTTCTTTCCGATCCAGCTTTTCGCCGAGCAGGAGTGCTAGACCCGCTCCTAGCGCAACACGAGTCACGCCAATCAACCCGATCTCGGGAATCGTCAAAACGCTCTTTCTCATTGCTGCCCCCTATCTATCAATTTCACCCAGCACGATGTCGAGCGATCCAATAATCGCCACGATGTCCGCCACCATCGCGCCCTGCGCCAACTGCGGCAGTGACGACAAATTAACAAAACTCGGGCCGCGGAAATGCACGCGGTCTGGTTTGGGTCCGCCATTCGATTTGACGTAGACACCAAGCTCGCCCTTCGAGGCTTCGATTGGGTGATAGACTTCACCTGCGGGCACGTCGAAGCCCTCGGCAACGATCAGGAAGTGATGAATCAGTGCATCCATGTGCGTCTTCATCGCTTCGCGATCCGGAAGCACGACTTTTGGATCGTCAGCCTTCACCGGTCCGGGCTTCAGACGCGACAAGGCCTGGGTCGCGATCTTGTGCGACTCTCCCATTTCGCGCATGCGCACCAGGTAACGCGCCCAGACATCGCCATCATTTTCCGTCGGAATTTCGAAATCGTACTTCTCATAACCGGAGTAAGGGTTCGCGCGCCGGATATCCAGTTTGACGCCGCTCCCGCGCAGGCATGGTCCGGACAGGCCCCAGTCGATCGCATCTTCGGCTGATATGCGTCCGACATTCTGCGTGCGTTTTTGAAATATGCGGTTGCCGCTTAGCAGTTTGTGAAACTCGCCAACGGCGTGAGGAAAGTCGTCAAGAAACTGTTTCACGCGTCGCTCGAATCCCGACGGCAGATCCATCATCAGACCGCCGATGCGAAAATACGATGGCGTCAGCCGGCCGCCTGACGCGGCTTCGATCAGATTCAGAATCTTTTCGCGCTCGCGGAAGCAATAAAAGAAGATCGTCATCGCGCCGATGTCGAGCGCATGCGTGCCAAGCCAGACCAGATGTGAAGCGATGCGCTGCAGCTCGCACATAAGAACGCGAATCGTCTGCGCGCGTTCGGGAATCTCCATCTGCAACAGTTTCTCGACGGCCATCACGTACGCGAGGTTGTTACCGAGCGGATTTAAGTAGTCCATCCGATCGGTGATCACGATCCCCTGCTGATATTTTTTGTATTCGAAGAGCTTCTCCATTCCCGTGTGGAGATAGCCGATGTCCGGAGTCGCCTTCACGACCATCTCGCCATCGAGCACCAACTCCACCCGCAACACGCCGTGTGTCGAGGGATGCTGCGGCCCCATCGAGATCGTCATCTGCGTGTCGAGCGGGCGATCGACGATTTCGAACTGCGGCGGAATGTTTGCAGTCGTGCTCATTATTCAAGATTGCCACAGAGACACAGAGGCACAGAGGACCTCTAAGAAAGGGATGGGCCGGCTCCCTTCTGCAAAGCTGCCACTTGTGCGGTCCTTTGTTCTTCGATCTGCATTTTCTGTGTGTCTCTGTGCTTCTGTGGCTTATTTACTTCAAGCTATACGGCTCGTAACCGCGCAACGGAAATTCCTTGCGCAGTGCGTGTCCCTGCCAGTCATCCGGCAACAGAATCCGGCGCAGATCAGGATGGCCGTCAAAGATTACCCCCACCAGATCGTACGTCTCGCGCTCGTGCCAGTTTGCCGTGCGCCACACGCCCGTCACGGTCGGCACGTGAACGTCATCTTCGTTCAGTAGGACTTTCAACCTGAGGCGGTGATAAAGGCTGGTCGAAAATAGATGATAGTTGACTTCGAAACGCGGTTCCTCTTCAGGCCCGCGATCGGCGCCACAGAGGTCAGCGAGAAAATTGAACCTTGCATCCGACGCAGTCTTCAGGAACGAACACACGTTGACGATATGCTCGCGCGGAACGACGACAGTCACTTCGCCAAACGCTTCGATCACTTCGGTGATCCATTCCGGGTGCTCACGCTGCAACGCCGTCACCAAATGGGACGGCGTCAAGTCTTTAGTCGATGTTGTGGCCAGCTCGTGCGACCCCGAGCCCTTCGCCAAACCTTCAGTCATGAGAAAATCAAAATCCGCATTTGATGATCAAAAAGATCGACGACGCTCGTGTTTTGAAGCAATGGTGTACGGTCGCGACTCAGAAGTCGCGGGACGACCGACTGTCGAACCGTCGGTAATCGGGAGCGTTCCTGGCATCATGGCTGCTTCCGCTTCAGCTTCAGTAATGTCTTTGCGATCGCGCACCGACTCTTTCATCACTTTGTCCTGCAACATCATCACCGCGTGAATCAGCATTTCCGGTCGCGGCGGGCAGCCGGGAATGTACACATCGACGGGCACAATCTTATCGACCCCCTGGACGATTGCGTAGTTATCAAATACGCCGCCGGACGTAGCACACGCGCCCATCGAGATGACCCACTTTGGCTCAGGCATCTGATCGTAAATTCGTCGCAGCACCGGCGCCATCTTGCGCGAAACTCGGCCCGAGACGATCATCACGTCGGCCTGGCGCGGGCTGGCGCGGAAGACTTCAGAACCAAAACGCGCGAGGTCGTTGCGCGAAGACGTGGCATTCATCATCTCAATCGCGCAACAAGCGAGCCCAAACGTCGCCGGCCAGAGCGAAGACTTGCGCGCCCAGTTGATCAATGAATCAAGCCGGGCCGTCAAAACTTCCGGTAACGCCTCACCAATGATGTTCTCGAGTCCCATAAAGCTCCTGGAAACGCCTTACGCCGCGGCTCGCTTCTTTTTACCTTCGCGTTTCTCGACGTCGGCCAGCAGTCGCCCCTCGGCCTCGGCTTCGTGTCGCGCTCGCTCGCTCCAGTCGAACGCGCCTTTCTTGACGACGTAGATGTATCCCGCCAGCAGCAGCCCTACAAAGATCATCATCTCAGAGTAGACAAGGATTCGCAGCCCATACGCCGGCCCGGCCAGTGTTTTGAATACGACGGCCCACGGAATCAGAAAAATAACTTCGATATCGAACAGGATAAAAATCATCGCGATCAGATAGAATTTTACCGAGAAGCGTTCGCGCGCGGTCCCCACGGGATCTTTTCCGCACTCGTAAGGCATCAATTTTGTTCGCGTTCGCTTTCGCTGTCCGATGAATTGGGAAATCAGGACGCTCGTGATCGCAAAGCCGGCGGCGACAATGGACATCAGAAAAATCGGCAGATAGTCGTAGAGTCTAAACTGCATCGCGCGCGCAACCCTCTTCAGTCTCAACGAGTGGCGGTTTGCATCCGCCGATGGCGTCCAGATGAAGATTGAGAATCATTGTACAAGCGAATCGTAGTGCAACAGACTTAGGGTGTCAAGGAACGTTCGAGTTGCGGCAAACGCGTTCGTGAAAGTAGATTGACGTTCAAAAAATGTGTTACCGTTTGATCGGGCTCCCCCGCTCGAGCCTGAATGAAGATCGTTTGAGCGCATTGCGAAATCCGGATCCAAAGAACGTGATCACTGGTTACAACACGGACGTGGAACATGGTGGCGTTGTCTATCATGTTCAGACCGAAGACAAAGGCCGCAACACACCAATCATCTTGTCGCTCGTTTATACCGGCGGCCAGATTCTCGTCAGCAAACGTTCGCCTTACGACGATCTGCTTACCGCGGGTTTCAGCGAAACCGCGTTGGCGGAAAGGTTGAAGCGCCAGCATCGCCTGATCTGCGCGGCGATAAATGCCGGCCGAATTGAAGAGCTGAAACGCCGCGCGGCAAGCGAGTCTCAACAAGCGACAGCGCGAGCGAGTAAGCCGGCGACTGCGGCAAGCGAGCCCGTTGAAGAGTCGCCCGTCGCAGAGCGGCCGCTGGTTCCATCAGCAGTTCAGCCACCGCCGAGAAAAGCGTCCGCGTACACGGTTTACGATCCGCGCCGGCAATCGCCACTTGGAAAAACGGCCGATGCGGAGGAGGGACTTCGGATTAGTCTTCTCGATCACGCGGAGGACTTTCGCAGCGGCGATTCGTTAACCCTGCAACTGCTGGTGACCGAGGTATCCAAACAGGGGGAAAAGGCGGTAGCCGGCGCGGCGGTTTCCGTGAAAGTGTTGGGGACAACTTTTCGGCCGCAGCTCTACTCGGTGAAAACTAATCGCGAAGGAGTGGCCTCGGTCGCTATTCAGATACCGCAGTTTACCTCCGGTCGTGCCGCCATTCTCATCCGCGCGACTGCGGGCGAGCTTTCGAGTGAAACGCGGCGCGTCATCCATCCAGGCTAGCGAGGGAAGTCTTGCGCATTCAGGTCAACGGTGAGTCACGCGAAGTCGCCGAAGAATTATCACTGCAAGATCTCGTTGATGTTTTGAAGCTTGCTCCTGAGCGTCTGGCAATTGAGCTCAATCAAAATGTTGTCAGGCGCGCTGATTGGCCAATCTCAATCCTGAAGCAAGACGATAGGGTTGAAGTCGTGCATTTCGTCGGTGGGGGTTAACACATAGATAACTGGTGTTCAGAGTACCGGCTTTAGTCGGGCCTTTGGTTAGGAGAGAAAGACCCAACTAAAGTTGGTACTCTCAACACCTGTGAAATCAGGACTCCGACCTACTCGCCGTGTTTTTGTTTGCGCTGCTTCCGGTGTAAAGTAAATACATAAAACCGTTGAGGATCGTTTCCAAACATGTCTACTGCTGCAACTGCCTTAACAGATCGATTTGAAATAGCGGACCGCGCGTTTACGTCGCGCTTGATCATTGGCACTGGAAAATATCGCACTTATGATGAGATGAAAGCGGCGCACCGGGCGTCGGGCGCGGAGATGGTAACCGTTGCGGTTCGGCGCGTGCCACTCGATCGCAGCAGTGAGTCATTTTTAGATCATCTCGATCCCTCACTGGCGATCTTACCGAACACCGCCGGCTGCTACACCGCCGAGGAGGCGATTCGCACCGCGCGACTCGCGCGTGAGGCTTTGCGGACCGACTTGATCAAGCTCGAAGTCATCGGCGATCAGACGACTCTGTTTCCCGACAACGAACAAACACTCGAAGCCGCGCGCGTTCTCGTCAAGGAAGGTTTCATCGTCCTGCCTTATTTCAATGACGATCTGATCATGGCTAAGAAGCTGCTCGACGCCGGTTGTCCCGCGGTGATGCCGCTTGCCGCGCCGATTGGGTCTGGCCTCGGCGTGCAGAACCCCACGAACCTCCGCATCATGCGCGAGCAATTGCCCGACGCGACAATCATAGTCGATGCGGGCGTCGGAACTGCGAGCGACGCTGCGATCGCGATGGAATTAGGCGCCGACGCCGTGTTGATGAACACCGCGATTGCCGAAGCGCAAGACTCCGCTAAGATGGCCACCGCAATGAAGCTCGCGATCGAGGCCGGGCGGCTCGCTTATCTTGCCGGTCGCATGTCAAAGCGTCTCTATGCCAGCGCCTCAAGCCCCTTGTCCGGCGTCGTACGTTAAGAAAATCCGCAACCACACGCCGAGAGCTTACGGACACGGCGCAGGCGTTGTTGCTGTGTTGCGTGCTGTCGGTGCGGTCGTTGGATTACTGAAGTCGGCCGAATTATTGTTGGTGTCCGTGCAACTGGCCGTTCTGATCACGGAACGCGCATTTGAGTTTGTACCGGACACTGTAATCGGCGCAGTTTCAGAGCAGTTCGCGGTGCTGCCGTATCCCAGGAAATCAACGATCGTTGGGCCAAAGGGACATCCGCTTCCTGTCAGTGCGGTAGTTCCGGTGACCAGCGCAACCTTTCCGGCGGTCGCCGCGAGATTAATTGTTCCGCTCGCGTCCGGCGCTGGCAGAGGCGAGCCCACCGCGCCGCCCGAGGCTTCCTGAATCAGAAAATAGTGGCCGGGCAAGAGCGTGCCTGAAGTAATGTCGGTCTTGTTACTCGAAAAATTGCTTGCAGCCGCAGCGTACTGAACCGAGTAAGGAGTGATTGAGAAATCAATCGTCGTAGTACCTCGGTTAAATATCTCGATGAAGTCGTTTGTGTAAGTTGCACTCGCGTTTCCACCGCCTCCATAAACCTGGCTGATCACCAACAGCGGCGTGTCGTCGTTTTGAATTGTCCCCACTCCCTGACTGTCCAACACACTCGCACCGGAAACGTTCGTAACATTGACGAAGAACGTTTCGTTAGCTTCGACGAGAGTGTCGCCGTTAACCGTAACATCGAAGGTGTACGTTTGCTGACCTGCGGGAATCGTCTGTGCTGTCAGACTCCTGTTCACATAATCGCTGCCGGCGACCGTGGCCGTGTTGTCTTGCGTGGCAATGTCAAAAGTGATGCCACCCACGGGAGCAGGTAAAGAAGAGCTGACAGTGAAGGTAAATACAGTTGTGCCGCTGTTACCTTCGTTAGCTGAGACATCGTTGATATTGAGCACGGGGCTGTCATCGTTCTGGATCGTGCCGAGCCCCTGGCTATCGGTAACCGTCGCGCCCGATACGTTTGTCACATTCACAAAGAACGTTTCGTTCGGCTCGATATTTAGATCGCCATTAACTGTGACATCGAAAGTAAAAGTTTGCTGACCCGCCGGAATCGTCTGACCCGTCAAGCTTCTTGCGACATAGTCGTTGTCGGCAACAGTAGCGGAGTTGTCTTGCGTAGCAATGTCAAACGTCACGCCACCTGTCGGCGCAGGCACCGATAGACTCACTGTGAACGTGAACGTTGTCGTGCCGCTGTCTCCTTCATTCAACG
>JBGPWL010000158.1:0-4293 GCA_041492185.1 Pyrinomonadaceae bacterium | reverse complement strand
GAGGAAGAGATTGTTGACATTTGCAATGATGTTTGGTCTGGCGGCAGGCAGCTTTGGAATTTTCGCAACGAGAACAACCCACGCGCAATGCGGCTGCAGTTGCGCAATGGAGTGTGGAAATCGCTGTGGGTTTGAATGTTAACAAAGATGGCCCAACAGGACCTGGCTTAAACTTCGGGACAAGGCCCTGGCCTATCGGAGAAGATCAGATAAGCCGCTTTGCCAACTTCCCGTAGTTATTTGCACGCCTGCGATTTCAGCAGCTCCGAGCACTTATGTCATCTTTCCCAACGCCGATATACACAGAAACACCCCCGCGCTGAAGAATCCCAAGGAGCCTATCAACAGAACAAGTACAATTATAATTCCGCGTCGAGAAAAGCTATAACCAGTAATCTGTTCAAGCGCTCTCTTGTTGAGGAAGAACTCCTGAATTTGGCGGAACATATAGTCAGTGGCCTGACTTGAAACTAATACTAGCGGGACGTAAACAAAAGCAGCCAGAAGCGCGCCAATAAAGAACATCAAGAGCGGACGTTTGAGGAGATGTATCGATTCGCTTTTGTGAACCAAGGCACCCATAAAGCTTGCGAGGAGGATAATCCCGGATCCGTTACCCAGAACCAACAGGCGAAAAGACTGCTGGGTATACAGTTGCTCTTCCTGCGATTTAACGTTGAGAACAGTTAGAAACATGTTCTTCAAAGCATCCCGTTGCTTTTCATTCATCTCATCGTATTTCATTTTTTATCCTTTCGATAATCAGTCCAATTTGACGGCCTCAGCGAATCGGAAGCTCCGATCGGTTCATGTCTTTCGAATCGGATGCGCCTCGGTGTTGAAGATTACTTTGTCGAAGTCTAACGTCTTTGGTGGAGCGAAAAGTAGATAGAAGTATTTGAACGTCTCGGCGAAGAGGAAACTCTGCATCGAATCGGATTTCTCTTTTGTGATGACGCTCTTCAGCGCGGCGTAGCCTTCATCGGTCCTACAGTACTTCACAAAGTCCTGCCAAAGTTTCTCTGCCATGCGCAGATACTTCGGATCCCTGGTGTAGTGAGAAAGATAATAAGTCGACTCAACGATCTCTGGTCGCAAAGGATAACCCGCCGCCGTGACTTCCATCGTTTGGTAATTGATCTCCTCCGGTTCGATGGCGTGCTTCATCCACATCTTGTACGAAGACTCTTGCAGCAGACTTGCGCGATTGAGATCGCCTGACAACGCCAGCACCGCCGGGAAGAACGCGTCCAACGCTCCGTAGGCGGTCGCCGTTCGTTTGCCGGTATTCATATCCGCATGGCCGTACCACAATTCAGGCTTCATTCCGCCTTTCGTTTCGTCGCGCAGGTACTGATTGATCGCCTGGATACTGTCCGCCCACATGCGCCGGCAGTCTTGATCGTCAAACAGGATCGCGCACTTCGGCAGATATTCGTAATAACTATCGATGGCGCCGCTGATGTGACTGTCGGTGTCGGTCCATTGGCCGGTCTCGACATTGATCCATGTGCCGACGAGACCGATTGACGAACGACGTTTGTAGATTTCAACCAACGCACGTTTGGCTTTGTCGTAGAAGACAGGTTTGTGCGTGAGTTTGCTGAGCGTGCCAAACTCGATCAGCAGAGTGCCGGCCTCCGCCGGATTCGTTACGTTGCCGCGCACTTTACCGGTCTTGAGATTCACGTAGCGATAAGGCAGACCAGTCGGCGACTCGAACACCGGCAGCAGACGGTTTCCCAAATCTTCCGCGAGATTAAGAAGCCGCTTGTCGCCGCTGAGTTGATAACTGGACAGCAAACCGCCGAGCAAGCGAATCGTGATTTCGAAATTTTGAACTGAGATATCTTTGTCGAAGGAGAGATTTTTGACGATGTATTCGCGCGTGCTGTTTGCTTCGTCTTTGAGGCCCATCAGGATCATCGTGTCGAGCGCATCGACCGGCGTCATCAGCAGCGGCTCTGCATACCAATCATGATAGGTCTTGCTGAGCGGCTTCAGATCGTCATGGCCCCAGGCGTACTTTTTGTAGCCATTCCAGGCGTGCAAAAATTCGGAGCGAACTTGAGCGGCGAGTTTTTGCTTGTCTGGGAGTTGTTGTGAATGGGCAATAGGTGCGAAACAAAGAGCCAGGATGATGGTGATTAATTTGCGCATCGAATTCGGTCCCCTTAGATTCGATTACTCATCTCATTCAGCGCGAATACAAATTTGCGCCGCTTGAAATGCTTTTTCGACCGGCACTCTTCTGAGCCAGAACACGACTGTGTAAATCCCCGGCAGGTCTTCGGACAACTTTGCCGGCACACGAAACGTGCCGTCACGGCTCCACTCGTAATCTCCTCGCGTGCCGTCAGTGTAAACAGTTCGTCCCGGAGCTTTGGGCCGGAGCTGGACGCGATTATCCGGCAGAGCATAGGGTCGCGGTGTGCGCAACCAATTCGCATCCGGCGGCTTCGGCAAAGGTTCGTAGAAGACATCGACCTCGTGGAGGAAGTGATTCGCGTTAAGCAGTCTGCCCGTCAAGACAACAGTTGCTTTCACCTTTGCCTGCTGGGGAATCGGGTCGATATGGACGTACCTTGAAACATAAATCTCCGCGAGTCGAAGACTACGTTCGTTGAGCCCGACGCCGAAGCCAACGTGCGTATGTTGTGGTGCGAGCATGGCCTGCCGATGCCCGTCATTCGGCGGAACTTCAGCGTGCATTATCGCGTGCATGTCGGCCAAATCGTTGGCCACGCCTTTAGGAGTTATCGACGCGATGTTCTCCGCTGCCGAGACATTCTCCTCCATAGCGTCGCTGCCGCCGGCAAACGAATAGCGCTGATAAGGCTTGCGTCCGTCGCGGCCCCAGTGACTGAGAAAGTCGCCCGTAGCCATGTCGACAGCGTGCTCAAGGGCAACCCTCGAAGCCAAATCGTCCAGTGCTAATGGAGGTGCACCGACCGCGGCGCGTTCGTTATTGACGAGTTGCAAAAGTTGATCGCGAGTCCAGGGAAGATCGGCCGGTCCAAATTTACCGCGTTCGACGGGAGTTTGAATTGCGATGATGCGGCCCAGCCCAAATCCAAACAAGGGAAGAGCCGCCTTGAGAAATGTGCGTCGGGCAATCAGCGTGTGCGTGAAATTCATCTTTACGACTCGCGAAGGACATCAGTCATCGCAGAGCCGTAATCTTATAACGCGGCGTTTCCCGGACACTAGTATTTCTTTTGTGTCCGCCAGGATTTGATCATGAATAACTCCCTTTCCCTTTGGGAGAGGGCCGGGGAGAGGTTTTGAGACGAACGTGGTTTCTAAATATTTCCGGGCTTCTGCCGCACTTCGCCCTCTCCCTAACCCTCTCCCAAATGGAGAGGGGACTTTTTCAGCATCCTGTTAGTCGCCGTAGGCTTCGCTGAGTTTGCGAAAGTGATAACCCATCGCGGCCAGACGCAGCGATTCCGCAAACCTGTCGCGATGCTTTGCCGCTGCCTGGACGAAGAAGCGCCAGAACTCGCGCCGCTCGCGGTCCAGCACGCCGAGTTTGATCGCGACGCGCGCGAATGAGGCGATACCATTGACGAGGCCGTAATGCTGCGGCTCTGTGACGTCCTGCGGCGTCCGCCTCAGCGAATTGAGCGCCCGCTCATAGTATTCGCGCGGACTGTAGATGGTTTGCATGATTTGTTTGTAACCACTGATGAGACGCGCGGGATCCATCCTGGTAATGAAGTTCAGATAGCACTGGGTGTTGTTGCCGGAAGCGTCTTCTCCCAACAGCCGTCCCTCGCGCTCGAGTCGCCGCCAGAGTTGCGTATCAGGAAGGGCATTGAGCAGTCCGACCATCGCCAGCGGAATCGCGCTCTCGCGAATGAAGTTGATCTGTCGCTCGAAAATGTCGTCGGGATCGTTGTCGAAACCAACAATGAAGCCGCCCATCACTTCCATGCCGTAACTCTGAATCTTCTTGACTGAGTCGAGCAGGTTGCCGCGGTTCTGCGACTTCTGAGCCTCCTTGAGACTTTCCTCGACTGGCGTTTCAATCCCGAGAAAGACGCGACGAAAGCCGGCGCGCTGCATGACGCTGAGCAGCTCATCGTCGTCGGCGAGATTTACGCTGGCTTCGGTGAGCAGCGAAAACGGAAAACCGTTTCGCTCTTGCCATGCGGCCAGTTCGGGCATTAGTTGTCGAACATTCTTCTTATTGCCAATGAAGTTATCGTCGACGATGAAGACGGTGCCGCGCCAGCCAAGAGCGAGCAGCGCATCGAACTCGGCGAGCATTTGCTGATTGCTCTTGGTCCG
>JBGPWL010000063.1:0-27567 GCA_041492185.1 Pyrinomonadaceae bacterium | reverse complement strand
TTTCATACCATACTAGTCCTGCATGAATAGGCTTAGAAGGTCACTGTCATTTCTTGATTCGATTATGAAGCGAAAATAAGCAACGTCGCCCACCAGTACCGATTGGCGTTCAGTTAGGCCAAGAATGCGCATTTTGAGAGGGTTCCTTTGAGAAGGATGTCAAAGCGGGCGGATTCTATCACTGTCCCCATAGAGAACAAACGATTCTTGACTCAGCATTCAGAATTTGTAACATCAATACAATTAGGGCTTGGCTTCCTGTCGATGGTTGGCGGAATGCGATGGCCTCGCGGTTTCGGGTCCGAGTTTCGGGTTTCGAGTTTGGCAGTTGGTCGAAGGTCCAATGTCCAATGTCTAACTTAGGAAGCCGAGCTTTAACAGCGGAAGTGTTATAATCCGTGCGTGTATGCCGACTGCTTTACGAATCGGACCTTATCGCTTCTATTTCTACTCGTATGATTGTGCCGAGCGCCGACACATGCACGCCGACGGAGAGAATCGCAGTGCGAAGTTCTGGCTCGATCCGGACGCATCATTGGTTACGAACCACGGATACAACCGCAAAGAGTTGCGCGACATTGAGCGCATTGTGCGCGAGAATCTGGAGTTGTTAAGAAATGAATGGACGAATTCTGCAGTGGTTACATTAGCTAGAGTCTTGAGTGTCACAGTCACCGACGACACGCTTTCCGTTGACCTTGAGGATGGTCGTACCGTCTCCGTTCCTATCGGCTGGTACCCGCGCCTCGCACATGGCACCGACTCCGAGCGTAACAATTTTCAGATCAGCGGAGCAGGTTATGGAGTGCATTGGCCCGACCTCGATGAGGATATCGGCGTCGAAGGATTGTTACTTGGCAAACGTTCATCGGAGAATGCCAGTTCATTTGAGCGGTGGCAGCAACGTCGCAAAGAAAAGCATCAGCAAGACGCTGCCTGACTGGGTATTTCACGCGGTTTGCGCGAGAAGAATTCCAGGGAGGTGAGTTCTGCGCTTGCCATACGGAGTCGAAGTGTAGATAATAGGTCCGCCATCAAGTAAGAGCGTTAACCAGTAAGCGAGCTTTAAGCTCGCTTTTCGTCTTTCTGGAGTTTTCAGTAGTGAAAGAAAGAGAAACCATCAAAGCTATTCCGCATCTGACTCGCCTGGTTCTTCCATTAATTCTTTTATTTTCTGCTGTAGCGTCGGTCTGCGCGCAGTCAGCGCCGACGCCAACACCTCCGGGTGGAACAGAATCCGCAGTGAACGCTTCGCCTTCGGCGCCATCTGCTTCGACTGATGCCGATGCTGTGCAAAAGCGTATCGAGCGCGCGCGGGCGTTAGCGGCGGCGCACCAACTGACTGCGGCCGCGAGCGAGCTTGAGACAATCCGTGCGTCAGTCAAAGACAACATGATGCGCAACGTTGCTTCGCTGATGTTGATGGGCATCTACCTCGAAGACGGAAACTACGTTCGCTCGACGGCCTTGTTGGAGGAAACCTTCAAAGAGCGTTCCTCCAAAAACGAAGCGTCGGTGCGCACGTTCTTCGCGTTGGCTGGCCAGGGGATAAACGGCGCGCGGGCGCACCTGGCGCGTTATCGTACCTTTGGCATTGACGTGTCCAACCCCGCGTTGCCTTCTGAAGCCATCGGCGATCTCGATCGGCTGCGTTCGTTGCTCGAAAGAATGGCAGCGCAGGCGAAGGAACTCATTCAAGCAGACGCGAAGGATAGCGATGCCTTCGCTTTGTTGGAAGATGTTTCCGGCATTCGCGCATCGTTGGCGCGCGATAAGGAAGACCGTTTGCGTTGGGATACCGAGTACAGCGCAGCTCGCGCGCGGCTGGCTACATTACCAACGCAGATTGCGTCAAACGCCGGCATACCATCCAGCCCTTCCGCCGGCGAGGCTTCGGCAAATGGAAACGGACAAACCCCTGCCGACGCCAACGGATCATCACCAGGCAATTCACCACAGCAAAACACGGCAGCAGTCTCGATTACCGACGCTACTAAAGTCACCGGCGCGCCGGCCCTGTTCGAAGTGGGCTCGCTCACGGACAAAGCAACCACGAAGGTAGTTCCAAATTATCCCCAGTCCGCAAGAAACGCTGGAGCGTCCGGCCTGGTCCGGATCAAGGTCGCAGTAGACGAAAACGGAGCCGTGGCTTCAATCTTGTGGGTTGAGGGTCCCGTCCTCCTTCGTCAAGCGGCGCTCGACGCGGTGAAGCAATGGAAGTTTGCGCCGATGGTTGTGAATAACAAGCCGGTGCGAATGGCGGGCTACATCGATTTCGGTTTCTCACGCTAGCCGAGTGTCTATCGATTCACTTTACAGAGGCTTATCTTCGCGCAGTTTAGTCTGATGTGCGCGGGTCGAGTCTTCTGCTTTCGGAAGACGACCCACGTAATCACCCGTAAATCGCTCGTAAAAGGCACTGTTTTTAATGTTGACTAAAAAGTAAGGTATCAGTACAATGCTCGCGACCGAAGGACAATAAGAGTATCGAGAGAGCAAGATGAAGATCTCAGCACAAGAGGAATATGGCCTGCGGTGTTTGTTGCAACTTGCCCGGGCCGAGAGTGAAGGCGAGTCGCTGACGTTGTCCCAGATCGCGCGGAGCGAAGGCGTCTCGACGGCGAATGCCGGCAAACTGATGTGGATTTTGAATAAGGCCGGTTTCGTGCAATCGCAGCGCGGCACCAAGGGTGGCTATCGTCTGGCGCGGCCAGCTTCTGAGATTCGCTTGAACGAAGTGATCCGGGTGCTGGATGATGACCGTTTGCAGACACACTGCAACACCTATACAGGCGTTCTCGACACTTGCGTGCACACAGATGACTGTGGCATCCGCTCGGTGATTGTGGAACTGCATCAGGTTGTTGAGGAGGCGCTTTCCGGAATTACCTTAGCGCAATTGATCGGCACGGAAGCGAATGTTGATGCAACGCTCCATCGCATCCATGGGCTCAAACAGCGATCGTCTCAGACGAGCTTGCGGGCGTGAACAACCAGATTTGGGAATTCTAATTTGGAAGAGCAGATCGAAAAACCAAAATGAGTAGTATCGAGATACTAGCCAACAAGGAATACAAGTACGGATTCGTTACCGATATTGAATCCGATATGATTCCCCGTGGTTTGTCGGAAGACACCATCCGGCTCATTGTTGCGAAGAAGAACGAGCCGGAGTGGATGTTGGAGTTTCGCCTTAAGGCTTATCGTCACTGGTTGACCATGACGGAGCCTCGGCATTGGCCGAATATCACCTTCCCGCCCTTCGACTATCAGGATCTGATCTATTACAGCGCTCCCAAGCAGAAGCCAACCAAGCAGAGTCTCGACGAGGTTGATCCCGAGTTGCTGCGCACATTTGAGAAACTGGGAATTCCGCTCAACGAGCAAAAACAACTCACCGGCGTCGCGGTCGATGCGGTGTTTGATTCCGTTTCCGTCGCCACGACTTACAAAGAGAAGTTGCGGAAGCACGGCGTCATCTTTTGTTCGTTCAGCGAGGCCATTCGGGAGCACGCCGATCTCGTGCGCAAGTATCTGGGCTCGGTGGTGCCGACCAACGACAACTTTTATGCGGCTCTCAACGCCGCGGTCTTCTCGGACGGAAGTTTCTGTTTCATCCCGAAGGGCGTGCGGTGTCCGATGGAGCTGTCAACCTACTTCCGCATCAACAACTCCGAGTCCGGACAGTTTGAGCGCACCTTGATCGTGGCCGAAGAGGGCGCGTACGTTTCGTATCTTGAAGGCTGCACGGCGCCGAAGTTTGACAAGAACCAGTTGCACGCGGCCGTGGTTGAATTGGTGGCGCTCGACGATGCGCAGATCAAATACTCGACGGTGCAGAATTGGTACGCAGGCGATAAAGAAGGACGTGGCGGCATTTACAATTTTGTCACCAAACGCGGCAAGTGCGCGGGCCGCAACTCCAAGATTTCCTGGACGCAGGTTGAAACCGGATCGGCAATCACCTGGAAGTATCCGTCATGCATCTTGCAGGGCGACAATTCCATCGGAGAGTTTTATTCAGTGGCGCTCACTAATCACGCGCAGCAGGCCGACACCGGCACCAAGATGATCCATCTGGGCAAGAACACGCGCTCGACCGTCATCTCGAAAGGCATTGCGGCCGGCAAATCGAATAACAGCTATCGCGGCTTGATTAAAGTGATGCCCAAGGCCGAGAACGCGCGCAACTACACCCAGTGCGATTCGATGTTAATTGGTTCCGACTGTGGCGCGAACACGTTCCCGTACATTGAAGTGATGAACAACTCTTCGAGCGTCGAGCACGAAGCGTCGACTTCAAAAATTAGCGAAGAGCAATTGTTCTACTTGCAGCAGCGCGGCATTTCGCAGGAAGACGCCGTCAGCTTGATCATCAACGGTTTCTGTAAGGATGTGTTTCTGCATTTGCCGATGGAGTTTGCGGTTGAAGCACAGCGGCTGCTTGGTCTGAAGTTAGAGGGCAGTGTGGGATAGGAAAGCGACGCGGAGACGGGGAGAAGGGGCGAGTAGGAGTTAGTCGCCGTTTCTGCTTCATCACCGCGTCATAATTTTGAGGAGCAATCATACGTGTTAGAAATTCGAAATTTACATGCAAGCGTTGACGGCAACGAAATTCTAAACGGCATCAATCTCACTGTGAAGAAGGGTGAGATACACGCCATCATGGGTCCGAACGGATCGGGCAAATCCACGCTCGCCAAAGTTCTCGCCGGACATCCGTCTTACGAAGTGACTGAAGGTGAAGTGCTTTACGAGGGCAAGAACCTGTTGGAGATGCCGCCGGACGAGCGCGCTCGTGATGGGATCTTCATGGCGTTTCAATATCCGATCGAAGTGCCGGGTGTCTCGAACGCGCAGTTCCTTCGGCTGGCTTACAACGAGAAGCAAAAACATCTGGGTCAGGAAGAACTCGATCCGCTCGAGTTCAAGGATTTGTTGAAAGAGCGCGCGAAAGTGGTGCAGATGGATCCGGCTCTGATGTCGCGTTCGGTCAACGAAGGTTTCTCAGGCGGCGAGAAGAAGCGCAACGAGATTTTGCAAATGGCGGTGCTCGAACCGAAGCTGGCGATTTTGGACGAGACTGATTCTGGCCTGGACATTGACGCGCTGCGCATCGTGGCCGAGGGTGTGAACACGCTGCACACTCCGGACGACGCAATCATTGTGGTCACTCACTATCAGCGTTTGCTTAATTACATCGTCCCGGATTTTGTCCATGTGCTATTCGGCGGACGCATAGTGCGCGAGGGCGGCAAGGGGCTGGCGCTCGAGCTTGAGGAGAAGGGTTACGACTGGATCACTAAGCCAACGCCCAGCGAAGCCAGTGTGGTTGGGGTGCAGTAGGTGAGTCAGGAAGAAATGGTCTCGCAAATCGTCGAAGAAGAGAAGAGTTACCAGGCAGCGTTTCGCGCGTCGCGATCCGGGCCTTCGGACGCTCGCGTGTCCTGGCTCGATCGTCTGCGCGAGCGCGCAATGGATCGATTCGAGCAGATTGGATTTCCTTCAGTGAAAGAGGAGGAATGGAAATATACAAATGTCACGGCGATCGCGCGTACTGGTTTCTCACCCTTGGTGAGCGAAGACACGCCATCTGCGGTGACCAAAGAACAGTTAGCTGCTTTCATTTATCCCGAAGCTGAAAAGAGTCAGTTGGTTTTCGTCAATGGACTCCTTCGCCCGGATCTATCGTTGCTCATTGGTTTGCCTGAAGGTGTAGTCGCCGTTGATCTCGCGGATGCGTTTCACAGTGACCGTTACCGCTACGTCGTGCAGGAATACCTTGCGCGCGTCGTTGATTGTGAAGAGAACGGTTTCACTGCGCTTAACACGGCGTTCATTTCGCATGGCGCATTTATTTTGATCCCGAAAGGTCTTACGGTCGAGTCGCCGTTGCACTTGCTCTTTGTTTCGGATGCCGCGCAGTCAAACCGGGCTGTGTTTCCACGGGTACTGATTGTTGCCGAAGAAAACAGCAACGCGACCGTCATCGAAAGCTATGCGAGTTTGCGCGACGACGTTTATTTCACGAATGCGGTCGTTGAGATCGTGCTCAAGGAGGGCGCGCGGGTGGAACACTATCGCGTCCAGGATGAAAGCGCCGTGGCCTTTCATGTAACGACCACTAAAGCTGACTTGGGCCGCAACACCGCTTTCGACACCACCAACATCACGCTCGGCGCCGGACTTTCTCGGCACAACCTGAGCGTGAACATGGATCACGAGGGCGCTGAGTGCTGGGTCGACGGCCTGTACATCGTCGGCAATGGGCAACATACCGATACGCATTCCGTTATCGATCACAAGCAGCCGCATTGCACGAGCCATCAGTTGTACAAGGGAATCCTGGACGGCAAGTCGCGTGCGGTCTTCAACGGCAAAGTGTTCGTCCGGCAGGGCGCGCAAAAGACTGACGCCATGCAGACGAATAAGAACCTTTTGCTTTCAAACGAAGCGCACGTCGATACGAAACCGCAGCTTGAGATTTTCGCGGACGATGTGAAGTGCGCGCATGGCGCGGCCATCGGGCAGCTTGATGAGGAGCAACTGTTTTATCTCAGCGCCCGCGGCATTCATTCAGATCTCGCGCGCAAATTGTTGACTTATGGATTTGCTGAAGAAGTCATTGCGAAGATCAAGGTGGAATCAATCAAGGGTCAGCTTGACGAAGCGGTGTTGCATCGGCTGAACGCGCGCCTCGAAGCATAATTATTGGCGCGTGGATGTAGTGCAATGGCAATCATAGAGAGATCGATCATCGAACCGCCGAAGCTCATTGGCGAGTGGGATGTTGAGCGCATTCGCGCAGACTTTCCGGTATTACATCAAACCGTCAATGGCAAGCCGCTCGTCTATCTCGACAATGCTGCCTCCTCGCAAGTTCCGCAGGTCGTAATCGATCGCGGCAGCCTGTACCTGGAACAGGAACACTCAAACATTCATCGCGGGGTTCATTACCTTAGTCAGAAGGCGACGACAGCCTACGAAGGCGCGCGCGAAAAGGTGAAGCGCTTCATTAACGCGCGCGAAGCGAAGGAATGCATCTTCGTGCGCGGCGCGACTGAAGGCATCAACCTCGTGATGTACGGTTACGGTCGCAAATTCATCAGCGCTGGCGATGAGATCATCATCTCGGCGATGGAGCATCATTCGAACATCGTTCCCTGGCAAATGCTCTGCGAAGAGAAGGGCGCGCGTTTGCGCGTCATCCCGATGAACGACGCGGGCGAGTTGCTGCTCGACGAATATGACGCGCTCTTGAACGAACGGACAAAGCTCGTGGCGGTGACCCATGTGTCGAATGCGCTTGGCACTGTTAATCCGGTCAAGGAGATGATCGAGAGCGCGCACAAATATGGCGTGCCGGTTTTGATCGACGGCGCCCAAAGCGCGCCGCATATGCCGATTGACGTGCAGGATTTGGACTGTGACTTCTTCGCGTTCTCCGGTCACAAGATGTTCGCGCCGACTGGCAGCGGCGTCGTCTACGGACGAAGAGAGCTGCTCGAGCAGATGAATCCTTTCCAAGGGGGCGGCGACATGATCAAGAGCGTCACGTTTGAAAAAACGATTTATGCCGACCTGCCGAATAAGTTTGAAGCGGGCACGCCGGCAATCGCTTCGCAAATCAGTCTGGGCGCGGCGATCGATTATGTGGATAGTATCGGTCGCGAACGGGCAGCGACCCACGAACAAGAACTCCTGCGCTATGCGACCGAAAGAATTTCAGCAATCGAAGGCGTGCGCATCATCGGGACGGCGCGCCAGAAGGCCAGTGTGCTGTCGTTTGTGATTGACGACATTCATCCGCACGATATCGGCACGATTCTCGACCAGGAAGGCATCGCGGTACGCGCCGGCCATCACTGCGCGCAGCCGGTGATGCAGCGGTTCAATATTCCGGCGACGGCGCGCGCGTCGTTTGCTTTCTATAACACGAAAGAAGAAGTAGACGCGCTGGCGAGAACGATTGAGAAGGTGATCGAGGTATTCAGTTAACGAGCAAAGCGCAAAAAGCAGAGAGCAAAGAAAGACAAAACGTACTGCATGTCAGAACTAAGCGAGCTTTACCAACAGGTCATTCTCGATCACAACAAGAAGCCGCGCAACTTTCGCAAGCTGGAGGCGGCTAATCACAAAGCAGAAGGCTACAATCCACTCTGCGGCGATCAGCTAACAGTTTATTTGCGTCTCGAAAATGATACGGTCAAAGACATCAGTTTCGAAGGCTCCGGCTGCGCCATCTCCAAAGCCGCAGCGAGCATGATGACGCAGGCAGTCAAAGGAAAGACTAAGCAGGAGGCGGACCGGCTCTTCTCTGAGTTTCATAAGATGGTTACCGGCGAATTAGACGAGAAGAGCACACCGAATCAACTTGGTAATCTGGAGATATTCTCCGGTGTGCGCGAATTTCCGGTGCGGGTGAAGTGCGCGACGCTGGCGTGGCATACGATGCAGGCAGCAATGAATAACAAGGCAATGGTTTCGACTGAATAGTTTCCAGCATACGGACGGTGATTGTTTTCCCGAGGCGGCCATTGGCCGTCTTATTCATTTGGAGTGCTGACAAAGGGGCGCAGCACGGGCATAATGGGCCCACGCAATCTTCCGCGGAGCAATTAAACAGTGATCATCTCGTCTATTGAGCTGCGCGAAATCCGTCTGCCGCTCATTCATTTCTTTGAAACCAGTTTCGGCCGCACTACCGAACGGCAAATAGTGCTCGTCCGGGTCGTTGACCAGGATGGCGGTGAAGGTTGGGGCGAATGCACTGCGGGCGAAGGGCCATTCTATAGTGACGAATGGACCGAATCTGTCTGGGCTACGCTGCGCGAGTTTCTGGCGCCGATGATCGTGGGCCGCGAAATGAACGGCGCAGCCGATGCCTGGTCGTTGATGAAACTCGTGCGCGGTCATCGCATGGCCAAGGCGGCAATCGAGACTGCCTGCTGGGATCTGGAAGCAAAGAGCGCCGGTGTTCCGTTGTGGAAACATCTGGGCGGCGTACAAACAGAAATTCCCTGCGGAGTCTCGATCGGAATTCAGGATTCGCCCGAGATTCTGATTCAGAAAATCGAAAAGGAAGTGGCGGCGGGTTATCAGCGAATCAAGATCAAGATCAAACCGGGTTGGGATCTAAACATCATCGAGCAAGTGCGCAACCGCTTTCCGGAAATTCGTTTGATGGGTGACGCCAACTCGGCTTACACGCTTGATGACGTGCCGCTCTTCAAAGCGCTTGATGCATTCAACCTGATGATGATCGAGCAACCGCTGGCCTATACGGACATCTTCGATCATGCGGAGTTGCAGCGGCAGATTAAGACTGCAATCTGTTTGGACGAATCAGTGCACTCCGCGGAAGACGCGAAGCACGCGATTCAACTGGGATCGTGTCGCATCATCAATGTGAAACTGGGGCGTGTCGGCGGTCATGCCGAAGCAAAACGAGTCGAGAGCGTCTGTTGCGAAAACAACATTCCAGTCTGGTGTGGCGGCATGCTTGAGGCGGGTATCGGTCGGGCGCATAACATCGCAATGGCGACGCTCGCAGGGTTTACTTTGCCGGGCGATGTCTCCGCGAGCGCTCGTTATTGGGAAGAAGATATTATCGATCCGCCAGTGATCGTGACATCGCGAGGAACGATCGTCGCGCCGGAGAAGCCTGGCATTGGCTATGAAGTGAACGTTGAGCGGATTGGACGTTTGACTGTGCGAAAAGAGATCGTGAGTTAGAGAGCAGAGAGCAAAGAGCAAAGAACAGAGAACAAAGAACACATCACCATGTCTGCACAAGTATCCAACTCGAACGCCGTCGCTTTGCGTGATTATTTTCAGAACCGACAGCGCGAACTACTAGCGCTGACCCGCGCGTTGGTCGAAGCTGAATCACCCTCCGGTGACGAAGCAGGCAGCAAAGCAGTCGTGTCGTTGCTGGCCGCGGCCGCGCGCACGATCAGCGCAGTGACGACCATCGAGCGCGTGCCGAGCGAAAATTATGGCGAGCACTTGCGCGTGCATGCTTTTGGCAATGGCCGCAACAATCCCAAGATAGTTTTGATGCTGGGCCATACCGATTCGGTTCATCCGTCGGGCTCGTTGCAAAAGCGTCCCTGGCGCGTGGAAGGAAACCGAGCTTATGGTCCGGGCGTTTTCGATATGAAAGCAAATTGCGCGTTGGCGATTGAGACGATCAGAGCGGTCAACTCGCTTGGCTTGCGGCCGCAGTCTCCGATCGTTTTGCTGCTGACGTGCGACGAAGAGACTGGGAGCTTAAGCGGACGCGGATTGGTTGAAGCAGAAGCGCGGCGGGCGCGCGCGGTGCTGGTGCTTGAGCCTCCGGCCAGCGGCGGTCGCGTCAAAACCGGGCGCAAGGGAACCGGCATGTTTACGATCGAAGCGCGCGGGCGCGCGGCGCATGCGGGTCTCGAACCGGAAAAGGGCGCCAGCGCGATCCTGGAAATGGCGCGGCAGATCGAATCGCTGCACCGGATGAACAACCTCAATAGCGGTATCACCGTAAATGTTGGCGTGGTGAACGGCGGAACGTTATCGAATGTTGTAGCTGCAGAAGCGCGCGCGGAAGTTGATCTTCGTTTCAGCACTAACGAAGCCGGGGCGCAAATTGAAAAGGAAATTCTCAACCTGCGCCCGTTTGACGCGCGCGTGCAACTGATTGTGCGCGGCGGAATCAACCGGCCGCCACTCGAGCGTACTGAAAGAGTGCTGGCGCTCTACGAACACGCGCGCGGGATTGCGTCCGCGCTCGATTATGAATTGGGTGAAGCGCAAGTCGGCGGCGCCTCCGACGGAAACTTCGCGGCGGCGGTGGGCGCGCCGGTCCTGGATGGCCTGGGCATCGACGGCGATGGCGCACACGCCGTCCATGAACACATTTTGATCGACGACATTCCCTGCCGCGGTGCGTTGCTGGCTGGATTGATAGCAACCTTGTAGGGGCAGGGTTCGTCCCTGCCCGGATTCAATAGCCTGAAGTCACGGGCGGGGAGGAGCCCCGCCCCTACAGCATGAAGATCGCCACCTGGAACGTCAACTCCATCCTGGCCCGCTTGCCGCTGGTAACGCGCTGGCTCGACGAGGTTCACCCGGACGTGCTCTGCATGCAGGAGACAAAATGCACGGACGACAAATTTCCCGCTGACGTTTTCCGCGAGCGTGGCTACAAATGCCTGACGTTTGGGCAGCAAACTTACAATGGCGTTGCGATTCTCTCGAAGACTGAATGCCAGGACCCGCTGCGCGGTTATCCCGGAGATGATGAAAATGCGCACGCGCGCCTGCTGGCCACGAACATCGAAGGCATTCAGATCGTGAATGTCTACATTCCCAACGGACAGATGGTGGGCTCGGAAAAATATCAGTTCAAGCTCGATTGGATGCGCCGGCTGCGTTCATTTTTCGATGATCACTACAAAAGCAATACGCCAATTCTGCTGTGCGGAGACTTCAACGTTGCGCCCGAAGAGCGCGATGTTCACGACGTGCGCCTGTGGCAGGGCCGCATTCTTTTCAGCGACCCGGAGCGCGCGGCCCTGCAGGAAATTAAGGACTGGGGATTTACCGACGCATTTCGCCTGCATACGGAAAGCCCGGGGCATTATTCGTGGTGGGATTACCGCGCGGGAGCATTCCGGCGCAATCATGGTCTACGGATCGATCACATCTGGATCAGCGAACCACTGACAACCGGGAACACGAACACCTGGATCGATATGGAGCCGCGCACGTGGGAGCGCCCGTCTGACCACGCCCCGGTTGTCGCCGAGTTTGCGTGATTCACCTTTTTGATGTGCGATTGAATCTTAATGCGACCCGAAACCTTTTGCGAGAGACTCGTTCGCGCGGCCGAGCAGCGCCCTGACAAGGTGGCGATGACGCTGCTCGGTTCGAACGGCGTCGAAACGATGACATTTCGCGAGATGCTCTCGCAGATTCGCAGCCTCGCTTATCGCCTGGATCTCGAGGGCATTGTGTTTGGTGATCGAGTGGCGATCATTGGCGAGAACCATCCCACCTGGGCCATCGCTTACCTGGGAACGATGTACCGTGGCGCGGTGATCGTGCCGCTCGATCCCAGTGCACCAGTCGAAGCTCTTGCCAACTTCCTGGATAACTCAGAAACGAAACTCACTTTTGTATCCCAGGCTAACCTGGAAAAGTTCGGTGCCGTTTGCGAGCAACTGGGCCGGCAAATCAGAGCCGTCACCCTGCAACCGAACGGCTCCCATGGTTTGCCAGATCTGGTTGAATGGTCCCACACACCAACATCGCCGGAGTTTGATATCGCGCCAACACCCGCCGGGCCGGATGACATGGCAGTCTTGATGTACACGTCCGGCACGACCGGTGTGCCCAAGGGTGTGCCACTCACGCACGGCAATATTTATGCTGAGGTTGATGGCGTTCAGGACGTATTGCATCTTTCGGATGCGGAAGTGATCCTGAGTCTGTTACCGCTCTTTCACGCCTACTCTCAAATCGTAAATCTCTGGCTGGCTACAGTAATCGGCGCCCGGATTGTTTACATCAACGAGGTGAATAGCGAAGAGATCGCGCGCGGTTTGAAAGTTGGTGCGGTGACTGCGCTCACTGGAGTGCCGCGCCTTTGGTATCTCTTCCACAAAAAGATCTTCGACGCGGTGCGCGGCAAGCCACGCCCCGTTCGCTGGCTCTTTCGGTCGATGCTTGCAACCAATGGCTGGCTGCGTGATTCACTTGGCGTAAATGCCGGGCAGTTTTTCTTCCGGCGGGTTCATGAAGGCTTTGGCGGCAAGCTGCGTCTGGCGATCTCGGCTGGTTCCAGCTTTGACCAGGGGATCGCGCGCGACTATCACGCGCTGGGGTTTACGATCCTGCAGGGCTACGGTTTGACAGAAACCGCCGGCGCGGCGACCGTAACGCGCTTTGAGGATAATAAAGTTGGATCGGTGGGCACGCCGCTCAACAGCGTCGAGGTAAAGATTGACGAGCCAAACGCTGAAGGAATTGGCGAGGTGCTGATCCGTGGGCCGATCGTCATGCCCGGTTACTATCGCAATCCACAAGCCAACCTCGAGTGCTTCACCGAGGACCGTTGGTTTCGCTCTGGTGATCTGGGCCGGTTTGATTCGCAGGGCCATCTTTACATCGTCGGACGCAAGAAAGATGTGATCATTTTGCCTTCGGGACAAAATGTCTATCCCGAAGACGTCGAGGCCCAGTATGCGCTCTCACCTTTGGTGGGTGAAGTCTGTGTGTTGGGCGTCCGCGATGCATCGAGTGAATTTGCGCTCGCGGAAAAACTCTGCGCGGTCGTCGTGCCGGATTTCGATTACCTCAAGTCCCAAAAGATTGCCAATGCGCGCGAAGCTATTCGTTTCTCGCTGGACAACCTTGGCCGCGACCTGCCTGAGTATCAACGTGTTCGAGACTACATCGTGCGCTCCGAGCCCTTGCCGCGCACCGCCATTCGCAAAGTGCGACGGTTCGAACTGAAGAAGCAGATCGAAGCGCAGGGGATGGTTGCGCGGCAAGCAAGAGACACGGGTGAGTTACCATTCACGAGCGCCGATCGTCAGCTGATGGAAACCGTCGCGGGTGGCGCGTTATCCCTCGCCGTTCGTCATCACGTTTCCGACGCGCCGCTGATTCATCCGCGGATGAATCTCGAACTCGATCTTGGTCTTGACTCACTGGCCCGCGCTGAATGTATCGCGAGCGTCGAGCAACGCCTCGGTGTTGAACTCGATTCCACCGCCGTTGCATCAGCATTGACGGTCGCTGAAGTCGTGAAGCTGGCAAATGATACCGCCGGTCGCGTGGGCCAGAACGGTTCTCACGCCCGCGTTGCGCGAGAAGACCGCGAGCCGAGTTCGCCGGCTCGATCAAATTGGAAGGAGATTCTTCGCCAGACTCCGGGAGACGCTCTCGATCTCGCGCCGATCCTAAGGCGCAGGACCATCACCGTGATCGTTGCCTACTTGCTCCTGCGTCCGATCTATCTCGCAGCCCGCGTCTTTCTGCGAATGGAGGTGCGCGGACTGGAGCACCTGGAGAAATTAGAGCGACCTTTTCTAATTTGTCCGAATCACCAAAGCTATCTCGATCCGCTGCTGGTATGTTCGATCTATCCGCCGCACATTCTGCGACAAATATTCCACGTCGGCGCCAGCGAATACTGGAGCAATATGTTCACGTCACAGATCGCGCGACTTATAAACATCGTCCCGGTTGATCCGGACACGAACCTCATGCGAGCGATGCGCGCAGGCGCGGCGGGATTGCGCGCGGGAAAGATTTTGAATATTTACCCGGAAGGCGAACGCTCGTTTGACGGGCTGTTGCACGGATTCAAAAGGGGCGCGGCGATTCTCGCCAGCGAACTCGATGTTCCGATTGTGCCCGTGGCGCTGGACGGCGTCTACAAAGTCTGGCCGCGCAAATCGTGGCGCATGCGGTTGGCAAAAGTAAGAATTCGATTTGGGAAGCCAATCGAGCCGCCGGTAGTGTTTGGCGCAAGTGAACGTGAAGAGGCTTATGCCGCGCTCACCGAAGAATTGAAGCAAACCATTCAGGACATGCTTGACGAGATGCGCGCCGCCGACAGCTGAGTTAGAATTACAAATGTGATCGGTAATTACTTTCAAACTCGCCTTGCTCACTTTTGGATCGTCGCAATTGCCTGCTTAGCTGCTTCGTTTGTCATCGTCGCGCAAGTTCCGCGTCAGAGTCAGAAGCAAAATCAAACACAGCCCACGCCCGAAGCGACACCTCCTGAGACACCGCAACCAGTTGAGACGCTTAAGATCGACACGAACCTGGTAACGGTTCCGGTGATCGCGGCGGACGTCAATGGACTGTACGTTCCTGATTTGCGGCAGGACGAGTTAAGTATCTACGAAGACGGCGTGAAGCAGAGCATCGCCTTCTTCGCGACAATAAATGCGCCGTTTCATGTGATCCTCATGCTCGATACAAGCGCGAGTACCGAAGCTGCGCTACCGCAGATTCAGCGCGCCGCCGTGGCTTTCGTCGAACAACTGAAACCGGCAGACCGCGTGAAAGTGATTTCATTCGATAATGAAGTCCGCGACCTGAACGATTTCACCAACGACCGCGACGCTTTGAAAGCCGCGATCCTGAAGACGCGTTCAGGACAGGGAACGAAGCTTTATGACGCCGTGCAACTGGCGCTCGATTCAATCAGACCGATTAAGGGTCGCAAGGCCATCGTGCTCTTCACCGACGGAGTTGATTACCATAGTGATCAATCAACTTTCGACAGCACGCTGCGTGGTTTGGATGAAGAAGGCGTGATCGTCTATCCGATTCGTTACGACACTCGGGCCGAGACTGAAAGGATCGCGCGTGGACAGGCGGACGATCCGGGCATGCAACTGCCGACCATCGGCGTAATTCGAACGCCGCCTGCAGGCACGACGGCGCCGACGTTTCCCAGCGATGATCCGAACAGTGTGCCAACCAGAGGCACGCGCCCCACGACGGGTCCGCTTGGCCTGCCGACTCCGGCCGAGATCTTGCGACGCCGCAGAAACGATCCGTATCCGCCGGATAATCGCCAGCCTCCAGACAGTCGCATGCCGCCCGACCCCAGGGATCCTTCGCCCTCCAACCGCGATCCGATTCCGGGTTCGCGCACAGATCCACGTGAGACGACTGGGACGCAGAGACGGGCTGATGATTCAATGGGTGCGATGCTGGATCAGTTGTACCTCACTGCGGATTCATATCTGAAGGAACTGACGGACAAATCAGGCGGACGGTTGTTGCGCGCCGATACGCTTTCGTCATTGCCGGATGCGTTCGCTCGCGTCGCTGCCGAGTTGCGCACGCAATATTCAATCGGCTACTACCCAGCTAATTCCGCGCACGATGGTCAGTATCGCAGGATCAAAGTAAGCACGACGCGCAAGAATGTTATGGTGCGCGCCCGCCCAGGCTATCGCGCCCCCGCCAGCGAGTGATCAACTTTGGAGCGCGGCGGCAATCCCGACGTATCGGGAGACGCCGCTTTGGATTCATCCAACAACTTGGCGTCCAAAGCGCCGTCGCCGCTTCGCTCTGCCGGCGCACTCCAAATCGTGGCTCCTTGTTACCGCGTCTTCACCCGTGCTAGTTTCTGAGCGCACTCGTAGGAAACCACATGCCCAATCGAAACGAAGCCTGGGAACTACTCTGCGAATACACGAAGGGCGACAGTCTGCGCAAACATGCCATCGCAGTTGAGACTGCGATGCGCGCGTGCGCCAAACGCTACGGCGAACCGGACGCAGACGAAGACGAATGGGGCATCGTCGGCCTGTTGCACGATTTCGATTACGAAATGTTTCCGGCGCCCGACCAGCATCCGTTTACCGGCTCGAACATCATGTGCGGTCGTGGTTATTCTGAAAGAATCATTCGCGCGATTCTGGGCCATGCGACCTACACCGGCGTGCCGCGCGACACGACGATGGCGCGCGCGCTTTTCGCCACAGACGAACTCTGCGGCTTTTTAGTCGCTTGCGCGCTGGTGCGGCCTGCAAGGAGTTTGGATGATCTGGAAGTTTCTTCGGTGAAGAAAAAATTGAAAGATAAAGCGTTTGCGCGATCAGTCAACCGCGACGACATTCGTCAGGGCGTCGAGGAGTTGGGGGTCGATCTAGACGAGCACATCCGGTTTGTGATCGATGCGCTGAAGCCAAAGCAGCGTGAAATCGGTTTGGGCCCAAGGGAAGAACAGGCAACGACAGCCTGAATTCATCGAGCGTGACGCACCTCGGATGTGCGCGGAATCACTAAATACGCGGGAAATAGTTGTGAGGCCACGAAGTAAGCAAATGCGGTTAGTAACAATCCTGCCACAACCGTTATTGCTGCCTGAGTTCTTCGCCTTCGCGCTGTGTGGCGATAAACAAAGAACCCGGCGATTGCGGTAACGACCAGGGGAATCATTAAACTTGCTAACAAGAGCCCGTCATGCCGCGCCAAAGCTGCAGCCGAATCGAAAATAGCGATAGTGAGCGCACACCACAACCCGCAAGCGACTAGTGCGGCGGCAACAGACGTTAAGATGAGCAGTTTCCAGCGCATCGGAAGCGGATCCTTCTTTGCAAGCGTGTCGAGCTCTTTGGCGAACAGAAAAGCGATGGCAAGGATAACACAGGGAATGATCACCACCGAAAAATGGTAACCAGAAGCGCTTTAATCTACCTGTCGCAGCGTGAGGGACTTAAGGAATTTGCCACTCGCTTTCGGCCATTCAAAAAACTGACCACGCGCTTTGTCGCCGGCGAGACAATCGACGAAGCCGTTGCCGCCATCAGGCGCATCAATGACGATGGTTGCACCGCCTCGTTCGATCACCTCAACGAGTCAGTCACCAGCGCAACGGAAACTGAAGCTGAAGTGGGCGAGTATCTGGACATACTCAAACAAATAGACGACACAAGTATTCGCTCAAACGTTTCCATCAAACTGACGCAGTTTGGTCTGGAGATCGATCCGGAGCTGGCTTACCAGAATGCCAGAAGAGTTGTTGCAGACGCCGCGCGCCGCGGCAACTTTGTGCGCGTCGACATGGAAGGCTCAAACGTCACGCAGGCGACCATCGATCTCTTCAAACGTCTGCGCGCCGAGTTTGGTTTGAATGACGTCGGGATCGTTTTGCAGTCGTATCTCCACCGCACGTTTGCAGACGCACAGGAGCTGCTCGAAATACCCGCGCGCATTCGCATCTGCAAAGGCGCGTACAGCGAGCCGCCCGAAGTCGCTTATCCGGAAAAGAAAGACGTCGATGAGAATTACATTCGCGTGATGAAGCTGTTGCTCGCGAGCGGTGTCTATCACGGCATCGCGACGCACGATCCGAAGATGATCGCCGCCACGATTGACTACGCGCAGCAGGAAGGCATCGGCAGAGATGCTTTTGAATTTCAGATGCTCTATGGCGTGCGCCGCGATTTGCAGACGCAACTGGCACGCGACGGCTATAACATGCGCGTCTATGTGCCGTATGGCAAACACTGGTATCCTTACTTCATGCGTCGTCTGGCAGAGCGTCCGGCGAACATCTGGTTCGTGTTGAAGAACATGCTGAAGGGCTGAGCGCAAATCGAAAATGAGCGACTTGAATTGGACATGGATTTTGTGGGTTGTGCTCGGAGCTGTTCTGATAGTAGCTGAGGTCTTCAGCTCGGGCTTTGTGTTGCTCTGGTTTGGCATCGGCGCGCTGGCCGCCGCGTTTGCCGGGCTGGTAGGCATTCACAGTTTGGCGCTTCAGTTCTTGATCTTCGCCGCGGTATCCATCGGTCTCACGGCTGCCTCGCGCACAATTTTCGTTAATTATTTTTCGCGGGAAAAGACAGGCGATTCCTTGCGTACCGGCGTCGACGCGTTGCCGGGAAAAATCGGCATCGTGGTTTCTTCGAGTCGTGGTGGATTGAAAGAAGGCGCAGTGAAGGTGCTTGGCTCAACGTGGACCGCGTTTCCCGCCGAAGGTGAAGAACCACTCGAAGCCGGCGAGCGCGTGCGCGTGGAAAGAATGGAAGGCGCCTCGCTCTGGGTCACCCGCGTGGATGAGGAGTCCGACTGGCGACAGAAGGAGTTGCCGAAGTAGCGAGCTGCAAAGAAAATGACTGAAGTGTTTCGTGATTTTTCGTGTGATTTCGTGGATCGTCCTCCGTGGCAGCGATTCGATCCACGAAATCACACGAAGACAAAAGGAACCTCGGTAAGGTCAATCGACGGACAGCGCAAGGTAAGATCCTATCTAAAAATGGCTACATGATCCGCTCGCGCAACTTGCGCAGCATTTCCTTCGCTTCTTCCGGCGATAGAGTTTCGAAATCGATACCACGTAATTCGTCGATCACCTTCTGATTCACAAGATCGAAGAGTGAAGCCTGAGCCGCGGCGCGACGACGACCCGCGCGCGCGACAGCGGTTTGCAGTGCTTCGTCTCCGCTAACCGATACTGCTTTCGCAATCGGTTCGCCGGCAGCAAACTTTTCTTCGTCGGCAAACACTTCCAACTCGTAACGCTCAAGCCGCGCCAGCACATCGCGCGCGTTCGCGAGCACTGCAGGTGGCAAACCCGCCAGGCGCGCGACTTCGATCCCGTAGGATTTCGACGCGCGGCCGCGCTCGAGGCGATGAAGGAAAACTACTTCGCCTTCGCGTTCAGTGGCGGTGATTTGATAGTTCTGCGCACCGGGCAATCGTTCGGCTAATTCAGTAAGCTCATGATAATGAGTCGCGAATAAGGTTTTCGCCGCGTGGTCTCGCGAATCGTGCAGGTACTCGGCCACGGCCCAGGCTATCGAAAGTCCGTCGAAGGTCGCGGTGCCGCGTCCGATCTCGTCCAGCAAAACCAGCGAGCGCGAGGTTGCGCTGTGCAGGATGGCCGCCGTCTCCGTCATCTCCACCATGAACGTTGAGCGGCCGCGCGTGAGATCATCCGAAGCGCCGACGCGCGTCCAGATGCGATCGAGCAAGGGCAACCGCGCGCGCTCAGCGGGAACGAAGCCGCCCATCTGCGCGAGAATGCAGATAATTGCTGTTTGCCGCAGCACGGTGCTTTTGCCGCCCATGTTTGGACCAGTGATTATTAGCAGACGATCGGTCGAGTTGTTCAGATAGACACTGTTCGGCACGAACGGTTCTTCATTGAACACTTCGATTACAGGATGACGTCCCTGGACGATCTCGATTTCGTCACCATCGTGCATCGTGGGACGAAGGAAACGACGGCGCACCGCGGTCTCCGCTTGGGAGGCGAGCGCATCGATGGCCGCCAGCGCGCGAGCAGTTGCTTGCATCCGTTTAGTTTGCGCTGCGATTTGGCGGCAGACTTCATTGAAGAGCTCGGTTTCGAGTTGAATCATGCGCTCTTCAGCGCCGAGAACTCTCTTCTCCCAGTCTTTCAACTCCGGCGTCGTGTAGCGCTCTGCGTTGGTAAGCGTCTGCCGCCGTTCGTAATTCGAGGGCACGCGCGCCGCATTCGCTTTTGACACTTCAATGTAATAACCAAAGACATTGTTGTAACGAATGCGCAAGCTTCCGATGCCACTGCGAGTGCGTTCGGTCGCTTCGAGCGTCGCGATCGTTTGCTTGGCGTTGCGGCTGACGGAACGCAGTTCGTCGAGTTCAGTCGAGTAACCTTCGCGAATCGTGTCGCCGTCGCTGATCTTCGCTGGCGGTTCGTCATTGATCGCGCGCGTAATCAGCTCACGCACGTCGGCCAGTTCATCCGTGCTCTCGTGTAACACCTGTAGCAGCGAAGCTGTTGCATCCGACAAGCTTTCGCGGATTGCCGGCACTTGTTCCAACGATCGTCGAATCGCAGTCAAATCACGAGGCGTGCCGGAACCAAGATTGATGCGGCCAACCAGTCTTTCCAGGTCGCTCACTTCCTTCAAAAGCGCGCGCAGACGATCGCGTTTGATGTGTGACGAAAAAAGATCGTCGACCGCCGCGAGCCGCGCTTCGACTTCACCGCGGCGCACTGAAGGCCGCAACAGCCACGAGCGCAACAGACGCGAACCCATGCCGGTCACTGTCTCGTCAATCACATCGAGTAACGATCGACCGCTCGCTCCGGCAAGCGATTCCACCAGTTCCAGATTGCGCACCGTTATCATATCGAGCACCAGGTGATCCTGCGGCTCGAAATAGAGCAAGTCGGTGATGTGCGCGGCCACGCCCTTCTGCGTCTCCTGCGCATAGCGCAGGCACGCGCCGGCTGCGCGAATCGCTTCGTTCTTTCCCTCGATGTTGTAACCGGCCAGCGAACGAACGCCAAACTGCTGTCGCAGCAGCACGATGCAATCCTGCGTTTGCCACAGCCAGTCTTCCAACGGCGTGAGCGTTGCGTCCGAAGGGCCCTGGTTTGAGGAACCAGCCGGCGATTGAAACTTCTTTACCTCTGGAGAGTTGTTTGGTAGGGGCTCGTCGGGCTCAAGCCGCAATGGCAGCGGTTCAGTGTGAGGCTTTCCGGTTAATCCCGTTTTGATTAGCGGAGTGAGCGAAGCCGGGAAGAGCAATTCGCGCGGCGCGTAAGATTCAAGATCGGCGCTGATCTGGTTCCACGCATCACGACCGGTTGCTTCGGTCACCCGAAATTCTCCAGTTGAAATATCGAGAAACGCGGCGCCGACAGATTCCCCCGTGGCGCAGACCGCGGCGAGAAACACAGATTCGCGAGGTTCTAGCAATTGTGGATCGATTGGCGTGCCCGGCGTGACGATGCGTACCACTTCGCGGCGCACCAGCTTTTTCGTTTTGGTTGGCGCTTCGGTTTGCTCGCAGATGGCCACGCGATATCCCTTGCGCACCAGGCGGGCAATGTAACTTGCAGCCGAATGGTGCGGCACGCCACACATGGGAATCGCGTCGCCGCGTTCCTTGTGACGAGCAGTCAACGTTATTTGCAGTTCGCGCGCGCCCGTGACCGCATCGTCGAAAAAGAGTTCGTAAAAGTCGCCGAGCCGAAAAAACAGGAGCGTTCCCGGATGCTGTCGCTTCAACTCCTGGTACTGACGCAGCATCGGCGTTGGGTTTGCAGTAGTCATATCAGTGAGTGGTGAATGGTAATTGGTAATTGGCAAAGAGCCAAGGGCCAAGAGGGCAGGGAGCAAAGCGCAAAGGGCAAAGCGCAAGAGTCGGAGCCAGAGCTTGGCGCTTAGCTCTTAGCCCTTTGCTCTTAGCCGTTACGGGATTTTGGCAACGAGGAGAATGTATGATAGTTTCCAGCCCCAACACTTTTGCGCCAGCCGGCAGTTTCAGTTTGACTCCCGCAATGCTGCGGGGAATCTATTTGATATGGCGCAGTGAGTTGCAACGTGGACAATTCGCCGAAATCAGAAACCTTGACGACAACAAGAACATTACTGGAGCGCTCGCTGAGAGAGCATTTGGAGGCGCTCGAAGCATTATTGGCTTCGAAGCTGGCAGAGATCGAAGCGGCTGGGGAAATCATTTGTCAGACTCTGAATTCGGGTCATAAGATTCTCATCTGCGGCAATGGCGGCAGCGCAGCCGATGCCCAACACATCGCCGCCGAACTGGTCGGTCGCTACGAAAAACAGCGACGCGCTTTCCCGGCCATCGCGCTTACGACCGACACGTCAGCCCTCACCGCTCTCAGTAACGATTACGGCTACGAGGAAGTCTTTTCGCGTCAGGTTCAAGCCCTCGCCTCACACGGTGACGCGTTAATTGCAATCAGCACCAGCGGCAAATCACCTAATGTCATTCGCGCAGCAGAGAAGGCCAACGAGCTCGGCTGCAAAACGATCGCTCTCACCGGCGCGGACGGCGAGCCTTTGATCTCAATCTGTGACCTGGCTATCAGCGTTCCTTCGGCGCGGACATCGCGCGTGCAGGAAGCCCACATCACCATAGGCCATCTCTGGTGTGAAATGGTTGACGCGATGGGCGCTGAGGGCGGCTAAGGGCAAGGAGCTAAGGGCAAAGGGCAAGGAGCTAAGGGCAAAGGGCAAAGAGCTAAGGGCAAAGAGCTAATGGCAAAGAGCAAAGAGCATCTGTCCGCTCCGCTTCGTCGTCGCTGCCCTTAGCCCTTCGCCCTCTGCGCTTTGCCCCTGCTCTTAGCTCTTTGCCCGTTGCCCCCCATCCCCTTGACAGGAATTGGTTAAGGAATTACGCTCTCTTCACTCAAACGGAGTTTTTGCGGCTCGGCTCAAAAGAGACTATTTAGTTCTTCCCGAAAGCCAGAGTGAAGGTTCGCTTCCCGCCGCGATGTTCTGCGACAACCGATAAATGTATCCCCAGAAGAGTCAAATCAAGGAGCAGGTCGGCTCAAAAACCTACCCTTTAGGCGAGCGAAGTGAGCCATTGTCTGATGGACCCGCGATGTCTCTGGTAGCGCTAAGCCATACCCAACTCGAACACAGGCTTTATGCGACGATGCTTTCTGAGACGGCGACGCGGGAGGTCCGCGTGGGCCTTTTCAGCGCGCGCCAGTTGATGACCCTGACCGACGTCCGCAGCTTGAGCACGTTGCGACGTGGACTGGATGGGTTGATTGCGAAGTTGAGCATTGAACGACAGGGCAACGGAAGGAACGGCAACGGCGAACACGGCAGGCAATACATTGTCTATAGTCCCGACGAAATTCTCGCGCGTCGAAACGAAATGGGTGTCGCGTCGTACCCGAGAGAGGTGCGAATCAAAGAAGGGAACCAGTATTTTGAGCGAGCGATCAAACGCGTCGTCGGGAACAACAATCTGAGCCGGCGCGAAGCGCAAGTGGCGCTTTGTTGCGTCGAAGGACTTACAAACGCCGAGATCGGCGCGCGGCTCAGCGTTGGCGAGCAGACGGTGAAATTTCATCTGCGGCACATCTTTATCAAGTTTGGAGTCAAGCGACGAGCGGAATTGATCTCGCGGTTGTTGATGTAGCTGGGAGCGATGCGAGCAGGATGCTCGCGCTCCCAATTGAAAACCTGGCGCCGCCTTGCGTGATAGGCTTCCCTACGGGGTACTATGTGTGGCTTCTTCCGGCTTCAACTTTTTATGAGCTGATAAGAACCATGCAAGGGCACCGGTGTATTCAACAGCCGATCATTATGAGCAAGAAAGACAAAGACAAGAAGAAAAAGAAGAAGAAGCGAACAGCGCTGGTCGTCTGCCGCGATCGAAAACAGTTTTGGACTACGCAGACGCAGTTTTGGCAGTGGGTCAGGGAAGGCGTCGTAACGAAAACAGGCGATCAGCCACTTACCGGCACGTTCAATCGGGAGCACGAAGAATTGATGGTGCTCTTGAGTAACACCGTGCTGAATTTGGCGCATCCGAATCATGTGCGCGAAGCATTACTCTCCCGCCGAGTCGGGATGGCGGGAAAGTGAAACTTTCGCGAACCCGCAGACATCGAGTGTACGAATTAACAGGAGTAATCGATATGTTTGTGAATAACGACAGGAAAGAAAAGGTTTCGCTATCCGTAGCGTCAAGAATGGTGGCGCTCGGCGCTCTCATTTTCGCGTTCGCGCCCGGGACTTTCAGTCAACAACCGGCGCCTGGGTCGGTCGCAGACAAGCCTGCGGTCGCCAGTGACTCAAGGATTGGGACGACGACGACCGGACAAGGCGGCGCGAATCCGTTCACCATCTCACCCTCCGATCGCTATCGCATCGGCCCGGGCGACCTGCTTGATATTCGCATCCTCAATCGGCCAAACCTCTCGCGCGACAATGTACGCGTGGAGGGCAACGGCACAATACGCATGCCGCTGATCGAGGGCGAGATCCAGGCTGCTTGCAAAACCGAGGGCGAACTTGAGAAGGAGATCACGCAGCGTTATTTGAAATACTATCGAAACCCGCAGGTGGGCGTATTCATAAAGGAATATCGTTCGACGCAGGTGGCGATAATTGGACAGGTTAACGATCAGAGTCGTTTGCTGTTGCAGCGTCGGGTGCGTCTGCTGGAATTGCTTAGTTTCGCCAAAGGGCCGTCCGAACATGCCGGCCAGACGATCAACGTGATTCATTCGGACACGGCCTTTCAATGCAAGAATGACGATAGGGATAGAGACGACATTAAGACCGGTCTATCGAGCTACAAATTGAGTGATACTCTGCGCGGCGACGATCAGGCCAATCCATATCTCGAGAACGGCGACATCGTCACCCTTCCCGAAGCCGCCCAGGTGTATGTCGTAGGCAACGTCACCACGCCTCGCGCGATCCTCCTGAAAGAGCCGATCACTTTGTCTACGGCAATCGCCATGGCCGGTGGAGTAACCCGCGACGCTAAGAAAGATAAAGTCAGGGTGCTGAGGCAAGAGCCCGGCAGCCCAGCGAAGAAAGAGATCCTGGTTGACCTCGGAGCCATTGAAAGAAAGAAAGCCGACGACTTCGCGCTTCAGGCAAACGACATCGTTGACGTTACGACTTCAACCGGCAAGAGTCTGTTGCATGCCTTCATGGGCACGATAGCGCCAACGGCCTCGCAACTGCCGATACGCATCATTCCTTAAGGGCGAAGCGCAAAGAGCTAAGGGCAAAGGGCAAAGAGCAAAGAGTGAGACCGCACGGGAGATTTGAAGATCTTGAGATTTGGCAATTGGCCCGCGAGCTGGCAGTTAAGTTTCACCGAATTGCGGAGCGGCTTGATGGCCGGCGACTATATCGCTACGCAGAACAGTTGAGGGCTGCCGGTCTTTCGTTGACGAATGATATTGCCGAAGGTTCCGGCAGTACGCATAAACAGGAATTCATCCAGTTCTTGAACATTGCAAGACGATCACTATTTGAGGACGCATCGATGCTTCTCGTGTTTGAAAAGTTTGGTCAGGTCGAGCCCGGTGAAGCCGATGAGTTGTTGTCTGACTGCGACATTCTGAGTCGTAAAATAACCAACTTTTCCCGTTCGTTATGAAATAGCAAAGGGCAAGGAGCAAAGAGCGAAGTGCAAAAAGAGAAAAGAGCAAAGTGCAGAGTGCAAAAGTGCTCTCTTGCTCTCAGCCCTTTGCCCTTTGCTCTTAGCCCCTTGCAGGAGTTGAAATGAAAGAAGCCACTCAACTAGCGCCGCGAGAGCCGGAGGTTACGGCTGTCGATCGACCGATCGACAGCACTCCGCACTCTTATAACTATGGTGTCGATCCAAACGCCGAGAACGAGGTCCATCTGCTCGACTACTGGCGGGCGATACGCAAACGCCTTTGGCTAGTCATCGGCATCACGGTTCTCGTCACGATGCTCGCGGCTGTTTACATGGCGCGCAAACCGGACGTGTATGAAGCGAAGGCGCAGGTCCAGGTAGACCTTGAGAACAACGCCGCGCTGCTTGGGAAGACGCCGTATTTCATCGGCACTCCAAACGATCCGGTTTACTTCAACACTCAGCTCCAAATCCTCTCCAGTCAAGGTTTGCTGCGGCGCGTGGTAAAGACGCTCGACCTCGAGCACAATCCGGACTTTTTCAAAGGTCAAGGCAAAAAGCGCACGGCCTGGCAGACGATCTTAAAGATGGTTGGAGTTAAAGGGAACGAGAAGGACGAGCCAGCCTTTCAGCCCTCAGAGGAATTGACTCTGGCATCGACTCCGTCCCCGCAAACTGCGGCCGACGATCTTAAGGAAGCAAAACGGCTGGCTCCGTTTGTCGGTATGATCCAGGGAGGCCTTAGCGTCGAACCGGTTAGAGAGACGCGCGGCGGATTTAATAAGGAGACGCGGCTGATCGATCTGAGATTTACCCACAATGACCCACAGGTGGCGGCAAAAATAATCAATACCATCGCCGAAACCTTCGTGGCGCAGAATCTGCAAAAGAAGTCGCAAACAAACGAGAGCACCGGATTGTTTTTGGGGAACCGCGTGGCCGACTTGCAGGGGCGCATTCGGGAAGACGAAGAGAAGCTCGTCAACTATGCGAAGACTCACAAGATTCTTTCTCTGGATGACAAGCAGAACACAGTCGTCGAGCGTCTCGCCGTGCTCAACCGCCAACTGTTAACGGCGGAGGACGAGCGAATCGCCGCAGAGGCCGCCTTCAATTCCGCGAAGGCTCCGGGTGCCGCCAACGCTCTGGCAGAGGGCGATGCCAAACAGGCCGGTGAGGTTGAATCAAAGCTAAATGCCCTGAAGCAGCAGCGAGCGCAATTATTGGTTGAGGCCACTGAAGAGGCGCCGGAGGTGAAAGAGGTTGCCCAGCAGATAGCCGAGCTTGACAAGCAACTCAAAGACTTCCGCAGCCGTAAGACTTCGACGCTGCTGGCGAATCTCGAGACCCATTATCGTACGGCGCTCGCCAAGGAAGAAGCATTGCGCAGGGATTTTGACAAGCAACGCGCTGAAACACTCACGCAGAATGAAGCGGCGATTAACTATCACATCATTCAGCAGGAGATCGAGACGAACAAAAGCCTGCTGACGAACCTCTTGCAGCGTTCGAAGGAGAACGAGGTAACAATCGCCAGTAACTCCAACAACATTTCGGTAGCCGATTACGCGCTCCCTCCTGGCGGGCCTGTGGGTCCCAACCGGACGCGGGGAGTGATGGTAGCTTTTCTGCTTTCGCTCGGATTGGGAGTCGGTCTGGCGCTGTTTCTCGAATACCTTGACGATACGGTTCGCTCCACTGACGACGTGGAGCGTCTGCTCCATCTGCCGGCGCTGGCAGTCATTCCCGCGGTCGGCCCGGTAGCGCGACGACGAGCGCTGGCCGCACCTGGCGGCGCGTTGCAGAAACGGAATGGCGGTCCGAGTGGCAATCCAGAGTTACTGTTTAATGTCGACGGCCGGTCCCCGTTGGCTGAATCCTATCGTCACCTGCGCACGTCGGTGCTGCTTTCAACTGCCGGCCGCGCGCCAAAAACTTTGCTGGTTACTTCCAGTCTGCCCGGCGAAGGAAAGACCACGACCGCCGTGAATACGGCAATCAGTCTGGCGCAAACGGGCGCCAGCGTCGTGGTCGTGGATGCTGACATGCGGCGTCCGCGGCTTAGATCCATCTTCGGACTGAACGGCCAGCAGCCCGGCTTGAGTACGATTCTTTCGAGCGAGATGGACGAAGCAGAAATGCTGGCGCTGGTCGAGCACGACA
>JBGPWL010000062.1:0-28087 GCA_041492185.1 Pyrinomonadaceae bacterium | reverse complement strand
GCCGGGCTGGCGGAAGAATTGAAGAAGTATCTTATGAGACAGTCGGACGTCTAAGGCGCAAATGCTCACCGCATCACTCCAGGAACGTGACTCTCACGAGGCAGGAACCAATGGCTATGGTGCCCTGCCTGATTCCAGGGTTCGCCAGTTCTACGCCGTCCGAACTCGCAAGTCCCTCCTTTTGCTGACGCTGATTGCTTCCCTGTTTATTGCCCTGCGCCTTTGGCATCTGACTACCTATGGTCTCTGGTTCGACGAGGTGTTTAGCTACCGTGCGCTCCATCTCAGTTGGAGCAAACTGATCGGCTATGTGGTAGCCGACGCTGTCCATCCACCACTGTTTTATCTGCTGCTGAAACTCTGGATTGGCGTTGGCGGCGAGTCGTTGCTTTGGCTGAAACTATTTCCAGTTCTAATCTCCGTCGCCACACTTTGTCCTCTTTGGCTGCTCTGCAGGGAGTTGAAGTTGACCGTCGCCGAGACGAATACAGCGGTATTCCTGATCGCTGTCAATGCCTCACTGATTCTATACGCGCAAGAGCTGCGTATGTACGGTTTGCTGGTCTTCTTCTCCCTTTGGTCCATGTGGTTATTTGTGAGGCTCATCAATCGCAACGATGATCGAAAGCAGATCATTGTGGGCTTGTTCATAGTGAATCTGCTGCTAATCTACACCCAATACTTCGGTTGGTTGCTGATTGCAGCGGAGGGACTCTATCTGCTGTTCAGAAAGCGCCAGTACCTGTTACGGTTTTCCATTATCACCGCTGGTTTAGTTCTCTGCTTTGCACCCTGGGCTTACACAATAGTTTTTTTTGGACATAATGTTGTTGGTTCCCGACAAGTGCATGCGATATTTGGGGGCGTGCAAGGACTCTTTCACGCGGACACACAAAAGGTTGCACTCCTTCCGCTAACACATCCTCGACTAGCTGATTTAGCATGGCATTTTGCCACGCTGAACGGCCCCTTTTATCTGCGCCGTACTACTTCTCTTGGATTAATTCTCTTTGGTTTTCCTCTGTTCTTATTGGCGTGGCAGGTATTGAAAGGAAAGCAGAAATCATGGCGTGCGCCCTTCTGGATGCTTGTTTCGTTCTCGGTCACGCCAGTCGTCTTTGCGCTTATCGTCAGTTCTGTATTTTCGGAGGTATGGAGCGGACGTTATATGATCATAGGCACAATACCCTACTTGGTATTGTTGGCGGTGGCTATCCATCGACTCGGGCACCCCTGGACTAGGGCGTTGCTCTTGCTATTAATCACCGGCTGGGCTGGGCTCTCGTGCGTCCACCGGTTGAGCCACGGAAATAATCGATTCGACTGGTTCGGTCTGGTGCGTTCCATGAGACAAGCTGAAACGGCTACAACAGATGGCAGGATCAAAGTTTATGTTTTTGAGAATTTCGTGGGCACGCCTATCGAGTTCTCTTTGCAGTCTTTTCACGATGAAAGGTTTGAAGTTTCGCAAATTAGGGACACGACGGAGTTGCGAGGGGGGCATTTTTGGGTAGCGTTTCGCGATACGACCTGGCCGACAGATCGCCTGCCCCAAACATTTGTGAGAGACTTAGGCTGCCAGGTAGGCCATGAATTTTCAGCCTCCACACGCCTGGGCCCAAATCCCGCGGCTGGCGAGGCAGTCACGCTTTTCGACGTTTCCTGTCAAAAGCCAAACTGAAATAACGTGCTGCTAGGTGAGCCTTGACTAGCCGCGGCATTGAAACAGTGTTTATTAGAGAACTTTCAGGTCATGCATAAGTAATGGTTGCTGGTTCTTCCACAAATTCCGCCCCAGCGATAACAGCCGGAGTTCGCCGACGCGTCTCCGTGCTCCGGCCACCAACTCTTTCCGCCAAAAATCTGCCACAGGATCTTGCGAAGTTGGCGCAGTATCGCGATCTGCTTTACACGCTTAGCATTCATAGAATCAAGGTTAGATACAAGCAATCGATCCTGGGGATCTTCTGGGCGATCTTGCAGCCGCTGTCGATGATGCTGATCTTTACTTTTATTTTTTCCTTGATTGCCAGAATGCCGAGTGAAGGCGCGCCTTACGCAATCTTTGCTTACACAGCTTTGCTGCCGTGGAACTACTTCGCTGTGTCGGTTTCGAATGCGACCAACAGTCTGGTTAGTCACTCGCAGTTTGTCACGAAGGTTTATTTTCCGCACGAGATTCTGCCCATTACTTATGTGTCGGCGGCGTTGTTCGATTTTTTTGTCGCGTCGACGCTGCTCGCAGGATTGATGATCTACTATCACGTGCCGCTGACTCTGAATGCGCTTTACGCTGTCCCGATCATTCTCATACTCACCTGCTTTGCGCTTGCGATGTCGTTTTTCTTTTCCGCGACGCAGGTGCGCATTCGCGACATCGGCGTGGCGGTGCCGTTGCTCATGCAGTTGTGGATGTTCGCGACTCCGGTAATCTATCCGCTGGCTTCAGTGCCGCTACGACTGCGAAGTTTCTACGAATTGAATCCAATGGTCGGCATCATCGAAAATTTTCGCCAGGTAATCTTGCGCGGCGGGCCGCCCGATCATCGTTCGCTCGTAATCTCCGCCGCGCTTTCGGTTGTTTTGCTGTTTGTTTCCTATATCTATTTCAAGCACGTCGAAGCGACGATGGCCGACATCATTTGACCGATGATTGATCTTACCTTCGAGCACGTTTCAAAGAAATACCGCATCTATCACGAGCCGGAAACTGGCGGCGCCGCCGGCAATCCATTGCTGCGCAAAGCGAGCTGGCTGTGGAATGGCTGGCAGGATTTTTGGGCGCTGCGCGACGTTAGTTTTGCCGTTGAGCGCGGCGAGGCATTGGGCATCATCGGGCAAAACGGAGCCGGCAAGAGCACGATTCTCAAACTCCTTTACAACATCACCGCGCCGACCAGGGGCCAGATTACCATCAACGGTCGGCTTGCAGCGTTGATCGAAGTCGCTTCCGGTTTTCACCCGGAATTGACGGGCCGCGAAAATGTTTATCTCAACGGATCGTTGTTGGGAATGAAGCGGCGCGAGATCACGGGGAAGCTGGATAGCATCGTTGACTTTGCCGGCGTGTCCGCCTTCATCGACACTCCGGTCAAACGCTATTCGTCAGGCATGTATTTGCGCCTGGGCTTTTCGATCGCCGCGCATCTCGATCCGGATATTCTGCTGCTCGACGAAGTGCTGGCGGTCGGCGATGCGGAGTTCCAGGCAAAGTGCATCGAGCGCATAAATCAGCTCCGGAAAACCGGCACCACCATCGTATTCGTGTCGCACAATCTCGCCGCGGTTGAAAGTCTTTGCGATCGCGTTTTCCTGTTGCGCAAAGGCGAGATTTTCAAAAGCGGTCCGCCACGCCAGGTGATTTCTGACTACGAAGGAATGTTGGCGAACATGCAGGTCGATGCGCCGTCGCACCTGACAGCCGTCGCCGAGAAACCCGCGGCCGAGATCGTTTCAGTGACCTTGTTGAATGCCGAAGGTAAGAAGACCACGATGTTTGCCACCGGCGATGCGCTGAAAGCCCAAGTCGAATACATCGCTCACGCGCGCATAGAGGACGCGGCAATTGAACTCTATTTCTATTCCGTCTTCGGCAATCTTCATTCTCACTTCTCGACGGATGCTAGTAACGAGCGGCTTGATCTGCCGGCGGGCCGAGGCGTGATTGAGTTTCAGTGTCCGGAGATTCTTCTGGAGGTCGCTGCCTTTAACGTGGAAGCCAGCATCAAGCGCCGCGGCGCGCCGTTCAGCGAACACATCGATCACAAACACGCCGCCGTGCTTAACGTCGGCAAGGGCAAACCCATTCACGGCTTCTTCTACATGCCGCACACCTTCCGCGTTGTGGACTGACTTGTCAGAACCGCCTGCGGTAGCGGGCGGGTAGTCGAACGAGGCCAGTCACTGCGCCTTTGTCTTCTTGAACTCCAAGTAGGCTGCGTAGAATGGTTCCGGTTTTTTCATGGTGCGAACCCAGAGCGGGTATCCAGCTTCATTGATTTGCGTATAGTCGCGGAAATAGTTGGCTTCACTCCAACTGGGATAGCTTGGGTCACGTGCGACCAGAAAATTACCAAACGCTAATAACTCTTCTTTTGACAAAAGAATCTTGTAATCGAGCCTCAATGTATCCCGAATTGCTCTGTCAGCGAAGCCGATGCCTTTAGCTTCTTTAAGATAAGTCAACGCCAGTTCAAAGCGTCCGTCCGGTACCCATTTCCATTCATGTTGCTCTTTGCGCTCATAGCCAGCCGCCCGCATTCGGCTGATGGCGCGCTCGGAAGCCTCCATCGCTCGTTGGCCTTCCTGTGACCCGCGAAGCCGGACGACATGACCATCGAGATCTTCCAGCAACATCCTAATGGCGTCGAACCGTACGGCCTGGCTTCCATGTTTGTGGGTTGGATCGTATCCATCTATTATTTGAATGATGCGCGGCAAAGCCCTCAAACCATCACGCAAAATGTATTTCTCGATCAGCGTGCTTTGCTCATCCAACACGTCGTACTTATGGCGCGCTTGTTCTTCTGCAAACTCGTCCACCCGCTGCGCAGGCGTCATCCGCGCTATTTCGGCTTCCGACTTGTGCTTATACCTTTGCCCGTGAACCATCAGTGGCGTGAAACTCAAAAGCAGTAGCGCTATCGGAACTAGCTTCTTCATAATCGTCGCTCCTACGTGCTCGGCGTGCTTCACTCGCCGTGCGGAAGGGCTTTGCCTTTCCGGCTGATTGGTTTCCTTATTAGTGTGAGAGGCTGCGCCTCGAACCGAGGAGGCGCAGCCTCCCTTTTCATTATAGAAGCACTTCCCGGAAAGGCAGAGCCCTTCCGCACCTCAGACGGCAAAGCCGGAACCAGGTCGCTACCTTCCAGTCGGATCCGAGGATAGTCAATCGACACTCACGCGCGGTTTCGCTATTCTTTGCTCGATGGAATTACGACGACTAGGGATTCGGAGACGAATTCTGCGTCGTAGACTGTGCCACCAATGAGCAGCACCACTCAATCGACGCCGATCTTGCAGGCCGCGCTTCAGCGCGTTACTGAAGGCGCGCATAAAGAATTGGTGGCGGAGATTCGGCGCGGCGCGCGCGTGATCTGCGCGAGCGGCTTGGTGTCGGGCGCCGCGCGGGCGCTGGCGGTTGCGGCCTTGCAGCGCGAAACGGGAAAACCGTTTGCGATTGTCACGCAATCGAATCGGGATCTGGAAACGTGGGAAAGAGATCTGCGATTCTGGTACTGCGCGCTCAGCGGCAGAACCGAGTGTGATGAAGACGTCTTATTGCTACCGGCGTCAGAGAGCGACAGTTACGCCGGCTCGTCGCCACACGCGGAGACTCTGGAACAGCGCGCGCTGACGCTGTGGCAATTATCTCGCAAGCCGCGCGATTTTGTTTTGCTGACGGCGCGTGCGCTCGCGCGCAAGACTGTTGCTCCTGCTGAGATCGCGCGAGCGGGCGCACTGCTCAAACGCGACGAAGGTTTCTCTCCGGATGCTCTGGTTGAAAGACTCCTGGCCTCGGGTTACGTGCGCGAAGACCCGGTCGGCGGGGTTGGGGAATTCTCGATTCGCGGCGGCATTCTCGATGTCTGGTCGCCGGGAAGTGAAGCGCCAGTGCGCGTTGAATTTTTTGGTGACACGGTGGATTCGATTCGCGAGTTCGATCCGGAGACGCAACGCTCGACCGCTCAGTTGCCTGTTATCGCCATCGCTCCGATGCGCGAACAGTCGGTTACGAGCGCGGACTTTCGCGAGTGGGCCGACCGAGCGCGCGTTCGTTGGAGCGAAGCACGATATGCGCGCGCCCTGCGCGATCGAACGGTATTCGCCGACGAAGGTGAGCCATTTGCCGGATGGGAATGGCTGATGCCGCTGGTGCGCCAGCAGCAATCAAGCCTGTTCGATTATCTCAAGGACGTCGTCCTGATCATTGACGAACCAGTGGCGATCGAAACTTATTTAGCGGACGCCTATCAGATTCTTGCAGATCGATATGCGGAGACGGACGCGGCGGATGACCTCGGCCTCGCGCCCGAAGAGCTTTATCTGACCGTTGAAGAATTGCGCACAAAGATTGACGCATTGCAGCGAGTGGAAATTCGCACGTTGGGCCAGACCGCCGCGCAAACAGATCAAACCATCGCGCTGGATGCGGAAGCGCCAAAGGTCCAATTTGGACGAGCGAGACCAAAGCGCCAGTCAATGTTTCTGTTTCCGGTGGCGCCGGCGCCGGAAGTGGAGTGGCCGGCGCAATCAGCGCTGCGCTATCACGGCCGGCTGGCGGACCTGGCAGCGGACACGCTGAGCGCGCACGCTCGCGGCGCGACGACGCTCTTTGTGATGCCAAGTCTCGGTGTGGCTGAACGTGTTGCGGAAATCCTTGGCGAGTACGAAGTCAACGCGCGTCTCGCGCTGATCGAAGAGAACAGCGATTCCGCGCAATCGACGCCGGCCATTGTGACAGTGGGCCGTTTGACCGGCGGTTTTGAAATGCCGTCCGCAGGCTTGATCGTTCACGTCGAAGGCGATCTTTTCGACGAGGCGGCGGAAACGGCGCTTGAACGACGCGGCGAAGCGCCGGGAGGCAGACGGCAGACGGCAGGAGGCAGGCGAAAGAAATCGAAAGCCGCGGCGTTTCTGTCTGACTTTCGCGATCTCAAAGTCAATGACTACGTCGTCCACGTGGATCACGGCATTGGCCGCTTTGGCGGTTTGCAGACGCTCGACCTGGGAACAGCGCGCGGCGAGTTCATGCTTCTGTTCTATGCTGACGACGCCAAACTCTATGTGCCTGTCGAGCGGCTCGATCTCGTCCAACGCTATTCCAGCGCCGAGGGACACCAGCCAACGCTCGATCGTCTCGGCGGACTTGGCTGGCAGAAGACGAAAGCAAAAGCCAAACGCGCAATGCGCGACATGGCCGACGAGCTGCTGCGGCTTTATGCGGAACGGAAACTGGTTGGTGGTCATGCGTTCGCGGCTGACTCGCCGTGGCAGCGCGAGTTTGAAGATGGCTTCGAATTCGTGCTGACGCCGGATCAGGAAACCGCAATCGAAGACGTCAAACACGACATGGAGGAACCGGTGCCGATGGATCGGCTGCTTTGTGGCGACGTCGGCTACGGCAAGACTGAAGTGGCGATGCGCGCGGCGTTCAAGACAGTGATGGACGGCAAGCAAGCCGCGGTGCTGACGCCGACCACGGTGCTCGCGTATCAACACTACGACACGTTCCGCACGCGCTTTGTTTCTTTTCCGATCAAGGTCGAACTGCTTTCGCGTTTTCGATCCGCCAAGGAACAGAAAGAGATCGCCAAACGCGTTGAGGCGGGCGAGATTGATGTCGTAATCGGCACGCACCGCATGCTCTCGAAAGACGTGCGCTTCAAGGATCTCGGATTGGTCGTCGTCGATGAAGAGCAGCGATTCGGCGTCGCGCATAAGGAGCGGCTCAAGCAACTCAAGAAGCGCGTCGATGTGTTAACGCTTTCCGCGACGCCAATCCCGCGCACGCTCAACATGTCGCTGAGCGGGTTGCGCGATATGTCTTTGATCGAAACTCCGCCGCGCGATCGTCTCGCGATTCAAACACAGGTAGTTCAGTTTTCGGAAAACGTAGTCAAGTCGGCGATCGAACTTGAACTGGCTCGCGGTGGTCAGGTCTTTTTCATTCACAATCGCGTCGAGACGATCGATACGATTGCCGCGCTCGTCAAACGCCTCGTGCCGCAAGTGCGCCTGGCGGTCGGGCACGGACAGATGAACGAGAAAGAGCTGGAGCGCATAATGCTCGACTTCATCGACTACAAATACGATGTGCTCGCAGCGACGACGATTATCGAGAACGGCATAGACATCCCGCGCGCGAACACGATCATCATAAACCGCGCCGACAATTACGGTCTTTCCCAACTTTATCAATTGCGTGGACGCGTAGGCCGCTCGAACCGGCGGGCCTACGCGTATCTTTTGATACCCGGCGAGCAGGAACTGTCGCCGATTGCCAGGCGGCGGCTGGGGGCGATTCGAGAGTTTTCCGATCTCGGCGCGGGATTTCGCATTGCAGCATTGGATCTGGAGTTGCGCGGCGCGGGAAATTTTCTCGGCGGCCAGCAGTCGGGTCACATGGACGCGCTCGGTTTTGATCTTTACACGCAGATGCTGGAACGCACGGTCGCGGAATTGCGCGGCGAAGTCGTTGAAGACGAAACGAGCGTTTCGCTCAACCTCGGCGTCGATGTGGCGATTCCCGATGACTACATTCAGGACATGGGTCAGCGGCTGCGCACTTACAAACGAGTGTCATCGGCGCGCGATGAAGAGACGCTTTCCGGCATCCGGGCCGAGACCGAAGATCGCTACGGGCGGATTCCTTATCCGGTTGAGGATCTTTTTCAGTATGCGCGATTGCGGCGCCTGGCTGAAGAAATTGGGGTCATTTCTATCGACAAAACCGCGGACGGCCTGGCGATCAAATTCAGCGAGAAAGCACGCATCGAGCCCCAAAAACTGGCGGTTTTTATCGGAAATCGGGAGGGCGCGAGCTTCGCGCCCAGCGGCGTGTTGCGTATGAATCTTACCGAGGAAGAGACTGACGACCGGTTGAGCGTGGCGCACGCGACATTGCTCGAACTCCGGGCAAACGATTAGAATGATTGCCTCGTTCAAATACCAACGGCAACAAATTTTGTTGAGGAGTAATTTCAGTGAAAACTAAATTGTTATCGCTTGCCCTGGTCGCTGGTTTCGCGCTCGCGTTGTTGCTGTTGACGCCGGCGCGAGCGAAGGCGCAGGAAGGTGAGCTGCAAGTCGTCGACGAAGTGATTGCCCAGATCAACGACGACATCATTACGCTCTCGATGTTGAAGCGCGAGATCAAAGAGCGCATCGAAGCCCTTAAGCAGGGTGGGATGACCGAGCAACAGGCTTCGGATGAAGTGATGAAGAACCGCCCCCAGTTGATTGCTACGCTCATCAACGAACAGCTTCTTTTGCAGAAGGGCAAGGAGTTGGAATTTACTGACAAGGTTGAAGCCGAAGTTAATAAACGCATGCTTGATGTAGCGAACGAGCAGGGAATCAGATCGATTGAGAAACTGTACCAGGCCATGCGTGAGAGCGGCGTGGATCCCGACGCCACGAAAGCGATGCTGCGCAAGGAGATCATGAAGCAGGCGGTGATTCAGGAGGAAGTGGACTCGAAGCTTTTCTGGGGGTTTACTCCGGTCGAATTGCGCGCCTACTACGAAGCTCACAAAGATAAGTTTCGCAAACCGGAGAGCGTAACCATTTCGGAAATATATTTAGGCTTCGCCGGCAAGAACGAGGCGGCGGTGAAAGCAAAAGCCGAGCAGTTGGTTGCCCAGTTGCGCGGCGGTGCGGACTTTGGCGCGTTGGCCGCTGCCAACTCTGAGCGCGAACAGAATGGAGAGCGCACCGCGCCGAAGACCAAAGGTAAAGTGGGCGCGTTTGAAGTTCCCAATCTGCGCGAAGACATCGCCACGGCGATCAAGAACGTGAAGGCTGGCGCCGTCACCGATCCCGTGCGCAGCAACGATGGGTATCAGATCATTCGCGTCGACGAGCGGACACCGGCGAGCGACGCTTCGGTCTTCAACGAGAATCAAGTCCGCGAAGCGATGACCATCGAACGCTCGCCAAAGGCCCGCGAGGATTATCTCCAGGGCCTGCGCAACGAAGCTTACATCAAGGTAGCGAAAGATTATCAGGAGGGCGTTGCGCCGCTGCTGAAGCTGAAGCCGGAAGCCGTCGTCATAACCAGCGGCGATGGATCTGTGCCGGAAAAGAAAAAGGGCAAAGGCAAGTTTCTGAAAATCTTTCCGAGGCCCTGAGGTCCGACAAACTTCAGTTTGTCGTTCGCTGACGAAGAGGAGCGCAATTTGCGATACCATCGACAAACTTTAAAGTTTGTCGGACATGATGAGGCTCGATCTCTTCCTCAAGGCCAGTCGACTTTGCCCGCGTCGCACTATCGCGCAGGAACTCTGCGATGCGGGCCTTGTTTTTGTTAACGACACTCCCGCGAAGTCAGCCCATAAGGTCAGAACCGGTGACGAGATAACCTTACGCCGCCGCGATCAAGTTGTTAGAATCAGGGTGTTGGCGCTTCCTGCAACACGGCAAACGTCCCGGGAGCAGGCCGGAGCGCTGTTTCGCAACTTGAGTAGCGGGCCATTGAGCGATGATCAAGCCTTTCAAGATTCGTGACGCGAAATCAATCCGCCGCTGATCCTTTCACCGATGGCAGTGATGTTTTATGACGAAACCAAACTCACCGGAGGAAAAATGAAGATCAAAGCGAACGTTATTCTTCTGTTAATGATACTAATCGGCCTTGCCCAAACGACCGTGGGCCAGGGCACGATGCGCGCAAAAACAGAAAGCGGCAAAGACGTAATCCTATATCCTGACGGTACCTGGAAGTACGCGCTCGAAACCAGCGAGGCCTCCATTCAGCGCTCGTTGTATAACAAATTGCCGTCCGCGAAGACGGTCTTTCGCCCCGCTCGCGGAGAATTCGCAATCTGGTACGACGAAAGCAAGTGGCAGTTAGAACGCAGACGGGAGGATGACGGTATCGCGCATTTCAGACTTTTGGCTGGTGATGCTTACGCGATGGTAATTGCCGAGGAACTCGCCATCCCGATAGAGTCACTGAAAAAGATTGCCCTTCAGAATGCGAAGGAGGCTGCCACTGATTCCCGCGTGGTTAGCGAAGAATCTCGAATTGTTAACGGCAAGGAAATCCTTTGCATGCAAATCGAAGGCACAGTCGAGAAAATACCATTTACCTATTACGGTTATTACTACGGAGGAAAGCAAGGAACCATCCAGGTGATTACTTTTACCGGCCAGAATCTATTCACGAAGTATCAAAGGGAGTTTACAGATTTTTTGAATGGATTGGAGATCCATTGATTACTGGCCCCTGACATGACGCGCCCATTCAAGATTCGCAACATCGAAATCAATCCGCCGCTGATCCTTTCACCGATGGCGGGTGTGACGGACGTGTCTTTTCGGCGCTTAATCAAACGTCGTGGCGGTGTGGGACTGACAGTCTCTGAATTCATTTCCGTTGAAGGGTTGACGCGCAACAATCCAAAGGCAAAACGGCAGATGCGCTTCTACGAAGACGAGCGCCCGTTTGCGGTTCAGATTTTCGGCGGCCAGCCGGAGCGCATGCGCCTGGCGGCGGAGATGGCCGAAGAAATTGGCGCCGACATTCTTGACGTTAATTGCGGCTGTCCGGCGCCAAAAGTCGTCAAGCACGGTGGCGGCTCGGGTTTGCTGAAGGATCATCCACGTCTCGAAACGATTCTGACGGAGATCAAGAAGGCGATCACGATTCCACTGACTGTAAAAATTCGCGCTGGCTATTTCGATCACACGATTAATGCCGTCGAGACAGCGAAGCTTGCTGAAGGCTGCGGCGCGGAACACATTGCCCTGCACGGTCGGACGAAGGAGCAGGGTTATCGCGGACTGGCCAACTGGGATCTGGTGCGGCAGATCAAAGAGGTCGTGAGCGTGCCGGTGTCCGGCAGCGGGGACGTCATGACTGTCGAAGGTGCGTTTGCGCGCTTTCGCGAAACGAATTGCGACGGCGTTTTGATTGGTCGCGGCGCGATGGCCAATCCCTGGATCTTTCGTCAGATTGAAGACACTATGCACAGCCGCGAAATCTTTCAGCCGACGCTCGCGGACAAGCGCAACATTCTGCTCGAATACTTCGATATGCTGCGCGAAGACATGCCCGAGGTGCCGGCGATCAATCGCATGAAACAGCTTGCGGGACAATTCACGCGCGGGTTGCTGGGCGGCGCTCTGTTTCGCACGGCAGTCTATCACTCACATTCCGTTGATGAGATCCTCACGCGCATCGAAGAATACTTCGAGGCCATAGGGACCAGCAGGCCGTATTTCGGAGAAGCGGGCGCGCCGATCGAAGAAGTTCCTGCACTGGATTCATGTGAGGCAGCGACGGCCCGGTAGCGCTCGTCCTCTCGCTGACAATCTTCGTGCAGGAAGTGCCGCAGGCACAAAATGTTTATAGACGAGAAGTGCTCCTTGATTTCACTCTCTTCCGAATGAGCGAAATGGTGAGCACTTCGCTCATTCGGAAGAGAACAAGTTGGGTGCTTCCGCTTGAGCTATAAACATTTCGCCGCTACGCGGCTGACTTGCAGGCTGGTTCCTAGCGATTAAAGCCCAGCGGCAGCAGTGGTCGAGGCGCAGTTCCTTCAAAAAACCAACTCGCGCCGACACGCAGGCGATGATGCCACGTCGGCAGTCGCGACGTGTACAAAGCAAAACGCGCCTGGCGCGCCAGAGCTCCACCAAAAGCTTTGCCGCCTGTCAAAACCGCGGCCCGCTCAGTTCCCAAACTTACGGCCTCACCTAACTCTTCAAAATGTTTCGTCTCGAGTTTGTTGCCGGCAATCAGCGCGCGCACATTTTGCGCTGCGAGCCCCGCTTGTTGAAACGCAAGCTGGCCCGTGCCCGCCAGCGTGGGCGTAGCGTCCTTGTAGAAGGCAACGTCGCCCAGCGCAAATACATTCTCGTGCGATCGAAGCTGTAGTGTCGGCTCAACCACTATCAGTCCGTTGCGCGTCTTTTCAACGCCGAGCTTCTCAATGAGTGGATTAACGCGCACGCCACCCACCCAGACGACAGCAGCCGTCGAGATCTCAGTGCGTACACTGTTGTGCTCGATGGTCACTGAATTCTCCGTTACTTGCACGACGCGCGTCACCGTGTGCGCTTCGACGTGCGATTCGTGCAACGCTTGTTCGACGTATTCGCGAATCTCGGTACCCATCCCGGGCACGACCCGGTCGCCCATCTCAATAACGAGCACGCGCGGTTCTCCGTGAAGAGCGCGACGCGCGAAGGCATCGTTTAGCAGGTCCGCCATCTTGGTTGAGAGTTCAACGCCGCTGGCGCCACCGCCGACGATGGCAAACGTCAGCGCACTGCGTACGTCCTGTGGCGGCAGATCGGGAGGGATGCGATCGAGCGCCTCAACCATACGTTGTCGCAGTTGGTCTGCGTGCTCAATTTTGCGAAAGGGAATGGCATACTCTTCAGCGCCTTTGACGCCGGCGTAGTTCGTTACTCCGCCGACCGCGAGGACGAGAACATCGTACTTCAGAGGCTCGCTCTGATTGTCGAGCGTGACTAAACGCGTTGAGAGATCGATCTCCGTCACCGCGGACTGAATGAACTTCACACGCTCGTCCAGCAATTCGTGGTAGCTCGGAGCGATATGCCAACTCTCGACCTCGCCACTCAGATACTCATAGAGCATCGGCTTGAACAGAAAATGATCTTCGTCGCTGACGAGCGTCACGTCGCCGGCCCCGGCAAGCTCCAGCGCGGTAAAGAGCCCGCCGAAGCCGCCGCCGATTATCAGTATTTTTTGCCTTTGCATCGTGTCCGACCCAATTCTGCCTGTGATTAAGCCGAGCCTCGAATGGTAACAGAGCCGTGCGGACGCGCCCACCCGCCGACACCGTTGCTGGACAGTTCGCGAAAGCGCGTGCTAAATTGAACGCTACTTTAACTTTAGCGGTTGCCGTTTCATACGAGCGGTCTACTGCTGCCCAGGAGGATCATCCGAAAGCAGATGGTATTAGCGAAAGAAGCAAAAGAGCAAATCGTTACCGAATTCCGCACGCACCAGGCGGACACTGGTTCACCGGAAGTGCAAGTGGCGTTGTTGAGCAAGAGAATCAACGACCTGACTGATCACTTCAAGACACACAAGAAAGACAACCATTCGCGCCGCGGTCTGCTGAAGATGGTCTCACAGCGCAGAAGCTTGTTGGACTATTTGAAGCGGACGGACATCGAGCGCTACCACGGGGTAGTGAGTCGTCTCGGGTTGCGACGTTAGGAAATAATTGACGGCTGGAGTTTGTTGACGGGAGATCTTCGAATCTCAATTTTCACAACGCCCGCGTCTATCGAAGAGCTTGCCGCAGTGCCGAACGTGACGGCGATACTGAGGAAGCAAGCAGACGTGTCAGGCCTAAGAACAAATCAAAGGCGGCAGGAGCTTCACGGCAAAGAGGCTCGTGCCGCCTTTAATTTTGAATATGCTCCATTGACGATTGACCGATAGACGGTGGCTTTCACGTGTCCATCGTTGGAGATCGATTGTCCATGGTCAGTTTTTTGAAAAAGCGAGGCGCATGAGACGCCCGCGCGCCTGCAATTGCAAGGCGTTGTTGTCCGAAGGAGACAAGAGAAAATGCCAGTTAAGAAATATTTGAAAGAATCAATCAAGCTCGGTGACAGAGAGTTGACCGTTGAAACCGGTCGGATCGCGAAGCAAGCTGACGGCTCGGTCGTCATAAGTTATGGCGACACCATGTTACTTTGCGCCGCCGTCGGCGCCAGCTCGCCACGAGAAGGAATCGATTTCTTCCCATTGACGGTTGAGTATCGTGAATCAAACTACGCGGCCGGGCGCATCCCCGGCAACTACTTCCGGCGCGAAGGCCGGCCAAACGAGAAAGAAGTCCTGACCTGCCGGATGATCGATCGTCCGTGCCGGCCGCTCTTCGCGGAAGGCTACAAGAACGAAACGCAGGTGATCGCGTCGGTCATTTCCGCCGACCCCGACAACAATCCTGACGTCGTGGCCATCACCGGCGCGTCTTGCGCGCTCTACCTGTCAGACATTCCGTTTCTAAATCCAATTGCCGGCGTACGCATCGGTTTGATCGAGGGGCGCTACGTCGTTAACCCGACATACGACGAGGTGCGCGAGTCGCGTCTGAATCTGATCGTGGCCGGCACCGAAGAGGCGATCGTCATGGTCGAAGCCGGCGCAAAGGAAGTTTCCGAAGAGATCATGCTCGAAGCGCTCATGCTGGCGCACAAGGAGATCAATCGCCTTTGCCGCTGGCAGAAAGAACTCTACAAGGCCCTTGATATTCAGAAGCGAGAAGTAGTTCCGCCGGTGCTCAACGAGGAAATGCGCGGCGAGATTGAGAGAAACTATGGTGACCGTTTGCGCACCGCGCTCGACACTACCGGGCAAGATAAGCTGGAGAGTTACGCGGCGGTTGACGCGCTCAAGAAAGAGGTCGTTGAGTCCTATCCTGAGGATCGGATGGAGCAGCGCCTGATGGCGAAGGTGATCTTCAGTCATCTGAAGGAGAGCATCTTTCGCGACGACATCCTGAACAAACGAAGGCGCCCCGACGGTCGTCGTTTTTCAGAGATCAGACCGATTAGTTGCGAGGTTGGCTGGCTGCCACGCGTTCATGGCTCGGCTTTGTTTACGCGCGGTGAAACACAGGCCATTGTCACGGCGACGCTGGGCACGAAAGACGACGAACAGTTCATCGACGATCTCGAGAAGGGCGAGCTGAAGCGACGTTTCATGCTCAACTACAATTTTCCACATTACTCCGTCGGCGAAGTGGGAAGATTTGGCAGCCCGGGCCGTCGCGAGATCGGGCATGGCGTGCTCGCGCGTCGTGCGCTCGAATCCGTTTTGCCCGATGAAGCTGTTTTTCCTTACACGCTGCGGATCGTTTCGGACATCACTGAGTCGAATGGATCGTCGTCAATGGCGACGGTTTGTGGTGGCACGCTTTCGCTGATGGATGCGGGGGTGCCGTTGAAGGCGCCGGTCGCGGGCGTAGCGATGGGCCTGGTGATGGAGGAGAACAAGTACGCCATCCTGAGCGACATCGCGGGCGCGGAAGATCATTATGGCGACATGGACTTCAAAGTCGCAGGCACGCGCGAAGGGATCACTGCGTTGCAGATGGACATCAAGATCGCCGGCATCAACGCCCAGATCATGGCCGAAGCCCTGGAACAGGCAAAGAAGGGCCGGCTTCATATTCTGAGCGCCATGGAGAAAACGCTGGCCGAGCCGCGCGCCGAGATCTCGCAGCATGCGCCACGCATCATTCAGATCAAGATCAATCCCGACAAGATACGTGACGTCATTGGACCGGGCGGCAAGATAATTAGATCGCTCGTCGAAGAAACCGGAGCCAAGATCGACGTGGCGGACGACGGCACCATCTCGATCGCGACGGCGAGTTCTTCCGCTGCCGAAGCTGCGGTCAATCGCATCCGCGGCCTGACTGCGGAAGCAGACGTGGGCCAAACCTATCTCGGCACCGTAAACCGGATCGTCGACTTCGGCGCGTTCGTCGAAATATTCCCCGGCACCGACGGCCTCTTGCACATTTCAGAGATCGCCGATCGTCGGGTCAAGGACGTCCGCGATGAGTTGCGCGAAGGGCAGCAGATCCTTGTGAAGTGCATTGGCAAGGACGGTAATAAGATCAAGTTGTCGCGAAAGGCTGTATTGCGCGACGAGCAACGGAAAGCTGAAACCGCAAGCGCCGGCGACGGCGATTAGGTCAGGTTTCCGGGTTAATTTCCGGCCAGCAAAGGAGGTCTGCGCTCACGGCGCAAACCTCCTTTTCCTTTGGATTTAAGCCTCAATCCTGCCTCGGAAACTGGAATCACCAAGTCATTAGCTGTGTTGTCCTATCAAGCAGAGAAACCCGACTGCGGTTCGCACAAAGACAAGTGACAAGTGCTCGGGTCTTTCGGTGACTTGGTCTTAATCCAGTTAGTGAAACTTTCCCGCTTTCGGATCTCAAAGGGAAAGACACGAGGAGGAACTTCCCAACAATGAGGAATCGAGCTTTTCGCCCCATTGCCACGACTCTAAGCCTATTGCTGATGGCGAGTACGTCAGTGCAAGCTGGGCCGATATCAATCAGCCAGGTGGTTCAGGTGCTCGGCACTTATCAGAGTGGCGGCCGCGTTCCTGAGCTTCAACTACGTAACGCCCAGGAACCCGGTTTGCCGGTCAGCGGCGCCGCGTCAAAATCTTCACCGGACGCACAGTCGGGAATCAATTCCGGAAACATCGCAGACGGTTCATTGGTTGGCGCACCGAGCTCTTCTGACTCGTTGCTCGCGGGCGTCACTGTGAATCCCGACAATCCCGGCAACATCGACGTCATTGCGCAAGGCGACCTGGAAGGCTCAATTTGTGATTGTGGGGAAATCCCGCCGGACGAGACGCACCATTTTCCAAAATGGCCGTTGCTTTTCCTGGCGGTAATTCCGTTCTTCTTTATCCATCATCATGACTGTGACTCGTGCCCGACCTCGACGCCAACACCACCAACGACGCCAACGCCGCCTGGTGGCAATGCGGTTCCCGAGCCAGCCACGCTGTTGCTGTTTGGGTCAGGATTGGCCGCGGTGGGCGCCAGTTTGCGCCGGCGCTACGCGCGCATAAAACTCGGAAAGCAAGTGGACGAAACGGAGGAGGCTTAATCCGATGCTAGGACGACTAGTGACAGGTAGAAACGGTTTGAGTTGCGGGAAGTTCGCCTTCGCAGCATTGATTGCGATCGCCTTCTGCGTGGTCCATCCTGCTTCCACCGCTTACGCAAAGAAAAAGAAAGCGACCTTTGGAACGGTCAAGGTTCGCACCAACCCGGGTGGTTTTCCGCTCGAGATTGACGGCCGAGCCGAGGGCGCAACTACAACTGATTATAGCGAATTCAAGCTCGATCCCGGCTTGCATACGGTGGTCATCAGGTTGCCGAGCGGCCCTTGGTCCCGCGAAGTCAATGTCGTAGCCGGTCGACGAAAGTGCCTGGAGCTGAATTACAAACCCGTAAACATAGTTCCGCCGAAATCGCCCTGTCCGTATCCGGTGATCCTTTCCGGACCGGCAAGCGTCAGCGAAGGAGACCCGGTCACCTTCACCGCCGACGTGACCTACAGCGGAACGTCTGCGCTTAACTATAGGTGGACAGTCAGTCCCGTTGAGGCCGAGATAATCAGTGGCGCGGGCACGCAAACAATCACCGTCAATTCCAACGGCCTGGCAGGTCGGCGCATCACGGCGACTCTGGTTGTCGACGATGGTTCCGGCGACGCTTTGTGCCGGCAATCGGCCCAGGCTTCAACGTCTGTGCCGCCGCCACCGCCGGTAAATCCGCCGCGAGAGTTCGATGTCTGCTGCAGTTGCACGTATGACGATCAGAAAGCTCGTCTCGACAATCTGGCAATCGCGATGCAGAACGATCCCACGACTACGGTCTACGTAATCTCTTACGGCGGACGCACGAGCCGTGCGGGAGTAGCCGATCAACTGTTGGCGCGCGCGAAGGACTATCTGATCAAACAGCGCAACGTCGATCAGTCGCGGATCGTCACCGTCAACGGCGGCTTTCGCGAAGAAGATTGCGTCGAACTCTGGATCGTCCCGCGTGGCGCGAAACCACCACAGGCAACACCGACGGTCAACGCCAGCGACGTAAAGCCGGCGCCGGAAAAGCCTGCTCCAAAGAAGAAGCGGCATGATTAGTTCCGGTCAGTAGCAACAAGAGCAGGCGGCAACGCCAACACGACCTTGTCGCCTGTCTCCCTTTCCGCAACGATTTGTTTTGAGAAAGAAAATTTTATGAGCACGGAACGTAGAGTAATGTTGGCAATGCAGGAACAGCCCATCGTGCTGCTTCCGTTTTTCTTTTTCGTTCTTCTCCTGGGGCGCGTACTGGATCACATTGTGCGCGCAGTTTCGATGACCCGTCCGGAACCAAGACGTTTGTAAGATCTGATCAGATATCCATCCACGCATCCCGCGCTTCTTTTCATTCCCAGGTTTTCGCTGCTAGACTCGTACGAGTATGGCGGCGCCTGACATCGACACAATCGTTTCACTTTCCAAGCGTAGAGGATTCGTCTATCCCTCTTCGGAAATTTATGGCGGGCTGGGGAGCGCCTGGGACTACGGTCCGCTCGGCGTCGAGTTGTGCAACAACGTCCGCGCGGCGTGGTGGCGCTGGATGGTCCACGAGCGCGACGATATGGAAGGACTCGATTCGTCGATCATTCTGAATCGGCTGGTTTGGAAATATTCCGGACACGAAGATACGTTTAGCGATCCGCTGGTTGATTGCCGCGAGTGCAACAACCGGATGCGCGCCGACAAACTCGAGGTACCGGCCGGCAGCGCCAGAATCGAAGACGCCATACGCGCGAAGAGTTTGAAATGCCCAAGTTGCGGCTCGACCAATCTAACTGAGCCCAGGCCGTTCAATCTGATGTTCCGTACGCACGTCGGCGCAACGGCGGAAGATGATCCGTCGGCGCTGGTTTATCTGCGTCCTGAAACCGCGCAGGGCATTTTTGTAAACTTCCTGAACATATTGAACACGAGCCGTCGCAAGCTGCCGTTTGGCGTGGCGCAGATTGGGAAATCGTTTCGCAACGAGGTCACGCCGGGGAATTTCATTTTCCGCACGCGTGAATTCGAGCAGATGGAGATGGAATACTTCGTCCGCCCCGGCGAAGACGAGCAGGCCCATCAGGAATGGATTGATAACTGCTACGGTTGGTTCACGGGTCTCGGCATTTCTCCGGAGCACCTGCGTCTTTACGAGCAACCGAAAGAAGAGTTGGCCCACTATGCCAAGCGCACCGTTGATATTCAATATCGTTTCTTTCCCGAACGCGATGATGAAGAAAAACAGTGGGACGAATTGATGGGTATTGCCAACCGCACCGATTTTGATTTGCGTACGCATTCGAAAAAACCCGAAGACGCGGAAGGGAAGCGCATCAATCCGGATTCGACTGAAGACCTTTCATATTTCGACGAAGCGACGAAGCAGCGTTTTTATCCTTACGTCATCGAGCCCGCGGCGGGCGTGAATCGCACGGTGCTGGCGGTGTTGATGGACGCGTATTCGGAAAAAACGAACGACAAGGGCGAAACGCGCGTGATTCTGAAACTTCATTCGTCAATGGCGCCGATCAAGGCTGCGATATTGCCGCTGGCTAAGAACAAACCTGAAATCGTCGGCATGGCCAAAGCAATCAAGCGTTCGTTGCAACCTCTGCTGCGCGCTGTTTACGATGACACCGGCGGCATCGGAAAACTTTACGCGCGCCAGGACGAGATCGGAACACCTTTCTGCGTAACGGTCGATCATCAATCATTGGAAGACGAGGCAGTGACGGTGCGTGATCGCGACACGTGGGAGCAGGAGCGCGTGAAGGTTTCGGAGTTGCCTGAGCAATTGTTGAAACGATTGAGTTCGTGAGCATCGGATTGTAGGGGCAGGGCTCGTCCCTGCCCGTTTGTTCGACAAAGGCGCGGGCGGACAAGCCCTAGCAAAAATGCCCGTAGTCAAGAAACGCAACCAACAGACCGAAACTCGCCTGCTGCTCGAATCAGACGATCCGGTCGAATTGCCTCCGGCTGAGATTGCCGACAACGCCGTGCTTGTTCAATTCGATAAATTCAGGTCTTATGTTCCGGAATTGTTAGAGGCGCTGCGTCTGGGAACAATCGCCGAGCCGGTTCCGGTGATGCTCGACGGCTCGACCTTCGCCATCCACGGCGAGACGCGCACATTCTGGGTGAAGCTCTGGCACACCAACGGCAGCGACTTCACTAAAATCGAACGCGCGCAAATAATCAGCTGCATTCCTTCAACGCGTGGTATTCAAGTAGTCGTCGATGGCCTCGATGATGATTCAGAAGCCCGACCGTAAGGGAGGGCGTAATTCAAGAACTCCCTATTCCGATTCACTGCTGGACATCACAGCCCTCCCTCACGGTCGGGCTTCTGCCCCACTCTTGACATTGAACATGGGACCTTGGACATTGGACCCGTGTTCACTACTCCCGAAAAAGTTCTGAGCCTGGCAAAAGCAATACGCAGCGAAGGCGGCCGCGCGCTGCTCGTCGGTGGCTGTGTGCGCGATGCGTTGATGGGTCGCGAGCCGAAGGATTGGGATCTGGAAGTTTACCGCCTCGAGCCCGACAAACTGCGGGCGCTGCTCGATCGGTTCGGTTCAGTAAACGTGGTCGGCGAAGCTTTCACGGTTTACAAACTCGGGCACGATCTGGACGTCTCTCTGCCGCGCCGCGAACGCAAGTCAGGCCGCGGCCATCGCGCCTTTGTGATCGAAGGCGATCCGGCGATGACAATTGAAGAAGCGACGCGCCGGCGTGACTTCACCGTCAACGCAATTCTGCAAGACCCGCTCACCGCAGAGATCATCGACCCGTTTGGTGGTCAACAGGATATTCAAAACAAGATCCTGCGCGCGGTTTCGCTCGAAACATTTCCGGAAGACAGTCTGCGTGTCCTGCGTGCCGCGCAGTTTGCCGCGCGCTTTGAATTCGACATCGAGCCGGAGACCGCGGCCCTCTGCCGCAAAATAGATCTGTCAGATCTTCCGTCAGAGCGAATTTGGGGCGAGCTGGAAAAACTCTTACTGCGCCCGCTGCGTCCCTCGATTGGATTGAAGTGGTTGCGCGAGCTTGGCGCCGTCGATCAACTGTTTCCTGAGATCAAAGCCTTGATTGACGTGCCGCAAGACACGGAATGGCATCCGGAGGGTGACGTGTATGTTCATACCCTGTTGGTTGTCGATCGCGCGCGCGAGTTAATTGACGATCTGCCAAACGCAAAACAAATTACAGTAATGCTCGCGGCTCTCGCCCATGATTTTGGGAAACCTCCAACGACGGAATTTATTGATGGACGCTGGCGCTCACGCGGACACGAAGAGGCCGGCGTTGGTCCAACCGAAAAGTTTCTGGACGCCCTGAACATTCACACACTGGACGGCTACGACGTGCGCGCGCAAGTCATGGCGCTGGTCCGCGATCACCTGAAGCCCGGCGAGTATTTCAAGAAGCGCGAAGAAGTTGGCGACGGTGCTTTTCGCAGACTTGCGCGCAAATGTGAATTGGATCTTTTGTACCGCGTCGCCAAGGCAGACTCGCTCGGGCGCAACGCCGATTGGATACCGCGCGAAAAATGGTACGACGCCGAAGCGCAGGAGTGGTTCATCAATCGCGCAAGGGAACTGGAAGTCGAGCAGCACGCGCCCGCGGCGCTTTTGATGGGCCGGCATTTGCTGGAGATGGGCCTCGAACCTGGACCACAAATTGGCAAGATCACCAAAGTGGTTTATGAAATGCAGTTGGATGGTCGCGTGCGTACGCTGGAAGAAGCGAAGGTAGCCGCGAAGGAAATATTATCCGCAGATTACGCAGATTTCACAGAGGAAAAACCAGTCACTGAAGGGAGCTGAAAATGCTGAAGAACCTCACGGAGAACGATCCAAAGACCTATGCAATCATCGGGGGGCGATGGAGGTGCATCGGCAACTCGGTTGCGGCTTTGAGGAGGCACAAGTAATCAACTATCTGAAGGCAAGTCACCTCGAGATTGGCTTACTGTTGAACTTTGGTACGCGTTCCCTGGATTATCGCCGCTTTATCTTTTCCCAGTCTGTGAAATCTGCGTAATCTGCGGATCAGGTTGTGGCTGTTGTTGCGTCACACAGTGAATCGCCCCCATGCCCCACACCAAAGGCTCGCAGTTGATTCCGACCACTCGCCGATCAGGAAACAAGCTTTGCAGAATTTCAAGCGCGCGCGCGTCATTCGCGTGGCCAAAGACCGGCGCGAGTACGACTCCATTTGCGATATAGAAATTTGCGTAGCTCGCAGGCAAGCGATCGAGGTTGCGAGGGTCAGTGCTTGTGCCGCCGACAATTCCCGGCATCGGTAAGGTAACAATCTCGAACGGGCGGCTTTGTGCGTCCGTCATGTGTTTGAGACGTTCAAGATTGTCTTGCAGCAGTTCGTAATTCGCATCCGTCGGATCGTCTTCGACTGCGCACACAATTACCTCAGGCGAGACGAAACGCGCGAGGTCGTCGATGTGGCCATCCGTGTCGTCGCCAACGATGCCTTCGTTGAGCCATAACACTTTCTGCACCCCGAGATAATCTTTGAGACACTTTTCAATCTCGGGACGATCCAGGTGCGGGTTGCGATTTGGATTGAGCAGACACTGCTCCGTGGTCAGCACTACGCCGGCGCCGTTGACTTCGATTGAGCCGCCTTCCATCACGACGCCGGGCTCGAAGCACGGAACTTGCAGAAGGCTTTCAAGTCGTGAAGGAATCGCACCGTCCTTCTTTAGCTCCTCATATTTATTGCCCCAGGCGTTAAAGACCCAGTCGTTGTAGGCAAGATCGCCTCTGTCGTTTACAAGAAAATTTGGTCCGTAGTCACGTATCCATGAATCCACTGTTTGAATGCAATGAAAGCGAATGTTTGCGGCGCCTTCAAATTCGCACCGCGTTCGCACTGATGCTTCAGTCGCTTCGTCATCGACCAATAGATTTACGATCTCATATGGCGCGAGCGCCGCCATCATCAGCAAAAAGATCTCTTCAACCTGCGGTACGCGATCTGGCCATGTCTCTGGATCTTTGGGCCACGTCAGCCACGTTGCGCTATGCCTGTGCCATTCGGCAGGCATGTAGTAACCGAGTTGGGCGGGAGTTTGGATCATTAGCTAAATCTCTTCGTCGCGTGGAAACTCGTTTAGGGGTATGGCAGGAGATTCAAACCGCTGATAAAGCGAAAATCCCTGTAGTTCTTGCTGAGGAAATCGGCGCCGCGGACCAGAGCGGTCGCGGCAATCAGCGCGTCGGGAATCAGCAATCCGTGACTTAGTCGATATTGGGTTAAGAGCGAGACTGCGTAATCGGAGATCTGCTCAGAGGTTTTGAAGATCTGAAAGACGTTCAGGAATTTATCGAGCTCGATTAGCTCGCGTTTATTTCGGCAGCCAACAATCAGCTCCATCTGATTGACTGAGCTAATTGCTAAAGATGATTGTTGCGATAGTGCCTCCAGGAAGGAACGAGCCTGGGCATCGCCACGAGCCACATCAATCAGGACATCAGTATCAATGACCGTAAGGGCTGTCACTCGACCTACCATTCACTCTCGCGATGACGCCGCAGCCACCGGTTGCTGTCTTGCATGTCTTCGCGGTCATGCCACATCCCCACAAAGGCAAAACTGCCAAGGTCAAGATGGCCATTCTCAGAACCTGCACTTGAACCCGCGTACTGCTCCTGAAGAGACGCAATAAACTCTGCCGCTTGTTGCCGACCCTCTGGAGGCAGCGCAGCTAACGCCCGCAAGATCTCTTCGTAAGTCATGCTGATCACCGAGGGCATTCTAGCACTAGTCGGCTCACGGATTCACGCATCCTCGTTATAGCGGTAAAGCAGTTTGTCGTAAGCGTCAATCCTTCGATCGCGCAGGAAGGGCCAGTTCTGCCGCGTCTCGTCGATCTTATTCAGATCGCATTCGACTACGAGCACTTCTTCTTTGTCAGCCGAAGCTTTTGCGATGATGCGGCCAAATGGATCGGCGACGAATGACTGGCCCCAGAAGTTCAATTTACCTTCGCGGCCCACCCGATTCACGACGATGACGTAGAGGCCATTAGCGATCGCGTGCGCGCGTTGGATTGTTTCCCAGGCAGAGTGCTGCGCCTGGTTCATCTCGGCTTTTTCGTCCGGCAGCCAGCCGATCGCGGTGGGATAAAAAATGAATTGAGCACCGCTCAACGCAGTCAGTCGCGCTGCTTCGGGAAACCATTGGTCCCAGCAAACGAGCGCGCCGACTTTCCCATACTTCGTCTCGTGCGTTTGAAAACCGAGATCGCCCGGCGTGAAATAAAACTTTTCGTAATAAAGGGGATCGTCGGGTATGTGCATCTTCCGATACCTGCCCACAACTTTTCCGTTCGCGTCGATGATTACGGCAGTGTTGTGGTAGACGCCCGCGGCGCGCTTCTCGAAGAGCGACGCGATGATCACGATCTTTTTCTGCCGCGCCACTTTGCTCAGGGCTTCAGTCGATGGACCGGGAATGGTTTCGGCGAGCTTGAATAACTCGATGTCTTCTGTCTGGCAGAAATACCGGGAACGGAAAAGCTCCTGCAGGCACACGATCCGTGCCCCTTTTTTCGCTGCCTCGCCGATGCGCGCGATCGCTTTCTTGAGATTCGCAGCGGGCTTCGACTCGCAGCTCATCTGGACCAGACCAACGGAGACGATGTTAGATCTCGCTCGCTTAGGCATGTCGGGCAGTATAGAAATTTAACGCAAGGGACGCAAAGTTAAAGACGCGGAGGGCACAAAGAAATAATTGGATTTGCGTCCGTTGCGAAGATCTTTGCAGCCCTTGCGTTTGGATTCTCTTTTTCGCAATTGCCACCAACCCTGATCAAACCTGCTTGTTTCGCGGCGCTTAAGAGATAATGTAAGATGTCCCGTCAAATCACCGCCAAATAAGAGAAAGAGCAAAACGATGATCGATTTCGAATTGACTGAAGATCACAAAGCCTTAGTGCAGACGGTCCGCGACTTTGCGATGAAGGAAGTTGCGCCGCGCATTAAAGAACTCGACGAGAAACAGATGTTCGACCGCGCGCTTCTCGACAAAATGGCTGAACTCAATCTGCTCGGCGTTTGCATCCCCGAAGAGTACGGCGGCGCGGGCTTTGATTACCTCTCGCTCGGATTGGTTTGCGAAGAGCTGGAAGCTGTCGACACCTCACTGCGCGTGATCATGTCGGTACACACCGGGCTGAATTCGCTCACGCTTTACACCTGGGGATCGGAAGAGCAGAAGCGTAAGTATCTCGTGCCGCAAGCGAAAGGCGAGCGTGTCGCGACGTACGGTTTGACTGAGCCCGGGGCCGGTTCGGACGTGGTCGGGGCGCGCTCAACCGCGCGACGCGAAGGCGACGAATACGTTTTGAACGGCGAGAAGATGTGGATCAGTCTGGCCGACATCGCCGACAACTTTCTTTTCTTCTGCTGGACCGATGAGGAGAAGCGGCGCAAGCGCGATCACAGCGGCATGTCGTGCTTTATCGTCGAGCGCAGTATGAAAGGCTTTTCGTCGGGAACGATTCACGGCAAGCTGGGAATTCGCGCGGGCAACACCGGGTACTTTAGTTTGCAGGACGTGCGTGTGCCGAAAGAGAATTTGATCGGTGAAGAGGGCGAAGGATTCAAGATCGCGATGTTTGCACTCGAACAGGGACGCTTCACCGTCGCTGCCGGCGCGACCGGCGTCATTCGCGCCTCGCGAGATGCTTCTGTCGCTTACGCAAACGAACGCGAGACGTTCGGCACGAAGATCGCGAATCATCAACTCGTCAAACAAAAGATTGCCGAGATGGAAGCCGATTATCAAATGAGCCACTTGCTCTGGCTGCGCGCCGGTTACTTGAAGAACATGGGCAAACCCAATGGGCGCGCGACGAGTCTCGCAAAATGGCAAGCGACCATTCGCAGCGAAAAGGCCGCGTCAATGGCCATCGAGGTACACGGCGCGAACGGTTATTCAAACGATTATCCCGTCGAGCGTTACCTGCGCAACTGCAAAGCCGCAATCATCTACGAAGGCACGCGCGACATACACACGCTGATGCAAGCCGACTGGGCGTTGGGATTGAAAAAAGAAAAGCCCGCGCGCCGGACTTTGCCACCATTTAGTTTGACTGGAGCTACAGTCTGAAGATGAACATCAATGAATCAAACTAATACTGAGGCACGCTTCAGATTCACGCATCCAATTCCCAAAGGAGGAACTTTTCAACGTCGCTCGGCTTGTAGTCCCCTAAGAGTGGTCTGAGTTGGGCCGCATAACCCGAGGGCTGTTTTTGAGAGTCCCTTTCGGGGAATTGTTCTTCGACCCGTTCCACCTTATGAAAGACAAGCTGACCGATCGATACTCCTGGTCGTAATCGCAGCCCGACTTCACCTAGGTTGCACATTTCAAGGGTTATTGTTCCCGAAGACAACGGATGTACCGTTTGGGCGTTTTCAATTAGCAAGCCACGGCGTGCCCAAATCGATCTGCCAATAACATCGGCTAACAAGTCCTCTGGGAAGCGATAGAATTCGAGCGTGGTTCCAAGCACAATCTGTCCGGGATGAATCGTGAAGGCCTGGCCCATTGGTATGAATAGCTCCCGAGTAACCACATCATGATACCGCTGATGACTTTCATTGCCCTCAGACGGAGAGAACCTACTTAGCGGATCATGTTGCACATCGCGTCGACTTCGAAGAAGCGTAAATCGATTACCCAGATGGAAATCGAGGGAAGCGGCAGCGGTTGAAGTAGGCTGCACGTAGGACAGGAATGGCTCAATAACCAACCTCGATTTCCAGGGTGTGTCAGGGTTGAGCCGCTTTTGAAGTTGAGAGTAATCTTGGATCATGCTTCTGGAGCCATCGCGACCTTAATTCAATCGACTGAAGAGAATGGAGCAACAAATTGCTCAGTGCTTCCTCGGCTTTTTCTTCGCTCCAATTATATGTCAATCGAAACGCTTTGAACTTTTCTTCCGATAACCTAAAGCGCCAAGCCGCAAACATTAATAGCCAAAAGTAGTTTACGTCCTCCTTGCTACCCTGCATCGTCAACTCCGCACTCGGAGGCGACAGGTATTTGAAAGACTCATCGACGCGTTTTAAGAAATCAGGCAAATCGGCCATCCACTCGAAAGGCGATAGCTTGACGACGCTATTGACAAGCAGTTCAATTGCCGCGGCTCCTTGCTCTAGGACCTCTTTACAAATGATCCAAGGAAGCTCAACACTGCCTCTGGTGGTTACTGATTTTAGAACGTCCTGCCAGATACTATCCAGGAAGAGATGAGGAATGTGTCCCTCAAGGTACTGCCGAACGAGCGACCTACGTAGAGAGATGGGAGGATGGCTCACGGAAGGTGAATCCGCCGAAGTGGGAATCAATCGGTCAACGGCGGCTAGAAACGCCGGCCCCACTAAACGCGCGGCAGCCAGATCGCAGAAAATTTCGCTAAACCAATAGCGGGTTGTCGTATTGATAGAGTCCTCGACTTGGATTCTTCTTAGTCTTACCGCCTCTTCAGTTGAAATTCCAGGGCGCCGAATCGCGGTCTCGTTGGCGTAACCATCTAGATACATTCAGCGCTTTTCAGTGCTTGCTCCCACTGGCGCGCCCAATCTCGATCGTCACAGAATTGCTTCTTACACGAGGTGATCGAATAGGTATAAACCGTATCAAGGCGAATGATTGTATTGCAACGAAGGCCCAACAGCGATTCTGCAGCCCAAGACAAGGCGCGGATCATCTCGAAGGGAATTCTTGGGCTATCAACCCGAT
>JBGPWL010000055.1:0-29846 GCA_041492185.1 Pyrinomonadaceae bacterium | reverse complement strand
CGTGAGCAAGCCACCAACGTTGTAGCCATAGCTCATCGAGTAAGTGGTTGAGCCCGTTACCTGCCTCTGGACATTCACGCGGCCCATTTGATCATAGCCAAAATAGTTTCCCGTTGTCGCCGTGATGCCGCCGTAAGTCATGGCTGTGAGCCGCCCCATCGCCGACCCGTGATTATAAGCCGGCGCGCCGCTTGGAGTTTGCGAATCGTACCAGTAGTAAGCCGAAGGCGTGGCCGGGTCGGGCGAGCCGCCGGGCAGATTGTAGTTGATTTGCGAAACACGGTTCAGTCCGTCGTAAACAAAATGTGTATTGAGCTGTCGCGCATCGTAAGCGTCCTGCACCAGGCTTTGGGAGTTGTAAACAATCTTGCGTGACCATTGATTATTACCGGCCACCGAGTCCGTTGTCGTCCACGGCGCCGCTTGCTCAACCTGCCGCTCGTGGGTGAGCCGCGAGAGCGAATCGTATTTGAAGTAGCGATTTTGCGTAATTGAGTTCGGACCTGGTTGCGTGATGTGAATCAGGTTGTCGAGAATGTCATATTCATAGGAAGTGGCTTGAGTGGGAGCAGATGTCGTTCCGAGATTGCCCGATGCATCAGGCTCGTCCAGGCGCACGACGCGGCCTAACGCATCTGTGAGCTGGCGGCGTTGCTTGCCCGCCTGATCGGTCACCGTTATGACGGTGCCGGCATAGTCCATGTGAGCGGTGGTCGTCAACTGATTATTGTCATCACGTCATACTCTATGTCCTGCGTTGACCAGCCGTTGGCCGAAGTCCAGTTGTCGAAGGTTTGCGTTACCTCGCCACGCCCATCGTAAAAGCGATAGCTGTCAACGACGCGCGTCGAGTCGAGCTGAGTTGCCGTGTTGATAAAATAGTGCAAGCCATTGGTTGTCGCGTTACCGGTGAGTCCGTCCGAGTAATAAAAATGAGTCGTGCTGCCGTCAGGACGCTGCACGTAGGCAAGGCGCAATGAGTCCACGTTGAAATAATTCGCGGTCACTTGATTATTTTCGTCGGTAGTCGAGGTGACCAAGCCGTTATTGAAATCATAGGTAGCGCTGGAGGTCAGCGTTGGGCCCGCGCCGCTCGTCACTGAAGTTGGATAGGCATAGTAATAGCCGCTGGAATAAGTGAAAGACTTTTGCTGGCAGCAATCCACAGTCGCGAGCGTTACGTTGCCCATGCTGTCGTAATTCGTTGAATGACTGACCGGGCTCGCGGGTCCGTTCGGATTAGACGCGTCAGCATATTGCGTGACTGTAGTTACGTCGCCACGCGCGCTGGTCTGCGGATTTGTATACATCACGACGTCCAAAACTAAAGTTAGAACTACCCGGAGTCTCAGTGCTCTCGATTGCTGCGCCGCGTGTCTTTGCTCCCGGCGTGGTTTTCCCCGGAGGTGCACCCACCGCATTCGACGGTTTGTAGAGCGACTCCGCTTGGTCGCCGCCCAATGGCACCGGCGCTCCATTCGATGAAGACGATTCGTTGTGCGCGAACAGTAAGGACCGTGGTGACTGGCGACGATTTTTTCGTCCTGCCTGAATGCTGGAAGACGCTTGCGCGACAGTTCGATCTCCTCGTTCGGTTCCTAGAGTCGCCGTGCGTAGAACTACCATGACCGGGACAACCACTCGCTTGCCTGCGGCACTGCCTGTTAGGACTGCGACACCCGGCGCAATCGCAACGGCTTCTCCCTCAGTGGTGACTGAGACGATCTCAGGCCGCGAGGATTGCCATTCAGCCATAACTCCGTGAACGGGATTGTCGTCCGCATCAAACGGCACCGCCATCAGGTGCGCGGACCGACCCACTTCAACCGTCGGATTTCTCGGCAGATTTATCTTTAGGCGAACGACTCTTGCCTCGCGCTCCGTTTTCGTATGAGGTCTTCGCGGCGAATCGCTGGCTGAACTTGGCGGCGCAGACGGCATACCACGGTTAGCTCCTCCGCCTTGCGGTGTGCGAGGCGTTCGTGCATTCCGTGCAGAGTTGGGAAATGAACGCGCGTGTTGGGTGTGCCCATGACGCACGTCCAAGAACCCAGCGATCAAGCCGCTCACGACCGACTGTGCAAAAACAGGCGGCATGGAGGTCAGCATGAGAGCAATGGTCAAAGCGACTGAGACACATCGTCTGAATGCCCTGGAACGAGAGCAAGAAGTGTGTTGGCAAATCATGAGAGTTGGCTCCTTTTGGGTTGAGCCGCTGCGCGGTTACGAAGAAACTGCGTCAGCCTTCAGTTATGAGTATGTCGCCGACGTGGAGGGCTTACACGGCGTAGGTTGCACGTGAGCGAACAACAAAAACTACCTACGAGAAACCGAAATGATTGCAGGCGAAGTCTAGCCCTGTGGAAGGTTGTTGTCAATTGCGAATTCTCTTGCGGAACTGTCTTATTTTCAGCAAGACTTTCCCCGGTGAGCGCGTTTACTTTACTGCGAAATAGTCTGACTGGAGGCGGAATGTAACGGTCCACTCAGCGTGATGTCGTCGCTCGTGTTCTCTTTGTGGTCGGGACCGGCAGAGCGCAGGGTGAAGCGATCCCTTGTGCCTTCGTAGAGGTATGGATGAAGCCAGGGATCGACGCGAATCACGCGCGCGAGGTAGCGCGGGCTGAGATGATCAATCAAAACGGCTTCGCTCTTTGATTCGACATAGAAACCGCGATCGCGCCGAAAAGCTTCCAGGGCTTGGGCGATCAACTCGAGTTCAGCACGCGCCCTCGCAGCTTTATCAGAGTTGACGGCAGCCAAGATCGCATCAGGATCAGTCCATGCGCGATTGCCGGTCCTTATGCCCGCAACGCGCCAGGCGGCCTTCAGAGTTTTCGATAAACGAAAATCAGCCTCGACAGTGGCGACAACCAACGCGGAGGGGTGGGAGCTGAGCGGCACAGCCAGCGGCGTTACTTCCCTGATCCGCACCGCGTCCGAAGGAAGTTGAATGCCCAACAGATTTGCGATCAGACAGCGCGCGCGCTTTACGCTTGGATCGCTTTCGCTTTGTTTCGCGCGCAGATCTGGATCGTCGCAACGGCCGGCGTTGACTTCCGTTTTGAGCGCACGAGCAATCAACTCAATCTCTTCCCACTGACCTGGACCAGTCCGCACTTCCGCGACGCGCCATTGTCCCTTGTCATTTTGCTCGAGACGAAAAGCCGTTTCGATCGCCGCGGTGGCTTCAACTGTTGCGGGATCGACCGGCGACACTCTCTTTACACGTACGTCACCACCCGGCAAAGCGATGCCCGCCGCGCGCGTGATCAGTTTGCGTACTTGCTTCGCACTCAGGTCGCCGCTGGCTTGCGCGCTTGCACAAATGGCCAGCACGCAGCATGCGGCCAGGCAGAGAATCAGAACCTTCGTGACTGCTCTGTGTTCTTTGTGTCTTGGTGTTGAATTCCCGCGCACCACAGATTCGCCACAGAGACGCAGCGAACGCAGCGGTCGCACAGAGAAACGTTTATTGAACCAGGACTTTATCATTTCAACGCATCCCAGAACGTGCGATGTCGCGAATCTCACGCACCACTCTTTCCGATCAGCATCTGAAGCATTATTTGTAGCTGCGCAGTCGTGAAAGGCTTTGGCAAAAAAACCACTGCGCCCGCAGCAAAGCTGTCCGAAGATAGTTTTGGATCCTGTTCGGCGGTCATCATCATCACTGGAATCCGCATCAGACGCTTTTCAGTCTTCATGTAGCGCACCAGCTCTGGTCCCGAAATGTGCGGCATCACGACATCCAGCACGGCGGCGATGAAGTTGGCATCGCTTTGGAGATGCTTATACGCTTCCCGTCCGTCGCGAGCCGTAACCACGGTGTAGTTGTCTTTCTCCAGTAGTGTCGTGACCAACCGGAGAATGGCCGGATCGTCGTCGGCGACGAGAATTCGTCTTGACTCTTTGACTCGTTCCGCTTGCTTTTGTTCTTTTGGCATCGTGATCATACTTCGACAGCACAGCTACTCTCGTCCGCGCGATTTGACAATTCGGTTGCCAGCTTGATTGCCGCCACCATGCTCGAATGCTCCGCGAGCCCTTTGCCCGCAATATCGAATGCTGTCCCATGATCGACGGAAGTGCGTATGAATGGCAAGCCTAGCGTGACATTTACGGCCTCGCCGAACGACAAACATTTGACGGGAATCGTCGCCTGATCATGATAGCAGGCTATGACGGCGTCAAACTCTCCGCGGGATGCGCGCAAGAAAATTGTGTCCGCCGAAAACGGCCCCCGCACGTTCAAGTCGTCGACTCCTCGGCATGCTTCGATCGCGGGTGCGATCTCAGAAGCCTCTTCCATGCCAAACAATCCGCCTTCCGCGCCGTGGGGATTCAGAGCTGCCACGGCAATTCGCGGCCGTTCGATGCCCCAGCGTTTCATTTCGCGATGCGTCAACTTAACGATGCGAATAATGCGGTCGCGCTCGACCATTCGAATCGCTTCGGCCAGCGGCACATGAGTCGAAAGCAGGACGATGCGCAGGTTCGCCGCGACGAAAGCCATTGCGTACTCTTCCGTGCTCGTAAGAGCGGCCAGGAACTCGGTGTGACCGGGAAAACTGTAGCCGCCGAGAAAAAGCGCGCGCTTATTGATCGGGGCCGTAGCGATCGCCTCAATACTTCCAGCCGCGCACAACTCGACGGCCGCTTCAATGTAGCCGGCAGCGGCTTTGCCCGCGGCGCCCGATTCAATTCCGGGTTCGATGAATCCGCCAACGTTGTCGAGATGAAAAATAACGGGTTCGCTGTGTGTGGGAAGCGATTCGCCGCGCCGCACGATGTCGTAGCCGCATTGAAGGTCGAGCGTACGCGCTGTGTGCGCGAGGAGTTGCGCATCGCCAATTATTAGAGGAATGCAGAGGCTGCGGACCTCTTCTTCGGCAACGGCCTTAAGCACGACTTCCGGTCCGATTCCGGCCGGGTCGCCCATTGTGATACCGATGCGCGGCAGAAACCGCCTGGGCCGATGCCCAGCGTGAGATGAGCTATTCCCTGACTGTGTCATTACCTGAGGCGACGTGCGCGAGTGGCTGGGGACGATAGAGACGCGACCTAACCAACCCTAAGCTGTTTGGGCGGCGTTCTGCGCTTTCTCGACGCGTTCGTCAGCCTTGTACATGTATTTGATGTTGCGCTTCAGAATCAAAAGATTCGGCTCGGCCCGGCGGTTGACCTTGAGCGCGCCGCGGTCATACCACTCGATCGTGCCTTCGATTTCCTCGCCATCAAGTAACACAATGACCATGAGCGTGTGTGCGTCAATCTGTTTCTTGTAGTAGAAAATCTCAGCGCTCGTCTCGTTCGGAGGCGGAATTCGTTTACGCACCTGAACTGCCGCCGACGCCTGGTGCGGGGCGCGTTGATGCCTGTGACCTCCACCATCACTATCACCGCGATGCGGGCTGCCGTTCACGCGCTCTCTGGGCAGAGCGGCTTCTCGTGCTTTACCTTTAACTTCTGCCAGCGTTGTTCTAATAAGTTTGCGATTCACTTTATCTTACCTCCACAAATTTCTAAGACGGGTTGAAGTTGATCACACCAGCGCACATTGAAGCGGGAGTTGAACGTGGCGACGATCAACCGAAAAACACTCTCGCAGGCTGCGGCCATTCGAGGACAGGAGCGAAACTTTTACCCGTAATGGAGAACCCTGCAAGCGATTAATCGATATGCTACACAACCATGACCGAAAAAGCAAAGGGGAAAAACCGAATTTCTCTGATGACAAAGAGTCGTGGCTCGCGGGAACCGCAAAACAGTCAAACCAAACGCCTTTTCTTGCGCCAGCTATTCCCTAATCTGCTTTTTTTCGAATGAAGGTAGGCACATCCAGATCATCAGCACGAGCCTGATTCATGGTCGATCGCGGCAAATCGTCACTGGGACGCGGAGCGTAACGCGGCTGCGTGGCAGACATCGTGGCGCTCGCTCCCGCAGCGACCATCGCAACTGCTTCTCTTTCGAACCCCGTCGCGATCACGGTGATCTTCATCTCGTCGCGCATGTTATCGTCAATCACCGCGCCAAAGATGATGTTGGCTTCTTCATCCGCCGACTCGCGGATGATCGACGCCGCCGCATTCACTTCATAAAGAGTTAGATCCGGACCGCCAGTAATATTAATCAGCACGCCTCGGGCGCCCTGGATGCTGGCCTCTTCGAGCAAGGGCGACGAAATCGCCTGTTGAGTCGCATCGATGGCCCGATTCTCACCACTGGCGCGTCCGGTGCCCATTAGCGCCATGCCCATCCCTGACATGATCGTCTTGACGTCCGCGAAATCGAGATTGATCAGACCGGGCACGGTGATCAAATCACTGATGCCTTGCACTGCCTGCCGCAAGACGTCGTCTGCCACGCGAAATGAGTCGCTCAGCGAAGCCCCTCGTTCCACAGTATGGAGCAAGCGCTCGTTCGGGATCGTGATTACTGTGTCCACGCATTCCTGCAACTCCCTCAGTCCTTGTTCTGCCTGTTGCATGCGGCGACGCCCTTCAAAATGGAACGGCTTCGTAACCACAGCCACCGTCAGCGCGTTCAGTTCGGTTGCCAGCGACGCGATAATTGGCGCGCCCCCTGTTCCCGTGCCGCCGCCAAGACCGGTTGTTACAAAAACCATGTCCGCGCCTTCAAGCACTTCAATGATCTTGTCTGTGTCTTCGAGAGCGGCTTCGCGTCCTACTCCGGGATCGGCCCCAGCTCCAAGACCCTTGGTGAGACGACTGCCCAACTGAATCTTGATCGGCGCGTGAGATCGCTTCAGCGCCTGCAGATCCGTATTGGCGACGAGGAATTCAATTCCTTCGATGCCTGCTTCGATCATGCGGTTAACGGCATTACCGCCGCCGCCGCCAATGCCGATCACCTTGATGCGCGCGCCAGTGATTGGCGGCTCGTCATCGATAAAAATATTAATGCCTCTTCCAGGTTCACGAGCTTCAGGTGTCATAGGTTTTTCCTCTCTCCCGAATCGAGATGGCTTCCAGGGCCCTTTTCTTCTATATTGTGCTGCTCGCGGCATAGGCATCGATATGTTGCGGACTACATCTTGTGCAACTGGCGCGAAAGCATACAATAACTTGTCAGAAAATACTACTAAAACGATTACGAAATCTTGAAACAAAATGCGTCAGCTTGCCGGACGCGGCGCGACGGCTAATACCGGAACGCGCTTCCATCGCCTGCGCGCGCTGGGCAACCAGCGCCAGTCCGGCTGCTGCCGCCCAAGCTGGGCTTTGTATATCTTCAACCAAACCGCCAAATCGATCTCGCTCCGGATAACCAACGCGCACTGGGGCGTCGAACACCTGCTCGGCGATCTCAGTCATGCCGTGGAGCAGTGCGCCACCACCCGTCAACACGACGCCGCTCGAGAGTTGCCGCTCCCAACCCGCGTCTTTGATCTCGTCAGCAACGTGCATTAGCACTTCCTCCGCGCGCGGTTGAAGAATGTCGCAAAGTATTTGGCGCGAAAGCTGTCGCGGTGCGCGTCCGCCCACCGAAGGCACCTCAACCAACTCGCTGCGCTCCATTTCGTTTAGTGCTGTGCTGCACGCACAACCGACTGTGCGTTTGATTCTCTCAGCCTCGGGAATTGGAGTGCGCAAGCCAAACGCGATGTCGTTTGTGAAATGCGATCCGCCCAACGGGAAAACCGCCGTATGCTGCACCGCCCCGCGCTGATAAATGATCAGGCCGGTTGTTTCGGCCCCCACGTCCACCAGGGCCGCGCCGAATTCCTTGTCGTCCTCTGTTAGTGAGGCTTCCGCGGCAGCAAGCTGCTCAAGCACCATGTCCGCGACGATCAATCCAGCTCGATTTACTGCATTGATCGCATTTTGTCGCGCAGTCACCGGGCTCGTTACGATATGAACCTTCACAGCCAGGCGAGCGCCGATCATCCCCACTGGATCGTTGATGCCGTCTTGATCGTCGACGATAAATTCCTGCGGCAGCCGATCAACTATCTCGCGCCCCGCCGGCAGTTGAATCGCGCACGCGGAATCGATCGCGCGTCGCACGTCTTCGTGCACGATCTCGCGATCCCGCCCCGAAACGGCGACGATCGCCTGGCCATTGAAACCGAGTATGTGTGAACCAGCCAGATTGATTGTGACCTCTTCCGCCTCGAGACCGCTCATGCGCTCGGCCTCTTCAACGGCTTTCTTAATTGCGTCGACCGCCGCGTCCGGATTAACTATCACGCCTTTGCGCAGGCCGCGCGCTTCGGCCTCGCCGATGCCCACGATCTCCAACAATCCACCCTCCCCTGGTTCGCCCGCGATACACGTCACCCTGCTCGTCCCAATGTCGAGCCCGATTGTGTGTTGTGAGCGCTTAGCCATTTGGATTTGCTCCTTCGGCGCCAACTGCAACTATCAATTAGTTCGCCCTCGCACGATTCTTGTTGTCCTGAGCTTTCCGTTTCGAATCGACTGGTCTCGTTGCGCTTTCCGACTTGTTTCGCGCACGCTTCGCTGAGTTACCAGAGGTTTCGCTAGCTATCGCCGGCCTAGTCTGATTTGCCGCCGCGCTCGCTGTATCAACGGTAATGGGCGCGCCCGAAGTGTGTCCCACAATCACTCGTCTGCTTTGCGTATGATCCAGATAGGAAATGAACTGCCCCAGCGGTGTTGCGCGCTGGGAGTCCAACACTTCGAGGGCCTTCTTCAAGCGTTTGCCAAAATCCTGCGAACCAAGTCGCACTTCAATCTGTGAATCGTCGCCGGCCAATTGCACACGCACGTCATTCACGTCGATCAAGTTAACTTCGCTCACGCGCTCGGACAAAGACAGGGAGTCCCACAGACTCGAAACTTCTAGAAATCTTTTTACTCGCTCGCGATTCCCTTCTCGCGCCGCTTCTGAATTGTCCTCGTTCCATCCACGCAGGAAAAACGCGGGCATCTGATCCGTCGGTGACATTGCGCCGAGCATCACTGCGTCGTCATCGACCCACACGAAGCGGCCGAGAGCAGTTCTTACTACGGCGCGCTGCACGCGTTCGGTGATGCGCACGCGCACGCCGTCAGGCAAGACGCGCGATACGACCGCCGTTCGCACCCATGGCAGACGTTCGATTTGCGCTCTCAGAGCGGAAAGATCTGTTTGCCACAGGCCGCCTTGAGCAGTTTGACGACGAACAATTGTCTGAACCTCCGCAGCCGAAGCGCGCGAAGTTCCATGCACGTCAACGTTGCGCACCTGAAAGAAGCTGGCCGAGGCGACCGCGCGATACCCAGCAAAGATCAGTACAACCACCGTAATTACCAGCACGAGTTTCGCAACCAGTGGTAGGTATCGAGCGATGGACCGCAGACGCTCGCCCAGCGTTTGTCCCGAGCTACCACCGCGCCTCACGGGCCGCTGCACCATGGCGCCCGGCCGCCTCCTGTTTTGCATGCCGCCGCGATCTCCAACACGTTGCGCTATCACTTGTTCTCTCACAGTTACTCCTTTTGTTCCGTGCGCTCCGCGTCGTCGTCTGGCGATTCGGTCGCGCGCCACAATTCCACTTCGTATTCGAGATCGATTCCCTGTTCGCGTTTGACGCGCTCGCGAATTTCTTCAGCCAGAGCGATCGCGTCGGCCGCTCGCGCGTTCTCACCTTCAGTGACAATGAAGTTTGCGTGAACTGGCGAAACTACAGCGCTGCCTCGTCGTGTTCCCTTCATTCCCATTTCGTCAATGATCTTGCCGGTGCCCAATCCGCCCGCCGGTGGATTCTTGAAGAAGCATCCGGCCGAGCGCGCTCCGTGAGGCTGCGATGCCAGGCGACGATCTTTCGCGTCTTCCATGCGCGCCTGGATCTTTTCCGGATCGTCAGGGGTCAAGCGCAGCGTCGCGCCGAGCACCAACTCGCCTTCGCGAAAAGACGTATGGCGGTAATCCCACTTAATACTGCTTCCCGGAATTTCAACGACGCGTCCTTCACGCGCTATTCTTACTGCCTCGGTCACGGTGCCGATCTCGTGGCCATACGCGCCGGCGTTCATCCACAATGCGCCACCGACAGTACCTGGAATGCCGCCGAGCCCCTCGATGCCCGACAGGCCGCGCCGCGCCGAGTCAATGCAAAGGCGCGGCAGAGAATAACCGGCACTGATCGAGACGCGCTCGCCATCGAATTGCGGTTCACTCTTCAACTCTTTCAAACTCAAGATCACATAATGGTGATCCGCATCGTCGGCCAGCACATTGCTGCCTGAACCCAGCGCGCGCCACCCAACGCCTGCCTGGTCCAACTCATGCACCACCGCGGCCGCCTGCTCTTCAGTTTCCGGCGAGACTACCCAATCAATTGCTCCGCCGACGCGTAGGCTCGTCAATTCGGCAAAGCGGCGGCCCCGTTCGGCGCACACACCGAGTTTCGAGGCGATGCGCTCGATCGCTTCATCGCGCGCTTTGAATCTCGATTGGATGTTCTCTTGATCAACCATAAAACCTAGACCGCTTGGGCCTCGCCTCGCCCACGCAGCAGCGCCAGTATTTGATCGCCGACGCGGTAAACCGTTCCCGCTCCCAACGTGATCACCATATCGCCCGGCTGGACTCGTTCCCGCACAATTTGCGCAGCGTTTTCCAGGCCGCCGATGTAATGAGCGTCCCGGTGCCCGAAGCGCGTAATCGCCTCGGTTAACGCTTCGGCGCTCACACCTTCGATCGGCTCCTCGCTGGCGGCGTAAATGTCCGTTACGAGCAGCGTGTCGGCGTTATTGAAGGAACGCGCGAATTCCTGCATCAAGTCGTTAGTGCGCGTATACCGGTGTGGCTGAAACAGGACCACCGTTCGTCTGCCGCCGGAACCGATCTTGGCCGCTGCCAGCGTTGCTCTTATTTCGGTCGGGTGGTGGCCGTAGTCGTCAATGATCATTACGCCGTCGACTTCTCCTTTGACCTGAAAGCGCCGGTGCGCTCCGGTAAAGCTGGCCAGTGCTTCGACGATCTTTTCGAATGGCACTTCCAGTTCAAAGCCGACTGCGATCGCCGCCAGCGAGTTGTAAACGTTGTGCATGCCCGGTACGTGCAGTGACACTTCCCCCATAACGTCGGTGCGACGCCAGACGCTGAAGGTCGAACCAAATTCCTGGTCGTAGCGAACGCCATGCGCCGAGACGTCCGCTTGCGCACTGAGACCGTAGGTAATTCGCCGACGCTCGACGCGCGGAATGATCGCCTGCACATTCGGATCGTCGAGACATAAGACGGACGTGCCGTAGAATGGAACTTTGTTAACAAAGTTTGTGAAGCACGTGCGCACGTCTTCCATGTCGTGGTAATAATCCATGTGCTCGCGATCGATGTTTGTGACGACGGCGATCGTTGGCGTCAACATCAGGAACGAGCGATCGCTTTCATCGGCCTCGACGACCATAAGATCGCTCGTGCCAAGATGCGCGTTCGAACCGAAGGCGCCAACTACACCGCCGACGACGATTGTCGGATCGAGTTCGGCGTGTCCGAGCACTGTCGCTACCATCGAAGTCGTCGTGGTTTTCCCGTGCGAACCCGCGACCGCGACGGTATGCGGTTTGAGCCGCATCAATTCGGCAAGCATCTCCGCGCGCGGAATAACGGGAATTGAGCGACGCTGCGCTTCGCCGATTTCGGGATTGTCGTCACGGACGGCAGTTGAGCGAACTACGACATGCGCGTCGCCAACGTTCTCGGCATGGTGACCCTCTGTGAACTCAACACCCATCTGCTGTAATCGATCCGTCACATTCGAGCGTTTGAGATCGGAGCCCGACACGCGGAAACTCAGATTGACGAGCACCTCCGCGATGCCCGACATGCCGATACCGCCGATGCCGACGAAATGAACGTGTTGAATTCTACGAAACATACTGTTTGTTCTCTGTGCTTTGTTCTTTGTGCTTTGTTCTTGGCTTTGCTCTTCGTTATTCGTTTCTATTCTTCGTTCTTCGCTCTTTCTTTTGGTTTTTCGATTTTGAATCTGAAATCTGAAATCTGAAATTTCCAATCTTTTTGCTCACGCTTTGGTAACCAGCGCCTCAATCAAATCCACTGTCGCCGCCGCCGCGTCTCCCTTTGCTAATTTCCGCGCGCCGCGTTCCATCTCAGTTATTTTCTCCGGATCGCGCATCAGCGTATCGATTTCTGACGCTAGTCGTTCACCAGTCAAATCCTTTTGTAAGATCATGCGCGCTGCGCCGGCGACCTCGAGCGCTTCGGCGTTCTTGCGCTGATGATCGTCGGCCGCCAACGGGAACGGAATCATGACTGCTGCCTTACCGGCGGCTACAAGTTCCGCCGTCGTGGTTGCTCCGGCACGACAAATCACCAAATCGGCCTTCGCAAAACATTCAACCATGTCCTTGATGTAGCGCCGGACATCGACATCGTTCCAGCCGGCTTTCAAATAACCTTCGCGTACGCTTTCGTAATCCGCTTCGCCGGTTTGATGCGTGACGCGCATCGCTCCGTGAAATTCTTCAAGCTGCGGCAGCGCCGCGAGCATTCCTTCATTTATTGCGTGTGCGCCTTGCGACCCACCGAACACAAGCACAGAAAATTGGGACGGATCGCGCCGCTTCGCCCTGATCTCAAAGAACTGGTGTCTCACTGGATTGCCGGTGACAACGCCCTTGCCGCGAAAAGTGGGCAGCGCCGCTTCAAATGTTACCGCTGCTTTGTCAACAAACCGCGCCAGCCTTCGGTTAGTCCAACCCGGCAGCGCGTTCGACTCCATCACCAGCGTCGGTAGACTCATCAACGCTGCGCTCAAGAGCACCGGACCCGAAACATAACCACCGGCGCCAACGACGACGTTCGGCTGAAACTCTTTGATGAGTCTTCGGGCGGCGAAAAAACTCTTCGGCAAAATTGCCAGGCCGCGCAAACGCGCCACGACGCCGACGTTTTTCAATCCCGAGCTTTCAATGAGCGAAAGTTCAAAGCCTGCCTGTGGCACCAGTCGCGTTTCCAAACCGCGCGCCGTGCCAACGAACCTCACTACCGATTCTCCATCGCGGCGCATGACCTCTTTCGCGACCGCGATTCCCGGATAAATGTGTCCGCCAGTGCCGCCGGCGGCGATCAGCACGCGCATCTTGTTTTACCCGAAGCGCGTCGAAGTTATTGGCCTCACGGGCGCCACTTTCAGCCGCACCGCTTCTTTCTTTTTACCGGCGGCCAATGATCTTAGAAAGTCGACGTCGATCGAATTGCCGGCGTACTGCGAGATGTTCAGCAAAATTCCGACGGCCGCCAGCGTCGGCACCAACGACGAGCCACCGTAGGAGATAAACGGCAGCGGAATTCCTTTCGTCGGCACCAGCGCCAGCACGACGCTGATATTAAACAGCGCCTGCGCGACAATGCTGGTTACCAGACCGAGCGAGAGCAGCATGCCAAATCGATCGGGCGCGTGCAGGCAAATACGAATCCCTCGCCACAGGAGCAGACCAAAGACCAGCAAGACAAAAAGACCGCCGATCAGCCCCAACTCTTCGCCAATCACTGCGAAGATGAAGTCCGAATGCGCAAACGGCAGAAAGAAAAGTTTCTGTTTACCCTGCGCGAAGCCGAGTCCATGCGGCCCGCCCGAACCGATCGCAATCAATGATTGCACCACTTGATAGTTGCTGCCCTGCGGGTCGGACCACGGATGAAGAAACGCCACCAGGCGTCGCACACGAAAAGGCACGAAGATCAAGAGCCCGGCCAAGCCAATCAGCGCGGGCGCGGCCGCCAGCCCCAGATGAATCAAGCGTGCGCCCGCTGTGTAGACCAGGACGACGAAGATCACGGAGAGCATCAGCGCGGTTCCGAGGTCTGGTTCAGCAACGACCAGCATCACCAGCAGCCCCGTGACAAGAGCGCAGGGCAGAAAAGTTCTCCGCAACGATCTTTCTTCGCCTGCATGCTTTTCGAGAAAGTAAGCGAGGAAGATCGTCAGTGTTAGTTTTGAGATCTCCGATGGTTGAATTGAGAATCCCCTTAACTTGATCCAACGATGCGCGCCGTTGCTCGGAGAAAAGCCAAAGACTGCCATCAGCATCAACGCTGTTACGACGACAAGCGCGTAAATAACTCGGCGATTGCGTAGCCAGGTGTAATCAAACTGCATCGCTGCAAACATCACGGCGAAACCGATCAGCGTCCAGATGCCTTGCTTGAGCACGTAGTAATACTGATTACCATGCTCCTGTTGGGCAATGACCGCGGAGGCGCTGTAGACCATGACCAGGCCAAACAAAGCCAGGCCCACCGTCGCCGCAAACAACCACTTGTCTGGATAAAGTTTTCGCGCCATGAACTGAATTTAGATTTTAGATTTCAGATTTTTGATTTCAGATTCCTTACTTCACCTTTGAACACTTTCCCCCGATGTTCGAAACTTTCGAACATGTCAAAGCTCGCGCAGGCTGGAGCGAGCAGAACGACATCACCTGGCTGCGACGATTGCAGCGCACGACGGACTGCGTCGCCCAGGTCGCTCGCGTTCTCGTGCGGCGCAAACGTTCCCAGCTCTCTTTCAATCGTGCTCGCGTCTTCGCCAATCAGAATCAGCTTGCGCACCTTCTCCTGCACCAGTGAAGCAAGTGGCGCGTAAGGCGCCTTCTTGCCGCGTCCGCCCAGAATCAAAGCGATTTGCCCTGCATTATCGCGAAAGGCTTCGAGCGCTTTGAGCGTGGCATCGACGCTGGTGGCCTTTGAATCGTTGTAAAACTTCACGCCGTCGATCTCGGCGACAAATTCCAAGCGATGCTCGACTGGCTCAAATTCGCTGACCGTCTGGCGCATCGATTTGGTCGCCGCGCCGCATGCGAGACCGGCGGCCAGCGACGCGAGCACGTTCTCGACGTTGTGAAGTCCGCGCAACCTGATCTCATCGCGCATCATGATCGTTTGCTCACCAGCTTTTGTGCGCGAAACGATCTCGCGCCCGCCGCGCAGAAACAGCCCTTCGTCAAGCTCGCGTTTTACGCTGAAGCGAATAACCCGCGCGCGCAGGCCGCGGGCCCAGGACGAAACGATCTCGTCGTCGGCATTGAGCACCGCAACGTCCTCATCAGTCTGATTCATAAAGATCTGATGCTTCGCCGCGGCGTAATCATTCAATGTTTCGTAACGGTCCATGTGATTCGGCGTCACGTTCAAAGCAGCCGCAACCGCGGGATGAAAATGCTTGATCGTCTCCAACTGAAAACTCGAAACCTCCACCACCGTCCAACCGTCCGATAGCGAACTTTCAACCAAACCGATCAGCGGCTTACCAATGTTGCCGCCGACCTGCACCGGCAATCCCGCGTCTTTCAATAACGCGCCGATGAGCGTTGTCGTCGTGGTCTTTCCATTCGAGCCGGTAATTGCCACGATGCGCCCTCTCAAATATCTCGACGCCAGTTCGATCTCGCCGATGACTTCCGCTCCGGCCCGATCGGCGTACCTGATCGGAATGCTTTTTGTCGGCACTCCCGGACTAACAACGACGAGTTCGAGCTGGTCGAGCAGCCAAGTCGGAACGTCGCCGGCCAGCAGACCCACGCCTGAATCTCTCAGCGCGAGCGCTTCCTCACTCCATTTTTCGATCGGTTTCTGATCCGTGAGCGCAACCACCGCGCCTTGTTTTGCCAGAAACAACGCGCTGGCAATGCCGCTACGCGCCGCGCCGATGATCAGAACTTTCTTGCCCGCGACTTCCATCAAAGCAGCCACAAAGAAACAAAGGCACAGAGAAAAGCAGGCAGCAGGCAGCAAGCAACACGCAACAGGCGGCAGGCTGTTGGCAGAACCACTTGCGGGGGAAGCTTCACATGCTGGCAGGTACTTAGCCGTGCGGTGTTTTGCTTCATGATGCGGTGCGCTTTCTCCCTACTGCCTGCTTTTCTCTGTGTCCTTGTTCCCTCTGTGGCTAACTTTGATCACCTCAGCTTCGATTGCCTCGGCTTCGATCATCTCAACTTCAACGTCGACAAACTCAACAACGCAAAAAGTATTGCCAGAATCAAAAAGCGAAAAACGATTTTGGGTTCTTTCCAACCGCCCATTTCAAAATGGTGATGCAGCGGTGTCATGCGAAAAAGACGGCGCCCGGTGCCGGAGGTTCGCTTCGTCATTTTGAAAAAACTGACCTGCAACATTACCGACAGGGCTTCGATCACAAACACTCCGCCCACCATCAGCAGCATGAATTCCTGCTTGGTCAAAACACCCACTGTGCCGATCGCGCCCCCAATTGCCAAACTGCCGACGTCTCCCATGAACACCTCGGCCGGCGGTGCGTTGTACCAAAGAAACCCGAGACTCGCTCCCGCCATCGCTCCGCAAAAAACCGTCAACTCAGCAGCCTCGGGCCGGTGCGTTATGTCAAGGTAGCGAGCCCACCCCGCGTGGCTGCTGAGATAAGTGAATGCGGTCAGCGCCGACATCGCGATAAAGGTCACGCTGATCGCCAGACCATCCAATCCATCCGTAAGGTTCACTGCGTTGGACCAGCCAACCAATACGATCGCGATCAGCAGGAAATACAAATAGGGACCGATCGTGCTGACCGTATTTCCCGGCAAGGCGGTGACCTTGAAGAACGGAATACTGACGTTCCACGAGTAGCCGGCGGAAAAATACTTCGTCGAAAGATAAAGCACCGCCCAAACAGCAATCGCAATCAGGAACTGCGCCGCCAGTTTTTGCCGGGCGGTGAGACCCAGGCTGCGCTGCTTGGCCATCTTCGCGTAGTCGTCCATAAAACCGATGGCCGCAAACAGCAAGGTTGCGATCATCACGGTCCAGACATAAAGACTCGACAACCGCGCCCATAACAAAGTCGAGATGACCACCGAGCCCACAATCAATACGCCGCCCATCGTTGGAGTTCCGCGCTTGACGAGGTGTGCCTGCGGGCCTTCTTCGCGAATCTGTTGGCCGATGTTCCATTCGCTTAGTACCGAGATTAGCTTGCCACCAAAAGCCAGCGAGATGAGCAGCGCCGTGATCGAGGCGTAGGCCGTGCGAAAGGTGACGTACTGAAAAACGTTCAGCGCCTTGACGAGATACCACTCCTTGTCTTTGAAGTGGTTGTAGAGCAACTCGTAAAGCAGGTAATAGATCATTTAGCAAATGACCGAATTTCGTTTTCATTTTCCATTTGTCATCGCTTATTTTTTCATTTGTCATTGATCGGTCGCTCGAAATTGACCGATGACAAATGAGAAATGGTAAATGGAAAATCCGCAGCGAACGTTGCGACGGTCTCGCCTTCGTCCGCGATGTTTCAACGCGTTTCGTCTTCCCCCGCTAACACAAAGCGTTCGCGAAAGGCCTGGACAACCTTATCGGTTGCTACGCCACGCGAACCTTTCACCAAGACGAGATCACCCGCTTGCACTTCGTCAACAATCGCTGCCGCAGCTTTTTCGGCACTGTCGAAAAACCGCGTGCTCGTCATTCCTGCTTCACCGGCGCCGGCCAATATCTCGCGGGCCATTCCGCGAACGCCCCAAAGGACATCGATGCCGGCCTCAGCAATTTCGCGGCCTACTTCGCGATGAAGCTTTGCGGATTCAGGTCCGAGTTCCAGCATCTCGCCGGCGATCACAACGAGACGCTTTTCCCTGCCGGCTTCGGCGATCGTTCGTACCATGCCAATCAAAGATCTTGGATTCGAGTTGTACGAATCATCGACGACTGTAAATCCGGCGGTAAAGTCCAGCACCTCACCGCGCATCCGCGGCGGCACTGCTGTATGTAACGCTGCGGCAATCGCTTCGGGTCCGACGTCGAAGCACGTTGCGGCTGCCGCTGCGGCGAGCGCGTTCATCAGATTGTGCCGCCCGCTCATGGGCAACTCCGCCGGCGTTTCACCGAGCGGCGTCCTTAGGCGAAAGCGAATCAGGCCGAGACGTGCGGTATCGATGTCAGTGGCCATGACGTCCGCCGGATGCTCGATGCCGAAAGTGATCGTGCGACCTTTGTGTTTCTCGCGCATCTTGATCACCAACTCGTCATCGGCGTTTAGGACCGCGACGCCGCCGGGCTTCAGTCCTGCAATCAATTCTGCCTTTGCCGCCGCCACGTTTTCGATCGTGCCGAGATACTCCAAATGCACTGGCGTCACGTTTAACTCCACGCCGACGTCCGGCGGCGTGATTTTGCAAAGTCGCTGAATCTCGTGCGTCGGCGACGACATGCCCATCTCCAGCACCGCAAGGTCGAATTCGTCAGGCGATCTTCCCTCGCTTACCATCTGCAGGACAGCCAACGGCAGACCGAGGTTGTTGTTGTAATTCCTTTGGCTCCGCAACACTCGCCAACCCGCGCTGCTCAATACATGCGCCGTTAGTTCTTTCGCAGTGGTCTTGCCGGCGCTGCCGGTAATCCCGACCACGGGCCGGGCCCATGCTTCGTAAACTCGACGCGCGAGTTGGTGTAGCGCGGCGATTGCGTCTTCGACGAGCAACAATCGATCCGTCAGTGACCGCAGATGTGCGTCTTCGCGCACGCGGTCCGCGCGTGCGACCGCGGCGATTGCTCCGGCGCTGAACGCTTCCGGAATGAAACGGTGCGCGTCGACAAACGTTCCGTTGAAACCGGCGCGGGCGTAATCTTCCTGCGATAACGCGAAAAAGAGTTCGCCCGCTCTCACCGAACGCGAATCAATCGAAAAGTCCGTGATTTCTTTGTCAAACAACGCGGCGCTCAAGTCGTTCGTCTCAGCGCCCATCAAACTCGCAGCCTGTCTTACATTCACGCCCTGTCAGCCTCTTCCTGATCCGGCCACTCGAAACCGGCCGGCCCAACCGACGCCGCCGAGTAGCCATCCGCCCGCAGCGTCGACGGGGACTCAATCGCGCTCAACTGCTCATCCATTTGGATGTCTGCTTGGAACCGGGGGGAGATGCGATTAGTGCGTAATCGTTTCCTGCAAGCCGCTATTCTGTATCTTACTGCATTTCCGGAAACCTCTCCGTTAAGCGAGCGAGGGGGGATCATCTAAGCGCTCCTGTAAATTTGGATTAGCTCAATTGTCTCTTCCAAAGTCGACGTAGACCGTCTGGCCGCTCGCGACTTCAGCGCCGGCGGCGGGATTCTGCCGCCAGACGCGGCCATCGCCGTGGGCTTCTACCTGCAAACCCAACTGCAAACACGTGCGAGCCACATCACGCACGCTGCGGCCACGAAGGTCTGGCATCAAGACGGCGTTCTTTGTCGCCGCCGCGTAGACGACCTCGCCATCTCGGGTGTCACCGCGAGTTACTTTGGGCAAAGTGGCCTTTCGCGTTTCCACTTCGCGTTGCTGCTCCTGCAATTGAGCGGCGGCTTCGGGTGTCGGGCTCGTTGTCGCGATCAGTTCGGACGCGATGTTCATCTGTGTGTCAGGCGCAATACCGAGGTCGGGCAAAATCTGTTCAGCGATCTCGCGAAACACCGGCGCCGCAACCTCGCCGCCGTGATATGACCCCGCCGGTTCATCAAGCACTACGATGATCACGACGGCCGGATTTTCAACCGGAGCGAAGCCGACAAACGACGCAACGTACTTCGTCTTAGAATAGGTGTGCGTCTTCGGATCGATCTTTTGCGCGGTGCCGGTTTTGCCCGCAGCCGTGTAACCGTTAAGCTGCGCTTTCTTTGCGGTGCCTCTCAACGTGACGCCCTCGAGCATGCCCCTGAGCTGACTGGCGGTCTCGGTGCTGATCACTCGTCGTTGTTCCGGATTGGGCTGGTAAACAACCGCGCCCGCACTGTTTCGGATCTCGCGCACAAGATGGGGCGCCACACGTACGCCACCGTTCGCTACCGTCGCATATGCCGCAGCCATCTGCAGTGGCGTGACGCCAATCTCCTGGCCCATCGCAATCGAACCGATCGAAGATGGCTGCCACTTCTTGAGCTGACGCACCAGACCTGCCGTCTCGTTTGGCAACTCCACTCCCGTTCGCGCGCCGAAACCGTAGCGCTTGATGAAGTCGTACATCGAACTGTCGCCAACCTTGATTCCGAGCTTGATCGCGCCGACGTTGCTTGATTTCGCAAGCGCCTCCGCTACCGTCAGCACTCCAAATGGATGGTGATCGTGAATCAGACGTCCGGCCACGGTGATAGAGCCCATTTGGCAATTGATCTTGTCGTCAGGCCTTACCAATCCGCGATCGATCGCGGCGGAATAGGCGACGATCTTGAAAGTCGAGCCGGGCTCATAAACATATTCGAGCGCCTGGTTGATGCGCGTTTCAGATTTTGCCGCTCCGGGATTATTCGGATCGAAAGTTGGCGCGTTTGCGAGCGCCAGGATTTCGCCAGTGTGCGGATCGAGCACGATCGCGGTGCCGGATTTCGCATGCGACTGTTCGACGGCGACAGCCAGTGCCTGCTCCGCGCGGTACTGGATCATCTGATCGAGCGTAAGGATTACGGTCTGTCCGGGTTTCGCCTGCACTTCGGCGCTTTCGTAAGCGCGTCGTCGCGAGTCTGTCTCGATAAAAAGTTTGCCAGGCTCGCCGCTGATTTTCTGGTTGTAGAACTGTTCGATGCCGGCGTGTCCGGCATTATCAAGCCCGACAAAACCAAGCACGTGCGCCGCCAGCGGGCCATTGGGATAAAAGCGTTTGGGCTCTTTGCGCGTGTGGACTCCGGCAAGCTTCAGCGCCGCCAGTTTCTCAGACTGTTCGGGAGTAACTCTGCGGGCGATCCAGATGAATCTCAGATTGTTAGTCTTAGCTTCGTCAAGTTGTTTTATGAGATGCGCGCTATCCAAACCCAGCACGGCAGCTAGTTGTTCTGCCGTCTCGGCGCCGTCGTAGATCTCATCAGGCGCCACAAAGACTGAGTCTGTATCCACGCTGCGCGCGAGCTGTCGTCCCTCGCGATCGCAAAGCTGGCCGCGCTCGGCGCCGGTTTCGATCGCGCCCTGCTGCTGTTTTTGGGCGCGCTGCACCAACTCGTCATGCATCGAGACTTGGAGGTAAACCAAACGCGCGCAGACAGCGAACATCCAGAAGACGATCACAGCCGCGACGAAAACTGCGCGGCGGAGCGATGCATCAGGACGCGTCTTGGATCTATCTTGGGGGCGTGGCAGCATTTCTAATTTCCCTGCTCGCTTAATCTTCACTTGATCAACTACTGTGCGCCGCTAGCGACGAAGCGACGCTGAAGAGTGATTGACAACCGCAGGATGCGATTCGGTCTTCTTGTTCTCTTTACTATTTGCCTTGTTCCGTTTCTTATCCACGACCTGGCCAGGCTGGACGGGGCGCATTCCAATCTCTCGCGCCGCCGGTTCAAGCCTCAACGGCGAAGAGGCTTCTTCCTTCTCCAGCAACAAACGTTTTTGGTCGGCTTCCAGTCGCTGGTGTTCGCGGCGCAGTTCTTCGTTCTGGTAACCAAACTGCACCGCCGCAAAGTGCTGCCTGGCGGCAACGAGAAAGCCGCCCGTCAGTACCAGACCGCAACACATCAGCAAAGCCAGGCGTGAGAGCGCGCCAAGGTCACGTTCGCGATGAACTTTTGCGTTGGTGTGATTTTGGGGAAGTCTCTCCATGACCGTGTCTCGAACCCTATTTCTTGATTTAGGACAGGCGAAGATCTACACAGCCTGTCATTCAGCAATGAGTTTGCGGCACGCGCGTAACTTGGCGCTTCGTGCGCGCGGATTCTCTTTGACCTCGATGGTCCCGGGCGTAACCGGACGGCGCGTCAGTATTTCAACAACGCGCCGCGCTCCGCATGAGCACACAGGCATGCGCCGGGGGCACTGACACTGGCCGGCAAGACGGCGTAGTTCCCGTTTGATGATGCGATCTTCAAGCGAATGAAAACTGATCGCCACCAGCCGCCCGTCGGGTTGTAAAAGATCTATGGAGTCCTCAACAAAGCGATCCAGATTCTCGAGTTCGTGATTGACGGCAATTCGCAGCGCCTGGAATGTGCGCGTCGCCGGGTGAATCTTCTGCGTCCGGTTGTAGCCGACGGCTCCAGTTACGAGATCGGCAAGCTGCTTCGTCGTTTCTACCGGTCGGCCCTCTTCTCTTCTTTCAACGATCCGCCTGGCAATGCGACGCGAGCGCCGCTCTTCTCCGTATTCGAATATGATCCGAGCAATCTCTTCTTCCGCGAGTCGCGACAACAAGTCGGCCGCGGTATCAGCAGCGCTCTCCGCGTCAAGCCTCATGTCCAGCGGAGCATCGAATCGAAAGCTGAAGCCTCTCGTTTCAGAATCGAACTGCAGCGATGAAACTCCCAGATCGACAAGCACGCCGTTGACATCGTCCGCTTCAAGATCGGCGAGGACGCGGGCGATGTCGCGGAAGTTCGCGTGCACGGCGCGGAAGCGCGTCCCAAATCGCGCCAGCCGCTCTCTTGCCAGGTGCAGTGCTTCGGTGTCGAGATCAATTCCGATGACGCGCGTGTCTTCGGAGGCTTCGAGAATTGCCTCACTGTGACCTCCGAGCCCGAGCGTGCCGTCAACGAACAGGCCGCCCCGTGCCACCGCGAGAAACTCGACGGTCTCTCGTAGTAGCACGGGGCGATGGGGCGCGCCCCTGCCCCCCAAGGGCGCAACCATCACCACCGCCCCGTGATCTCGTTCAAAGAACTAAGATGGAGTGATGAGTGAGAGACAGCTTTTTTCTTATCACTTATCACTTGCCACCACTTCAGATTCCGAGTCGCGCAATCGTTGCCTCGTCTTCCTCGGTGTAGGGATCTGAAAGCAACCGTTGCTTAAACTTGTCGAGTTCCCAAACCTCAAGGTACGATAAGTACCCAAGCACGACGACGTCACCAACGACGCCAGTGCTCCGGCGCAACAACGGATGAATCAATACGCGGCCGTGCGCGTCCATCGTTTGTTGCTGTCCGTAGTAGTTAGCTCTGTCAAGGAACTTACGCCGGGCGGGATCCATCGAAGGCAACAGCGCAAGACGTTGCTCGATCGCTTCCCATTCAGGCAATGGATAGAGCCGAACGTTGTCACCCGAAAAACTGGTTACATAGAATTCGGCGCCGTGCTTGTCGTGGATTAAGCGACGAAACTGGGTCGGCACTTTCAACCGACCCTTGGCGTCTATCCGAGCTGTGTAGTTTCCTCGGAGCATAATCCGTGACCGACGAGAAATAAGTCGGGTGGCCGTTTTTGGAAAAGTTACTCATGATCGGTTCTCAGCTACGAGGTTGGACCCACTTCCGACCACTTTAGGCCACCCGACTCCGGCGATGGTACGCCCCTGTTCTTTTGCTGTCAAGAACAAAAAACAGCGTAAGCTGAACTTTTTTACAGGCGCCCGAGCAAGGTGCGCGGGCCATCGACTGCAAGCCTAATGACGAAATCAGGACACATGAGGTATAGTGGCGCGCCACATCGTTCCCCATGGAAACGGCCATATTGAAGCGCAACTGAATGGAACTCATCCTTGGAGGATTTACTGGACTGCTCTTGTTTGGGACGCTCGCCGCGTTGGCGAATCTGGTAGGCGGGCTCCTGCTGGTCAAATCTGGCGCGCACCGATTTGGCGAGCGCTTCCTGAAATACCTCGTAGCGCTCGGCGCCGGATTCATGTTGGCGGCGATCTTCATCGAGATCCTCCCTGAGACCATCAGCATTTGGACTAACGGCAACAAAGGCGTCAGCGCCGCGCATGCGGTGATTGGCGCGATGACGTTGCTCCTTGGCGGTTACCTCCTGATACAACTCTTTGAGCACACCATCGCTCCGCATTTCCACTTTGGCGCTGAGACGCATCCTGAATCTTTCCTGCGACCATCAGCGGCTTATGCGGCCGTCGGCGGTTTGTGGATTCACACTTTTTTCGACGGTGTATCGATCGCCGCGGCCTTTCTCGTCAACTTCAGAGTTGGGCTGTTGGTTTTCATTGCTATTCTTTTGCACAAGATGCCGGAAGGGTTCACAGTCGCGTCAATCATGCTTGCCTCCGGTCGTTCCGCGAAGATAGCATTGCTGGCGACACTGGCAATTGGCGCGGCCACGCTCGCTGGAGTGGTAGGCGTCGCGCTGCTTCAGGGAAGGGTCAGTTCAGCGGTTGCGTACGCGTTGCCCTTCTCGGCAGGCGTCACGCTCTATGTCGCAGCCAGCGATCTGATTCCCGAAGTGAACCGCAAAGAAGAGAGGAACCCGATGGTCTCCATCGTCGTTTTTGTAGGCGTCGCACTTTTCTATTTGCTGCACCGGATGATCGAAGGATAGTCATTAATGCACTCTTCTTTTTTTTCCACGCTTGCCTGCGCACTGTTGATTATCGCGAGCGTCTCATTTGCCGGCGCGCAGACCGCCAAGTCACCACTGCCCGCGCCCACCGGCTTCGTCAACGACTACGCGAACGTCATCGATTCACAAACAAAGACCCGGCTGGAGACCGTGCTCACCAATCTCAAGCAGCGTGCGGATATCGAGATTGCCGTCGTCACCGTTCCAACCACAAACGGTGAAGCCATCTTCGATTACTCGTTGGCAGTGGCGCGCGGTTGGGGGATTGGCTCGAAGGGCGGCGACAAGGCCGGGTTGCTGTTATTGGTTGCGATTAATGACCGCAGTTACTTCACGCAAGTAAGCGATCATCTCGAAGGCGATTTACCGGACAGCCTGGTGGGACAAATACAAAGAGAACGACTGGTTCCACAATTCAAGAAAGGAAACTATAGCCAGGGAATCTACGACACGGTGCAGGCTTACGTTGCGACGCTTGCGGAGAAACGCGGCTTCAGCATCGAAGGAATTGATCGCCGCTACGCCGCCCGCGAGGAACGCGGCACGCGTCCGCGAGCCGGTGGGATCGCCAGCTCATTGGGCTCGTGCTTTACAGTTCTTTTGATCCTTTTCATCCTCATTTTTGTGCTTTCGTCGATGCGGCGAGGCGGCGGCGGTGGTTGCCTGCAAGCGTTGTTTCTCGGATCGCTTTTCAGCAACATGGGGGGCCGTGGAGGCTGGGGTGGTTCGAGCAGTGGGTGGAGCGGTGGCGGGTTTGGCGGTGGCGGAGGAGGCTTTGGCGGATTTGGGGGCGGCGGAAGTTTTGGGGGCGGCGGCGCCGGCGGCAGTTGGTGAACCTGGGAGCGCAGTTGGGAGCGCGGGCATCCTGCCCGCAATTGGGTTGGCACTTGGTACTTCTGCTAGTATCGAGTTCTGAGCTGAACAGATGACGAAGAAAGTTGTTCAAGAAGCACTGAATCATTTGATCGACGACTTGCGCGCGACCCACGGCGACAATCTTGCCTCCGTGGTGCTTTACGGCTCGGCCGCGGCTGGTGATCATGTTGAGCTGCGCTCTGATTACAACCTGTTAATCTCGCTGCATCGGATCACGCCCGAGGATTTGCGCCTGGCGCAAGCGCCGATGCGCGAATGGCAGCGCCTCGGTCATCCTTTGCCGGTCTATTTCACCGTCGAGGAACTATCTGACGCCGCAGACGTATTTCCGATTGAGTTCTATCAGATGGAAAATGCGCGCATTGTTTTGTACGGTAAGGATCCTTTCGAGTTCGTCAAATTGTCGGATGCAAATCTGCGTCATCAAGCCGAGTACGAGTTGAGAAGCAAGTTGATCCAGTTGCGCCGGCTCTACATTCCGGCTTCTGTATCGGTCGAAAAACTGTGCGACCTGATGAGCGACAGTCTGGCGAGCTTTGCGGCGCTGTTCCGCGCGGTGTTGATTTTGCGCGGCAAAGACGCGCCGGTGGCAAAACCCGATTGTGTCCGCGCGACGGTGCAGTTGCTGAAACTCGAGAGCGAGCCTTTTGAAAGAATCTTTGAATTTCGTGCGGCTGCCGCGCTGCCTTCGACGGAGCAGGAAGCGAATGAGATATTCGCGGCCTACATGGACCAGATCGAACTAGTGATCGAGGCCGTGGACCAAATGGATGCAAGGGCGTAATCCCCGGGAGCGCGGACATCCTGTCCGCATTTTTCGCCGGAGCAGAAACAACTAAATGTCCAGGAGACCAGACATGAATACAAGACGAGCACTGTTAATTCCCCTTATCATCTTCATATCCCTAACAGCCAGTGGCTGCGGCTACAACAAGCTGACGACGCAGCAACAGAACGTCAAAGGCAAGTGGGCCAACGTCGAAACCATGATGCAACGTCGCGCCGATTTGATTCCAAATCTCTTCGAAGCCGCAAAGGCCGCGGGGTTCCAGGAGCAAACCGTCTTCGGTCAGATATCCGAAGCGCGCGCCAAGCTGGCAGGCGCAACGAGCGCTGCACCCCAGGGCACAAATGGCGACAAGTCACCGGAGCAAAAGCAGGCGGTGCTCGACGCGAATACCGCACTCAGCCGATTGCTTGTGATTGTCGAGAGCTATCCGAAGTTGAGTTCCGTTGCGAACTTTCAAGATCTTCAGAACTCATTGGAAGGAAGTGAGAACCGAATCTCCACCGCACGCAAGGACTATAACGAGGCAGTGCAGGACTACAACACCACCCGCGCGCGCTTTCCCACCGTGATCTCAGCCAAGCTGTTCGGTTTTAAAGAGGAGCCGTTCTTCAAAGCCGAAGAAGCGGCGAAACAGGTTCCCCGCATCAACGCCAACGAAGTGCGCCAAAATCAACAGAGTGGGGAGAGGAAATAGGAATCCTTTACAATTGCCGAAATATTATCAAACTCGGGTTCCGGTGCTAGACATCAAGGCAGATCAATTGAATCCGTAACATGCTTTGCGAACTCACCCCTCAGTCTCTGCTGCTCGGTATCCCTGCGTTTTGCCCTGTCCGCGGGCGCGAGCCCTTTAGATTCCGGGTCTCTGTCAGTATCCGCAGCGACGCTTACATAGATCGTCAGCCGGCCCTTTCTGAAGGCCACCTCCGACGTGTCAATGCCCCACGAATAACTCTCGTCGCCATGACCTTGCGACAGTTTCACTGCATTCTTCTCCCGTGCGAATCCCTGCAATGCCTCCTTTGCTTCAGCGGCCGATCTATGAGGCACGACTACAATCCTGACCATCCGTCGCGGCGCCCGCCAATATTCGATTAAGACGTCCGAATCTTTCGCTACCGGTTCACCCCGCTCATGTTTCCATTCAGCCATGTCCTGCCCAATCGATCGTTCAAGCTTTTCAGCCAGCGCTGATAGTTCGGATGATAGATTTTGTGCCAGCGCCGGCCGCAAAATACCGACGATCACAATCATGATGAATACCGTTATTAAAGACTTTCTCATGACTTTTCCTCCTTTACTTGTTCTATTGCCAGCCTAACCACGTTTACGATTGAGCCGCGGGTGATCCTTCGATTGCACCTCGAAAGTTATCGGCTCACAATCGATCCACTGGTCGACGCCAAAAAACCTGTGTTGCACTGTAAGCTGATAGTGACCTATCTGAAGGGGATCGTACCAATACTTCAGCCAGATCGTTTCCAACTTCCGTCGCTTGTTTGGTTCTAGATACGCAAAGTCCATTCGCGCCACAGGGAAGATCCCTCCAGTATCCAACTTGGCAGCGAGGGCGGCTTGATATGGTACCAATTGTCCGTCCCGATAGAGTTCCGGGTGATTCATCAACAAAGTGTCTCTCATAGGCACGGTCACTGGCTTTATTGACATGTTTGTGACCAGCAGTTGAAAGGCCATGTCGTCCCCTACCCTGAAGCTCCTCAGTTTGGATTCGCACTCTTCCACCGGTTTGTCGGGATCACACCGACCGGGTATGAGTTCGAACCGAAACATGTTTCGATCATATTCCGTGTCCAAATGGTTCAACGGCTTCTCAGTTTGGCTGTTTGCTATTGTTACGCTCGCCGCAACCAATATCGCTAGCGCTGACAACCTTCCCATGAACATCATCCTTGGAGTGTGCCTCCGCAATTCACTACTAACTACTTGGCTAAATCCTCACGCTAACCTGACACGCAGGGAGGAAACGCTCTATTACGATACTCTGAAGACGTGATGAAGGCATTAATTACGCCATCATAATCGCCCGTGCGATTCAGCACATCTGTCCAAAAACTCGATCCGCCAGAGTCGGGCTCTCGTCCCAAGAAGTTCACATAACAATGCCGCACAAAAGCAGGGTTGTAAACCGATGGATTGAATCCAGGTGATCCTGGTGGATTAGCCATTGCCGGATCCGTTTGTTGAAACTCCGCCGAATCGAAAAACGCGTGCGCAACCGAGTTTCTTCTTGCGATAATGCAGTTCGAGTTGAATACACAGTCAGTAATCTTACCGGTCCAGTAATCCCAGCCCCCTTGATCGGGCGGTCGGTGAAGGAAATCAGAATACTGTTGCCGAACAAAGCATCGTGCACCATCAATCGGGTTCGTGGTTAAAGGGGGGCCATTCGGACATTGAACGAAAGCGCTCACACCCCCGCCCCCAACCCCAAAAACGCTTGAGAAGGAAACTACATTCGAAGTTCCAGAGGCGTAAACTGGGCCTAGCTGCGTGCTTGAGAAATCCCTTCGATATTGCGTGTTCGGTACGCTCGGGTCGTACACTACCTGCCCGCCCCAACCCCACGCAACTCGATCGATCGGAGACGCGCTTTCAGTAACCAACTTCAAGGGAACTTCGAACACAGGCTGGTCTGGGTTATCGCCAGCGAAATAGTACACATACATTTCCATTCTATCGTCAACAAATAGAGCGTCAAATCCGAACGGGGTGTTAACGTTAAGGATGTCTATGCCTTGAACGTCGTTGCCGGGAGAATCGAAATCATTCATTGAAAGATTGTAACCCTCCGAAAATCTACGTGGCGGATGCGCCGTATGGTTGTATGTTGGCGACAAATCGAGCTGCCATCCGGAACCGGACTGTGAAGTTCGGGCCGTGAGACATTTCACGCTACCGCGGTCTATGATCTGCCTGTAGACGTTGATTCCCTGTTTAAACTTAATCCCGCTTTTCGAAAGATCGGTTAGATATGGCACCGCGTCTATCTGCGCGCTGGTCGAGAAAAAGATCCCGCTTTCAGTGACAGGCGTTCCATCCCAACACCTGCTCGCTAAGGTGTACTCTGTGTGAAAAGAAGGATCTCCTAGGCATTTCACTCTAAGGGTGCGATCTTGGTCGGCGATGCTCGCGGCGAAAGCCGTTAGTCTCGGCAGAGTCACGTTGATTGTCACACTTTGAGACGTAGTAAAACCATTCTTTGTGTAAGTCACCTTTGCCATGAGCGTCCCGGTGTCGGTTGATCGAATTGTTACGGAGGACGAACTCGTCGAGCCGCCACTAACCGAATATGGACCAGTAAAGACCCACGAATAGCTGCCGCCGCTCGCATTCGAAGGGATCACGCTTGCATTCAGTACTATCTCAGCACCGACCAAGGCATTTTGTGTCGTTCCGTTCAGAGAGCCATTAACCCGTGCATTTGTAATTGTCACGTCGAGATCGGGCGTGAAGTTGAAGTCGTCATAATACAATGGTAAAAAGTTGCCAAATTGGTCGTAATTATTGGGGTAGTATATACGTATGCCCGTAATATCCGGAATTGTTCGCAAACTTGTAACTGGAATCGTGCCTTGTCCGAAGCCCCCATAAATGTAGAAAGTGCCGTAGTAAAATCGATTAGTGTAAACGTCTATGTGGGCAGCCGCCTGGTTGGAAGAATAACGGAAATTGAGGATATTGAAGGTGAAGTTATTCACGGGAAGAGCGAAATCTAAAAACACGTCCCCGAGTCCATGACTATAGAAGGGGCTTCCTCTGTGCCAATCGCTAATGATCGCATGGTTCAGACTATAAGGTGGCGGGTACGGGTCGGCATAAAGATCAAAACCATTCAGGCCTCCCCCCGGACCTCCGGAGAAACCAGTGGCCGAGAGAGCAACACGCGGAAGATATTGATTTGTTACGAGCGCCCCGCTCGGCAGTTCGTCGAAGTTTATCGTCACCGGTTGCGGACCG
>JBGPWL010000057.1:0-29492 GCA_041492185.1 Pyrinomonadaceae bacterium | reverse complement strand
GTCAGTCGCCAATTCCTCCACCGCTGCCGGGCTATGCTCGCCGTCGAGATCCTCGGGATACTGCGCTTGCAAGCCATACACGGGCTGGTCCTGACCGAGAAGACCCGCCAGGGCTCGGTATCCGAGCGCGTTCACGTTGGGTGTTGAGACGCAGAAAAGGGGAGGTCTCGAACCGCTCGGCTGTATCTCTACCAGAGTCGGCCAGGATAATGAACCGACGTCCTTCTGCAGAAGCTGCGCCAGGGCTTCGACTGTCGAGTGTTGAAAAAGGCTAACGATGGGAATCCGCTGGCCAAATTCTTTCTCGATTGCCGACATTAACTGCACCCCGAGCAGCGAGTGGCCTCCCAATTCGAAGAAGTCATCGTAGATACCCACCTGCTCCACGCCGAGCAGTTGTTGCCACAGTTGGACAATGGTTTGCTCGACCTCTTTCGTCGCTTCCACATAAGCCGTTCCCAATGAAGGCCGAGTATGTCCTGCCTGCAACGATTGCGTGGCAGTTGGCGGTGTCGTTTGCGCCGCTTGACTCGGAACGCTGGACGAAGTTGAGCGCGGCATTCGAGCGTTGAGATCTATGGTTGAGATTGCCACCTGAGAGACGGACGTATTCAGAATACGTTTGAAGACCTCGGCGCCTTCCCTGGCAACGATTCCCTGCTTGAGCATCTCCGCGCGCCGCTCCTGGAGGTCGCGCGGCAACTTTGTATTCACGGCCATCCCGACCTCTTGCCATGTATCCCAATTAATCGAGACCACGCGCCGGCCATTATTGGAGGCCGCGGCATTGGCGTAAGCATCCAGAAACGCGTTGGCACTGCAATAGTCTACCTGCCCGACACCACCGAAGATTGAAGCGAGCGATGAACAGAGCACAAAGAAATCCAGGTCGATGTCTTTGAGGACGGAATCGAGTACCAGCGTTCCTTTCACTTTAGGCTCCAGCACACTGTCGGCGATCTCAGAAGTCTTCAATTGAATTATCCCGCCGCCGGCAATTCCAGCCGCATGGATCACTCCGTGGATCGCGCCAAACCGCTCAACCGTCCGATCCTTAACCGCTTGCATTTGATCCCGATCGGTAACGTCGGCGCTGACGATCATGACCTCGGCGCCAAGGGCTTCGAGAGTTTGCACTTGCCGGATCTTGACGCTGACAGGATCTTGCTCGTCATGAGTTTGCAACCATTGGGACCAGGCGTCTTTCTCAGGTATGACAGAGCGTCCCACGAGCACTAACTTGGCTCGCACCGCCTGTGCAAGGTATTCGGCAAGCGCGAGACCAATGCCCCCGAGGCCGCCCGTGATCAGATAGACTCCGGCTTCACGCAGGGGCGCGCTCTCCACTGGCTGATCGAATCTGGCCTGCTCGAAAATCTGGCTCCATCGCTGCCCACCACGGTAGGCCACTATCTTGTCGGGAGATTCCGCCACCACCAACTCAGCCAGCAATTGGTCTAACAGTCTTTCACCCACGGGCGCTTTTCCGGCGGGCAAGTCGACGTCAATGTTGCGACAACTGATGTTTGGGTATTCCTGGGGGATAACTCTACAAGGCCCTAAGATGGTAGCTTGCTCGGGCTGAAGAATTTCTTCGCCGGTGACGAGATGCAGTCGATTGGAGACTACCCCAATCTGGATCGATTCGCTGATGTTCTCTGCGCCCAATGCCTGCGCCAAGGCGACAAGGCTGTGGAAGCCCAGCTCCGCGGCTGCTTCAATCTCGGCGGCTGATTGCCGCGGCATTGTGACGCTCAAGAGATGAAGAATCTTTGTCGGAAACTGGCCCGCTGCTTGAAGCTCATTGATCAGAGCTTGATAATCATCAGGCTGACGCGGATTGATCGTGTATTCATTAGCGCCACGCTTCGTGAACTGCGCTCCAGGCGTCGCCACCAAAACTTTCTTGCCTTGCTGATGAAGTCGGTCTCTTAACTGAGCGCCCAGGTGAGCACCGATTCCTGATGCGCCACTCAAAACCAGCCAACTCTGTTGAGAATCAACGTCCTCACTGGCGACAGCCCGAGGTAGCATTGTTCGCTTCCACGAGGGAACGTAGAACCACTCAGCCACGTCCGGCCTTTTGGTGCCCGGGGCCGCGGCCGAAATGGCGGCTTCGTTCAGGTTGGCTGCCTCAATCCAGTAACGCTGACGCTCGAAAGGATACGTCGGTAAAGAGAGACGACGGCGGTGTTCGTGTTTGTACACTCCACGCCAATCAATTGATTGACCGGAAAGCCACAGACGGCCCAGAGCATTCAATAGAACTTCCACATCAGATCGCTGCGCCTGCGGACGCCGGACTGAAGAGATAATTATTTGCTCTTTATTCTTGTGCGGATGCTGACGGACCAGCGTGCTCAGGGTTTCTCCCGGCCCCACTTCCAGGAGAACCGATTCAGGTCCCTTCAATAACTCCTCGAGGCCTTCAGCGAAGCGGATCGTTTGCCGCAAATGCCTGGCCCAGTAGGCCGGATCAGTGGCCGCTGCCGCTGTTATCCAGGTGCCGGTGAAGTTAGAAATAAAAGGTATGGTCGGGGGTTTCAACTCGATCTTTTGCACCAACTTTGTGAATGGCTCAAGCAATGGATCCATCATGCGTGAGTGAAAAGCATGAGATGTGTGCAGGTGATGGGTGCTCTTGCCTTGCTCGGTCAACGCCATTTCCAGTCGCGCAACTTCCTCTCGAGGGCCCGACACCACGCACATTGATGTGCCATTAACCGCGGCCAGGTCGAGCGTGCCATTCAAAAACGTTCGTACGTCTTTCTCCGAAAGGGACACCGCAAGCATTGAACCGCCTGGCATCTCTTGCATCATTCGTCCGCGCGCAGCGATTAGCGAAAGGGCGTCTTCGAGAGAAAAGACTCCTGCCAAACAGGCCGCCACATATTCACCGATGCTATGACCGATCATGGCTCGCGGGCGCACCCCCCACTCTATCCAGAGTTGAGCCAAAGCGTATTCGATTACAAAGAGCGCCGGCTGGCTGAAGGCGGTTTGTCCCAACCGGTCAACTACTTCTCCGGCGTGGTCAGGCTCCGGATAAAGGAGTTGGCGCAAGTCCTGGCCCAATAGCGGCCGCAGAAACTCCGAACAGAAATCAACGTGCTCGCGAAACGTGGGCTCGACCTGATACAACTCGCGGGTCATATCTACGTACTGCGCTCCCTGGCCGGGCAACATGAAAACGACCGGTCTATCCTTAGCACCCTGAGTTGTGAAGACGCTTTTTGGATCGAGTGTCGCAAGCGCACTGACAGCCGTATCAGCATCCGGGCAAACAAGCATTCGCCGATGACTAAAAGCCCTGCGCCCCACCTGGCAGGTATAAGCCACATCAGCAAAGTTCGAATCGGGATTCTGCTTTAGGTGCTCGACGAAGTTGGCGGTCGCAGTCTCCAAGGCTGTACTCGTTTTGGCGGAGAGTAAGATAAGTTGCGCCGGCCTGGAAGCGGCAGCAGGCTCACGTTCCGGAGCTTCTTCAAGAACGGTGTGCGCATTGGTTCCGCCGATGCCGAACGAGCTGACTCCGGCGCGGCGCGGCGTTGCGCCACGTTCCCATTCGTTGAGTTTGGTGTTGACGTAAAAAGGGCTGTTGGCAAAATCAATTCCCGGATTGGGCTGTTTGAAGTGCAGGCTGGGCGCCAGCATCTTATGTTTGAGCATCAGCGCGGTCTTTATCAAACCGGCCACGCCGGCCGCCGTATTCAGATGTCCAAAATTCGATTTGGCCGAACCGATTCCGCAAAAATTTTTCTTCGTCGAGCGAAACGCCTGGGTGAGCGCCGCGATTTCAATCGGGTCGCCGAGAGTCGTGGCAGTTCCGTGCGCCTCGACATAAGTGATAGTTTCCGGGTCAACGCCGGCCATAGCCTGGGCCATGGCGATGACTTCCGTTTGGCCTTCGACACTGGGCGCGGTATAGCCGACTTTCAAAGCTCCGTCATTGTTGATTGCCGAACCTTTGATGACCGCATAAATATTGTCGCGATCCGCCATCGCATCCGTCAGCCGTTTCAAGACAACGATTCCCACGCCACTGCCCAGCAAGGTGCCCTTCCCGTCGGCGTCGAAAACGCGACAATGGCCGTCCGGAGAATTAATCATCCCCTCCTGATAAAGATAGCCTGTCTTTTGTGGGACCTTGATCGACACGCCGCCCGCCAGGGCCATATCACATTGATGATCCAGCAAGCTCTGGCAGGCCAGGCAAACGGCCACCAGTGAGGTAGAGCAAGCAGTCTGGACGGCGACGCTGGGACCTTTCAGGTTTAGTTTGTAAGAAACATGAGTCGTCAAGTGGTCCTTATCATTACCAAGCACGACCTGGACGCTGCCGATCATGCGTATCAAATCACGATTTGACATGAGGTTGAATAGATAAGTACTCATTGCGGCGCCGCCATAGACCCCGATCGATCCGTCGAATGTTTCCGGGTCGTAGGCGGCATCCTCAAGCGCCTGCCACGCACACTCCATGAAGAGACGTTGCTGTGGGTCTGTGATTTCTGCTTCTCTCGGATTGATCCCGAAGAATTGGGCATCGAACAGTTCGATCTCATCGAGCACACTGCCGGCGTTGACATAGTCTGGATTATTCAAGAGCGCGGGATCCCTCCCTGACGCTGCGAGATCGGCTCCGGTGAAGAAGGAGACTGATTCCACGCCGTCGCGCAGGTTCTGCCAAAACTCTGCGATGTTCTTCGCACCCGGGAACCGACCGCTCATTCCAATAATGGCAATGGCTTCCGGAGAGTCGTAGTTTTCTGAGTTGCTCACCGTGACCCTCCTTTCGTGATTTGCCGGCGCCGTTTCAACGCTTCTTTTTGTTTTCTTGCTCGATCATGAATTTCCTGAAAGCTCGTCTCGCTGTGCCCGGCACTTAAGAATTTTGCCAGCGAGGCTATGGTTGGATATCTGAACAGATCGGTGATGGATAATTCTTTCTGAAAAGCTTCCCGCACCTTGCTATGGACCTTAACCACCAATAGTGAATGACCGCCAAGATCAAAGAAATTATCGGAAGTGCCGACCTGCTCGATCCCAAGGACCTCGGTCCAGATTTCCGCCAACCCTGCTTCGATGGGTGTATGCGGCGCGACATAAGATGACTGGAGTTCGGGGCGCGTCTGCCCCGGCGCGGGCAACGCCCGGCGGTTAATTTTTCCGCTTGCCGTTAGCGGCAACGCCTCCAGCACCACAAACGCCGCCGGCATCATATGCTCCGGCAGTTGCTTGGCCAGTGATCGTTTTAGCTCCGGTATCAGTCTTCTGACGAACTCCGCGCGCAAGGGATTACTGGCGTAGCGATTCCATGACACTTCCTGACCCTGATCACTCTTACGGCTTGTCTCTGCCGAATCTAATTCCACGACCGGCGTTCCCGTTCGTCTCAAGAGTACATCGCAGGCGCCCTCTCCTGCGGATCCCCAACTGACCTCGACTTCATAGCCCAACTCGTCACCAAGCGCCCAAAAATCCTCCGGCTCAACAGTCCCGTCCACGCCGCTGTCTTCCAGTAGTGTGCTACGCAATTCGCCCGCAGTCATCGAATTGTTTTCCGAGTGCACCATTTGTAGAGTCCTGAGTTCCTCGGCGACACGAGCATTTGGTACTCCGGTGATGCCCATGATTTCCGGTTTGCTCTCCAGCAGAAACGCTCGCAGTCCGGCAATGTCCCACTGCTCGGTCCGCCAGTGCACCCGGCGTCCGTTCACCTTGCGCACTGGCTCTGCAGCGATATGCAGCGTAACGTCGTAGCGGAACTTTGTTAGCTCGTTCCGATACTGTCCTCGTTTGAGTTGAACTTCGACCCGCCTGATGCGCGGCAAATGGGTCTTAAGCGCCCCAAAGAAGTTTGGATCAATAAGGAGTTCTCTCTCCTGACTAAGCTCTTTCTGCACTTTTTCACGCAGGTCGTTCACTGAAAGTGAGGGGGATGCTTTGTGCAACTGCACCGACGTTTGCAGCGCCGCTATTAACGGTAAGCTTCGTAAGTCTCCAAGGAAAATCGAGCCGCCATCTTTTACCGCTTTGACCGCTCCCTCCAGCACTCGCACCAGATAATCAATACCGGGGAAATACTGGACCACGGAATTGACTATCACAGTGTCGAAGGTTTCAGCACCGAAACCGGAAAAGTCATCGGCTACCTGCTGCGAAAGTGTAACGTTTTGAAATGCAGTTCCGGCGGCCGGCAAATGTTCGCGAAGATAGTCCAGCGCCGGACGCGAGACATCGGTGCCATGATAACTCTCAGTTTGCGGCGCAATGCGAAACATCAACATCCCGGTGCCGCAACCAATCTCCAGGACGCGACGTGGACGCACCGACAGTATTCTCTCGACGGTCCGGTCAACCCATTCGCGCATTTCGTCGGCGGGGATAGGCTCGCCGGTATAACTGCTATTCCAACCAGCCGTATTAAATGTCGGATCCAGTGAGCGGCCGATATAGGTCTCGCTCCAAACCGACTCCCATTGTGAGATTTGTTCGGTTTGGAAGTTATCCTTTAACTCTGAATTGACAGCATCTTGACGAGGAACTATGTAAGCTACCAGACGCTGGTCACCCGGTTGATCTTCACGAGCGAGCACCACCGCCTCGAGCACCGGTGGATATTTCTTGATGAGCGCTTCGATTTCACCCAGCTCGATACGAAAACCCCGGATCTTTATCTGATGATCGCGGCGGCCGCGATACTCGACATTTCCATCGCTGAGAAAACGGCCGACATCACCGGTCTTGAATAATCGCAACGCGGGCTCAGCGCTGAACGGATGCGGCACGAACTTTTCGGCGGTTAGCTCCGGATGGTTCAGATAGCCGCGCGCCAGTCCTTCACCGCCAATGTAAATTTCGCCGGGAATGCCGACCGCCGCCGGTTCCAGGTTCGCATCGAGAATGTAGATCTGCGTGTTCGTGATTGGTTGTCCGATGGGAATAGCATTCAGTCCCTCAGCACCACGAACTTCATAACAGGAAACGTCGGCAGTGACTTCGGAAGAGCCGTAAAGATTTAGCAATACGCAATCCGGCAGTTGCCGACGAAACGTCTCAGCCAGATCAACCGGCAAAGCTTCACCACTGCAGGTACAATACTTCAAATTCGAGAGTCGTTGAGCGAGCCGCTGATCGCTTTCCAAAATCACTCGCAGCAGCGACGGCACCAGCACTAAGCGGGTCACACCGTTGCTGCTAAGGGCCGCAAGAAATCTCTGCGGATCCTTCACCAGATCATCACTCAGGATGACCAGGGGAATACCTCTTAAGAGTGGTCCGAATATCTCCCAGATGGAATCAACAAAGCTCAGCGCAGTCTTCTGACAGCAAACTTCTCCTTCCGTAAATGGATACCGCTGCCACATCCAATGAAAGCGGTTGACCGCTGCTCGATGTAGCCCGACTACGCCCTTGGGCCTGCCGGTCGAGCCTGAGGTGTAAATAACATGCGCGGCGTTTTCCGGAGTCGCAGCGCTGACAACATTCGCGACGCTCTCTCCGGCAATCCTGTCCCGATCGGCGTCAAGGCAAATCACTTTGCACTGGTGGGCCGGAAGAGATGGCAGCAGGTGTCTTAATGTGAGCAGTAGGGACGCGCGGGAATCTTCGAGAATAAAAGAAACTCGCTCTTCCGGATAATTTGGATCCAGGGGAACGAAAGCGCTGCCGGCCTTTAAGACGCCCAGCAACATCAGGATCATTTCCGCGGATCGTTCGACGCAGACGGCTACCAGCACTTCAGGACCAGCGCCGAGCCTTTGCAGATAACGCGCCAATTGGTTTGCGCGTTCGTTAAGTTCCCGGAAGCTCAACTGCCGGCCTTCGAAAATCAGCGCGATGGCCTCAGGCGTGCGCTCGGCCTGTTCTTCAAAAAGGTGATGGACACACGAATGGCTTGGATAATCAGCCTGGGTGTCGTTCCGGACATTTAGCAGGCGATGGCGCTCTGCGTCCGCAAACAACGGCAGGTTGCCAATGCGCCTGTCGGGATTTACGGACACTCCTTCCAACAGCGTCTGGAAATGTCCAACCATGCGCGCGATTGTTTCCGCTTGAAAGAGATCCGTGTTGTATTCGAATGTCAGCCGGAGGCCGGCGCTGACTTCACCGATGAACACAGATAAATCGAAGGTGGCTGTCTCGCCGACGAATGGGAATTCCTGCAACTCCAAATCCGTCAGTCTCAGCGCCGCCCGGGGCGCGTTCTGCACCGCAAACAAAACCTGAAACAGCGGCATGTGGTTGAGACTGCGCTCGGGTCGGAGCTCCTCAACCAGCTTTTCAAAGGGCACGTCCTGATGCGCATAAGCCTGAAGCGCCACTTCCCGCACGCGGCCCAACAACTCCCTGAAAGTTGGATTGCCCGAGCAATCCGTTCTCAGCACCACGGTGTTCACAAAAAAACCGACCAAACCTTCCAACTCCTTGCGCGTGCGATTGGCAATAGGAGTACCTACAACAATGTCCTCTTGATTGGTGTAGCGATATAACAGAGTCTGGAACGCACCCAGCAGAGTCATGAAGAGCGTAACGCCCTCGCGGCGGCTCAATTCTGAAAGCGAATCGCTTAGTGTACGCGGCAGAATTACTGTATGGCAGGCGCCGTTGAATGTTTGCATTGCGGGACGAGGCGCGTCTGAAGGCAGCTCCAGGATCGCCGGCGCGTCCGCCAACTGTTTCCTCCAGTAAGCGAGCTGCGTTTCCAGTACGTCGCCCTGCAGCTGCTCGCGCTGCCAAACGGCAAAATCGGAATACTGGATGGGCAAATCCGCGAGCGGCGAGGGCCGGCCGTTCACAAAGGCTTCGTACAGCTCGCTAATCTCGCGAAACAAAACACCCATGGACCAGCCATCGCTGATGATGTGGTGCATCGTTAACGAAAGCACGTGCTCTTGCTCAGCGAGTTGTAACAAGCTGACGCGCAGCAGCCCGTCGTCGGCGAGATCAAAAGGACGCCTTGATGCTTGATTCAACAGCCTCCTGATTTCTGCCTCGCGCTCATCGCTCTGCAGTGGTCTAAGGTCGACCAGAGAGATGTCCGCTTCGCGCGGCGGCTTGATGATTTGCCAGGGCTCTCCGTCCAGCAGTTCAAAGTTTGTTCGTAGACTTTCGTGCCGGTCGACCAGGGCACTGATAGTTTTTCCAAGTGCCCCCATATCCAGCCGGCCAATCATTCGCACCGCTCGCGAAATATTGAAAGCTGCGCGGTCAGTCTCAAGTCGATCCAGGAACCACAAACGCTGCTGCGCAAACGAGAGTGGGACTTTAGTTGGCTGGGCGATGTGCTTGCGCAGCAGGTCCGCAAGCAGCGTGCGCTTCTCGTCAGCAGAAAGGTCTAGACCATTTTCCAAAGTATGACTCATTTGATCTCGAGTGTTCTCAATAGTCTCGCACGGGTCTGAACCGGGGCAGACTTTGCGGCTTTGCGCCTTTGCGGGAAACTGCTTTCACTCTTACTCGCGAGGCGGCGCTAACAACAAACAACGCTTCCCGCAAAGGCGCAAAGCCGCTAAGAAAATTTCGCGTTAGAAAAACTCCTTCAATTTGCACCGACAACCGATCTAGTCTGGCGCGATCGGGTACGGTCCCTTGTTCAGGAGAGCTTCCACCTGTTCATCCGTCAGTTGATCAATTCCGGCAAGCAGGTTCTCGGCCTCCCGATGCGCACCTTTGGTTACGGCCATCGGCGCGCTGGTCGCAGCCGTTTTTTCAAACTCAGCGATGGCGACCGCCAGTTTCGCGACGGTGGGAAACTCGAACAAATAACGCAAAGGCAATTCTATACTAAACCGCTCTCGCACTCGGGAGATAATCTGCGTTGCCAGCAACGAGTGACCTCCCAACTGGAAAAAATCGTCGTTCACGCCGATCTGTTTGAGCTTCAAAACTTCGGCCCAGATGACGGCCAGCGTCTCCTCAGACGGTGTTTGGGGAGCGACATAATCCGTCTCCAGCTCAGGCCGCGACTGACCGGGCGGGGGTAACGCACGGCGGTTTATCTTTCCATTCGTCGTCAGCGGCAAAGCATCGAGCAACACAAAGGCCGAAGGCATCATGTGCTCGGGCAGCTTCTCCGCGAGCAGGCGTCGCAGTTCCGGTACAAGGTTGCGAGCGATCTCAGCCTGCAGCGGATTGTTCGCATAATGGGCCCCTGACTTTCCCGGAGATTTTTCCGCGGACTTCAGCTCGTCTCGCCTTTGGGTTAACGGCAACAGTTCGACGATTGCAGTATCGCGACGTCTGAACACCAGATCGCATTGGTCGCGAGATCCGGCTCCCCACTTGAGCTCGACTTCGTAACCCAACTGGTCACCAATCTTCCAAAGATCGTCGGGCTCTGTCGCTGCTTCACGGTTGAAATGTTTCAGCGCTTCGCGCAAATCACCGACAGTGTTCGGTGATTCTTCGGAATTAACTAATTGCAACGCGCGTACGTCTTCGGCGACGCGCGCATTCACGACCCCGGCGATTCCCACCACTTCCGGTTTGTCTTCGGCGAGCAACTGACGCAGGGCGCGCTCGTCGGTCAGATCCTTCCGCCATTGCAGCCAACGACCCTCCACGCGCGGCACCGGACTGTCGCCGATATGAAGAATCACATCGTAGCGAAACTTTGTGAGCTCATTGCGGGCGCGTCCCCGCTTCAGCTGGACTTCAACACGACTGATCTGAGGAAGATGGCTCTTCAGGACAGCGAACAGGCCTGGGTCGAGCACCAGCTCTTTCTCCTGAGCGGCTTCCTTCTGCGCTCTTTGCAAAAGTTCCTTCACGGGAAGCGAAGATCGTTGACCGTACAACTGCACCGAAGTGTGAAAAGCATCGAGCAGTCTAAGGGTGCGCAGGTCTCCGAGGAATATCGCGCCGCCGGGTTTTACTGCTTTGACAACTCCTTCCAACACGCGCACCAGATAGTCCACGCTGGGAAAGTATTGCACCACTGAATTTAGAATTACGGTGTCATAGGCGCCCACTTCGAGGCCGCGAAAATCATCGGCCAGTTGCTGAGAAACGGTGACGTTTTCGTAACGACCAGATGATGCGGCCAACTGCCGCTTGATATACGCCAACGCCTTCGCCGACAAATCTGTGCCGTGATAACTGACGCTGTGAGGCGCAATGCGAAACAACAATAACCCCGTGCCACAGCCAATCTCGAGCACGCGACGCGGCTCGAGCGACAATACTCTCTCGACCGTGTTATCGACCCACTGCTTCATCTCTGCAGCGGGGATCGGCTCACCGGTGTAGCTACTGTTCCAACCGATAATGTTGAAGGTGGGCTCCGGCGCTGAAACTTCTTCTCTGTAAGTTTCGTCCCAAACCGATTGCCATTGCGAGACCTTGTCTGACTGCAAAGCCTGATCGACGGACGTGTCGGCGCCGGAGTCTTTCAAACCCGGAACAACATAAGCCACCAGACGTCTGTCTCCGGGTTCATCTTCGCGGGCCAGAACCACGCTCTCGCGCACGCCCGGATGCCGATTGACGACCGCCTCGATTTCGCCCAGTTCGATCCGGTAACCCCGAATTTTTACCTGATGGTCGACGCGTCCTAAATACTCGATGTTGCCGTCCGCCGCATATCTAACCAAATCACCAGTGCGATAGAGACGCTGGCCGGACTCGGCACTAAAAGGATCCGGGACGAAGCGATCGGCTGTTAACTCTGGCCGTTCAAAATAGCCGCGCGCCAGGCCGCTGCCGCCGAGGCAAAGCTCGCCAGGCACGCCAATTGGAACCGGCTGGAAGCAGCGGTCGACTATGTAAACCCGGGTGTTGGAAACTGGCCGGCCAATTGTCGCCGGCTGATCCGCGGATCGCAGAGCGAAGGTCGAATAGGTCGTGTCTTCCGAAGGTCCATATAGATCAAACACGCGTTTGACACTCGGGTGTTCGTAGATCTGCCGGACCAGCGCAGTGCGCAGAGGTTCGCCGGCCAGATTCACAGTTTCCAGCTCGTCGGGTAGACCGCCGAGTCGAACCAATTCCGCCATCGCCGAGGGAACCGTGTTGATGAGTTTGACTTCGCCCTTCGCCTTGAGCGACGGCAGTTCCAGCGCATCTTCCGCCAGGATCACTTTGCCGCCGAAACAAAGCGGCACAAACAACTCAAAAACCGAAAGGTCGAAGCAGATCGAAGTAGAGAACAGCACGCCGTCTAATTCTTCGCGTGAGAATATGCGGCTGGCCCAATCGAAGAACGCCACTGCGCTCCCGTGCTCTATGGCAACACCTTTTGGCTTGCCCGTGGAACCTGAGGTGTAAATCAGATAGCCGAGATTGCCCTCGTCAACCTGGCTTACTGGATTGGTCGCGCTCTGCTTGCTTATCTCAGGCCAATCACTATCAAGACAAACCACTTGCGCATTGCTGGCGGGAAGACTTTCGACCAATCGCGCCTGGGTTAGCACGACTGAGAGCCGCGCATCGTTGACCGTGAATCGCAAACGCTCAAGCGGATAGGTTGGATCAAGCGGGACATACGCGCCGCCGGCTTTGAGAATGCCGAACAGGCCCACGATCATCTCGACGGACCGCTCCATGAAAACGCCGACCAGAACTTCCGGTCCTACGGACAACTGTTTCAAATAATGCGCCAACTGATTCGCCCTTCGGTTCAACTCTCCGTAGCTGAGGCGCTCTGCTTCGCTGATTAACGCGACTTCATCCGGCGTCTTTCGCGCCTGGGCCTCGAACAATTCATGCATGCCTCGGCCACGTTCGTAGTCCACTCGCGTCTGGTTCCAGTCGCCCAGAATCTGCTGCCGCTCTTCGTCTGTAATAAGTGCTACTTCTTCCAGGCGCTGATCCGGATCGCTCACCATGCTCTGCAGGAGTGTTGAAAAATGGCCTAACATCCGAGCGATCGCTGCGTCATCAAAACGCGTGCGATCGTAGACGATCTGCACGGTCAACTTTAATCCCGGCATGACCAGCACCGTGATTGGATAATCGGTGATCGAGCCGATGCCGCGCTCACTCTGCATCTGCAATCCACCGCTGCCAGTTTCAAATGAACCGCTGACTGGCAGATTCTCAAAAACAAAGATGCTTTCAAACAACTGCACACTGCGCGGCACTTCGCTCCAGCCCTGAATGTCCAACAACGAACAATATTCGTATTGCTGCAGCGTTGCCTGGCTCTGCTGGAGGTCCTTCAGCCACGGCAGGACCGACGCCGTCGAGGGCAGGGATACCCTTTGCGGCAACGTGTTGACAAAAAGCCCGACCATCGACTCAACACCCGCGAGGCCTGGTGGACGTCCGGCCACGGTGACGCCAAAAACAAGATCCTCGGCTCCGCTATAGCGGCCCAGCAGCAGGGCCCACGCACCCTGTGCCAACGTGTTTAAGGTGAGTCGGTGTTGCCGCGCAACCGACTGTAACTTTTCGGTGACGGCCTCCGAGAGATGAATTCGTTGATCAGCATATTGATCGCCTTCTATCGCCGGCTGATCAGCCTTTCGCTCAACCACAAAAGGCGTTGGTTCGGTAATACCGGCGAGCGAGGTTCTCCAAAAGTTCTCCGCATCGCCTGCGTCTTGCCGGGCCAACCACGCAATGTAATCGCGATAGGGCCGGACGACGTCGAAGGTTGGTTGCTGTGCTTGCGACAGTGCCTCATAAAGAGCGAAGAAATCTTTCAGCAAAAGGGCGCGGGACCAGCGATCAAGCAAGAGGTGGTGGCGGCTGAACAGGAACTTGTATTCATCGTCGGCAAAACGGAACAGCGCCAGCCGCATTAGCGGCGCCTCGCTGAGGACAAAGTCTCGCCCGCGATCCTCGGCGATGAACGACTGGAGTTGCTGCTCGCGTTGGTCGGCGGAAAGATTGCGCCAGTCGTGTTTGGCTATCCCGACGTCCACGTGACGATGAACGACTTGCACGGGGCTGGAGAGGTCTTCCCAGAGAAAGGACGTGCGCAGGATCGAATGCCTGTCCACTGCCTTCTGCCACGCACCCTCGAACGCGGAAACGTTCAGGTCGCCTTTGATCGTGAAAAGCGACTGCTCGAAGTAAACACCGGAATCCGGCGAATAGATCGAGTGAAACAGCATGCCCTGCTGCATCGGCGAAAGCTCGTAGAGATCTTCCAGGTTGTCCACTGTCTTGGTTTCGAGGTTATTCACTGTCATGGTTCGAACTAAATCTTGCGCGAGTCCCGTAGGGACGAAATATTTCTGGATTTTGGTTCTTGAAAATTCCTCTCAGCTCCGTCAGGAGCGACATATTCTCAAGGTCGGAACATTTCGCTCCTAACGGAGCCTGGGACTCGGGTCAGTTCGGTTACTATAAACATCCCACTCCTCTGGAGTTCCAACCGCTGCCTTCGAAAACTGACCGCACGGGTTTTGTGCCGTACTCTCATGAATGATCCAAACAAGGTCTCAATTTCTCAACCAACACTGCAACGTTCGGTTCTTCTCTGATCGTCGTATGGCTCCCGGGTATTTGATGAATCTCAAATCCGCCCTGCGCCACTCTGCGCCAGGCGAGACGATTGTCTTCAAAATTTCGTTCGGCATCTCTGGCCCAGAAATAAGTGATCTTGCCCGGATAGATTTGCTGCGACGGCGCATATTCTTGCTCGGCGTCCATAATCGCGAGCACGGTCCGCACCAGAGATTCGTCCACGTCGCGACGCGACTCAAGCAGCTTCTGAATCTCCGGCTCCGGAAATCCATGGTTCGCGCGAAACGCGTTGTTGTTCCGTGATTTTTGCTTCGTCCAACGTCGCTTCACAGATTTCCCGAGTTCGGTGAAGTAAAAACTCGCGCCATGTTGGGTCAGGTGCCCGACGTGGCAACGAATTCTCTTCGCGAGCGTGTACACGGGACAGTTCGTATTTAGCATCGCCAGTAGCGCCACCTGCTGGCCTTGCGCGAGCAGTTGTTGGGCCATCTCGTAAACGACCAGGCCGCCAAAAGAAGCGCCCAGCAAAAAATACGGGCCCTCAGGTTGAAACGCGCGCATCTCTTTGATGTAAAGCGCGGCCATGTCCTCGACACGCGTTAACGGACGCGCTTGTCCATCGAGCCCCTGCGCCTGCAACGCGTAGACCGGCTGATCATTTCCGAGGTGACGCGACAGCGGCCGATAGATCAAAACATTTGCGCCGGCCGCATGAATGCAAAACAGCGGCGGCTTTGAACCCTCCGGTTGAATTGCCACCAGAGACGACCACGCCCCGGCCGTTTCGGTTTCGCGCAACACATTCGCCAACTGCTCGATCGTCGGTGATTGAAAAAGAACTGCAAGCGGAAGATGTTTTCCGAGCCGGTTCTCGATTTGCGCAAAGAGCCGCGCCGCCAGCAACGAGTGGCCGCCCAACTCAAAAAAATTGTCGCGCACGCCGATGGATTTCAACTGCAACACGTTCTTCCATAGGGTGATGAGTTGTTCTTCCACTCTGTTGCGCGGCGCAACATAGGCTTGTTGCAGATCGGGACGCGTTTCGTCCGGCGGCGGTAGCGCACGGCGATCGACCTTATTGTTTGGGGTCAGCGGCAAGCTCTCGAGCATCACAAACGCGGACGGCACCATGTATTCCGGCAGCGATAGTTGCAAAAACTTGCGGAGTTCGGTTGCCCCAGGCGCGGGCGCACCACTCGGCACGATGTAAGCCACCAATCGCTTCTCGCCCGGTTGATCCTCGCGCGCCACCACCACTGCCTGCTCCACCTGGCCGTGCCGGCCCAACACGGTTTCGATTTCACCCAACTCAATGCGAAAGCCGCGAAGCTTGACCTGGTTATCGAGGCGTCCGAGAAACTCGATCTTGCCGTCGCGCCGGTAGCGCGCGAGATCGCCGGTTCTGTAAATGCGTTCACCCGGGCGCCGGCTGAATGGATTTGGAATAAATTTTTCCGCGGTTAAGTCCGGACGATGAAGATAGCCACGGGCCAGACCCTCGCCACCAATGCAAAGTTCTCCGGGCACTCCGACAGGCGCGGGGTGTAGATAATCGTCGAGCAAATAGATCTGAATGTCCGCGATCGGTCGGCCAATCGATGCGTCACCAGCTTCCGCAGTTTCTGCGGCGGCTTCAATCAAAGTGTTTGTCGCCCACACAGTGCTTTCAGTGGGGCCATAGAAGTTCCACACTGGAATTGTGAGCTCCGTCAACTCCTGCGCCAGTTCCCGATCGAGCGCATCTCCGCCGCAAATGATCGTGCGCAGCCGCAGATCTTCGATGTTTGGTTTGGCGTCGAGGAGCTGCCGCAACGCGGAAGGGGTTTGATTCAAAATGGTGACGCGCTCTTTCAGTAATAATTCATGCATCGCCACCGGCGACTGTGTGACTTCAACCGGAGCGATCACCAAGCGACCGCCTTGCAGTAAGCTGCCCCAGATCTCCCAGACGGAAAAATCAAAAGCGCTGGAATGGACCGTCGTCCAAACATCTCCCTGACGAAAACCAAGTTGCTCGCGCGTGGCCTCGAACAGATGCGCTACGGCCCGGTGCGCCACGCACACGCCCTTTGGTCTTCCGGTCGATCCGGAGGTGTAGATCACATAGGCAAGATGGTCCGGAGACGCAGTCGATTGCAGATTCGCCTCACTCTCAGTGCTGATCTTCAGCGAGTCTTCATCGATCTGAATTACTTCTGCCGCGTGCTCAGGCAGATTTTCCATCAGGCCCTGCTGCGTGACGAGCACCGGCACGCGCGCGTCTTGCAACATAAACGCGAGACGATCTTTTGGATATGCCGGATCGATTGGCACGTATGCCGCGCCGGCTTTCAACGTGGCCAGCAAGGCCACGACCGTTTCGACGGAGCGCTGCAAAAAAATTCCCACGCGTTGCTCCGCGCCGACGCCAAATCGTCGCAGATAGTGGGCCAACTGGTTCGCGCGTTGGTTCAATTCCGCATAGCTTAGTCGATCCTCTCCGCAAACTACCGCCGTTGCATTCGGCGTCCGCTCAACCTGAGCTTCAAACAATTCGTGAATGCAGCCGGACGTCTTGTACTCGCGCCCGCGATCGTTCCACTCCACGAGCATCTGTCGCAGCTCGCTGGGCGGCAACAGCGGCAGGTCCGCGATGCGTTGTCCGGGATTGCTGACAATTCCCGCTAACAAAACTTTGAAGTGTCCGCTTAGACGCTCGATCGTCTCGCGATCAAATAGATCCGAGTTGTAGCCGAAGCGACATTCGAGTCGATCGGAACTTTCGCGAATGTCTACCGTTAGACCAAACTGTGCGATGCCCTCATCAAAATCAAATTCCTCGATCCTCAGATCGCCCGCGTCGCTCCGGTAACTTCGCGCCTCTTCCAGCTTGAACGTCACTTGAAACACCGGCGCGTGACTCAGGCTGCGCTCAACCTTTAACTCCTCTAGCAATTTTTCAAACGGCAGAGCGCGATGCAGATTAGCTTCGCGCGTGACGTTATTTACGCGCGCCAGTAGCTCGCGAAATGTTGGATTCCCCGACGCGTCGGTGCGCAGACTCAACAGGTTCGATATCGGACCGATTAAATGTTTAAGTGCAACTGCATCGCGATTGGGAACCGTCGTGCCCACCACAAGATCGTTTTGTCTGGTGTGGCGAGCCAGGAGTATTTTGAGCGACGCCAGCAACACTGTCGCGAGCGTGGCATTTTCACCGGCAGCGATCGTTCGCAGTTGTTCGATCAGTTCCCTTTCCAGGACCATCGCCACCGATGCGCCGTGCCAGGTCTGGACAGCAGGCTTAGTACGATCAGCCGGCAACTCAATCACGGCAGGTGCGCCTTGCAGATTCCTTTTCCAAAATTCCAGCGCCGGCTTGAGCGTTTCCCATTCTTTTTGCTGCCACGCCGCATAGTCTGCGTATTGAATCTGCAACGGGGCGGCCGACGACGAATCTCCGCGCGCCAGCGCGCCGTACGCGGTCTGAAACTCGTCAATCAGAATTTGTACCGACCATTCGTCGCAGATAATTCGGTGCAGGCTGAGCACAAGCACATGCTCGCGCGGCCCGAGTTTCACGAGCGTCGGTCGCAGCAAAGGCCCAAGCGCAAGATCGAAAGGACGCTGAGCCTCGGCTCGCGCTGACTCCCGGGCTTTGATCTCACGCTCATCCGCCGGATCGCTGGATAGATCGATCAGCGAAATCTCCACGCTGCGGTTCTCAGCAACGATTTGGACCGGCTTGCCGTCGCTTCCGGCATATAGCTGAGTCGCGGCAAAAGTGGTGCGCAGCGATTCGTGCCTGTCGACGATCGCCTCGAGCGATCGCCGCAAAAGTTCTGTTTTCAGATCGCCTTTGACACGGACAGCGCGCGAAATGTTTAGCGAGACATCGCTCGCGTTGATCTGATCGAGAAACCATAAGCGTTCCTGCGCAAAGGAGAGCAACGCGGGTCCACTTTCTTCCCTGCGCGAGATCGGTGGCTGAGGTGTCTCGAGTGCGACGCGCGCTTCGGCTGACGCAGCGAACACCAGTTTCGCAACGTGTCCATCCGTATTCAGCCTCATCGTACTCGACATGATTCCACTAACTCGCCGGCAACGCGCGTTAACCGCGAAGCTTGGCCAACACTTTGTTCAAGTCTTCCTGACTGAGCTTTGCGCTCGGAAAATCCGACGGCAAGTAACTCGCTTCGGCCCCCGATCGCGCGCGCGCGATGAGCGCTCGCAGTTCTTCCAGATAACTTTGGGCCAAACGTTCTATCGTTTCTCTGCGATGAATATTCTCGCTGTAAGTCCATTCCAATCGCAGCTCGCCGCGGCTGACTGAGCCGATGATGTTCAGCAAATGCGCGCGCTCGGCTTTTGGACTCTGTGCCGGCCCGCTGGATTCCGGTGTCACGTGAAAAAAACCAGCGTCCGGCAACGTACGATCCACCTGACCCAGATAATTAAATCTCACTTCAGCTTGCGGCAGCGCTCGTAGTTTCTCGGCAATCGCCGCGTCGCCGCTCGCATATCGCAACAAACCATAGCCAATGCCGCGCTCGGGGATCGCACGCAACTGTTCTTTCACGGCACGCAACGCATCAACCGGCGCTTGCGGCGCTCCAAGATCGAGCACCACCGGAAAGACCGTCGTGAACCAACCAACCGTGCGCGAAAGATCGACGCCCTCGATGATCTCTTCGCGGCCGTGACCTTCAAGATCAAGCAGTAACGAACTCGAGCCGGTCCACGATGCGAAGGCACGAGCCAACGCCGTGAGCAACACTTCGTTGATCTGCGTGCGGAAGGCAACGGGCACTTCCTGTAGCAGGGCGCGCGTCTCGTCGCCGCCAAGCGAAACCGTTAGCGTCCGCGCCGATGCCGCCGTGTTCGTTTCGTTTTGATGATCCCGCGGCAGTTGCGCCGCCGGCCTTTCGCCAATTGTTAACCAGTAAGACAACTCTGCATTCAGCGCGCCCGATCGTGCATGCTCCGTGAGTCGCTCGGCCCAGGTCTTGAACGAAGTCGTCTTTGGCGGCAGCGACGGTTCTTTCGTGTTGTTCTGCAAAAGCGTTTGGAGGTCTTCCAGAATAATGCGCCACGACACGCCATCCACGGCGAGATGATGAATCACGATGAGCAGATACGCGTTCGCTCCAACGCCGCGATTGAATAACGCGACCCGCACGAGCGGACCCTTTTCTAAATTCAGACTCGCATGAATCCGCGTTGCATGATCGGCGATGGCCGCGGACTGTTCCGCGCCGGACAAACGCGAGAGATCGATTGTCTCGAAGGGCACATCGCCATCCGGCGTCGCAATCGTTTGCTGCCAGCCCTGCTCATCACGCGCAAAGCGCAATCGCAGCGCGTCGTGGTGAAGCAGAAGTTTTTCGACCGCGCTGGCAAGCGACGATGCGTGCAGCTCTCCATTAAACTCAAGCAACACTGCCTGGTTGTAATGATGCGGCTCGGGCTGATCGAGTTCAAAGAACCGCGTTTGCACCGGCGTCAACTGAACGCTGCCAATCACTGTCCCCTGCTCGGCTACGGGAGCAGCGCTTATGCCCGCAACCGCGGCGAGTTCGGCCACTGTCTGATGCTGAAACAACTGGCGCGGCGATAAACCCAGGCCCGCCTGGTTGGCCCGCGCAATAATTTGAATGCTAAGGATTGAATCTCCTCCCAGATCGAAAAAGTTGTCGTGCACGCCAACGCGATCGACACCCAGAATGTTAGACCATATCTTCGCCAGCGTTTCCTCGATATGATTGCGCGGCCCAGTGAAAAGCCTTCCGCCGTCTGCTCGCGACTGATCGGGCGCAGGCAGTGCGCGCCGATCAATTTTTCCATTCGGCGTCAGCGGCAAACGCGCCAGGAAAACGAAAGCCGACGGCGTCATGTATTCCGGTAGTCTGCCGTTAAGAAAAGCTCGCAGCTCACGCGCGCCGGCTTTCTCACCATTTCGCATTACTACATACGCCACCAGTCGTCGATCGCCCGGTTGATCCTCGCGCGCGACAACGACGCATTCCCCGACGTCGGCGTGATTACGCAACGCGATCTCAATCTCGGCGGGCTCGATGCGAAACCCGTGAATCTTTACTTGATCGTCGACGCGCCCAAGAAACTCGATCCGTCCATCGCTGAGATAACGCGCCAGATCGCCCGTCTGGTACAGGCGCTCGCCATTTCCGAACGGGCTCGGAACAAATTTCTCTGCGGTCGCGCCGGCGCGATTGATGTAGCCACGCGCCAAACCCGCGCCGCCAATATGCAACTCGCCCGCAGCGCCGATCGGAACAGGCCGGATTCGCCGATCGAGAACGTAAGCGCGCACGTTTGCAATCGGGTGACCGAGCGGAACCGTATCCGCGATTCGCATTTCCGCTATGTCGGCCCGATCGGAGATTGCTCCGACTGTTGCCTCGGTTGGTCCGTAGTGATTAAAGATCACGCAGCCTGGCGACAGCATTGCGACCTTTTCAACTAAACTCCACGGACATGCTTCACCGCCGAGTACGAGCCGCCGTCGCGGCACGATGGCCGCGGGATTGGACGCCGAAAGCAGCGCAGACAAATGCGACGGCACGATCTTCAGACAGTCGATTTCGTTGCGACTGAAATATTCCGCCAACGCGTCCGCGTCCGAAGCGCGCTCCTCGGAAATCAAATGCAGAGTTCCCCCTTTACATAAAGCAGGAAAAACCGCCGTGTTCCCCAAATCCGCCGCGATGGTCGAGACGGTCGCAAAGCTGCAGCCAACCGGCAAATCAAGTTTCTCCCAGATCGCATTTACGTAATTGACCAACTGCCGATGCTCGACCGCGACGCCTTTCGGTCTGCCGGTTGAGCCGGAAGTGAAGATCACGTAAACGAGATTTTGATCGATTACAGACCGCGACGGATTTTGGCGACTCTCGTTGGCGATTGCGTCGCGATCCGCGTCAAGACAAACCACCTGCTCCACTCGGTCGCGCAAACTTTCTGCCAGTGCCGACTTAGTGATCAGCATTCGCGCGCCGGCGTCTTCGAGGATCATGCCCAGACGCGCGCTCGGTAAACCCGGATCGAGCGGCACGTAAGCGCCACCGGCTTTTATTATTCCGAGCAATCCGATGATCAGATCGAGCGAACGATCGAGACACAAACCAACGGGCACGTCCGGCCCAACACCAAGCTTCCGCAGATGATGCGCGAGTTGATTTGCGCAAGCGTTGAGCTCCCGGAAGGTCAGTCGCTCAGCTTCGAATACAACAGCGATCTGATTCGGTCTCTGCTCCGCTTGATGTTCGAACAGCCCGTGTATGCAGTCGTCTTCCGGATACGTGCGCTCCGTGTCGTTGAATTCCACGACCAGCCGATGCCGCTCTGCATCGCTTACGACTTCTAATTCACCCAGAGTAACTTCCGGCCGCTTGCTTGCATCTTCGATGAGCGTTATCAGTTGATCGCCGAGATGACGAACATCGTCTGGCGAGAACAGAGTGGAATCGTATTGCAGTTGTGCTCCGCCGTTTTCACAAACCAACTTAACCTTGAACCGATCGGTGCAGGCGTCCTGTTGGCAGATCGAGAACGTCAGATCGGCGACGACACACTGCTCGACCTGTTGGCGCGTCTCAAAGCAGAACGGAAAAAAGCGCGGCGTTGTTTCTTCAATCGACGATGCTGCGTCGTCCCCGGCAAAATATTCCTGCCACCTTTGCGCCTCGCGTTGCTGCTCTGTGATCTGTGTCAACAGTTTCTCGAAAGGAAGATCGTCAGACAGATCGCTTTTAAGCGGAACGAAGGTTGAAAACAGTCCGACTGCATCTTTGAGTTCCGCAAACTTTCGCCCGTCAATCGCAGTGCCAACAACGATCTCCGACCTGCCGGTCAAACGCGCGATTAGTATCTGCCAACACGCGAGCAGGAACGAGGAGACGGACGCGTCAGAACGATCCGTGACAGCTTTGATGCGCGCGCGCGTGGCGGCTGCAACTTCAATCAACTCTTCGACTGGCTGAAATGGCTCGGTCGATGCGTTGCGCCTTTCAAAAGAAAACTTCTGATCTGCCGCAACGATACCGTTGTGTTGTTTCCAATACTGCTTTGCTACTGCCGCCTCTTCGGCTTCGAGCAACTCGTTTTGCCACTCGGCAAAATCCGCATACTGCATCGCCTCCGTGCTGGCAGGCTCTTCACTCCGCGAGTACGCGGCATAGGCAGCCGCCGTCTGGCGAATAAAATTCTGTAGCGAAAGCGCATCGGCGCAAACCGCGGGTGCGCTGATGATCAAAATGTTTTGGTCTGACGACAACGCGATCAGATCGCCATCCAGCGTGGGGCAATCTTCCCAGTCGATCGCGCGCCGGGCCGCATCGGCAAAGCGCGATTCGATCTTTGCCTGTTGATCCGCCACGCTGAGTTGCGTGGCATCGTGCCGGTCAAGTGAGAATTCCGTGCGCTCAGTGATTACCTGGACCGGGATCGTCATCCCGGGCAGGAGCTTGAAAGCAGTTCTCAGAATTTCGTGCTGGCCTATAACGTGTCGGATAGCCTGCTCCAACAGTTCGGCTATCAGCGCTCCCTCGATCCGCACCATGCATCGCGCGCGATATGCCGGACTCTGGTCAGACTGCAACAACCACAGATGTTTCTGCGGTGGCGAAAGACGAAATCCCTCGATGATCTCCTGCGGCATTGTTTCTCTTTCTAAGCAGCCTGGTTCCCAAAAGGCCCGCCCATGGCGACGACGATCTTTCGCGCTCCGCGATAGGGCCTGCGCCCGTGCGCCGTCAGCATGTTGTCTACCACCAGCACGTCTCCCTTTTGCCACGGAAAGGCGATCTCTTCCTGCGCGTAAGCGGCGCGAATCTCATCAAGCACTGGGTCCTCGATCGGCGAACCGTCACCGTAGTAAGCATTGCGCGGCGGATCGCCACCGTAAGCCTCCAACAACGATTCGCGTACCTCCGCCTTCAAACTGGAAACATGAAACAGATGCGCCTGATTAAACCAGACCATCTCGCCGGTGCGCGGATGCGTCGCCACGGCCTGGCAAACCTGTCGCGTACGCAACTCGTCTTCGTCCTTCCATTCAAACTCGATTCCCGCTTGGCCACAGTAAGCTTCGACCGCCGCGCGGTCTTCCGTCTGAAAAACGTTTTGCCAGGGAAGATCGAGCCCGTCTCCATAATTTCTGACGTACATGATTTGTTTTTTCGCGAACCGATCTCGGATTGACCTGTCGATCAGATTAAAAACTTTCCTGCTGTTGGCAATCGGCGTCTCGCCCTCATCGGTTGCGGGCTCGACGCAAAGAAATCCAAGCATCATTGGCCAGTTGCGCGTATACGACATCTCGTTATGCAGCGGAATTGTCTGATGCGCGGGATATTCCGTCGAAGTATAGACGCGCCCGCTGACTTGAGTGCGCGGCGTCGAGCGAAAAGAATATTCCAGCAGATCGCCAACCAGCGACTGCATGAAAGTTTCGAACTCGTCTACCGTCGTCAGGTTGAATCCGCGAAAGAGAATTGCGCCAGTGGTCAGCAATCTTTGCTCGATGACTTCACGGTTGCTCATCGCCCACTGCGCCAGGTTGAGGCCATCGACCGCAGGTTCAAACAACAAAGGCAGATCGGACTTCGTTTGCAGAAGGCTTTCTTTGATCAAGGCTGCCTGTGAAAGCGAAATGCCTTTGCGCCTGATGGCCCCTGGCTTGGTTATGTCGGACTCTATCGATTCGGGTTGGTTCACGACTCCTCCATTATTTCTGCTGCGAGTGACTGACTGCCCTTCGTTTGGTTGACTTCAGTTTTTGACGGCTGGCTTCTTCCAAACGCTCTCCCAGTTTCTCTCGATGCGTTCGGCCCGCGTCGTTCACTGTCGCGCGCAGCTCTCTCAAGCGAATGCCTGGCTGATCAACTACGACGGCTAATAGCGCTTTGAACTGCTCCGCCAGACGAGCGATCGTTTCTGCCTCAAATAGATCGGTGCTGTAAGTAAACGCGCCCATGAGCCCATCAGCAGTTTCCCACAAAGTAAGTTGCAGGTCATGCCGCGTCGTCGCGCTGTCAACCTCCAGCGATTCAACCGTCACCCCACGCAGTTCCTGACGCTCCACCAACGCATTTTGCAGCACGAACCAAACTTGAAAGAGTGGATTAACTTGCAGCGAACGCGTGGGTTGCAATTCGTCAACGAGCCTTTCAAATGGCACATCCTGATTGGCAAACGCGCCGAGCGCGACCGTGCGAGCGCGTCTCAGACTCTCGCGAAAGTCCGGATCGCCGGAAAGTTGCGCACGCAAAACGAGCGTGTTGACGAAGTATCCGATCAGCACTTCCAACTCGGGCCGGTTGCGACCGGCCGTCGGGGATCCAATTACGATGTCGTCCTGATCGGAAAGACACGAAAGCAGCAACTGAAACGTCGTCAGGAGTGTCATGAAAAGCGTCGCTCGCTCGCCGCGCGCGATTGTTTTCAGTTTGTGCGAGATTCCTTTTGCGATTTCGAGTGAATGGCGTGCGCCGCGAAAACTACGTGCGGGCGGACGCGGCCGATCCAGCGGCAAATCAATAACCGGCGGCGCGCCTTCAAGTTGATGGCGCCAATAGTCGAGTTGTTTTCGCAGCGGCGCGCCACTCAACCATGCTCGCTGCCACGCGGCAAAATCAACGTACTGAAATTTAAGAGCCGATAGTGCCGGATTCTCGCCGCAGGTGAATGCGTTGTAGAGCGACGTCAGCTCGCGCAGAAAGACTCCAACCGACCAACCGTCGCTGATGATGTGATGCATCGTCAGCAGCAGCACATGATCTTCGTCGCCAAGACGCGCCAGCGCCACGCGCAACAAAGGAGCTTGCATCAGATCGAACGGACGCTGAGCTTCTTGTGCCGACAACTCTCTTGTTTTCTGTTCGTGCTCACTCGCTGACAATTGACTTAGATCTAACAACGACATCTCGATCGTCGCCTTTTCTGCTATCGACAATGCCGGCTTGCCGTCGTTGTTCAGGAAACTCGTGCGCATGACCTCGTGCCGCGCGACTATTGTGTCGAGGCTCCGTCGCAGCGCGCCCGTGTCGAGTGGACCTTTCAATCGCAACGCGCGCGGGATGTTGTAGGCGGCGCTGCCGGGTTCCAACTGATCGAAAAACCACAAACGTTCCTGCGCGAACGAAAGCGGCAAAGGGCCCGCGCGCGAAATGGAAACGAGCGGCGCATCTTCGAATCCTTCAGCGGAGCGGCGCGCGGTTTCGATCTTTTCAGCGAGCGCGGCGACGGTCGGCGCTTCAAACAAAGCACGCAATGGCAGCTCAAGCTGAAACGCTTCGCGAATCCGCGCGGCAATGCGCGCGAGCAACAACGAATGCCCGCCAAGCGCGAAGAAGTCGTCGTTGACGCCTACATTTTCCGTGTCCAGCACGTCGGCCCAGATGCTGCCGAGAATTTCTTCTGTCGGCGTGCGCGGCGCGACGAATACTTCTCGCACTGCGAGTTGATCGCGATCAGGTTGCGGCAGCGCCAGGCGATTCACCTTGCCGCTCGCCGTCAACGGCAACGCGTCTAGCATCACAAACGCCGCCGGCACCATGTGATCAGGCAGCTTGCGACGCAAGTGTGCGCGCAGGTCGTTGCGGGAGGGCTCATCGCCTTCGGCAACGACGTAGGCCACTAGTTGTTTATCGCCCGACTCGCCATTGATCGTATCGCGCGCGACGACGACTGCATGATGGACCTGTGGATGAGTTGCGAGCGCGCTTTCAATTTCTCCGAGTTCAATCCGGAACCCGCGCAGCTTCACCTGGTTATCGCGCCGGCCGCGATACTCGATGTTCCCACCGGCCAGATAGCGACCAATGTCTCCCGTTCTGAACACCCTCGCGTCGCCATCGCTGCGAAATGGATCGGCAACGAACTTTTCCGCGGTCAGTTGCGGCCGGTTGAGATAGCCACGCGCGAGTCCTTCGCCGCTGACGTAAATCTCGCCGGGCACGCCAACAGGCGCAGGCTGAAGATGCGCATCGAGAATATAGATCTGTGTGTTGGCGATTGGCCGTCCGATGGGAATGCTGCCGAATCCATCGGTGTTGCTTACTTCATAACACGTGACATCAGCCGCAACTTCCGACGAACCGTACAAATTGATCAGCGTCGCCTGCGGGATCTTTTCGCGAAATGTCTTTGCCAGGTCAACCGGAAGGGTTTCGCCACTGCAAACGCAGTAACGCAGTTCGCGAAGCTGCTCAGACAATTCAGGAGTTTCCAGCATCACGCGCAGCAGCGACGGCACCAACACGAGGCGCGTGACTCGGTGCTCTGCCAGCGAGGCAACAAACCGCCGCGGATCCTTGAGCGTTTCATCCGGAATGATCACCAGCGGCACGCCTTGCAACAGTGGCCCAAATATTTCCCAGATCGAATCGACAAAACTCAGCGAAGTCTTTTGACAACAAACTTCGCCGGCAACAAACGGGTACGTGCGCCACATCCACGCAAAACGATTAACCGAAGCGCGATGCGCGCTGATGACGCCTTTCGGCTGGCCTGTCGAACCCGACGTGTAGATCACGTGCGCAGAGTTTTCCGCCTTAGCGGAGCCCGCGGGATTTTCGCTGCTCTCGCGCGCGATCTCGGGCCAGTCGCTATCAAGACAAATCGTTTGAATGCCCGAAGCCGGCAACGACGCGATCAGACTCTTTTGCGTAAGTAACAGACGAGGTTGCGAATCTTCGAGGATGAACGACGTGCGTTCCGCTGGATACGCCGACTCCAGAGGGACGTAGGCGCCGCCGGCTTTCAGGATTCCGAGCAGCCCGACAATCATGTCCAGCGAGCGCTCAACACAGATAGCGACGCGCGTCTCCGGCCCGACGCCGCACCTGCGCAGACAATTTGCTAACTGATTCGCGCGCGAATTCAACTCACGGTACGTCGTCCGATCTTTGCCGACGACAATCGCTTCGTCTTCCGGCGCGCGCGCGACCTGTTCCTCAAAAAGTTCATGAATGCAACGATGGGCGGGAAACTCGGTGTGCGTCTCGTTCCATTCAACCACGAGCGTGTGCCGTTCAGCCTCAGCCATCAACGGCAAGTCGGCGATCCGCTCGTCGGGACTGGCGGCGATGCCTTCGAGCAACGTCGCGTAGTGATGCAACATCCGGTCGATCGTCTCGCTATTGAATAGATCGGTGCTGTACTCCATCACAAAATTCAACACCCCATCTTCTTCCATCGCCGCCAGCAGCAGATCGAACTTCGCTGTGCCCGTCGATACGTCCAGCGAGGTCAACGTGAGGTCCTTGAAATGCGGGAGTGAGCGCGGCGCATTCTGAAACTGAAACATCACCTGGAACAGCGGATTGCGTCCGAGGTCGCGTTCGGGCTCAAGCTCTTCGACGAGTTTCTCAAACGGGAGATCCTGATGCGCATACGCGCCTACCGCGGTTTCTTTGACGCGCGCGAGGAATTCGCTGAACGTCGGATTGATCGTAAGGTCCGCGCGCAGCGCGAGCGTGTTGACAAAGAACCCGATCAGTCCTTCGATCTCCTCGCGGTTGCGGCCGGCGATGGGCGTGCCGACAACGATGTCCGTCTGGTTTGTGTATCGCCCCAACAAGATCTGAAACGCAGCCAGCAGCGTCATGAAGATCGTTGCGCCTTCGCGCTTGCTCAATTCCGCGAGACGCTCGCCCAGATCTTTTGACAACGCTACGCCCGTGTATGCGCCGCGCCCGGTTGGCACTGGCGGTCGCGGTCGGTCGGTCGGCAATTCCAAAGCCCCGGGCGCGCCGGCAAGCTGCTGCTTCCAATAAACAACCTGCTCGGCAAGCACTTTGCCGTCGAGCCACTGCCTCTGCCACTCTGCAAAGTCCGCGTACTGAATCGGCAGGGAGGCCAGCGGCGAAGGTTGCCCACTGGCAAACGCGTTGTATAGATCGCCCAACTCGCTAACGAGTATGCCCGCGGACCACGCGTCGCTAACGATGTGATGGGTCGTCAACATCAAAACGTGTTCCGCATCGCCGAGTCTTAGCAGCGTCGTGCGCATTACGGGCCCAAGCGCAAGATCAAAAGGCCGCGTTGCTTCCTCCTTTGCCAGTTGTTTTACATTCGCCTCGCGTTCATCGTGCTGTAGCTCGCTCAGGTCTGTGATCACCAATTGTGTCTTGACGTCGTCGCGAATTATCTGTCGCACTGTGCCGTCAACCGATTGGAAGTGAGTGCGAAAAGGCTCGTGACGCGAAACGATTTCGTCGAGCGTTCGCTGGAGCGCCGGGACATCGAGCGCGCCCGTCAGACGAATCGCGCGCGGCACGTTGTAAGCCGCGCGATTCGGCTCGAGCTGATCCAAAAACCACAGCCGCTGCTGCGCAAACGAAACCTGCGCCGAGCCGCGATCCGCTCTTCGAGTAATCGTCGGCGCAGCCGGCACACCCGCGCCTCCCTGCTTGAGCCGCAGCTCGAGCAGCGCGCGCTTGGCGGGCGACAGACCGGCGATTCGCTCTTTAAGACTATCCATTGAAAAAGTCCGCTGTACTTTTATAACCGATTTCGCCGCTGAACGGCAGACACACTCGTCTCCCGATAGAATGAAACTACTAATGCGTGCGTAAAATCAGGATTTTGCTGAGGCGTTTCGGGGTCAGGCCGGCAGGAAACCTCGGCTTCAGTGACCAGCCACGCATGACTAAACTGACCGTCGCTGGCAGGGTCGATGAATACAGCAACTTCAACCACGGAGGATGATAGCATTCGCTAGTTGCGAGCATCAACAGACGCCTCCTCACGTTAGAGAAATTGTAATTGACACGTTTTGGGAGCCCGGCGTAGACTCGCGCCGTTAGTTTTGGATTGTTGCTCACGTGCGACCTACACCGCGTAAGCCCTCCACGTAAGCAGTCTCAATAACGATCAACGGCTGGCGCGGACACCTCGTAACTGCACAGCGGCTTCAAAACTCAAAGGAGCCAAGTCATGTTTCGTCACTCAACGTTTCGCAAGTTCCCCATTGCAAATCATCTTTCAGCATTCTTCGCTGTCTTCCTCTGTTGCGCGTTAGTGTTCTCGACGCTGGTCGTTGCGAGACGGGCAGCGGCGTCAGGCGCGCGTGG